>CAIQHF010000040.1 GCA_903871605.1 uncultured Sphingomonadaceae bacterium
CCGCCCGCCGCCGCACCGGTGGCGCTGCCCGCCGATGTCGCCGCCGCTATGGCGGTGGTGGCGCGCTTCCAGGCGTCGCAGGCCGCGCTCCAGCCGGCCGTGGCATCCGCCGAGGCGCCGACGCAGATCGCCGCGATCCAGCATTGACCGCGTGACCATCCTCCCTCGGCGCCGTCCCGGATGACGGCGCGGTGACGAGGGAGGATGACAGCGCGCTCCGAGCAGGATAGCGGGCCGCATGGCTCCGCTCCTCTCCGCATTGCTGCTCGGCATCCTCTCGGCGTTCGGCTTCGCGCCGATGGGGCTGTGGCCGCTGACGCTGCTCGCCTTCGCCTTCCTCTATCTGTTGCTGTCGAAAGCGGAGACGCTGCGGCGGGCGGCGGCGATCGGCTGGCTGTTCGGGCTCGGCGACTTCGTGCTCGGGCTCGACTGGATCGCCAAGGCGTTCACCTATCAGGCGGCGATTCCCGCCTGGCTGGGCTGGGTCGCGGTGGTCGCGCTGTCGCTCTATCTCGCGGTCTTCCCGATGCTCGCCACCGCCTCGGCGTGGTGGGCGACGCGGCGCGTGCGCGGCGGCGCGGTCAGCCTGACGCTGTTCCTCGGCGCGAGCTGGGCGGCGAGCGAGTGGCTGCGCGGCACGATCTTCACGGGCTTCCCGTGGAATCCGGTGTCGGTGACGATCATCGACCTGCCCTTCGCGCTGGTCGCGCGCACCGTCGGCACCTATGCGCTGTCGGGGCTGGTCGTCGCCTCGACCGGCTTCGTGCTGATCCTCGCGACGCGCCCGCGCGAGGCGCTGACCCGCCGCACGATCCTGTCGGCGGCCAACATCCCCGCGCTGATCGGTCTGGCGATCCTGGTCGGGCTCTACACGACGCCCGCGCTGCTCCAGCGCTTCTCGCCGCCCGCGCCGCCGTCGATGCCGAGCGGCCCCGTCGCGCAGGTCGTCCAGCCCGATATCGGCCAGGGCGAGCGCTGGTCGCCGCAGCTGATGCAACGCCACCTCACCCGCCTCCAGGCGCTCTCCGGCGCGCCGGGCGCCAGCCCGCGGCTGGTGCTGTGGCCCGAATCGGCGATCGAGGGCGACGTCCAGGAGGATCCCGCGGCGCGCATCCAGCTCGCCGCGATGCTGGGGCCGCACGACGTGCTGCTCGGCGGCGGCGAGGCGGCGATCCGCAACGCGGCGGGCGAGGAGATCGCGGCGCGCAACGCGATCTTCGCGATCGGCGCGGGGGGTGCGCTGCTCGGCCGCTACGACAAGGCGCATCTCGTCCCCTACGGCGAATATCTGCCGATGCGCCCGATCCTCTCGCGGATCGGGATCGCGCGGCTCGTCCCCGGCGACATCGACTTCCTGCCCGGCCCCGGCCCGCAGACGATGACGCTGCCGGGCTTCGGCAAGGTCGGGCTGCAGCTCTGCTACGAGATGGTGTTCTCAGGCCATGTCGTCGACGAATCGAACCGCCCCGCCTTCGTGTTCAACCCGTCCAACGACGCGTGGTTCGGCCGCTCCGGCCCGCCGCAGCATCTCGCCCAGGCGCGGCTGCGCGCGATCGAGGAGGGGATGCCCGTCGTCCGCGCCACCCCGACGGGGATTTCCGCGATCGTCGATGCCGACGGGCGCGTGCTCAAGTCGCTGCCGCAGGGATCGATGGGGATGATGGCGCTGCCGCTTCCGACCGCACTGCCCGCCACGCTCTTCGCGCATCTCGGCAACTGGGCGGTGCTGCTGATAGCGCTGCTTCTCGGGGGGCTGGCATTTGCCGCTAGGACATATAAAGAGAGCTTTATATAAGGTTTTCTCTAAGTCCGATTTCAGCTCCTATCGAGGGACCGTCGAGCCGATGCGCAGCGAATATCTCTTCACCTCCGAGTCCGTGTCCGAAGGCCATCCCGACAAGGTCGCCGACCAGATCAGCGACTCGATCGTCGACCTGTTCCTCGGCAAGGACCCGCAGGCGCGCATCGCGTGCGAGACGCTGACCACGACCAACATGGTGGTGATCGCCGGCGAGATTCGCGGCGAGGGCATCATGGACACCGCGGGCAACTGGGCGCCCGGCGTCGAGCAGGAGATCGAGGACACGATCCGCGCGACGGTCAAGCGGATCGGCTACGAGCAGTCGGGCTTCCACTGGAACACGTTCAGCTTCTCGAACAACCTCCACCCGCAGTCCGCGCACATCGCGATGGGCGTCGACGAGAGCGGCAACAAGGACGAGGGCGCGGGCGACCAGGGCATCATGTTCGGCTACGCGACCGACGAGACCCCGGGGCTGATGCCCGCGACGCTCTACTACAGCCACAAGATCCTCGAGCGCATGGCCGCCGACCGCCATTCGGGCGCCGCGCCCTTCCTCGAGCCCGACGCCAAGAGCCAGGTCACGCTGCAATATGAGAACGAAAAGCCGGTGCGCGCGACCGCGCTGGTCGTCTCGACGCAGCATTCGGCCGAGCTCAGCAACGAGGCCGGCCAGGCCAAGCTGCGCGACTACGTCAAGGGCGTGTTCGCCGACGTGCTCCCCGACGGCTGGCTGCCTGCCGACGACAAGATCTACGTCAACCCGACCGGGCTGTTCGAGATCGGCGGCCCCGACGGCGACGCGGGCGTCACCGGCCGCAAGATCATCGTCGACACCTATGGCGGTGCCGCCCCGCACGGCGGCGGCGCCTTCTCGGGGAAAGACCCGACCAAGGTCGATCGCTCGGCGGCCTATGTGGCGCGCTATCTCGCCAAGAACGTCGTCGCCGCGGGTCTGGCGACGCGCTGCACGATCCAGCTCAGCTACGCGATCGGCATCGCCGAGCCGCTGTCGGTCTATGTCGACACGCACGGCACCGGCACCGTTCCCGAGGCCAAGCTGGAAGAGGTGCTGCCCAAGCTGGTCCGGCTGACCCCCAAGGGCATTCGCGAGCATCTCAAGCTCAACAAGCCGATCTACCAGAAGACCGCGAGCTACGGCCATTTCGGCCGCGACGCCGAGGGCGACTTCTTCTCGTGGGAGAAGACCGACCTGGTCGACGCGCTCAAGGCCGCGGTCTGATCGACGGCGGCGTCCGGTGCGGCCAGGCGGTCGCACCGGGCGCGCCGATCGATTTTGCCGAAAAACTGATCCAGCTTGTTTCCGCCCGGCGGGGGCGGCGCTAGTCTCGCGCGCGACGAAGACGCTGTGTGCAGGCAGCGGGCGAGTCGCGGTACGTGCGTGCGTTGAGCCTGCCCGAGCGGAGCAACCCCGATGCACTATCGTCTCTATGCGCTGAGCGAGCGCAACGGCAGGATCGTGAGCGCGCAGGACATCGTCGCCGACAATGACGACGCGGCGATCGAAGTCGGCCGCGCGGCGCTGGCGCAGCGCCCGTTCGAACTATGGTGCGAGACGCGGCGGGTGTTCACCTGCGCGAAGGCGTAGCGGGAGGCGGCGGCGGCTTCGTTTGCCGACGATCGCCACGAGCCGTCATCGCGAGGCGGAAGGCGCCGTCACGGTCCAGCCCCGAGCGCCGACTTGGACTGCTTCGCTTCGCTCGCAATGACGGGCGTCGATGATAGGGCAAGGTTCATTCCGCCAGTCCGCGCCGGGATGGCGGGACTGGGCCACGACCGCAGTCTTGTTCTTCGTCATCCCGGACTTGATCCGGGATCCATATGCGCAGCCTTGCTCTTCCGGGCGCTGCGTGTCTGGATCCTGACCTTCGTCAGGATGACGGAAAGTGGTGGATTTCGCCCAGTCCGGCTTCGCGGATACACGGTGTCTGACCGACGGTCTGGTCCCGCCGTCCTGCCGACTGCTCACGACCAGAGCCGGTCGTTCGATCTTCGCCAATCAGCGTCCGGTCGCACCGAAAGCGGTCGTTGCGGTGAAGTTTAGCGAACACCAATTCCGGATCAGACGAACTTCGCGATCCGTTCGAACGCCTGCTCAAACCGCGCCAGCGTGTTTTCAACCGGCTTGCCCTTGCCGGTCAGCATTGCTGGGTGCTGAAGCAGATACATCGACGGATCGAAGTGACTGTAGTCCGGGATTTCAGCGGGCAGAACGCGGAAATATGCCTCCGCCTTCTTCACGAGGCGGGTCGTGTTAGCGTCAGCGGCCTCAAGCTTTTCGACGGTCAGCTCGTGCCCGTCCTTAAGGCCGTAGGTCTTGTTGATGAGATCAACGAACAGTGCGGGATCGAAGAAGTCCTCAATGTCGGCCTCGTCCTTTCCCGCGATCTCCGTCGCGAGGATTATGCGCTCCCCATCGAGGAGCGCGGCCTTGTGGAGATCTTCCAGCTTCTTCTTCTGACCGCGCTCGAAATCCGTGAGGACGGCTATATTGAGTTTGTTGCCGTAGAAGAGGCGGACGAAGGGTAGGATCTTGTCGATGCCGCCCGATGGGCAAATAGCCCACTGCGGCGATAGATGCTTTCGGCCCGCGGCTTTGAGCACCGCAGATGCTGCCTGAAGGTAGAGAATGTCGCTCGGCCCTTCGACAAGCAAGGTGTTCTTTCCGATGACGAGGGTTTGCGTCACCTCGAATCCCATCGCGCCGAAGATCGGGAAGTTCGTCTGTGGATCAGTGGTCAGCACGTCCGATCGGATCTTGGTACCGATCGACTTCTTCCGATCACGCGCATCGCGAATCACAACATCCTCGACCGTGCGGACACACGCTAGGTCGTTCGGCGGCACCATGAACGGCGAGTGTGTCGTCCAGATCAGCTGATGGTTTGGCGCAATCTCCTCAGCAAAGTAGCGGAGCAGGTCAAGCTGGGCGGTTCCGTGGAGCGTGAGGCCAGGCTCGTCGAGCAGCAGGATCACGTTGCCGTGGCTCTTCTTGATTTGAGCGAACTTGACCAGGAAGGAGAAGAACCAGATAAATCCCGCCGACCGCTCCGAGAAGGGGACGGTAACACCATGGAGATTGTTCTCCACCCGGGCCCTCGCCACCGGGCCCGAGTTGAAGGGAGCCGGGTCGCCGGATTTGCCCTCAGACAGGACGACCTTGATCTTGAGTTCGTCATTTTGCGTCCAGTAGTCAAATATCTGGTTAGTTATTCGTAGAGCGGCTGCTTCGCACTTCGCGTTCAGCTCCTCGAACTGCGTGGTCGCAACGAGTTCCTCAAGCGTGGTTCCGGCATATTCGAGAAAGTCGAGGAAGACGCGATCGCCGCTATCCATTTCGACGCCCTGCTGCTTATCCGCATTCAATTTGTTGATCGAGAGCTGACCGCTCATGCGGTCCCAGTGCGAGAAGTACATGAACTTCGGCATCCGTTTTGACAGGATGTCGATCGCCCGCAGCGTGGCCCGTTGTTCCCGAAACTTTCCAATTATCGCAAACAGCGCGTCCTGCGGCGGCGTGCGTGCAGATAACGCCGCCAATGCTTCGTGGGCTTTGGCCGTGGTGCGCGCCTCGCTTAGCACGGCTTTATCGTCTACACTGAGCCCGGATTTAGAAACCAAATGAGCGAGCGCCTTGTCCTCGTCGATAGAAAAGGTCCAGCTCGACCCTGTCTGTTCGTAGGTCTTGGAGATTTCGAATCTCGTATCCTGAAGGACACCATCGCCGAGCTCCATCTCGACTGCCCTCACGTCGGCTGCCTCGAGCATCCAGGTTGCTGTCATTACTTCTGCCTCCTCCCCGCCGTGGATGCTCGCGTACTCCGACAGATGCTGCCGCGGGTAGTTGGTGATCTTGTTGTATTGGGTGAAACCCGGCTCCGTCGAGCGCAGGCCTTCCAGTGCCTTCAGGAATGCTGACTTACCCGCCTCGTTCTTGCCTACCAAACAGGTGGACTGGCCGATATCTACAACGTTGGAATCCAAAATATTCCGATAGTTTGTAGCATGCGCGGCAACTAGCTTCACGACCTTACCCTTCAGCGCTGCGGCGCCAGCCATCAAAGTTGAGAGACGCCAATCGAAAATGAAGATGAACCGCATTTTTGGACAAATCAAGAACAGATAAGCGTTTCGCAGCTGGCCCAATGTATGTCATTCTGCCATGCTTGCTAGCTGGCGCTAAATGTCCGCATATTACATGAGCTGCCGTGCACCCTATCGCTCTGAGCCGCAGATTTGTCCCAATGCAGGCTGTCTCCCCGGTTGCTTAGGGTCCCTCCGGAACGGCCGCTTCCGTGCTCGCTGATCGGCGCCTTCCACGAGACGCAATGGGGCGGCTACCGCCACAGTAGAGATAGAACCCGCTGGCGCGGATGGCGTCCATCGCCATACGGTCGGCGTCTTTACCCTACAGATGGCGGGATACCGTCACCTTTGGGCCAGACGATCGTATATCTGGTCGGCCTCGCCCCTTTCTATGAAGCGCGCGAACGGATCGTCGAACGGGTCCGCCGCCGCGCGGCGCGGGTGAGCGCGACCTGGCCCTGCTCGATCCGATCGGCGATCTGGTCGCCATGCTCGCGCCCGGGCGCTGCGCGCACCGCCCGCGGGATCGTGGTCTGCGCCTTGCTGCCGATGCGCGAGAGGATCATGCCGCGCGCGTGAGAAAATCCCTCACCCGGCGCAAGCCTCGCCCTTCGCTTGCCGATCCGCCTCGCCCTCCCCATCTCGACCCTGCTCCAGCGGAGCCCCTTGCCCCACCCGAACAAATCTGGAACAAACCGCTTCATGCTGACCCACATCTCCGTACGCGGCGCGCGCGAGCACAACCTCAAGGACGTGTCGATCGACCTGCCGCGCGACAAGCTGATCGTGATCACGGGCTTGAGCGGTTCGGGCAAGTCGAGCCTCGCCTTCGACACCATCTATGCCGAGGGGCAGCGCCGCTACGTCGAGAGCCTGTCCGCCTATGCGCGCCAGTTCCTCGAGCTGATGCAGAAGCCCGACGTCGATCATATCGAGGGCCTCTCCCCCGCCATCTCGATCGAGCAGAAGACGACCAGCCGCAACCCGCGCTCGACGGTCGCGACGGTCACCGAGATCTACGACTATATGCGCCTGCTGTGGGCGCGCGTCGGCATCCCCTATTCGCCCGCGACGGGGCTGCCGATCTCGGCGCAGACGGTGTCGCAAATGGTCGACCGAGTGATGGCGCTGCCCGAGGGGACGCGCTTCTACCTGCTCGCGCCCACCGTGCGCGGGCGCAAGGGCGAGTATCGCAAGGAGCTCGCCGAATGGCAGAAGATGGGCTTCCAGCGCGTCCGCATCGACGGCACGATCCACGAGATCGAGGAGGCGCCCGCGCTCGACAAGAAATATAAGCACGACATCGAGGTGGTCGTCGATCGCATGGTGGTGCGCGAGGGGCTCGAGACGCGGCTCGCCGAGAGCTTCGAGGCGGCGCTCAAGCTCGCCGAGGGGCTCGCCTATGTCGATGTGGTGGGCGACACCCAGCCCCCTCTCCCCGGCGGGGAGAGGGATGGGGTGAGGGGGAGCGACGGCGCAGCCGGCGCGTCCGCCCCGACAAGCGGAGACCCTCACCCAACCCTCTCCCAGGGGGAGAGGGCTCCGAAGATGAAGGGCCTCACGCTCCCCGACGGCATCGCCGACCGCATCACCTTCTCCGAGAAATTCGCCTGCCCCGTCTCGGGCTTCACCATCGCCGAGATCGAGCCGCGGCTGTTCTCGTTCAACGCGCCGCAGGGCGCCTGCCCCGCGTGCGACGGGCTGGGCGAGAAGCTCTATTTCGATCCCGCGCTGGTCGTCCCCAACGAGAATCTGTCGATCAAGCAGGGCGCGGTCGTCCCCTGGGCGAAGTCCAACCCGCCCTCGCCCTACTATATGCAGGTGCTCTCCAGCCTCGCGCGCGCCTATGATTTCGATCTGGCGACGCCGTGGACCGATCTGTCCGAGGAGGATCGCGACACCATCCTTCACGGCACCAAGGGCCGCGCGATCACGCTCAGGTTCATGGACGGGCGCAAGAGCTACGAGGTCAAGAAGCCGTTCGAGGGCGTGATCGGCAATCTCGAGCGCCGCATGCTCTCGACCGAGAGCGCGTGGATGCGCGAGGAGCTGGCGAAGTACCAGTCCGCCAAGCCCTGCGAGGTGTGCGACGGCGCGCGGCTCAAGCCCGAGGCCCGCGCGGTCAAGATCGCCGGCGAGGACATCTCGATGTCGACGCGGCGCGCGGTGGGCCCCGCCCTCAAATTCTTCCGCGAGATGCCGCAGCATCTGGGCGACCAGCAGAAGCAGATCGCCGAGCGTATCCTCAAGGAGATCGTCGAGCGGCTCGGCTTCCTCGACAACGTAGGCCTCGACTATCTCAACCTCGACCGCACCTCGGGCACGCTCAGCGGCGGCGAGAGCCAGCGCATCCGGCTCGCCAGCCAGATCGGCAGCGGCTTGTCGGGCGTGCTCTACGTGCTCGACGAGCCCTCGATCGGGCTGCACCAGCGCGACAATGACCGGCTGCTGGTGACGCTGCGCCGCCTGCGCGATCTCGGCAACACGGTGATCGTCGTCGAGCATGACGAGGACGCGATCCGCACCGCCGATTATGTCGTCGACATGGGGCCGGGCGCGGGGGTGCGCGGCGGCGCGGTGGTCGCGCAAGGCACGCTCGACGACATTCTCAACACCGAGGGGAGTCTGACCGGCGACTATCTCGCCGGCCGCCGGATGGTCGAGGTGCCCGCCGCGCGCCGCCCCGGCAACGGCCGCAAGATCACCGTCAGGGGCGCCACCGCCAACAACCTCAAGGACGTCAGTGCGAGCATCCCGCTCGGCACCTTCACCTGCATCACCGGCGTGTCGGGATCGGGCAAGTCGACCTTCACGATCGACACGCTGTTCGCCAGCGCCAGCCGCACGCTCAACGGCGCGCGCGTGCTCGCCGGCGCGCATGAGAAGATCGAGGGGCTGCAGCATCTCGACAAGGTGATCGACATCGACCAGTCGCCGATCGGCCGCACGCCGCGCAGCAATCCGGCGACCTACACCGGCGCGTTCACGCAGATCCGCGACTGGTTCGCGGGGCTGCCCGAGGCGCAGGCGCGCGGCTACAAGCCCGGCCGGTTCAGCTTCAACGTCAAGGGCGGGCGCTGCGAGGCGTGCACCGGCGACGGGCTGATCAAGATCGAGATGCACTTCCTGCCCGACGTCTACGTCACCTGCGACGTGTGCCACGGCAAGCGCTATAATCGCGAGACGCTCGAGGTCCATTTCAAGGGCAAGTCGATCGCCGACATACTCGACATGACCGTCGAGGATGCCGCGGAATTCTTCAAGGCGGTGCCCGGCATTCGCGACAAGATGCTGATGCTGGTCGAGGTGGGGCTGGGCTACGTCAAGGTCGGCCAGCAGGCGACGACGCTGTCGGGCGGCGAGGCGCAGCGCGTCAAGCTCGCCAAGGAATTGTCCAGGCGGGCGACGGGCAACACGCTATATATTCTCGACGAGCCGACCACCGGGCTGCATTTCGAGGATGTCCGCAAGCTGCTCGAGGTGCTCCACGCGCTGGTCGAGCAGGGCAATACGGTGGTGGTGATCGAGCATAATCTCGAGGTGATCAAGACCGCCGACTGGATGATCGACCTGGGGCCGGAGGGCGGCGACAAGGGCGGCGAGATCGTCGCGGTCGGCACCCCCGAAGATGTGGTGCAGGTCGAGCGCAGCTATACGGGGCGGTATCTGAAGCCGCTGCTGGGGGCGAAGCCTGCGGTGACGCCGGTGGCGGCGGCGAAGGTGGTAAGGAAGCGGAAGACGAAGGTGGCGGCGGGGTAAATATGTCTGGAGCACAGAATCAGCATTATGTGCCAAAGTTTATACTTCGCCAGTTTCTGTGCGATGCTGACAACGAGAGAGTATCGGTCTACGATAAGCACACTGAAAAGCGCTTCATCACATCAATAAAGAACGTGATGGCCGAACGTCGATTTAACGATTTTGATTTTGACGAAGACTACATCGTTTCATTCGAAGGGATTGCTTGCGGTATTGAGGATATGATCCTTCCGGTCTACCGCAAGGTTTTGCAAACGAGAACACTGCCCAGCGATCCGGAGGGCATAGCTTCACTCGCCTTTTTTATCGCGTTTCAATTCGTACGCACCCGAGCACATCGAGAAAAGATGGCCCTATTCGAGTCCGCATTGAAGGAGAAACTCGAAACGATCGGTGGCAGATTGGAGGATATCAAGGGATATAAACCTTCTGATGAAAACGATTTAAAACGGAGACACCTTCTTTCATTAAAGGAAGATGTCCATAGTTTTGCTTTGATTATTTCATTAAAAGAGTTTAGGTTATTCTCCTCTCCACCTGGCCGTTCATTTTATCTGGGCGACCATCCCGTCTCACTTCATAACTCGAATGATTTTGGACCGTATGGAAACATCGGATTAGCTGTTCCCGGTATCGAAATCTACATGCCATTATCGGCCGACTTAATGCTCGGGGCGTGGTGCCCTTCCATTATGAATGGTTTGGAGAACTCCCTTAGAGAGTCCAAGAATGAACGCGACAAAGCTATGGTTTCAGCTCTCGTGTCAGGCAGATTTACTATTCAACAGGCTACCTCCCTCGCCGAGGAGCTAAGGCCCCATTATGAAAAGGCAGAAAGGGATTTAAGTCTTCTAAAAGCCCTTGAGGCTATTCCTACCGACGAAGAGAACATGGACTTCGCCAACTCTCTGCAGACAATGTACGCTTCTCGCTATGTAATCAGCAAGGAGAATGATTTCAATCTGGCTATCAGGCACAATTCTGAGTTTCCGAAATTTCGAAGAGGAATGCAGCCGAGGTTTGATTGAGGCGTCACGTAGTGCCTCAACCCTTTAACACCGCCTGCTCATCCTGAGCCTGTCGAGCATACAATTTTCGGAGGGATGATACAGAGCTATCGACGGGTTACAGACGAACGGCGGCATGAGGGTCGCGCGCTCCTGTTAGCCAGCCCCTCACACCCCACCGCCTTTAACGCCGCGTCGATCCGCCCCTGCCAGCCCGGCCCGTCCGCGCGAAAAGCGTCGAGCCGGTCGAGATCGAGGCGCAACGTCACACCTCCGTATCCCGCGCGCCATGCCGGATGCGCAGGATGATCACCCGCTCCGCCTCCACTCGATAGCGCAGCACATAGGGCCAGACGATCGTCAGTTCGCGCCGCCCCTCACCTGCGTCACGACCGCGCTCCGGAAAGTCAGCGAGGCTGTCCGCCAGCGCGATCAGCCGCGCGGCGAGACGCTGCGCCGCCGCTGGATTGAACGCGGAGATATAGTCGGCAATGGCATCGAGGTTGGCGACTGCATCGTCGGTCCACTCGATGCGGCGCACCTCAGTCGCCGATGCGCGGCCGCGGCAGAGGCTTGCCGCTTCCCCACGACCCGAGCCAGCGCTTCACCGCGCCGTGCGACACGGTGCGGCCGGCCGACGCGTTCGCGTCGGCGCGGGCGTCAGCCTGCGCCTCGGCCTGCGCGTCGCGCGTGTCGAAGAGGTCGTGGTCGGCTTTCATCGCGCGACGCTATCATGCCGGGCGCGGCGGGCAAAGCGCCTCACAACCCCACCGCCTTGCGCAACGCCGCGTTGATCCGCCCCTGCCAGCCCGGCCCGTCCGCGCGGAAGCGGTCGAGCACGTCGGGGTCGAGGCGCAACGTCACCTGGCGCTTGCTTGCCGTACCCAGCGGCGGGCGGCCGCGCACCACGCCGTTCGGCCCGAGATAGCACGTCGCCGGGCGGATCACCTTGCCGCCGATCGCGAACTCCGCGACCTCGAACATCTCGTCGGTCCATTCCGGCGCGTCGTCAGGATCAACCCAACCGCTGTCGGTACTGTGCTTGTTCTCGGTCATTGCACGTCCTCATCGAAATGATGTGGCGTCCGTCGCTTGTCTTCGCCCAGACCAGCATGACCAAACGCTCGGCAAGCAGCCCATATGTCTGGAACCGGTCCTCTGGATAGGCAAACCGCGTATCTTGCTGCGTGAACGTCGGACCATCGAACACGCGCGCCGCATCCGCGAAATCGAGACCGCGGTTCGCCAGCGTCAGCGCGCGCTTGATAGGATCGAAGCTGATCTCCATTTATGGCGTTACGTTATTCGAGTCAATCGGGTCGATCTCGACCTCCTCCAGTCCGCGCCAGCATTCGCAGGTCTGGCAGAAGCCGTCGTCGAACACCTGCCGCAGCAGCCACGCCTGCTTCTCGAGGTCCGGGTCCGCCGGGCATCCCGCGAGACATCGCTGCTCCCGCACCAGCCGCATGCGAATGGGATGGGCATGTCGTCCTCCTCGCGTCGATCGCGGTCACGTCAGTGCGTTTGAGCCCCTCCCCTTCAGGGGAGGGGTTGGGGTGGGGCGTCTCCGCAGACGCCGCGCCCGATAGCGAGGCCCCACCCCCGGCCCCTCCCCTAAAGGGGCGGGGTGGACCGAACCGTCGGGCGATTTCGCCGCCTGTCGTCGCATCGCCGCCAAAACCACTTCGGTCCAGAGACTCATCGCGATCCCCCTCGATCGGATCGTATCATGAGAACAAAGCCGGATCGAAACCATTTTCCTACACGCGCCGATCGTGTCATATGGGTTAGCCCTGCAGCCCAGGAGCAACCCCATGGCCACCGACATCACCCCCGCCCCGCCGCTCGCCGACGCCGCCGCCGCCCCGCCCGACGCCGCGCCCTCCCCCGAGACCCGCGCGCTCGCGCAGCGGCACGACGGGATCACCCCCGATCGGCAGCGCGTCTTCCTCGAGGCGCTCGCCGCGACGGGCAGCGTCGCCGAGGCGGCGCGGCAGGCGGGGGCGTCGCGGCAGGCCTTCTACGCCTGTCGCAACCGCGATGCCGGGCGCGACTTCGGCACCGCCTGGGATCATGCGCTGTCGCTCGCCACCGAGCAGCTGTGCGACGTCGCCTATGAGCGCGCGCTCTACGGCGTCGAGGAGCCGGTCTTCTATCATGGCGAGCAGATCGGCACGCGGCGGCGCTATAACGACCGGCTGCTGATGATGCTGCTGCGCGTGCGCGGCGGGGTCGACTATGCGACGCTCTCCGAACAGCGCGCCTGGATGGGGGTGACGGTCACCCCCGCGCCGAGCTTCGAGCGGCGGGTCAGGCGGCTCGGCGGGCGGCGGCGGACGCGCGGCGGCTGAGGCGTGGCGGGCGTCAATTTCGTCATGCGATGCGCGGCGCCCGAAGGTATTTCGCGGGGCGCCGGATCGGGGGGCCAGGCCGCTGGAATCGCTGGGGAATGCGCCGCGGGCGCGGTCGTTTTCGCGATCCCCTGCAAGCCCCGCTCAATAGACGCGGTCGCCGATATAATTGCCCGCAGGGGCGTAGCGGCAGATCAGATAGAGGTCGCCGCCGCCCGATGCGGTCGCGCAGCCGACCTGTCGCGTGCCGCGCCACACCATCTGGGTGTAATGGCCGACATCCTCCCAATTGCCCGTCCGGCTGTCCGCGCCGAACGCGCCGCCGGTCAGATGGCGCTTCTCGTCCGCCCACATCATCCCCAGCGCCGCGGGCGAATAATAGCCCGCCGTGCCCATTGCGAGATTCTCCCCCTCGTCCCCGCGCGAGGCCTCCGAACTATGGTCGAGCTCACCCATCTGGACAAGCTGGCGGGCATAGGCGGCGGCGTCCGCGGCGAGCCGGTCGCTCCACGCGAGCGGTGGCACATGGACGAGCGCGCGTTCGCGATTGTGGATGGCGAGCATCTGCGTGGGCAGCGACAGCGCGCGCGGATCCTGCCCCGAGAGCGAGAGGCCCGACGCCATGACGAGCGCGAGCAAGGCGTGAGAAGCAACGGAGAACATCGCAATTTCCAGTACGCGGATCTTGGTTCCTGCGACCGGACCATGCGCGCCGAGATTTTACGATAAGGTTTATTAACGCGTCAGGGGATTTGCTGATCGGGATAGCCGCAGCATCGGATCGCCGGCCGGACGACATGGCCGGACCGGCGGGCCTGGGGTACCGATCCGGTTCGCCGGGCGCGGACACGACAAACCCCGCGACGGACGAGCCGGCGCGGGGTCTGCAGATCGCCCGGGGGCGCGGCGCTTAGTTGGCGGCGAGCGTCGCGGCCATCGTGCCGCCGGCGGGGACTTCGCTGGCGAGGCGGCTCGCGGTCTCGGGCGAGACGGTGAACGACACCGTGCTGACGCCGATGCGGCCGTCGACGCGGGTGCCGCGGACGCGCAGGTTGAACGCGTCGCCGGTGCTGTCGACCGTGCCGCGGAGCACGACGACACCATCGGCGCGGCGCGTCGCGGCATAGCTATATTGGTCGCCGTCCTGCGTGAAATGCTGCAGCGGCGCGGCGATCGCCGGCGCGGCGACCGTGGCGAGCGGCGCGACGGCGAGAAGAGCGGAGGCGATGAAAAGGCGCATGATGCACTCCCGATGCGGCCACTCGAGGCCGAGGTTCGTTTGACGAGCCCCAGGATAGTTGTGCAGTGCAGCAAGGCAAATGCGCAGTCTTCCGGCGCAGATGCGCGCGGTGCAATCGCACCGCAACATGATCATCGACGCCGCTGCCGCGCCCTGAAGACGGGCGCGGCGGCGGCACGATGGCTAGATGGCCTCGAGCAGCTTCTCGCGCGCGATCTTCTCGCGCCACACCAACGGCCCCGTCTGATGCACGCTCTCGCCGGTCGCATCGACCGCGACGGTCACCGGCATGTCGACGACGTCGAACTCGTAGATCGCCTCCATCCCGAGATCGGCGAAGCCGACGACCTTCGAGGCCTTGATCGCGCGGCTGACGAGATAGGCGGCGCCGCCCACCGCCATCAGATAGGCCGACTTGGCCTCCTTGATCGCGGCGATCGCGGTCGGGCCCCGCTCGGCCTTGCCGACCATCGCGAGCAGGCCCTGGTCGAGCATCATCTTGGTGAACTTGTCCATGCGGGTCGCGGTGGTGGGGCCGGCGGGGCCGACCACCTCACCCGCGACCGGATCGACCGGGCCGACATAATAGATGGTGCGACCGCGGAAGCTGACCGGCAGCTCCTCGCCGCGGGCGAGCATGTCGGCGATGCGCTTGTGCGCGGCATCGCGGCCGGTGAGCATCTTGCCGTTGAGCAGCAGCCGGTCGCCCGGCTTCCAGCTCGCCACCACCTCGGGGGTCAGCGTGTCGAGATCGACGCGGATCGATTCCTTCGAGGGCTTCCACTCGACCTTGGGCCAATCCTCGAGCTTGGGCGTCTCGAGGAAGGCGGGTCCCGATCCATCGAGCGTGAAGTGGGCGTGACGCGTCGCGGCGCAATTGGGGATCATCGCGATCGGCAGCGAGGCGGCGTGGGTCGGCCAGGTCTCGATCTTGACGTCGAGCACGGTGGCAAGGCCGCCCAGCCCCTGCGCGCCGATGCCCAGCGCATTGACCTTGTCGTGAAGCTCGATGCGCAGCTTCTCGATGTCGGTCGCAGGGCCGCGGGCCTTGAGCTCGGCCATGTCGATGTCGCCCATCAGCGATTCCTTGGCGAGCTTCATCGCCTGCTCGGCGGTGCCGCCGATGCCGATGCCGAGCATGCCGGGCGGGCACCAGCCCGCGCCCATTTTGGGCAGCTGCTCGAGCACCCAGTCGACGACACTGTCGGACGGGTTGAGCATCGCGAACTTGGACTTATTCTCCGATCCGCCGCCCTTGGCCGCGACGGTGACCTCGACATGGTCACCCGGCACCATCTCGACATTGACGACCGACGGCGTGTTGTCCTTGGTGTTGACGCGGCCGAAGATCGGCGGCGAGACGATCGAGGCGCGCAGCCGGTTCTCAGGGAAGAGATAGGCGCGGCGCACGCCCTCGTCGATCACCGCTTGCAATGACCGGGCGGACTCGAGCTGGCAGTTCTGCCCCCATTTGACGAACACGGTGACGATGCCGGTATCCTGGCAGATCGGGCGATGCCCCTCCGCGCACATCCGCGAATTGGTGAGGATCTGCGCGATCGCATCCTTGGCGGCGGGCGCCTGCTCGGCCTCATAGGCACGGCCCAGCGCCCGGATATAGTCCATCGGATGGAAGTAGGAGATGAACTGCAGCGCGTCGGCGACGCTCTCGATCAGGTCGGCTTCGCGGATCAGGGTGGTCATGGGGCGTCCCGCTGGTGGAGGTTTGAGCGTGCCTTAATCGCCTGTGCGGCGACGGCCAAGGCGTCCGCCGAGAAATTCGGTGGCGAAGATCAGCAGCACCACGATGCCCATCGCCGCACTCAGCAGCATCGTCCCGCGCCAGCCGCCGGCATGATAGGCGATGCTCGCCGCGATGCCCCCCATCGACCCGAACAGGAAGATGATCGTCATATAGACCGCATTGACGCGCCCGCGATCCTCGCCGGGCAGCGAGAAGATCACGCGCTGGCCGAGCACCTGGTTAAGCTGCGTCGCGCCGTCGAGGCCGATCGCGAAGACCACCAGCCCGACCAGCGACCCGGCCGCTCCCGCCCAGCCCGCGAGCAGACTGGCAGCGATCATGACCAGCATGGCGGCACCCGTTCCGGCGCGGATGTGGCCGCGGTCGCCGAGCCGGCCGGCGATCGGCGCAACCAGCGCGCCCGCCGCCCCCGCCAGCGCGAAGCCGGCGATACCGGTCTGGCTGAATCCGAAGCGGCCGGCGAGTTCGAGCGGGACCGCGGTCCAGAAGATCGTGAAAATGGTGAAGACGAAGCCATGATAGATCGAGCGGCGCTGCAGCGCCCGCTCGCGCATCAGCAGCTGCCCCATCGAGCGCAGGATCCGCGCATAGCTTTCGCCGCTCGTGGGCCGGCGTTCGGGCAGCACGCGCGCAAGCCACAGCGCGAGCAGCAGCATCAATGCCGCGGCGACGCCGAATACGGCGCGCCATCCCGCGATCTCTGCGATGATGCTCGCCACTGGCCGCGACAGCATGATCCCCGCAAGCAGTCCCGACATGACGTTGCCGATCGTCCGCCCGCGCGTTTCGGCGGGCGCCAGCGATGCGGCGAACGGCACCACCATATGGACGCCCGCCGAGGTCACCCCGACGAGCGCCGATGCGGCGAGAAAGGCCGCCGCGCCGGGCACCAGCGCGAGCATGACCAGCGCCACCGCGGTCAGCACCAGCGTCGCGACGATCAGGCGGCGATTCTCGAGACGGTCGGCAAGCGGCACGATGAAGAGCAGGCCGAACGCATAGCCGAGTTGGGTCAACGTGACGATCAGCCCGGCGGCGCCCGGCGCCATGTGCAGTTCGGGCGCGATCAGCCCGATCAGCGGCTGCGCATAATAGATGTTGGCTACCATCGCGCCGCACGCGAGCGCGCAGGCGAAGCTGACCATGGGCGATATTCCCTCGCCACGGTCGGGAGCAGCCACTCGGTCGTGCATGGTCGGTTCTCTCTGCTGCGCCGCGGCATAAATAGGACATGGCGTAGATTTTACGAGCCGGAAACCGGGCTGACAGCGATGCACGGTGCGGCTAGCATCGGCATATTTGGCGAGGATCGGCGTATGGGGTTGTTTTCGCGAGCATCGACCACGCCGCGGCAGCGTGCAGAACATGCGGCGCGCGCCGCCGCCTGGGAGGAAGCGCTCGCCCGCCAGGTGCTGCCGCCCTTTGTGGTCGACCGGCTGCAGGCTGCCGCGATCGGCAAGCAACCGTGGGTCGCGACGATGACGCCCGCCGAACTGCTGCTCGCGAAAAGCCACGGCGTAAAGCCGATCGCCACCGTCTCGGGCACCTGCTGGTTCCACTATGGCTGGAGCTGGACCGAGGGACACGAGGAGGGCTGGCATCATGCGCTGAACCGCATCCGCCGCGAAGCGACGGCCTGCGGCGCCAACGCGATCGTCGACGTGCGGATGCGCACGCTGCGGCACAGCTTCGGCCCGAGCATGGATTTCACGCTGATCGGCACCGCGATCCGCGTCGAGGGCCTGAAGCCGAGCCCCGATCCGGTCGTCGCCACCGTCCCCGCGCTCGAGTTCGTGCGGCTGCTCGAAATGGGGATCGTGCCGACCGGGATCGCGGTCGGCGCGCGCTACGATTGGCTCGGCGGCGGCTTGGGTTACAATGGCTGGGGCAGCTCCAATGCCTGGGGTGGCCGCCAGACGCAGTGGCAGAGCAGCGTCTTTGCAGGCAACCAGCCGCTTACCGAGCTTGGCACCTTCTGGGAGGGCATTCGTCGCCAGGCGCATGCGGCGCTGCGCGCCAATGCCGCGACGATGGGCAATGGCGTGCTCGCACACACCCATTTTGGCGAGATCCTCAAGCAGGAACGCGACAAGCAGCCGCCGGCCTATCTCGGCCGCCATATCGTCGTCGGCACGGTCGTCGACACACCGCGCGGCGCGGGCGTGCCGCACGGCGTCGAGCCGGTGATTGACATGCGCGACGGTCCGTCGCCGCTCCAGCGCAGCGGCGAAGTCCGCCACGCCGTCTACGACACCGATACATCCGAGCAGGAAGGCAGCATCTGATGAGCGACGCGCATGGACAGGCGATTCCCGAACATGCGCTGCAGCGCCTCGCCGGGCTTCGCCGCGAAGGACATCCCGGCGGCATCTTCACGTCGGACTTTTCGGTCAATGAATTCCTGCTGGTGCGCAAGGCCGGGTTCGAGCCGGTCGGGCTCTGCGTCGGCTCGTGCATCTATCATCTCGGCTTCCAGTTCGCGGGCTGGTCGGCGAACCAAGAGATGGATGTGCTCTCGACCGCGATGTACGAGGCGCGCGCCCTGGCGATGGAGCGGATGCGGCTCGAGGCTGCGCAAATGGGCGCGGACGGCATCGTCGGCGTGCGGCTGACGGTCAAGCGGCTCGAGTGGGACGCGAAGATCCTCGAATTCGTCGCGATCGGCACGGGGGTCGTTCATGCCAAGGGGCATCAAGGGTTCAAGGGACCGAATGAGCAACCCTTCACGTCGGCGCTGACGGGGCAGGATTTCTGGACACTGCTCGCCGCAGGCTATCGCCCGCTCGAAATGGTGATGGGCAGCTGCGTCTATCACGTCGCGCGGCGTGGACCGCTGGCGACGCTGGGCAGCGTCGGTCAGAATGTCGAGCTCACCAATTTCAGCCTCGCGCTCTACGAGGCGCGCGAGATCGCGATGGAACGGATGCAGACCGAGGCTGCGCAGGCGGGCGCCGAGGGCGTTGTCGGGGCCGATCTCCACGAGGGCAGCCATAATTGGTCGCCGCATGTCATCGAATTCTTCGCGATCGGCACCGCGGTACTGCCGATCGAGGGGCACGAAGCGGACGATATTCCCGATCCCAAGCTGGTGCTTTCGGTAAACAGCTGAAAACGCTCTCGATTGCCGGTGGGTGCCGTGCCGCCCCTTGTCCGGGCCGGGCCGCCTTCGCCCGCGCATGATGGTCGGGTCACATCGACGATCTCGTCGAGCCCTCAATCGATCGGCGCCGGCCTCGCGTCGCCATCTACGACGAACCGAGAAGCACCGGCAAAAAGGCCGGTGGCGCGGCCAAATGGGTCAACATTTTATTCCGTATTCGGCAAGACCATCGCAGGATTTTGTCACACTGCCGTAATGGACACTTGATCGACCCGCTCAAAAGTCTAGATACGCGGCGCGTGTGGCGCGGCTCGCCGGTAGCCGCCGAAACTTGCCCGATGGAGAAGCCGTGGTGACCGAAGAGTTGAACAACGAACTGTTGAGCCTGACCGCCGACATCGTCGCCGCGCACGTCGCCAATAATCGAGTCGCGACAAACGAGGTCGCCGATCTCATCTCTCAGGTCCATTCGGCGCTATCCGGTCTGGGCACGCCCGTAAAGACCGAAGAGCCCGAGCCCCAGCCGGCGGTTCCCGTTCGTTCGTCGATCAAGCATGATTACATCGTGTGTCTCGAGGACGGCAAGAAGCTCAAGATGCTCAAGCGCTATCTGCGCACCAACTACAGCATGACGCCCGATGAATATCGCACCAAGTGGAAGTTGCCGCGCGACTATCCGATGGTCGCGCCTGCCTATGCGGAGCAGCGCCGCGGCCTCGCGCAGGCGATCGGGCTCGGCCGCAAGAAGGCCGATGTGCCGGCCGAGGCAACCGCGGCCGGCAAGCCCGCGCGCGCCAAGGCCGTGAAGGCCGCCAAGCCAGCCAAGGATCCGGCCACGCCGCCTCGCCCGCGCGGCCGCCCGCCCAAGGTGAAGCAGGACGCGCCCGTCGAGGCTTGATATAGCCACGGTCATGGCGACCGGTACCGCGACAGACAGAGCCAAACGCGAGGCCGCCGAGGCTGCCGTTGCCGAGATCGCGAGCGGGATGCTCGTCGGCCTCGGCACCGGCAGTACGGCGGCCTTCGCCATTGCCGCGCTCGGCCGTCGCGTCCGCGAAGGGTTGCAGGTCACCGCGGTCGGCACCTCGCTTGCCACCGAGGCGGCGGCGCGCGCCGCCGGAATCGCGATGCTCGACTTCGCCGACGTCGCACATACCGATCTTGTCATCGACGGTGCCGACGAGATCGATCCGGCGTTCCGCGCGATCAAGGGCGGCGGCGGCGCGATGCTCCGCGAGAAGATCGTCGCCACCTCCGCTGCGCGGATGATCTGCATCGTCGATTCCGGCAAGACCGTCGCGACGCTCGGGACGCGCCCGCTGCCGATCGAGGTACTTCCCTTCGCGCGCAACTTCGTGTCGGACGCGGTGCGTGCGCTGGGCGGCGAGCCGATCGTCCGCATGATGCCCGATGGAACGCCGGTACTCAGCGACCAGGCTAACCTGCTGATCGATTGTCGTTTCGGCCCCATAACCGATCCAGCTGGTTTGGCATCGGCATTGACAGCGGTGCCGGGAATGCTCGGCCATGGGCTTTTCCTGACCGAGATCGACGCGCTGTTCGTTGGACGCGACGAAGGGACCGCGCGACTCGAACGGCGCAATTAAACCTGCTGCAAAGCGGAACCGGCCTTGCATCGGGCCGTTGCACGCGGCAGATCGCGCTTGTCTTTCCAGCGCGTCTTCCGGGGATTAACCGATGAGCGATACCGATACCGTCACCCGTCCTTCCCACCAGGTGACGGAGGACGGCTCGATCGACCGGCTCGCCATCGACACCATCCGGACGCTGGCGATGGATGCCGTGCAAAAGGCCAATAGCGGCCATCCCGGCACACCAATGTCGCTGGCGCCGATTGCCGAGACATTGTGGACCAAATATCTCCGGTTCGACCCCAAGGCGCCGCTATGGCCCAACCGCGACCGCTTCATCCTGTCGTGCGGCCACGCCTCGATGCTGCTCTATTCGCTGCTCCACCTCTCGGGCACGATCGAGGTCGACGAGCATGGCAAGCCGACGGGTGAGCCCGCGGTGAGCCTCGACGACATCAAGCAGTTCCGCCAGCTCTCGTCCAAGACGCCCGGCCACCCCGAATATCGCGACACCACCGGCGTCGAGACGACGACGGGCCCGCTCGGCGCGGGCTGCGGCAATTCGGTCGGCTTCGCGATCGCCGAGCGTTGGCTCGCGGCGCATTTCAACAAGCCCGGCTTCGACATCTTCGACCACGACACCTACGTCTTTTCGTCCGACGGCGACATGATGGAAGGCGTCGCCTCCGAGGCGGCGTCGATCGCGGGCCATCTCAAGCTCGCCAACCTCTGCTGGGTCTATGACTCGAACGACATCACGATCGAGGGCGACACCAACCTCGCCTTCGACGAAAATGTCATCGAGCGCTTCAAGGCCTATGGCTGGCACACCATCCTCATCGATGACGCCGAGGACACCGCCGCCTTCGCCAAGGCGATCGAGGAGTTCAAGGCGACCACCGACAGGCCGACCTTCATTGAGGTCCGCTCGGTGATCGGCATCGGCTTCCCGACGCGCGCCGGCACGCACAAGGCGCATTCCGATGCGCCCGGCGAGGAGGAGATCCGCGGCGCCAAGAAGAGCTATGGCTGGCCCGAGGACGCGCAGTTCCGCGTGCCGCCGGAAGCCAAGGCGCATTTCGAGCAGGCGATCGGCCGCAACACGAAGGCGCGTGAAGACTGGGAGACGCTGGTCGGCGAGTATCGCACCAAATTTCCCAAGCTCGGCCAGGAGCTCGATACGATGCTCGCGGGCGATCTGCCCGAGGGCTGGGACGCCGCGCTCCCGCATTTCGACGCCGACGCCAAGGGCATGGCCAGCCGCGAGGCAAGCGGCAAGGTGCTCAACGCGATCGCGCCCGCCGTCCCCTGGCTGGTCGGCGGTGCCGCCGATCTCTCGCCCTCGACCAAGACCGACGTCAAGGACGCCGGCTCATTTGAGGCGGGCAGCTATGACGGCCGCAACATGCACTTCGGCATTCGCGAGCACGGCATGGGCGCCGCCGCCAACGGCATGGCGCTGAGCTATCTGCGCTCCTACACCGGCACCTTCTTCGTTTTCTCGGATTACATGCGACCGACGCTGCGGCTCGCGGCGATCATGCAGATCCCGACGATCTTCGTGTTCACGCACGACTCGATCGGCGTCGGCGAGGACGGCCCCACCCACCAGCCGATCGAGCAGCTCGCCTCGCTGCGCGCCGTCCCCGGGCTCGACACGATCCGCCCCGGCGACGCCAACGAAACCGCTTTTGCGTGGAAGGCAGCGCTCGATGCGCAGAAGACGCCGAGCGTGCTGGTCTTCTCGCGCCAGCCGATGCCGACGCTCGACCGCACCAAGTATAATTCGGCTGAAGGGCTGCTCAAGGGCGGATACGTTGTGACGAAGGATGAGGGCGAGCCCGACGTCATCCTGATCGCCACCGGCACCGAACTCGGGCTCGCGGTCGCGGCCGCCGAGAAGCTCAAGGAAGGCGGCACCAATGCGCGCGTCGTCTCGCTGCCGAGCTTCCATCGCTTCGAGGTGCAGGACAAGGCCTATAAGGACAGCGTGCTGCCGCCGTCGGTACGCGCCCGTGTCGCGATCGAGATGGGCAGCGAGTTTGGCTGGGACCGCTATGTCGGCTTCGACGGCGAGACGATCACCATGTCGACCTTCGGCGCCTCGGCCCCGATCGCCAAGCTTGCGGACAAATTCGGCTTCAGCGTCGACAATGTCATTAAGGTGGCACGCGACGTGATCGAAAGGACCAAATGATGAGCGACCCGATCGACGCAATCGCCGACCGCGCGGACCAGAAGGACGATGGACCTGTGACCAACCGACTGCACGCGCTCGAAAATGCCGGACAAGCGGTCTGGCTCGATTTCGTCGATCGCACATTCATGGCGGGGGGCGGCCTCAAGCGGCTCGTCGAGGACGACGGCCTGACCGGCGTCACCTCCAATCCCTCGATCTTCGAAAAGGCGATCGGCCATAGCGACGCCTATGACGAGCAGCTCGAGAAGGACATCGACGAGGCCGACGCCACCGTCGAGACCAGCTACGAGATGCTCGCGATCAAGGACATTCAGGACGCCTGCGATACGCTGGCACCGGTGTACGAGAAGCTCGACGGCAAGGATGGCTACGTCTCGATCGAGGTCTCGCCCTATCTCGCGATGGCGACCGACGACACGATCGCGGCCGCGCGCCGGCTGTGGAAGACGGTCGACCGCAAGAATCTGATGGTCAAGATCCCGGGCACCAAGCCCGGCCTGCCCGCGATTCAGATGGCGATCGAGGACGGCATCAACATCAACGTCACGCTGCTGTTCGCGGTCGATGCGTACAAGGCGGTGCTCGAAGCCTATATTTCCGGACTAGAGGCGCGCGTTGCCAAGGGTGAGCCGGTCGACAAAATCGCCTCGGTCGCGAGCTTCTTCGTCAGCCGGATCGACGGCGTGATCGACAAGAAGATCGACGAGAAGATCAAGGCGGGCGGCGACGACGTCGACGCGCTCAAGGCGATCCGCGGCAAGGTCGCGATCGCCAACGCCAAGATCGCCTATCAGCATTATCTCGAGGTCAGCGCCTCTGCGCGCTGGCAGGCGCTCGCCGAGAAGGGCGCGATGCCGCAGCGGCTGCTGTGGGCGTCGACCGGCACCAAGGATCCGAGCTATTCGGACGTCCTCTATGTCGAGACGCTGATCGGCCGCGACACCGTCAACACGATGCCGCCCAAGACGATGGACGCGTTCCGTGATCATGGCGAGACCGCCGAAGCGATCACGGCCGATATAGACGGCGCGAAAAGGGTGCTGAGCGAAGCCGACCGCCTCGGTCTCGATCTCCCCGGCGTCACCGCGCAACTCGTCGAGGACGGGGTGCGCAGCTTCGCCGACGCCGCGGACTCGCTATATGGCGCGGTTGCCGACAAGCGCGCGCAATTCCTCGGCAAGAAGCTCGACACGATGACCGTCGACCTGCCCGACGATCTTGCCGCGGCGGTCAAGAACATGATCGAGCGTGCGCGCAAAGAAGGCTGGTCGCGCAAGCTGTGGGCGCACGATGCCTCGATGTGGACCGGCAAGGACGAGGGCAAATGGCTTGGCTGGCTCGCCGCCGCCAAGGGCGAGCAGGTCGACGGAGCGAAGCTCGCAGCGCTCACCCAGGAGGCCAAGCAATATAAGGACGTCGTCCTGCTCGGCATGGGCGGCTCCAGCCTCGGGCCCGAGGTGATCGGGCGCATCCTGGGGTCGGCATCGGGTTCGCCCAAGCTGCACGCGCTCGACAGCACCGATCCGGGCCAGGTCGCGACCGTGGCCGACGCGATCGACCCGGCCAACACGCTGTTCATCGTCTCGTCCAAATCGGGCTCGACGATGGAGCCCGAACTGTTGCGCGCCTATTTCTTCGCGCGTGTCGAGCAGGCGCTCGGCGAAGGCAAGGCGGGCGGACGCTTCGTCGCGGTCACCGATCCCGGCTCGAAGCTCGAGAAGACCGCGAAGGAAGACGGCTTTGCGCACATCTTCTACGGTGATCCGGCAATTGGTGGCCGTTATTCGGTGCTCTCGGCATTCGGCATGGTGCCCGCCGCCGCGATCGGCATCGACACGCCCAAATGGTTCGAGCGGATCAAGACGATGGTCAATTCGGTCGGCCCCGACGCGCCGCCCGCCTCGAACCCGGGCGTCACCTTCGGCGCGATCATCGGCACCGCCGCGGTCAACGGCCGCGACAAGCTGACGCTGGTCCCCTCCCCGACCTTGAAGCCGTTCGGCTCATGGCTCGAGCAACTGCTGGCCGAATCCACCGGCAAGCAGGGCAAGGGCATCGTCCCCGTCGATCTCGAGCCACTCGGCGATCCGTCGGTCTATGGCGACGATCGGCTGTTCGTGCATCTCCACCTCGAGGGCGACGAGATGAGCGACGATCACGCCAAGCTCGATGCGCTGAAAGCCGCCGGGCAGCCGATCGTCACGATCGTGCTGCAGACCAAGGAGGACATCGGCCAGGAGTTCGTCCGCTGGGAGGTCGCGACCGCGGTCGCGGGTGCGGTGATCGGGATCGACCCGTTCGACCAGCCCGACGTCGAGGACGCCAAGATCCAGACGCGCCAGCTGATCGACAAATATGAGCAGTCGGGCCAGCTCGAACCCGAGACCGCCTTCTACGAGGATGGCGACTTCGCCTTCTTTGCGCCGACCGCGATCGAGGGTTCGGATGCGACCGCGATCCTGAAGGCGCATTTCGGCACCGCCAAGCCCAAGGATTATGCGGGTTTCCTCGTCTATTGCGAGCGCAACGAAGCGCATGAGGCGGCGATCGAGGCGATGCGCGTCAAGGTCCGCGACACGCACACGATCGCGACGGTCGCCGGCTTCGGCCCGCGCTTCCTCCACTCGACGGGCCAGGCCTATAAGGGTGGTCCCAAGGAAGGCATCTTCCTCGAGATCACCCGCGAGCCCAGCCAGGACATCGCGATCCCGGGCAAGCGGGCGAGCTTCGGCACGGTGCAGGTGGCGCAGGCGCGCGGCGATCTCGACGTGCTCGCCTCGCGCGGGCAGCGCGTGCTGCGCGTCCACCTCAAGGACGAAAAGACCGGGCTCGAAGCGCTCGGTCGGGCGTTGGACGCCGCGACCATCTAATTTCTGAGACAGGAACGCAACGACATGCAGATCGCAATGATCGGCCTCGGCCGTATGGGTGCGGGTATCGCCAACCGCCTGATGAAGCATGGCCATGAGGTCGTGGCGTTCGACCAGGATCCGAAGGCAGTTGCCAAGGTGGCCGAAAACGGGGCGATCGGCGTACCCGCGCTCGCCGACGTGATCGGCAAGATGGCGACGCCGCGCCACATCTGGGTGATGCTGCCCGCGGGCAAGATCACCGAGGACACGGTCGAGACGCTGTCGGGCCTGCTCGACAAGGGCGACACGATCATCGACGGCGGCAATACCTTCTACAAGGACGACATCCGCCGTTCGAAGGCGCTGGCCGAGAAGGGCATCGACTATGTCGACGTCGGCACCTCGGGCGGCGTCTGGGGCCTCGAGCGCGGCTTCTGCATGATGATCGGCGGTCCCAAGGACGTCGTCGAGCGGCTCGACCCGATCTTCGACGCGCTCGCCCCGGGCCTGGGCACCATCCCGCGCACGATCGGCCGCGAGGGCGATGCGATCGCCGCCGAGCGCGGCTATATCCATGCGGGCACCGCTGGCGCGGGCCACTTCGTCAAGATGGTCCACAACGGCATCGAATATGGCCTGATGGCGGCCTATGCCGAGGGCTTCGACGTGCTCAAGACCAAGAACAGCGACAAGCTGCCCGAGGACGAGCGTTTCGATCTCTACCTGCCCGACATTGCCGAGGTCTGGCGCCGCGGTTCGGTCATCTCGTCGTGGCTGCTCGATCTGGCGGCCGACGCGCTCTACGAGAATCACGATCTCACCGATTATAGCGGCGTGGTCGCGGATTCGGGCGAGGGTCACTGGACCGTCGAGGCCGCGATGGAAGAGGCAGTGCCGGCCTATGTGCTCTCGGCCGCGCTGTTCGCGCGCTACCGTTCGCGCAGCGACAACACGTTCGGTGACAAGCTGCTTTCGGCGATGCGCCACGGCTTTGGCGGGCATGTGGAGATTCCGCAATAATGCCGGACCGCAAGACCGTCGCGGCGGGCGATCCCGCCCCGCCCGCGACGTTGGTGATCTTCGGCGGCGCAGGGGACCTCTCGCGCCGCCTGCTGACGCCCGCCCTGGTCAACCTCACGCGCGACGGGCTGATCGGCGACGCGCTCGACATCGTCGTCGTCAGCCGCGGTGCCGACGAGGGCATCCAGACGCAGCTCGAGGAACATCTCGATCTGGGCGACCGGGCGATCAAGGCGGCATGGGCCAGGCGGCGCAAGCGCGTCTCCTACGTCCAGGGCGATTTCGACGACGCGCAGACCTATGCCGATCTCGCCAAGCGGATGGCGGACGAAGCCAATGTCGCCTTCTATCTCGCCACCTCGGCGAGCTTCTTCGGCACGATCGCCGAGCAGCTCGCCAAGGCGGGCATGCTCGAACAAAAGCGCGGCTTCCGCCGCCTCGTCGTCGAGAAGCCGTTCGGCCATGATCTCGCCTCCGCCAAGGCGCTCAACAAGACGCTGCTCGGCGTGATGGACGAGACGCAGATCTACCGGATCGACCATTTCCTCGGCAAGGAAACGGTGCAGAACATCATGGTTGCGCGCTTCGGCAATGCATTCATGGAAGCGGTGTGGAACAGCCGCTACGTCGATCATGTCGAGATCACCGCGGCCGAGACGGTCGACGTCGGTACGCGCGGCGCCTTCTACGATGCGACCGGCGCGATGCGCGACATGGTCCCCAACCACCTGTTCCAGCTGCTCGCGATGGTCGGCATGGAGCCGCCGAACAGTTTCGGCGCGGAAGCCGTGCGCAACGAGAAGGCCAAGCTGCTCGACGCGGTGCGCGTGCCCACCGCGGCGGAAGCGCGCAAGCAGGCGGTTCGCGGGCGCTATACGGCGGGCTCGGCGGGAGGCCGGAAGGTCGGCGCCTATCTGCAGGCGGAGGACGTCGCCAAGGACAGCAAGACCGAGACCTATGTCGCGCTCAAGCTGCTCGTCGACAGCTGGCGCTGGGCGGGCGTGCCCTTCTATCTGCGCACCGGCAAGGCGCTTGCCGCACGCGACACCGAGATCGTGATCCAATTCAAGCGCAACGCGCTCGCCATGTTCCGCAACGCCGACATCGCCAAGATCCCGCCCAACAAGCTGATCATCCAGATCCAGCCCAACGAGGGAATCGATCTGCAGTTCGTCGCTAAAAAGCCCGGGCCGGTGGTCGATACCGCCGAGGTATCGATGGACTTCCGCTACAAGGATGCGTTCGATCTCGGTCAGCGCACCGGCTACGAGACGTTGCTCTACGACGTGCTGATCGGCGACCAGTCGCTGTTCCAGCGCGCCGACATGGTCGAGCGCGGCTGGGCGATCGTGCAGCCGATCCTGCGCCAGTGGGCGAAGGACGGCGCGCCCGAAGATTATGAACCCGGCTCCGCCGGACCGGCGAGCGCCGACGCACTGATGGCAAGGGACGATCGCACATGGCATCCGATAGATTGAGCGACCATCCGATCCGCCTTCTGGTCTCGGATGTCGACGGCACGCTCGTCCGCAAGGACAAGAGTCTCGCCGAAGCGACGGTCGACGCGGCGCACCGGCTGATCAAGGCGAGCCTGACGATGACGCTGATCAGCGCGCGGCCGCCGTCCGGCATCCTCCCCATCGCCAAGGCGCTTGGGCTGACCGCGCCGCTCGGCGCGTTCAACGGCGGCACGCTGGTGATGCCGTCGGGCGATATCCTGACGGCGCGCCATCTGTCGGCGGAGGCCAGCCGCAGCGCGATCGAGATCGTTCGCGCGAGTGGCGCCACCACCTGGGCGTTTGCCGACGGCAACTGGTTCGCCACTGACGACACCAATCCGCACGTCCCGCACGAGCGTCGCGCGGCGATGGTCGAACCGATCGTCACCGAGGATTTCGAGGCGCTGCATGGCCGGATCGACAAGATCGTCGGGGTCAGCGACGATGTCGCCCTGATCGCCAAGCTCCAGTCCGACGCGCAGGCGGCGCTCGGCGAGAATGCCGAGGTGTCCTGCTCGCAGACCTATTATTGCGACATCACGCACCCGCTCGCCAACAAGGGCGACGGCATCATCGCGCTGTGCGCGGCGATCGACATCCCGCTGAGCGAGACGGTCGCGATCGGCGACATGCCCAACGACATCCCGATGCTCAAGCGCGCCGCGGTCGCGATCGCGATGGGCCAGGCGCCGGCCGAGGTGAAGGCCGAGGCCGACTGGGTCAGCGCGTCGAACGACGACGACGGCGTCGCCAAGGCGATCGACCGCATCCTGCTGCCCGAAGTGGCGAAGCATCGGCTCTGATCATCATGGTCCGGCTCGAACATGGCAAGCGCTGTCATCGCGCGCCGCGCGATGCTACAGCGCGTGATCGCGGCATAATCCGCGCGATGCGGAGCCCGCCAGGAGAGGCGCATGACTGAACTTGTTACGGTGGACATCGGCGGCACGAATGCGCGCTTCGCGCTCGCGACCGTCGGCGACGACCACTCGATCGAACTCGGCGAGGTCGTGACGCTCGCCACCCACGCCTATGCCAGTCTGCGCAGCGCCTGGGAGGCCTTTGCCGACAAGATCGGCCGGCCGCTTCCGAAGGACGGCGCCATCTCGTTCGCCGGGCCGATCGGCGGCGACGTGCTCAAGCTCACCAACAGCCCCTGGGTCGTGCGCCCGGCGTTGATCCCCTCGGCGCTCGGGCTCGACCGCTTCGAGATCGTCAACGATTTCGGGGCGATCGGCTATGCGGTCGGGCATTTGAAGCCCGAGCATCTGCTCCATCTGTGCGGCCCCGACGAGCCCTTCGCGAGCGAAGGCACGATCAGCATCGTCGGGCCAGGTACGGGGCTCGGCGTCGCGCAGCTCCACCGCCACGCCGGCCAGGTGCTGGTGATCGAGACCGAGGGCGGGCACATCGACTTCGCGCCGCTCGACAAGCTCGAGGACCAGATACTCCAGCGGCTGCGCACCCGCTATCGCCGGGTGTCGATCGAGCGGGTCGTGTCGGGGCCGGGGCTCGCCAACATCTACGAGGCGCTTGCCGCGATCGAAGGCCGCACCGTGCCGGTCGGCGACGACAGCCAGCTCTGGAAGGCGGCGCTCGGCGGATCGGACGTGCTCGCCTCGGCCGCGCTCGATCGTTTCTGCCTGTCGCTGGGCGCGGTCGCCGGCGACCTCGCGCTCGCGCACGGCGCCTGGGCGGGTACCGTGATCGCCGGCGGCGTCGGCGTGCGGATCAAGGATCACCTGCCGCAATCGGGCTTCGCCGGGCGCTACATCCTCAAGGGCCGCTTCGAGGCGCGGATGGCGACCATCCCGGTCAAGCTCATCACCTACGAGCAGCCCGGTCTGCTCGGCGCAGCCGCCGCATTCGTCGAGCGGCATCTCAAATCCTGAGGCTTGGCGGCGCGGCATCGCGCTTTGCCACGCCGGTCGCTTCGCGTAAGGGGTCGGCGTGGACGCAATGAGTACCCCCGAGCAGATGGCGCCGCACGTCGTCGTCGCCAGCCCGCACGCGGGCATCGGCTTTCGCGAATTCGTCGGCATGATCGCGGCGATGATGGCGATGATGGCGCTTGGCATCGACACGATGCTGCCGGCATTGCCAGCGATCGGGCATTCGCTGGGCGTCGCCGACGAGAATGAACGGCAGTGGATCATCACCTCGTTCGTGCTCGGCTTCGGCATCGCGACGATCTTCTACGGCCCGCTATCCGATCGTTATGGGCGCAAGCGGCTCATGCTCGGCGGCATGGCCGGCTATGCGGTCTGCTGCGTCGGCATTGCGTTCGCCCCGAGCTTTACCTCGCTGCTCACGCTGCGCGTCCTGCAGGGCGCCGCGATCGCGGCGACGCGTGTGGTCGCGACCTCGATGGTGCGCGACTGCTATGGTGGCCGCCAGATGGCGCGCGTGATGTCGCTGGCGATGATGATCTTCCTCGCGGTGCCCGTGCTCGCGCCGTCGATCGGGCAGATCATCATGCTGGTCTTCCCGTGGCAGGGGCTGTTCCTGGCGCTCGGGGCCTTCGCGGCGACCGTGTTCACCTGGATCGCGCTGAGGCTGCCCGAAACGCTCCATCCCGATTACCGCAGGCCGATCGAGGCGAGGACGGTTTTGCTCGGCTTCAAGATCGCGCTGACGACGCGTCAGGCATGCGGCTACATGCTCGTCCAGGCGCTGCTCCAGGGCTCCCTGCTCGGCTTCATCAGCTCGATCGAGCAGGTGTTTGCCGATGTCTTCCACGCTCCCCGGCTGATGCCGCCCGTATTCGCGCTGATCGCGGGCGCGATGGGGGTGGCATCGCTGCTCAACTCGCGGCTCGTCGAGCGGCTCGGGACGCGCCGGCTGGGCCACGCGGCGATCGTCACCATGACCATCGCCGAGATCGTCCACCTTCTCGTCGTGCTGGGCGGCGGCGAGTCGATCTGGACCTTCGGGCTGTTCCAGGCGATCGCCATGTTCAGCTTCGGCCTGTCGGCGGGCAATTTCAGCGCCATCGCGATGGAGCCGCTCGCCTCGCTCGCCGGCACCGCGGCGTCGGTTCAGGGCTTCGTCATGATGGTCGGCGGCTCGATCATCGGTACGTTGATCGGCCAGCAGTTTAACGGCACGACGCTGCCGATGACCGCGGGCTTCGTGCTCGCCGGGAGCATCGGCATCCTGATCATCCTGTGGACCGACCGCGGCCGGATGTTCCACCCGCAAATGGGCAGCTGACGGATCAGTCCGCGAACAGCAGCGCGGGCACCTCGATCAGCCGCCTGACCGCCTGGATGAATTTCGCCGCGTCCATCCCGTCGACGACGCGGTGATCGAAGGAGGAGGACAGGTTCATGCACTTGCGCACCTCAATCCGGCCTTCGACCACCACCGGCCGCTCGACGATGCGATTGACCCCGACGATCGCGACCTCGGGACGGTTGATCACCGGCGTCGAGACGATCCCGCCGAGTGCGCCGAGCGAGGTCAGCGTGATCGTCGACCCCGACAATTCCTCGCGCTTCGCCTTGCCGCGGCGCGTCGCGTCGGCGAGGCGGACGATCTCGGCGGCGAGGCCCCAGACGTCGAAGCGCTGCGCATCGCGGATCACGGGCACGGACAGCCCTGCGTCGGTCTGCGTCGCCATGCCGAGATGCACCGCGCCGTAGCGGCTGACGATGTTCGCCTCGTCGTCGTAACGCGCGTTGACCATCGGGAAATCGGCCGCGGCCTTGATCATCGCGCGGATCAGGAAGGGCAGCATGGTGAGCTTTGGCCGCTCGCCACGCGCTGCGTTCATCGCCTGGCGCAGCGCCTCGACGGCGGTGACGTCGCACTCCTCGACATAGGCGAAATGCGGAATGCGACGCTTGGCCTCGGCCATGTTCTCGGCGATGCGGCGACGCAGGCCGGTGACCTTGATCTCCTCGATAGTGTCGTCGGTCGACGTGATCGGGGCGCGGGCGGGCGCAGACGCGGTCTGGGTGCCGCCCTGATATCTGAGGAAAGCATCGAGATCGGCGTGGCGGATGCGATCGCCGACGGCGGGCTTGATGTCGGCGAGATCGACGCCAAGATCCTTGGCGCGCTGGCGCACGGCGGGAGAGGCAAGCGGCTTGCGCGCGGGCGCTCCGTGCGAGGCGGCGGCCTCACTACCGTTCGTGCCGAGCGCAGTTGAAGCTCGCGGCTCAGGCGATGCGCTCGCAGCCCGTCCTTCGGCAGGCTCAGGGCGAACGGGGATGGATGGGGCGGGCGTCACTGCCATGTCGGCGGGCGGCGTCGCATCCGCCGCCTCGGGTCCGTCGCCCAGCGCCGAAGCGGTTTCTCCGCCAAGCTCCGCTTCGGTCTCGAACACCACCAGCGTCGATCCGATCGGAATCTGGTCGCCGACCGCGCCCGCGATCTCGATCACGCGGCCCGTGACCGGCGCCGCCATCTCGACGGTCGCCTTGTCGGTCATCATATCGGCGACGGGCTGATCCTCCTCGACCATGTCGCCGACCTTGATGTGCCAGCCGACGATCTCGGCCTCGGCAATGCCTTCGCCGATGTCGGGGAGGCGGAAGTTCACGCGAGCCATGCGATCAATCCTTCATCACGCGCTTGAGCGCTTCGCCGATGCGTACGGGACCCGGGAAATAGGCCCATTCGAGGCTGTGGGGGTAAGGCGTGTCCCAGCCGGTGACGCGCTCGATCGGCGCTTCGAGATGGTGGAAGCAGCGCTCCTGCACCTGCGCCGACAGTTCGGCACCGAAACCGCTGGTGCGCGTCGCCTCGTGGACGATCAGGCATCGCCCGGTCTTCTCGACCGACGCTACGATCGTGTCGATGTCGAGCGGCACGAGCGTGCGCAGGTCGATCACCTCGGCGTCGACGCCGGCCTCCTCGACCACGCCGAGCGCGACATGCACCATCGTGCCGTAGCACAGCAGCGTCACCGCCTCGCCCGCGCGGACGATCGCGGCCTTGCCGAGCGGGACGGTATAATGGCCCTCGGGCACCTCGGACGAGCCATGTTTGGACCAGGGCGAGACCGGACGGTCGTAATGGCCGTCGAACGGGCCGTTATAGATGCGCTTGGGCTCGAAGAAGAGCACCGGATCGGGATCCTCGATCGCGGCGATCAGCAGCCCCTTGGCATCATAGGGATTGGAGGGGATCACCGTCTTGAGCCCCGAGACGTGCGTGAAAATGCCCTCGGGCGACTGCGAGTGCGTCTGGCCGCCGAAAATGCCGCCGCCAAACGGGCTGCGCACCGTGATCGGGCAAGTGAACTCGCCGCCCGAGCGATAGCGCAGCCGCGCCGCCTCCGAGACGAGCTGGTCCATCCCCGGATAGATATAGTCGGCAAACTGGATCTCGGGGACCGGCCGCAGCCCATAGGCCGCCATGCCGACCGCGACGCCGATGATCCCGCATTCGTTGATCGGCGCATCGAAGCAGCGCGTCTTGCCATATTTCTTCTGCAGGCCCGCGGTCGCGCGGAATACGCCGCCGAAATAGCCGACATCCTCGCCCATCACCATCACGTCGGGATCGCGTTCCATCGCGACGTCCATCGCGCTGTTGATCGCCTGGATCATGTTCATGCGGGTCATCGAAGCGACTCCCGTTCCCCGGCGAAGGCCGGGGCCCAGCCAGACAAGACATGCACGCGGCAGCGGGCGCCGCGCTGCCGCGCGGCAATGTGATCAGGCTGGGCCCCGGCCTTCGCCGGAGAACAATAAGACATCATACGCCCGCCACCCGTCGTTCCTCGGCCATCCAGTCGCTCTGTTCCTTGAGATGCTGCGGCATCGTCTCGAACACATCCTCGAAGATCGTCTCGAAGCCGTGGTTGAACGCGGTGCCCGAGAGCACGCCCTGCTTCTCGGCCTCGCGCCCGGCGTCGCGGACCTGCGCCACGAGCTCCGTCCGGAGCGCATCGTGCCGCGCGTCGTCCCATTCGCCGAGCGCGATCAGGTGCGTCTTGAGCCGCGCGATCGGGTCGCCGAGCGGAAAGTGCAGCGCCTCGTCGGCGGGGCGATAGGCGCCCGGATCGTCCGAGGTCGAATGCGCCTCGACGCGGTAGGTGAAATGCTCGATCAGCGTCGCCCCGTGGTTGGTCCGCGCGCGCTCCGCCGCCCATTCGGTCGCGGCATAGACCGCGAGCGGGTCATTGCCGTCGACCCTCAGCGCAGCGATGCCATAGCCCAGCCCGCGCGCGGCGAAGGTGGTCGATTCGCCGCCGGCGAAGCCCGCGAAGGACGAGATCGCCCACTGATTGTTGACGATGTTGAGGATCACCGGCGCACGGAACACGCTCGCAAACGTGCAGGCGGCGTGAAAGTCGCCCTCCGCCGTGGTCCCCTCGCCCACCCAACTCGCCGCGATCCGCGTGTCGCCCTTGGCCGCGCTCGCCATCGCCCAGCCGACCGCCTGCGGATATTGCGTGCCGAGATTGCCTGAGACGGAGAAGAAGCCGGCATCCTTGGCCGAATACATGATCGGCAGCTGGCGGCCCTTGAGCCGGTCGCCGGCGTTCGAATAGACCTGGCACATCATGTCGACCAGCGACCAATCCCGCGCGATCAGCAGCCCCTGCTGGCGATAGGAGGGAAAGCACATATCGTCGCGGTCGAGCGCCTCGGCGGCGGCGACCGCGACCGCCTCCTCGCCGGTGCACTTCATGTAGAAGCTGGTCTTGCCCTGGCGCTGCGCGCGGAACATGCGGTCATCGTAGATGCGGGTGAGCATCATGCCGCGCAGGATGCGGAGCAGGCGATCCGTCGACAGTCGAGGATTCCACTCGCCGACCGCACTGCCGTCGGCGTCGAGCACGCGGATCAACGTATAGGGGAGGTCCCGCATCGTTGCCGGATCGGCATCGACCGGCGGCCGCGCGACGCTTCCTGCCGCGGGAAACACCATGTCGTCAAACGACACCGTGTCGCCGGGCCGATATTTCGGCTCGGGAACGTGCAGCGTCAACGGCCGGAGATTGCGGCCCGCCTCGTCGACCATCCTGATCCTCCTCTCGGGTTCGCAGGACGGAAACGCCGCGCGACCCTTTCCCGCTCCCTAGCGGCGATCGCGGGGGCGGGGAAGAGGGCAACGTAACGATATTGTGCGACCGCGCAACATGGTTGCTAGGCAGCGTCGACGCCAATCAGCCTTGTCACAGCATGACCCCGCCATTCCCTCGATGGCGGGAATCCATACACGCAGCGTTCGACCGAGGGGCGCCGCGTGTATGGATCCCGGATCGAGTCCGGGATGACGAAGAAGAAGAAATGCGCAGGGCTGCTACGGCTTCGAGACGCCCTGCAGCGAGGGATTGCGCGCCTGCGCGCCGGGCGAGGCATAGGCGATCGGCGACGCATTCTCCCAGCCACCACCCAACGCCTTGAACAACGAGACCTGCGCGTCGGCGACCGTCGTGTCGGACTGTGCCAGCGCCTCGCGCGCCGACGCCAGATTCTGCTGCGACACGAGCAGGTTGAGGAAATTGTCGCGGCCGGTATCGAAGCGGATCCGCGACAGTTTCTCGGCATCCGCCGCCGCCGCCTCGGCGCGCGACAGCGCGGCGTTCTGGTCGAGCGCCGCGGCATAGCGCGCCAGCGCCTGCTCGGATTCCTTGAGCGCGGTCAGGATCGTGCCCTGAAACGCGGCGAGCGAGCCTTCGGCGGTGCCCCGCGCCTGGTGGATCTGCGCCTCGGCGACCGCGATGTTGGGGAAGCTCCACGAGATCAGCGGCCCCAGCGAGTAGCTGAACGACGCCGACTTGCCGATATTGCCGATCTTGGGCGCACCCAGCGTCGCCGAACCCGCGAGCGTCACCGACGGGAACAGCGCCGCGGTCGCGATGCCGATCCGCGCGGTGTCGCCGGCAAGCGTGCGTTCGGCTTGGCGGACGTCCGGCCGGCGCGCGAGCAGCGCGGCACCGTCGCCGATCGGAATGGTCGTCCGGACCTTGGGCACGGTGCGGCACTGCGCGGCGGTGCCGTCCACCTCGGCGGGGGTGCGCCCGGTCAGCGCCGCCAACGCATAAAGCTGCGCGCGGCGCTCGCCCTCGAGCTGCGGCACCTGCGCATTGGCCTGCTCGACCAGCACGGCGGCCTGATCGACGTCACGGCGCGTGCCGCGCCCGGCGTCGAGCAGCCGTTGCGTCAGGTCGCGCGTATCGCCCTCGAGCTTGGCGGTCTGGCGCGCGACGTCGGCCTGCGCGGCATAGCCGCAGGCGTCGGCATAGCTCTGCGCGACCTGCGCCGCGATCGAGATGCGCGCGCCGTCGAGCGCCGCCTTGGCGGCCTCGGTATCGGCACGCGCCGCCTCGATCGAGCGGCTGACGCGGCCGAACAGGTCGACCTCGTAGCTCGCATCGAACCCGGCCTGATAATAGTTGAAGTCATAATGGCTGGGGCCGGCGGCGGCTCCGCTCACCACCCCCGTCCCGGCGCCGCTCGACAGCGAATCCGTACCCACGCGCTCGCGGGTATAGCCTGCCGAGGTGGTCGTGCTGGGCAGCCGGCCCGCTTTCTGCTCGGACAGCACGGCACGCGCCCGGTGCAGGTTGGCGGCCGCCTGGCGGATGTCGGTATTATAGGCGAAGGCGTCCGCGATCAGCCGGTCGAGCGCCGGATCGTCGTACATCTCCCACCATTTGTCGGGCAATGGCTGGCCGGAGAGCATGGTGCTGGCCTGCCCCTCGGCAAAGGGCTGCTTCGCCTCGGGCAAGACGGTCGGCACATGATAATTGGGGCCGACCGCGCACCCTGCGAGCGCAACCGCAGGGAGGAGCGCCAAGGCGGCGCGAAGCCTGCGCGACGGCATCATGCCACCTCTCCTTCGGCGAGCGGATCGCCGGGGCGGCGCTTGCGGCGCAGCCTGCGCGTCCATTCGGTGGTGCGCTCGCCCGCCATCTTGGTGATCACGTAGAAGCTCGGGGTGAACAGCAGGCCGAACAGCGTCACGCCGATCATCCCGAAGAACACCGCGACGCCGAGCGCCTCGCGCATCTCGTAGCCGGGCCCGCGCGACAGCACCAGCGGCAGCACGCCGAGGATGAACGCGATCGACGTCATCAGGATCGGGCGGAGCCGCTGATGCGCGGCGCGCTCGGCGGCCTCGCGGTGGGTCAGCCCCTCATCCTCGCCCTGGCGGGCGAACTCGACGATCAGGATCGCATTCTTGGCGGCGAGCCCGATCAGCACGACCAGGCCGATCTGGGTGAGCACATTATTGTCCATCCCCATGATGTCGACGCCGACGATCGCGGCGAGCAGGCACATCGGCACGATCAGGATCACCGCGAGCGGCAACACGATCGATTCATATTGCGCGGCGAGCAGCAGGAAGACGAACAGCACCGCCAGCCCGAACACATAGATGCCCGTATTGCCCGCCTGCTGCTGCTGGAACGCCAGATCGGTCCATTCGTAGCTCATCCCCTTGGGCAGGATCTTGGCGGCGAGCCCCGCCATCGTCTTGAGCGACTGGCCCGACGAATAGCCCTTCGCGGCGTCGCCCTGGAGCTCGGCCGAGGGATAGAGGTTGTAGCGCACGACGCGGTAAGGGCCCGTGTCGTTCTGGACGTTGAGCACCGAGCCGAGCGGCACCATCGCACCCGACGCCGAGCGGGTTCTGAGCGACTCAATGTCCGAAGTCTGCTGGCGGAAGCGCGCATCGGCCTGCGCTGTCACGCGCCAGGTGCGGCCGAGATAGTTGAAGTCGTTGATGTAGGTCGAGCCGAGATAGGTGCCGAGCGCGGAGAACACGCTGGTCACCGGCACGCCGAGCTGCTCGGCATGTTCGCGATCGACATTGGCGGTCAGACGCGGCGTGCGCGTGTTGAAGGTGGTGAAGGCGGAGGTAATGCCCTCGGCCTGATTGGCCGCCATCATCATTCCCATCGCCGCCTTGGCGAGCGCGGGATAACCGAGCCCGTTGCGGTCCTCGATCTCCATCTTCCAGCCGCCGCCGGTGCCGATGCCCTGGACGGGCGGCGGCGGGATGACGAGGATCGCGCCCTCGGTCAGCTTGGCGAAGGTCTTGCGCAGGATGCCTGCATAGTCGTTGGCATCGACGCGCTTGCCGTCGACCTTGTCCTTGTGCGTGACGAAGATCACGCCGGCGTTGGGCGCCGTGGTGAAGGTGGCGCCATCGAAGCCGGCGAACGCCACGCTGTCCTGCGTGTCGGCGATCGTCTTGGTCAGCCCGATCGCCTTGCGCATGAACGCGCTGGTGCGCTCGAGGCTGGTGCCCGGCGGCATCTGGACGGCATTGATCAGATAGCCCTGATCCTGCGCGGGGATGAACCCGGTCGGTGTCACGGTGAAGCGCCAGCCGGCGAGCAGGATCAGGCAGACATAGGCGATGCCGACCAGCGCGAGCCGGCGCAGGAACTTGCCGGTCAGCTTGCCGTAGCGATCCGAAAGCCGGTCGAACGTGGAATTGAAGCCGTTGGCGAAGCGCCGGGGATAGCCGCGCGGACCGGCGGGCACCGCGGCGTCGCGGTGGCGCGGCTTGAGCAGGATCGCGGCAAGCGCGGGCGACAGCGTCAGCGAGACGAATGCCGAGCAGGCGGTCGCCGACACGATGGTCAGCGCGAACTGCTTGTAGAACTGGCCCGAAATGCCCGGAATGAACGCGGTCGGGATGAACACGCCGCACAGCACGAGCATGATCGCAATGAGCGCGCCGGAGACCTCGTCCATCGTCTTGTGCGCGGCCTCGCGGGCAGTCAGCCCCTCTTCCTCCATCAGTCGCTCGACATTCTCGATCACGACGATCGCGTCGTCGACGACGATGCCGATCGCGAGCACGAGACCGAACAGCGAGAGCGAGTTGAGGCTGAACCCGAAGGCATCCATCGCCGCGAAGCTGCCGACCAGCGAGATCGGGATGGCGATGATCGGGATGATCGCCGCGCGCCAGCTCTGCAGGAACAGCAGCACCACCAGCGCGACGAGGATCAGCGCCTCGACCAGCGTGTGCTTCACCTCCTTGATCGACTCCGAGATATAGTCGGTCGGGTGATAGGGGATCGCGTAATCCATCCCCGGCGGGAAGCTCTTCTTCATGTCCGCGAGCGCGGCATGGATCGCATCCGCTGCGGCAAGCGCGTTGGTGCCGGGCAGCTGCGTGATGCCGAGCACGATCGCGGGTTCGCCGTTGACATAGGCGTTGGTGGTATAGTCCTGCGCGCCGAGCTCGATCCGCGCGATGTCGTGAAGCCGGGTCAGGCCACCATCGTCGCGGCGCTTGAGCACGATATCGCCGAATTCCTCGGGCGTGGTCAGCCGGCCCATCGTCTGGATGCCGAGCTGGAAGGCATTGCCCTTGGTGCCGAACGGCGGGGCGCCGATCGATCCGGCGGCGACCTGCGCATTCTGGCCCTGGATCGCGGTGATCACTTCATCGACGGTCAGGTTGCGTGCAGCGGCCTGATCGGGATCGATCCAGATCCGCATCGAATAGTCGCGCGCGCCGATCTCGCGGACGTCGCCGACGCCGATGATGCGCTTGATCCGGTCCTCGACCTGGATGCCGACATAGTTGGAGATATATTGCTGATCGAGCGAATGATCGGGCGAACTGAACGCCACCGCCATCAGGAAGTTGGGCGACGCCTTGCGCACCGTGACGCCGATGTTGCGCGTTTCCTCAGGCAGACGCGGCTCAGCCTCGGACACGCGGTTCTGGACGAGCACCTGCGCATTGTTGACGTCGGTGCCGAGCCCGAAGCTCACCGTGATCGTCAACGTGCCGTCGCCGATCGACGACGACGACATATAGATCATCTTCTCGACGCCGTTGATCTGCTCCTCGAGCGGGACCGCGACCGTCTCGGCCATCGTCTCGGCGGTGGCGCCGGGATAGCTCGCCGTCACCGTCACCGTCGGCGGCGCGATTTCGGGATATTGGCCGACGGGAAGCGAGGGATAGGCGACGAGGCCGACGATCACGATCAGGATCGACAGCACCGCCGCAAAGATCGGCCGCTCGATGAAGAAATGGGGGAAGCGCATCTGCGTCCGATCAGTTCGCCGAGCCGGATACCGAGGCGGTCGAGGCCTGCGGCACCGTCACCGAGGTCGTCGACGGTCCGGCATCCTGCGAGCGCGGCTTGATCACGATCTTGGTCGCGTCGACCTGCGCACCCGGCTGGAGCATCGCCAGCCCGTCGAGCACGACCAGATCGGTCGGCGCCAGCCCGCTGCGGATCGCGCGAAGGCCCATCACCTCGGGTCCGGTCTCGACGACGCGCGTCGCGACCTTGTTGTCGCGGCCGAGCACAAACACCGTCTTGCGCGCCTGGTCGGTCACGACCGCCTCGTCGGGGACGAGCAGCGCGCGATAATTGCCCGATCCGAGCAGGCGCGCGCGGCCGAACATGCCGGGGGTGAGGAAATGATTGGGATTGGGCACGACGGCATGCGCCTGGATCGTGCCCGAGCCGGGATCGATCGCATTGTCGACGAACGCCATCCGGCCGTGATGCGGATAGTCGGTCTCGTCGGCGAGCTGGATGTCGACCGGGTTCTGCGCGGTACGCGACGAGCCGCGCTGGCCCTTCTGCGCCTCGCGCTGATATTTCAGGTAGAAGCTCTCGGCACCGTCGAAGGTGAACCAGATCGGATCGAGCGAGACCACCGTGGTGAGCAGCGTGGTTTGCGCAGTCACCTGATCGCCGAGCGACACGCGCCGGCTCGAGACGCGCCCCGAAACCGGCGAGTAGACGGTGGTGAAGGACAAGTTGAGCCGCGCATTGTCGGCATTGGCGATCGCCGCCTGCAGGCTGGCGCGATCGGTCCGCACCGTCGCCTGGTCGTTCTCGAGCTCCTCCTTGCTGACCGCCTGAACGGCGACGAGCTTGGCCGAACGCTCGGCGACCGAAGTGGCGTTGGCGAGCGACGCCCGCGCGCTCGCGACCTGCGCCTGCGCCTGCTCGAGCGTCGCGCGATAGGGGCGCGGATCGATGATGAACAGCGGCTGGCCCTGCCGCACGTCCTGCCCGTCCTTGAACAGGATCTGGGTCACGACACCATTGACGCGCGCGCTCAGATTGACCGACTGCGGCGCCTGGAAGCGCCCGATATACTCGTCCCAATCGACCACGTCGCGCGCCAGCGGCTGCCCCACCGAAACATGCGGTGGCGGCGGCGCCGGCGGCTTCTGCGCGCCTTTCGAGCATCCGGTCATAACGGCGAGCGCAACACAGGCTGCGACGGTACGGGTCATCCGATTCCCCTCTATTGCGGCGCAGCAATAAACCCTGGTCGGGCCGGCGCAAGTCTTTTTCTTACCGATCGGTAGCAAAATCGCCGGACGCCCATTACCATAAATCCATGTTGGCGGCTTGGCTAGCACCTCTTCCGCCGGGCCGATGACAGCGTTAGGCAGGCAGGACGATTCGAAGGAGATGCAGGTGGCCGATGTCGATGCCCTGATGCGCAAGGCGCCGGTGATTCCGGTGCTGGTGATCGACCGGATCGAGGATGCGGTGCCGATCGCGGAGGCGCTGGTCGCCGGCGGCCTGCCGCTGCTCGAGGTGACGTTGCGTACCCCCGTCGCGCTCGAAGCGATCCGCGCGATGGCGCAGGTGCCCGGGGCGATCGTCGGCGCAGGCACCGTGCTGAGCGACCGCCAGCTTGGCGAGGCGCAGGCGGCGGGCGCGACCTTCATCGTCTCGCCGGGGCTGACCGCGCCGCTCGCCAAGGCCGCGGCGGCGGCGGACATCGACTTTCTCCCCGGCGTCGCCAATGCGGCGGACATCATGGCCGGGCTCGATCTCGGGCTGAACCGGTTCAAATTCTTTCCGGCCGAAGCGATCGGCGGGCTGAAGGCGCTCAAAGCCTATGCCGCGGTGTTCCGCGACGTGCGCTTCTGCCCGACCGGCGGGATCAGCGCCGAGACCGCGCCATTATGGCTCGCCGAACCCGCCGTGCTGTGCGTCGGCGGCAGCTGGCTGGTGCCGTCGGGCACGATCGACGAGGCGGCGATCCGGGTGCGCGCCGAGGCGGCGGCCAAGCTCCGCAGCTAGCTGTTCCCCGGCGAAGGCCGAGGCCAGGCCCGGGCCGCGCGGCGCTCGATACGACAGGCAGGGCCGGTTTCCGCGGTCGCCGGTCGACTATCCCGCCACGCTCCGCTGCCGCGCATAGGCGACATACACCAGCAGCCCGAACGCGTTCCACGCGAAGAAGCGCAGCTGCGTGCCGAGCGGCAGGTTCCAGAACAGGTAGAGGCATCCCGCGATCGCGACGAAGCCGACGAGCGGCGCCAGCGGCGCGCGGAAGGCGCGCGCGCGATCGGGCGCGCGGCGACGCAGGATCAGCATCGAGGCGCCGACCGCGACGAACGCGCACAGCGTCCCCGCATTGGCGAGCGCGGCGATCTCGGCGAGCGGCAGGAAGGCGGCGATCCCCGCCACGATCACCGCGGTGCCGATCGTCACCGCCACCGGTACGCCGCTGCGTGGGCTGACACGCCCCAGCCGCGCGGGCAGCAGCCGGTCGCGCGCCATCACGAAGAAGATCCGCGTCTGCCCGAAGAGGAAGGCGAGGATCACCGTCGGCAGCGCGACCACCGCGACCGCGCCGAAGATCCGCGCGGTGGTGAATGCGCCGATCGTGCGCAGCACCAGCGCGAGCGGCTCGGCCGATTGCGCGAATTGCGCGACGGGCACCGCGCCGATCGCGCAGGCGGCGACCGCGACATAGATGATCACGCAGGCGAGCATCGATCCGACGATCCCGATAGTCACGTCGCGCCCCGGGTCGCGCGCCTCTTCCGCCGCGGTCGAGACCGCATCGAAGCCGTAGAAGGCGAAGAAGATGATCGACGAGGCCGCCATCACCCCCTGCTTCACGCCGTCGGGCCCGGCATGCTGGAAGAAGCCGAACGGCATGAACGGATGGAAGTTGGCGGCCTTGAACGCCGGCAGCGTCACCGCGACGAACAGAGCAAGCGCGGCGATCTTGGCGGCCACCAGGCACGCGTTGAGCGTCGCCGATTCGCGCGTGCCGACGAGCAGCAGCCCCGCGACCACCGCGATGATCCCGATCGCGGGAAGGTTGATCACCCCACCCGGCTCATAGGGGCCGGTCGCGAGCGCCTTGGGGATGGTCCAGCCGATGCCGTCCATGAAGCCCGTGAAATAGCCCGACCAGCCGACCGCCACCGTCGAGCAGACCACCGAATATTCGAGGATCAGGCTCCAGCCGACGATCCAAGCGATCGTCTCGCCGATCGCGACGTAGGAATAGGTGTAGGCGCTGCCCGATTGCGGGATCAGCGTCGCGAGCTCGGCATAGGCGAGCGCGGCGGCGGCACAGACCACGCCCGCGATTAGGAAGGAGAGCAGCACGCCGGGGCCGGCGAGCGCGGCGCCGACCCCGGTCAGCGTCAATATCCCCGTCCCGACGATCGCGCCGACGCCGAGCGCCATCAGATGCGGCCAGCCGAGCGTCCGCTGCAGTGCATGCGCGCCGTGCGATGGTGCCAGCTCGATCGGCTTGCGCGGGCCCCAGATGCTCATCGCGGCGTCTCGACGGCGATGATGGCGGAAGGATGTGTCCCGAACATATGGTCTGTCATGCGCGCAAGCGTGACAGACCAAATCGGGCATTGGAAGAGCCTAAGCGGGAACGCGTCGCATGCGCGCGCCCCCGCTCATGCGCTCAGCGATAGCGCCAGCCGCCGTGCCAGCGATCGCGATGCCACCAATAGCGGCGGCCGTCCCAATAGCCGCGATGCGGATAGAAAGTGCCGACGACCAGCCCGCCGCCGGGTCCGACCACGACCGGACCTGGACCGGGGCCATAATTGGGGCGACAATGGCCATAGGGCCCGCGATGGCCGCCGGGGCCGCAACCCTGCGCGGCATCCGCCGACGACACCGCCGCAAACGCAATGCCGGCACCAAGCGCGGCAAGCACGAGCTTCTTCATCTCAGCCTCTCTTTCCAACATCGTCCGATGAGGCGGCGCCGCATCGGATCGTTACGCGACGCGGCGCTGACTGCGCCCGCGTGGGGGTGAAACGACGGCGGGGCGAAACGTATCCGGCGCGACAGCGCGCCCATCCATCCCTCGCAATCGAGGGCGTTCACTCCTCGTCGGGATAGGGGCCCTTGCCGCCGCTCGCGATGAAGCGGTCGGTCATCCGGTCGACCTCGCTCATCGGCACCGAGCCGAGCGCGAGCACCGCATCGTGGAAGGCGCGGATGTTGAACCTGGCGCCGAGCGCCGTCTCCGCGCGCGCGCGATTATCGCGGATCGTCTTCTCGCCGAGATAATAGCTGAGCGCCTGTCCCGGCCAGGAGATATAGCGATCGACCTCGTTGGCGATCTCGTGATCGGACAGCGCGGTATTGTCGTGGAGGAAGGCGATCGCCTGCGCGCGCGTCCAGCCGTCGTGGTGGATGCCGGTATCGACGACGAGCCGCGCCGCGCGCCACATCTGGTAGGAGAGCATCCCGAAGCGGTCATAGGGCGTCTCGTACATGCCCATCTCGTCGCCGAGCCGCTCGCAATAGAGCGCCCAGCCCTCGCCATAGGCCGAGATATAGCCGGACGAGCGGAATTCGGGCTGGTCCTTGTGCTCGGCGGCGAGCGGGATCTGGAAGGCGTGGCCAGGCGCGCTCTCGTGCAGCGTCAGCGCGGTGAACTGGTAGAGCGGGCGGCTCGGCAGATCATAGGTGTTGACCAGATAGACGCCGTCGCCGCCGCGTCCCGAGGTATAGAAGGGCGCGATCGCCGGCGGCACCGGCACGATCGCGAAGCGCTTGCGCGGCAGATGGCCGAACCAGGTCGACGATTTGGCGTCGAAGCGCTTGGCGGTCCATGCCGCATCCTTGAGCAACTCGTCCGGGGTCTTGGCGTAGAAGCGCGGGTCGCTGCGCAGGAAGGTCAGGAAGGCGGGAAACTCGCCCTTGAAGCCGACCTGGCGCATCACCGCGAGCATCTCGGCATGGATCGAGGCGACCTCGTGGAGGCCGATCGCATGGATCTGGTCGGGGGTGAGATCGAGCGTGGTGAACTCGGCGATCTTGCTCTTGTAATAGGCGACGCCGTCGGGCTGCTTCTCGGCGGCGAGCACCGGATTGGCGTGCGGCACATAATCGTCGCGCCAATAGGTCAGCAGCTTGGCATAGGACGGCACGACCGTCGCCAGGATCGCCGTTCGCGCCTCGGCGCGCAGCTGCGCCTGGCGCGCGGCGGGAATGGTGTTCGGCATCGTCTTGAACGGCGCCCAGAAGCCGGTCTCCTCCGCCGACTTCGCATTGGCGATCATCGCGATCGACTGGTCGCGGCCCTCGAGCGTCACCTGCGGGGGGGTGAATCCGCGCGCCTCGCCGGCCTTCATATTGGCGATCTGCTGGGCGAAATAGCGCGGCACTTCGGAGAGTTCGGAGAGATAGTTGCGATATTCCTGTTCGGAACGCAGCGGCTTCTCGTCCAACCCTGCAAGATCGCCCCAGAAGCTCGAATCCGAATTGGCGGGCTTCTGCCACTCCATGAAGCGTTGCCCGGCGAGTAAGGCATCGATCTGCCCCTTGTAGACCGCATAGTTGATCTGATTGTCGGGCGAGAGCGCGTCGCGCGGGATCGCCGCCAGCTGCGCCTCGACCTGGGTCCACATCGCGGTGCGCAGCGCCTGCGCGGCGGGCGAGACGTCGGCGAGGTGCGGGCTCATGATGCGATCCTGCCCCTCGCCCTCGGGCTCGGCGAAGCTGTTCAGACGCCAGCGATATTCGGCGGTGTAGACATCCTTGAAGCGGGCGTTCCAGTCGGCCGGGGCGGCGGCGATCAGCAGGGGCAGCAACAGCAGGGCGACGCGACGCATGGGCGAACTCCGGACGGACAGGCGCACACCCTGCCGGGCGGATCAGCGCACCGCAACCGCCGTCTCGGACAACATATAGCCGCTGCCGACGGTGTGGATCAGCGGACGGGCGAAACCATGGTCGACCTTGGCGCGCAACCGCGAGACCGTGACCGCGACGATGTTGGTGCCCGGATCGAACTGCCGCCGCCAGACCGCGCCGAGCAGCGCCATCCGCTCGACCGGCCGCCCTCGCGCGCTCGCCAATGCCGCGAGCAGCGCGAATTCGCGCGGATGGAGCGGCAAGGGCCTGCCCGCGCGCTCGGCCGCGCGCGCGAGGCGATCGATGCGCAGATCGGCGCATTCGATCGGCGGCATGCGTCGCAGCCGGACGAGCGCGCGCAGCCGCGCGGCAAGCTCGACCGGGTCGGCGGGGGCCGCCACCACGTCGGCCGCTCCCGCATCGAGCAGCCGGGCGCGATCGATCGCGTCACCGGGACCGTCGACGATGACGATCGGTGTCGCGCGCTCGACCGAAGCGAGCAGCGCCGGCAGATCGCGGGCTTCGGCGAGCAGCGCATCGATCGCGGGAGCGTCGCCGCCGCTGCCGCCGACGACGACGATGCCCTCCCGAGCCAGCGCCGCCGCCAGCTCCGCCCCCGCCGCCCCCCGGCAATCCGCCACCCGCACGCACGACATCGGCGGATCATGCCGGAATCGGATGCGACTCCAACCGCTTATGCGTCCATTCCGGTGTCCGCTGCCCGGCCCAGCGCAGCACCGCCGGCGCCTCGGCCAGCACATGCGCGGCGCCCGCCGAGACGAAGCGATCGCCGCGCCGTGCCGCCGCCTCGAGAATCGCCATCCGAGCCGCCGCCCCCTCCGCCGCGCCCGCCAGCGCGCGCACCGCGGCGAAACGGATACGATCGACCGGGTGGCGCGCGGCGATATGGTGCAGCAGATCGGCGCCGTTTCCGCCGCCGAGATGCGCGGCGAGTGGCAGCAACCCTTCGATCGCGGTGACGTTGAGCAGCCCCGCTATCCGCCCCGCATCGGTATCGAAGCGATATTGGTTGCGCCACGGCTCGCGGCCGCTCGCCTCCATCAGGTTGAGCGTCACCGAAAAGGCGCGCGGCGGCCGCTGCGCATGGACATCGCGGTGCGCGCGGTAGAGCAGCATCGTGCCCGGCTCGAGCCGCCTGCGCCCGAGCGCACGCAGCGCCACCGCTTCGCCCACGTGCCCGAGCGGCAGCGCGTCGACCTCCCAATAGTCGCTCTCATAGCCGGGGCCGTGGTGGCCGATCGTGAGAAAGGAGAAATTATGGTCGTGCGGCAGATCGTAGAAGAAGGCGCGCCGCCCGCTCGCGCGCAGCACCGCATCTGTCTCCGCCGGCCACAGATTGGCGCGCAGCAGCCAGTTGCCGACGCCCTGGCTGAGCATCATCACCGGCGGGCCATAGACGCCCGGCGCGTCGTCGCAGCGCTTGAGCGCCGCCACCGCGATGTCGCCGAGAAAGCCGCGATCGGCCGACAGCGCGGCGAGGATCGGCGCGGCGGCGTCCCATGCCGCCGCGTCCTCGGAATCGAAGCCGATCGCGACCAGCCGGTCGATCGCCGCTTCGAGCCCGATCGGCGGCGGCGAACCGGGATCGATCAGGCGCGGCAAGCGACCGGCCCCGCGATCAGCGCGATCGTCTCCGCCGCCAGCGCGCGTAGCTCGGCATCGCTGTCGCGCGCCGCGATCTCGGCGAGCCGCGCCGCTGCGGCGTCGGCATCGAGCGCGAGCCATTCGCGCATCGCATGCCAGCGGACATGCGGCTCGGGCGCACGGCTCGCCACCTCGAACGCGCAGCCGTCATGGCGCCCGATCGCGCCGAGCAGGCTCGTCAGCATTTCGGCACGCGAGGCGCGTTCGCTCGCCGCGCTCGTCGCGCGCAGCGCCAGCGTCGCGCGATCATATTCGCAGGCGGTCGGCGCTGCGCCCGCGAAGATGGTCGCATGGAGCAGCACCATGTCGCGCCGCGCATGATCGACAAGAAAGCTCGTGCGCGCATCCAATTCGAGGAGCTCGCCATCGCCCAGCCGGCGTCTCCCGATCGGCACGCACGCCGTCATCGGCGCACCCCCGCGCCACCCGCCCCGCCACAGCGACAGCGTCGCGCCGCCGCCATCGAGCACCCGGATCAGCGTCATGGCGCCGGTGAAGCCGATCGATCCGCCGCCGCCGCGCCGTTTGTGCGCCGCGAGCCGATCGAGCGCGCCGACCCCCAACACGACCGCGGCATGGCGCCCCCGATAGAGCGTCAGCCCCGCCTGCACCGCGCTCCGCACGGGAAGCAGCGGCGGGTCGAACAGCGGATCGCGTGCCACCTCGGCGATCAGGGCCACGACCACGCCGCTCACCCAGCCGGCATCCGCGAGCACCGGGCGGAGCAGCGCGGCCACCGCCCCCGCATCGGGCTGGTCGAGCGCATCGAGCGACGCCGCCAGCGTCTCGAGGGGCGTCCCGGCGCGCCACCGTGCCGCGAAGTCGGCGATCGCGGCGCGCCGCCCTGCCGACCGGACCTGGCTGGCAAGCGCCTGATCCATGCGCGTTCAGGCCTTGTAGGTCGCGAGCGCCACCGCGATGCCGAAGCAGATCGAGCCGCCCACCTCGGCTTGCCGCATCGTGCCATATTGGCCGACCGGGCGTGCGAGCGCGGGAATGGCCGCGAGCGGCAGGCCGGCGCGGCGGCTCTTGTCGAAATCGTCCATGATGCGTCTCCCCTTGGATCGACGCACAAAATTCAGCATCGCTCGCGCCCGAAGGGAAATTACATGAGTGTAATCGCGTCGATCGACGCCGGCGGACGGCGTTGCGGGGCGCCTGCGTCCCGGCTATCGCGTCGCGATGTCCGATGCCTTGCCCGCCTGGCCGCAGCAGCTTGATCCGCAGATGATCGCGCGCCTCGTCGCCGGGCTCGGCCATAGCGGCGCGCTGGGCACGCGCTTTATCGGTCATGGCGCGGATTGGGCCGAACTCGCGATCGACTATCGCGAGGACCTGATCGGCGATGCCGAATCCGGCGTGCTCGCCTCCGGCCCGATCGTCGCGCTGATGGACATCGCGACCAGCCTGTCGGTGTGGATCAAGCGCGGCGCGTTCCGGCCGCAGGCGACGCTCGACCTGCGCATCGACTATCTGCGCGCGGCGACGCCCGGACGCACCGTGATCGGACGCGGCGAATGCTACCGGCTGACGCGGCGCGTCGCCTTCGTCCGCGGGCAGGCGCATGACGGCGATCCCGCCGATCCGATCGCGCACGTCACCGGCACCTTCATGACGACCGACGAGGGATGAGCGACAACCCCGCGCTGCTGCTGCCGCCCTATGGCGGGTTTCTGGGCATATTGACCGACCGCGACGCGGCCGGCGCGCTGCTGTTCCGGATGCCGTTCGGCTACCGCGTGGTCGGGCGACCGGGCTTCCTCCACGGCGGCGCGATCGCGGGGCTGCTCGAGATCGCCGCGGTCGGCACGCTGCGCGACGCGCTCGCCGACGATCCGGGCGCGTCGGTCAAGCCGATCACGGTGACGGTCGACTTCATGCGCGGCGGGCGCGAGCGCGACACCTTCGCCGCGGCGCTGATCACCCGGCTCGGCGCGCGCATCGCCAATGTCGAGGCCTTCGCCTGGCAGGACGACCGCGACAAGCCGATCGCCGCGGCGCGAATGAACCTGATGGTGCGGCGGGGCTGAAACCATCCTCCCCATCGCAGATGGGGAGGGGACCGCCAGCGAAGCGAGGGGTGGAGGGGCGGCGGTGGCACACCGCCGTCGCGGGCGGCGGCCGCTCCACAATCCTGCGGATGGTCCCCCTCCCCAAGCACTGCTTGGGGAGGATCGCTACGCCTTACGCCGCCGAGCGCTTCATCCGCTTGCGCTCGTTGGGATCGAGGAAGCGCTTGCGCAGCCGGATCGACTTGGGCGTCACCTCGACCATCTCGTCGTCGTCGATATAGGCGATCGCCTGCTCGAGCGTCGCGCGCTTGGGCGGGGTCAGCCGCACCTGATCGTCCTTGCCGCCCGAGGCGCGGAAGTTGGTCAGCGCCTTGGTCTTCATCGGGTTGACCTCGAGATCGTCGGGCTTGGCGTTCTCGCCGACGATCATGCCCTCGTAGAGCTGCTCGCCATGCCCCACGAACAGGATGCCGCGCTCCTCGAGCGGACCCAGCGCATAGGTGTTCGCCTCGCCCGCGCCGTTCGAGATCAGCACGCCGTTCTTGCGGCCCTCGATCTTGCCCTTGTGCGGACCGTATTTCTCGAACAGCCGGTTCATGATGCCGGTGCCGCGCGTGTCCGACAGGAACTCGCCATGATAGCCGATCATCCCGCGCGACGGCGCCGAGAAGGTGATCCGCGTCTTGCCGCCCACCGACGGACGCATGTCGGTCATCTCGGCCTTGCGGATGTTCATCTTCTCGACGACGGTGCCCGAATATTCGTCGTCGACGTCGATGATGACGGTCTCGTACGGCTCGGTCTTGTTGCCCTGCTCGTCCTCGCCGAACAGCACGCGCGGACGCGAGATGCCGAGCTCGAAGCCCTCACGGCGCATCGTCTCGATCAGCACGCCCAGCTGCAACTCGCCGCGGCCGGCAACCTCGAAGCTGTCCTTGTCGGAGGCCTCGGTCACCTTGACGGCGACGTTCGATTCGGCCTCGCGGAACAGGCGGTCGCGGATCATGCGGCTGGTCACCTTGCTGCCCTCGCGGCCCGCCATCGGCGAATCGTTGACCGCGAAACGCATCGACAGCGTCGGCGGATCGATCGGCTGCGCGTGCAGCGGCTCGGTGACGGTGACATCGGCAATGGTGTTGGCCACGGTCGCGACCGAGAGCCCGGCAAGGCTGATGATATCGCCCGCCTTGGCCTCGTCGACGGGCACGCGGTCGAGCCCGTGGAACGACATGATCTTGGAGGCGCGGCCGGTCTCGACGATCTTGCCGTCATTGTCGAGCGCATGGATCGGCTGGTTGAGCTTGACCGTGCCCGAATTGACCCGGCCGGTCAGGATGCGGCCGAGGAAGGGATCGCGGTCGAGCAGCGTCACCAGGAAGGTGAACGGCACGCCGGCGACTTCCACCGCGGGCGGCGGGACGTGCGAAACGATCGTCTCGAACATCGGGATCAGCGTGCCTTCGCGGCGATCCATGTCGGTCGAGGCATAGCCGTTGCGGCCCGATGCGTAGAGCACGGGGAAATCAAGCTGCTCGTCATTCGCGTCGAGGCTGACGAACAGGTCGAACACCTCGTCGAGCACTTCCTGGATGCGCGCATCGGGGCGGTCGACCTTGTTGACCACGACGATGGGCTTGAGGCCCAGCGCCAGCGCCTTGCCGGTGACGAACTTGGTCTGCGGCATCGCGCCTTCGGACGAATCGACGAGCAGCACGACGCCGTCGACCATCGACAGGATGCGCTCGACTTCGCCGCCGAAGTCGGCGTGGCCGGGCGTGTCGACGATGTTGATACGGACGCTCTCGCCGCCGCCGGGCGGGGTCCAGTCGACCGAGGTCGGCTTGGCGAGAATCGTGATCCCGCGCTCTTTCTCGAGGTCGTTCGAATCCATCGCGCGCTCTTCGATGCGCTGATTGTCGCGGAAGGTGCCGGACTGACGGAACAGCTGATCGACGAGTGTCGTCTTGCCGTGATCGACGTGGGCGATGATCGCCACGTTGCGGAGGCTCATGTTTTCGGATCCTGTCGGAGTTTCAGCGCGCGCCCATAGCCGAGATGGCGCGCTGCAACAAGGGTGGGGGTGGATGGGCGCGGCATCCGTATCATCGTCATCCTGACGAAGGTCAGGATCCAGACGCGCTGCGCCTGACGGAGAGGCGCCGCGCGTCTGGATCCCGAACCAAGTTCGGGATGACGGCGGTGCGCCTACACCCGCGCCGCCAGCAGCCCCGCGCCGAAGGCGAAGAACAGCCCGCCCGTCGCGCGATCGAACAGCTTCTGCCGCGCGGGCGACGCGAGCCAGCGCGCCAGCCGGCGCCCTCCCGCCGCATAGGCGGCGTACCAGCTGCACTCGAGCAGCGCGAAGGTCGCGACGAGGATGCCGAACTGCGGCACCGCGGGCGCCGCGCGGCTGATGAATTGCGGGAAGAAGGCGGCGGCGAACAGGATCAGCTTGGGATTGGAGAGACCGGTGAGCAGCGCGTCGAGATAGAGCCGGTAGGCCGGCAGTCGCGGCCCCGCCGCCGGCATGTCGGGATCGAGCCCGGCTTCCGCCTTGCCCGCCCCGCGCCACGCCTTGACGCCGAGCCACACCAGATAGGCGGCGCCCGCATAGCGCACGACGTCGAACAATCGCGGCATCGCGAGCAGCAGCGCGCCCAGCCCCAGCGCCGAGGCGGTGACCGCGATCAGCACCGCGCTGAGGCACCCCGCCATCGCCCACAGGCTGCGCGCGAAGCCGAAACGCACGCTGCGCGTCATGACATGCAGCATGTTCGGCCCCGGCGTCCCTGCGATCAGGAACACGGTCAGCGCGAACAACCACCAGCGATCCCACGTCATGTACGTCCCCCAGTCGCCGGCGCCCTTAGATGATCGAGCGGATCATGAAAACCGTTCGTGCCGAGCGAAGTCGAGGCACCGGGCGCCATCATGCAGGTCGTGGGTCCCTCGACTTCGCTCGGGACGAACGGAGAGATGGCACTGCAACAGGACTGACACGCACCCCCGGTAGCGAGGCACCATGACCCTCCTCGTCCCCTCGCGTCGGGCGCTGCTCGGCGGGCTCGCCGCGGCGCCCTTCCTCCTCACCGCCTCCGCCCGCGCCGCGGTGCCGTTCGCGGACTTTCCCTTCCCGCTCGGCGTCGCTGCCGGCGATGCCTCCACCGACGGCTTCGTTCTGTGGACCCGGCTCGCGCCGCGCCCGCTCGAGCCGCACGGCGGCATGCCGATGGCGTCCGTCCCGGTCGATTGGGAGGTGGCGAGCGACGAAAAATTCAAGCAGATCGTCCAGCACGGCACCGAGACCGCCTGGCCCGAGCTCGCGCATTCGGTGCATGTCGAGCTCGCGGGACTGCTGCCCGACCGCCCCTATTGGTACCGCTTCAAATGCGCGGGCGACACCAGCATCGCCGGCCGCGTCCAGACGCTGCCGCTGGCGGGCGCCGCGGTCGACACCGTCCGCTTCGCCGCTGTCGGCTGCCAGCATTTCGAGGAAGGCTGGTACACCGCCTATCGCGATGTCGCCGCGCAACCGCTCGATTTTGTCTTCCACTATGGCGACTATATCTACGAAGGCCACGACAAGCGCCCGCACGACCTCGCCGGCCGGCCGGTGCCCGCGGTGCGGCTCTATTCGGGGCGCGAGCCCTACAGCCTCGACGATTACCGGCTGCGCTACGCCGACACCAAGCTCGATGCCGACTTGCAAGCGGCGCACGCCTCGACCGGCTGGTATTGCACCTATGACGACCACGAGGTGCAGAACAACTGGGCGTCGATCTGGGATCAGGACGGCAGCCCGCCCGAAATCTTCCTCTACCGCAGGCGCGCTGCGCTCCAGGCCTGGTACGAGCATATGCCGGTGCGCCGAACGACGCGGCCGACCGCCGACGGCGTCGTCGATTTCCGCCGCCGCGTCGATTACGGCCAGCTCGCGCGCTTCCATTATCCCAACACGCGGCTCTACCGCTCGGACCAGCCGTGCGGCGACAATTTCAAGCCCGACTGCACCGAGCGCCACGCCGCCGGCCACGACATGCTCGACGCCGCGCAATGGCGCTGGCTCGAGGACGGTTTCCAGACCAGCCGCCAGCGCTGGAACCTAGTGCCCCAGCAGGTGATGGTCGCGATCCCCGATCGCCGCGATGCGGGTGCCTCGACGCCGATCTACAATATGGACAGCTGGGGCGGTTACCCCGCGGCGCAGGCGCATCTGCTCGACATCTTCGCCGACCACAAGCCGGGCAACATCGTCGTCGTCACCGGCGACGAGCATCGCAACTACGCCAACGATCTGCTCCGCGGCGACCGCGTGGTGGCGAGCGAGTTCGTCTCGACCTCGATTACCTCGCAGGGCGACGGCGCGGTCGAGAGCGACGCGGCGGCGATGCTCGCGCACAACCCGTTCATCAAATGGATCAACGACAAGCGCGGCTATGTGCTGTGCGAGGTGACCGCCGAGGCCTGCACCGGCCATTACCGCACCGTCGAGGCGGTGACCGTCCGCGACCGCCCGGTGACGACCGCGGCGAGCTGGGCGGTCGCGGCGGGGACGCCGGGGCTGGTGCGGGCCTAAGCTGAACTGTTCCCCGGCGAAAGCCGGGGCCCAGAGTCTCACGCGCCGCGCTCGCAATCCTGGACCCCGGCGTTCGCCGGGGAACAGCAGTGTGTCGCGCCGACCGCGCGAACCACCGTATCGCTTGAATAGAACACCCTCCCCGTCCTATCTTCCCCCCCGAACCGCAGGACAGGACCAAGATGGCGACCGAGACGAGCATCGATACCCCGATCGCGCTGACCCCGCCGCCCCCGGTCGCGCCAATCGCGCCCGCGCAGGCCGCCGGGCTCGTCCCGCTCGACGCGACGCAGAAGACCAAGCTCGACGAGAAGGTCGAGGGCTTCATCGCGACGCTGGTCGCGACCGACGCCAATTCGCCCGAGTTCGGCCGCCAGGTCGACCAGATCACCAATATGGGCCGGCGCGAGATCGCCGAGGCCGCGGGCCATTCAAACCGCTTCCTCGATCGCCCCACCAAGGCGATGGACAAGGACAGCAATGTCGGCACCAACCTCGCCGAACTGCGCCGCACGATCGAGGATCTCGATCCCGGCGCGAAGGGCAATCTGCTCGCCCCCAAGCGGCTGTTCGGGATCATCCCGTTCGGCTCGAAGATGCGCGACTATTTCGACGGCTATAAGTCGGCGCAGACGCACATCTCGTCGATCCTCCAGCATCTGGCCAGCGGCAAGGACGATCTGCTCAAGGACAATGCCGCGATCGACGTCGAGCGGCAGGCGCTGTGGGCCGCGATGGGCCGGCTCGAGCAGATGATCCACGTCGCGAAGACGCTCGACACGCGGCTCGAGGAGAAGGCAGCGGACCTCGACATCTCGGACCCCGCCAAGGCCAAGGCGATCCGCGAGACCGCGCTCTTCTACGTCCGTCAGCGCGTGCAGGATTTGCTCACACAGATGGCGGTGACCGTGCAGGGCTATCTCGCGCTCGATCTGGTCAAGAAGAACAATGTCGAGCTGGTTAAGGGGGTCGACCGCGCCTCAACCACCACGGTCGCCGCGCTGCGCACCGCGGTCACCGTCGCGCAGGCGCTGACCGGGCAGAAGATGGTGCTCCAGCAGATCACCGCGCTCAACACGACCACCGCCAACATCATCGATTCCACCGGCGAGCTGCTGCGCACGCAGACCGCGCAGATTCACCAGCAGGCGGCTGCCTCGACGATCCCGATCGACACGCTCAAGCGCGCCTTCCAGAACATCTATACGACGATGGACGCGATCGACACGTTCAAGCTGCAGGCGCTCGACAATATGAAGTCGACGGTCAACCTGCTCACCGACGAGGTCGAGAAGTCGCGCGGCTATATCGCGCGCGCCGAGGGAGCCGCGCAGGGCCAGCTCGGATCGAATGGCTCGGGCAGCCGCGACGACGCGTTCAAGCTCGACTGATGGCGGGCTCCGACGACATCATCGAGCACGCCGCCGATTTCCTGCGGCGCATCTCGCCCGAGGGCCGCGCGATGGCGCGCCGCCGCCGCGAACGCCGCGCCGCCGCGTTCCGCCGGATCGCCAGGCGCATCGTGCTCGCCTGCGCGGCGATCCTCGGCGTCGCGCTCGCCTGGGGGTTCGTGATGGGTCCGATCGGGCCGTTCGGCTTCCTCGCGATGCTGATCGCGATGGCGCTGGCGGCGACCGCGATCGTGCTGTGGTCGGCGCAGCCCGCCCCCACCCCCGAGCGGCTCGCGACCAGCGACATCGCCGCGCTCCCCGCGCAGACCGAGGAGTGGCTCGAGAAGCAGCGTCCCGCGCTCCCCGCCCCCGCGCAGCGCCAGCTCGACCAGCTCGCGCTCAGCCTCGCCGCGATCGCGCCGCAGCTGGCGAGCATCGACCCCAAGCTGCCCGAGGCGCTCGAGGCGCGGCGGCTGATCGCCGACGAGCTCCCCGATCTGATCCGCGGCTATCAGCGCGTGCCCCCGTCGCTGCGCCGCCAGCCGCTCAACGGCGGCCCCTCGCCCGACAAGCAGCTGAGCGACGGCCTGGGCACGATCGGCGAAGAGATCGCCCGCATGAACGCGCGGCTCGCCGACGACGACCTCAAGGCGCTGGCGACGCAGAACCGGTTTCTGGAGATCAAGTATAAGGGCGATGGGGAGATGGGGGAGGATTAGGCAGTTTCAAAGCCTAGCCACTGGTGTTATCGACGCATAGATACAACAGAACCCTATAAACATCCTAAACTTTTCAGCCCCTCAATAACGCGATCCTCAAACGCCTTAAACGACATAGATTTCCGCAACATCACAAAGTTTTGTCTCTGAGCGATAGCCGGGTAGAGAGTTCCCACGGGTTCATCTCGACGCCGGCCGCGGGCGCTAGTGATCGCATTACGCAGTGCGGCCTTAGGATCAAGAAGGCCTTCCGCCTCGCGTGCGCTACCGGGCAATCCAATGTCTCCCGGCGCTCCGCGGAAACCCAACGCTCCCATCACGGCAGACGGATCGCATAGAAGCCAAGCCTCGGTCTCGTGTTTGGGCGCTACCGTTATGCATCTCCGCGGATCAACCCCACAAAGTGCATGCATAGCCTCGCAATAGGCGATTGAGCGCTGAGCAACGTTCTCTTGAAGCCCCCGACCCCCAGTGTCAGCGTGGATAAAAAGCAGGTGAAAGGCGTCCGCCGATTCGCAGGCTTCTTGTGCGACGCTCATGACATCTGCGCGCTTTAGAAGCAGCGCAGGCGACACCGGGATTGTCGAAGCGCGAATGCCATGAACCAGCAACAATTCGTCCATAAGTCTTGGGAACAGAACACCAAAATAGGCGGCGTCTGAGGTCCCTTCATACATCGCAGCCCAGCTTACATAGGTCATGCCGCATCCGTAGTATGCTGAAGCATTCTTTCCACTTCTTGCCGTGTCAGATTTGTCTCGGGATTAAACAGGTCACCTTCCGAAAGAATGCCGGTACGCATCCGAGTCCGGATCGATCTCTGTTTTGCGGCCGTGTCGATATCCGTAACGCTATCCGCTGCAACGATCTCATTATCGTGAAGCGCGTTCATCACCTTGGGCGAGTGTGTATTGATTATCACCTGAAATGACGGCAGTTGCGGATCAAGCGATACGCCAGCGGCCGCTCTCAGAAACTCTACGAGCATAGGAATGCGCCCCTCATGAACGCCGTTCTCGGGCTCTTCAAAGCACAAAACACCCCGCCTATCGGGATCGTTCAGCAGGGTTAGAAGAGCCAGGAGCCTTAGGGTTCCATCAGATATCACCCGAGAACTAAAAGCCAGATTTCCTGTGAACTCCACATTAAAAGAATATTGCCTCTGATTGGGATCATCAAGAACGTCAATGCTGCTTACCGAAGGTATTAACGACGATAAGTCTGCTGCAATATCCGAGAGTACGCCATCTGGTCGTTGCGACGTCGATGTCTCTTCCTTCAGTCTCGCCAAGACAGCAGACAAATTTGATGCGTCACGGCGCAGTTTCCGATCCTCAAAGCGATCATTAGCGGCCCTAGCCGCCTGCGGATTTATTTCTAGAAAGCGCATGTTTGATAATAAGTCTCTCAGCGCATATAAATGGGGGAATTCAGCAGTGGTGATGGTTGAGAGCGCAGTCTTTGAAGCCTCTTTAAGTGACAGCTGCACAGGCCGACCATGTTTCTGGCGACCATCTTGGCGAACCAAGAGAACATCACCACCATCGTTGATTTTTATAAAGGGCGCTACCCGAGCATTATAACTGAGTTTTTGACTGTATAGGAAAATGGCTCGATCGTCTTTACGAGCGATCGGGGTGCAGCGTTCGTGTTGGACGTAAACCCCACGGACGATCCCGTTTTTGGACAAATTAACCCCGAGTGTAAGCTCGTATCGAAGACGCTGCGCTGGCGTTTCGTATCTCGTACCGAACGCGTCGACCCCCGACCTGTCTAACATAACTTCTATTGCGAACGTTATTCTATCCGACAAACCAGAATTTGTTTGGCGGAATAACTCAAGGGGCTCACCTCGCAAATCCTGCATCGCAGTGCGAATGTCGAATTGCGCTAGAAGCGATAAAAACCGGATCGCATCAAAAAGATTGGACTTCCCGCTAGCGTTCGGACCTACGATCGCGGAAAGGGGCTGCAAGTCCAGCGCGAACGACTCGAATGACTTGAATCCGTCGATTTCAATTCGGGTTAGCATACCGGGATGTTAGCCATTCTCACCAACGCACGCTAGGCGCTTAGACAAGCTTTACCGCTACAAAGTGCATTAACAAATACAACCAAGTGGGTTACACACCTCGCCGTCCACCCGCACCCCTGATCATGGCGCGAGCGGGCAAGGTCCGGGTTGAACCCCCGGGCGGCCGGGGCGAAGTCATCCGGTTTAGCCGAAGCTTCGCGACCATCATCAACGGCCAGCCCTGGCTCGCCGCCCCGTCGTACTGGGGCAGCCTCGTCAGGGTCCGCCACAATGCGGACCGCCTCGAAGCGTGTCTGCGCGGGGACAGATCGCCCCGCACCCCGGGTGCGCACGACAGGACGCGCCGGCCGCTATCCTTCTCTCCACAACCAAGGGCGGAGTCTGTCCGCACATCCTACAGGCGTCCGTCACGCGCCCGCCTCGTCATCCCGGACCCGATCCGGGATCCACGGAACGCGGCGCGCAAGGCGCAAGCGCGGCGCCGGACGAGCAGCGCACCACCGGCCCGCCACGCCGCGCATATGGACGCCGACGTCGCCGTCAGAATGACGGGATAGCGGATGCGGCGCCAGGGCGGCGAACGCTTCGTCCGCCGCCCGTCAGCCGCAAGCCTCGCCAAGCCTCACTTCTTGAAGGTGACGTCCATCCACGTCGAGGTATCGACGAAGCTGCGATATTTCTCGTAGCCCGCGATCGCGGCCTTGCCCGCCGCCTCGCTCATCGTCGCCATGATCTCCTTCTCGAGCATCTGGTCGCGCGCCTGGTCGGGCATCAGCGCGTCGGCGCTGACGTAATGCACCGCGATCACGACGTTGGGCATCCCCTTGGTGTAGCCATTCTTCACCGAGAAGCTGTAATCGTCGATCAGGCCGTGCTTCTTCATGATGTCGAAGCCGGGCACCTCGCTCTGCTTGAGCCCGGTCAGATAATCGTCGACATGGTTGGGATCGACATCGACCTGGGTGATCATCCACACGCCCTTGCCATAGCCGTAATCGACATATTCCTTGGCGTGCGCGCTGCTCGCGGCGAGAAGCGTGCCGGCGACGATAAGCGCCGACGCAATGCGGGTCTTGGTGGTCATGCTGTTTCCTTGGCCATCGCCGGACCGCGCGACGCGCGACGGCGGAACCGGCGCGCGGGCGGCAGGCTGTTCGAAAAGCGGAAGGACGCTACGGACTGCCGCCCGGGTCGCGAACGGCGCGACGGGGCTGGCGCGCGCAGCTTCGCACGACGCGGCGGATTGGCAAGGGAAAATGGCGGGGGCGAGACTGCGATCGGCAGCCTCGACGCGCTTCTCCTCGTCATCGCGGACCCGATCCGGAATCGATCAACGAGGCGCTCGACGCACATGCGCGGCGCCGACGATCGCAGCCTCGTCCAGCCGGCAGCTGCGCGGATGGATTCCGGCCTCCGTCAGGATGAGGCGACGGGAGAGACGGGGCGCCCTCTCGAGCGCCCCGCGCGTCTTATGCCGCCAGCTTGCGCAGCACGTATTGAAGGATGCCGCCGTTGAGGAAATAGTCGAGCTCGTTGACGGTATCGATCCGGCAACGCGTCTCGAAACTCTCCTTGGTGCCATCGGCGCGGGTCATCTCGACGGTGACGGTCTGGCGCGGGCGAAGCTCGGCGACGCCGGTGATCGTGAAGGTCTCGCTGCCGTCGAGCCCGAGCGTCTTGCGGTCGACGCCCGCGGCGAACTGCAGCGGCAGCACGCCCATGCCGACGAGGTTCGAGCGGTGGATGCGCTCGAAGCTCTCGGTGATCACCGCACGCACGCCGAGCAGCGTGGTGCCCTTGGCCGCCCAGTCGCGCGACGAGCCGGTGCCATATTCCTTGCCCGCGATCACCACCAGCGGCGTGCCCTCGGCCTTGTAGAGCATCGCGGCGTCGTAGATCGCCTCGACCTCACCGGTGGGGATGAACTTGGTCATCCCGCCCTCGATGCCGGGCACCATCTCGTTCTTGATGCGGATGTTGGCGAAGGTGCCGCGCATCATCACGTCATGGTTGCCGCGGCGTGCGCCGTAGCTGTTGAAATCGGCCTTGGCGACCTGATGCTCGTTCAGGAAGCGCCCCGCCGGGCTATCGACCTTGATCGAGCCCGCCGGCGAGATGTGATCGGTGGTGATCGAGTCGGCGAAGATCGCGAGCGGGCGCGCGTCGATGATGTCCTCGACCGGCTTGGGCGTCATGCTCATGCCCTCGAAATAGGGCGGGTTGGCGACATAGGTGCTGCTCGGGTTCCAGCTATAGGTGTCCGAGCCGGTGACGTCGATCGCCTGCCACTTCTCGTCGCCCTTGAACACCGAGGCGTAACGGCTGGAGAACATGCCGCGATCGATGTTGGCGTTCATCGTCGTGGCGACCTCGTCGTTCGAGGGCCAGATATCCTTGAGATAGACATCGACGCCGTCCTTAGACTGGCCGATCGGGGTGGTGGTGAAATCCTCGATCACCGTGCCCTTGAGCGCATAGGCGACGACCAGCGGCGGCGAGGCGAGGAAGTTGGCGCGCACGTCCTGGCTGACGCGGCCCTCGAAATTGCGGTTGCCCGAGAGCACCGAGGCGGCGACGATGTCGTTGCCGTTGATCGCCTTGCTGATCGGCTCGGCGAGCGGGCCCGAATTGCCGATGCAGGTGGTGCAGCCATAGCCGACGAGGTTGAAGCCGATCGCGTCGAGATCCGCTTGCAAGCCCGACTTGACCAGATAGTCGGTGACGACCTGCGAACCGGGTGCCAGCGACGTCTTGACCCACGGCTTGGGCTTCATGCCGAGCGCGTTGGCCTTGCGCGCGACCAGGCCGGCCGCCACGAGAACGGACGGGTTCGACGTGTTGGTGCAGCTGGTGATCGCCGCGATCACGACGTCGCCGTCGCCGATGTCGTGGCTCGCCCCCTCGACCGGGGCGCGCTGCGCGCCGTCATGCTTGTAGGTCTTGGCGAGATCGGCGTTGAACACGTCGTCGACATCGGTCAGCGCGACCTTGTCCTGGGGGCGCTTGGGGCCGGCAAGCGACGGCACGACGCCCGACATGTCGAGCTCGAGCGTATCGGTGAAGGCGGGGTCCGCCATGTCGGCATAGAGCCACAGGCCCTGCGCCTTGGCATAGGCCTCGGTCAGCGCGATCTGATCCTCCTCGCGGCCGGTCAGGCGCATATAGTCGAGCGTCTTCTCGTCGATCCCGAAGAAGCCGCAGGTCGCGCCATATTCGGGCGCCATGTTGGCGATCGTCGCGCGGTCCGCGAGGCTGAGCGACTGCAGGCCGGGGCCGTAGAATTCGACGAAGCGGCCGACCACGCCCTTGGCGCGCAGCATCTGCGTGACGGTGAGCACGAGGTCGGTCGCGGTGATGCCTTCGGCGAGCGTGCCGGTCAGCTTGAAGCCGACGACCTCGGGGATCAGCATCGAGACGGGCTGGCCGAGCATCGCGGCCTCGGCCTCGATCCCGCCGACGCCCCAGCCGAGCACGCCCAGGCCGGTGACCATCGTCGTGTGGCTGTCGGTGCCGACGCAGGTGTCGGGATAGGCGACGGTCTCGCCGCTGTCATCG
>CAIQHF010000041.1 GCA_903871605.1 uncultured Sphingomonadaceae bacterium
CCTGGTGCCTGCCGCCTGGATCGCGTCGAGCAGGCGCTCGGGCACGCCACACAGCCCGAAGCCGCCGCTGGCGATCGTCATGCCGTCGAACAGAACGCCCGCAAGCGCCGCCGCCGCATCCGCATAGATCTTGTTCGCCATTGTGCTTCCGCGCTCGTTCGTGTGCGACCGACTATCAGCCTGCTCGCAAGAGCGGAAGCTGGCATTGCCGCAAGCGCCGCCCTAATTGACGGGCATGACCCAGACAGCACGCACCGGCGGCCGCATTCTCGTGGACCAGCTTCTCGCGCAGGGGTGCGACCGCATCTTCTGCGTGCCCGGCGAATCCTATCTCGCGGTGCTCGACGCGCTGCACGATTCGCCCGCGATCGACCTGGTGGTGTGCCGGCAGGAGGGCGGCGCCGCCTATATGGCCGAGGCCGACGGCAAGCTCACCGGACGGCCCGGCATCTGTTTCGTCACGCGCGGCCCCGGCGCGACCAATGCCGCGATCGGCGTGCATGTCGCCATGCAGGATTCGACGCCGATGATCCTGTTCGTCGGCGATGTCGCGCGCGACGCGAAGGATCGCGAGGGTTTCCAGGAGATCGACTTTCCCGCGATGTTCGCGCCGATCGCCAAATGGGCCGCCAAGATCGACGATGCGCGCCGCATCCCCGAATATGTCGCGCGCGCCTATGCGGTGGCGCTGTCGGGCCGGCCCGGCCCCGTGGTGCTGGCGCTGCCTGAGGACATGCTGCTCGACGAGGTGGCCGCGACCGACCGCCCGCAGGTCGTGCGCCCCGCGCAAGTGCCCGACCCGCGCGCGATCGAGGCGCTGATCGATCTGCTGCGTGACGCCGCCGCGCCGTTCGCGATCGTCGGCGGCGCCGATTGGGATGCGGGCGCCGCGCATCATTTCGCCGAATTCGCCGAATCGATCGGGCTGCCGGTGGCGAGCGCGTTCCGCCGGCAGGACGCGATCGCCAACGACTCGCCGGTATGGGCGGGCAATCTCGGCTACGGCCCCAATCCCGAACTGGTCGCGCGGGTCAGGGCGGCCGACCTGCTGCTCGTCGTCGGCGCGCGCCTCGGCGAGGCGACGACCGACGGTTATACGCTGATCACGCCCGATCATCCCGGCCAGATCCTCGTCCACGTCCATCCCGACCCGGACGAGCTGCAATCGGTCTATCGCACCGATCTCGCAATCTGCGCCGACTGCCACGAATTCGCCGACGCGCTCGTCCACGGTGAGCACGACCTGCTGCCGTTCGCCGACGGCGCCGAGGCGCACGCCCAGTGGCGCGCATGGAGCGAGCCTGCGCCGCGCGAGGGCGTCGCGCTCGATCTGGGGGCCTGCGTCGCCGCGATGCGCGACGCGCTTCCCGCGGACACGGTGATCTGCAACGGTGCGGGCAATTATTCGAGCTGGTGGCATCGCTACTGGCGCTACGGCCCCCGCGGCACGCAGCTCGCGCCGACCGCCGGCGCGATGGGCTATGGCGTCCCCGCCGCGGTCGCCGCCGCACTGCGTACGCCCGCGCGGCGCGTCGTCGCGCTTGCCGGCGACGGCTGCTTCCTGATGAACGGCCAGGAGCTGGCGACCGCGGCGGCGCAGCGCGTGCCGATGCTCGTCATCGTCGTCGACAACGGCAATTACGGCACGATCCGCATGCATCAGGAGCGCGAATATCCCGGCCGGGTTTCCGGCACCGGGCTCGCCAATCCCGATTTCGCGGCGCTCGCGCGCGCCTATGGCGGCTGGGCCGAGACGGTCGAGCGCACCGCCGATTTCGCGCCGGCGCTCGCGCGCGCGCTGGCGCAACCGGCGCTCGCGCTGCTGCATCTCAAGACCGACATCGAACAGATCACCCCGGCGACCACGCTCGCCAAGATGAACCCCCGATAAAGTCCGCATTCCCGAGCCGTTCACAACGACTCGCCTAGAAGAGTCCCATGCGGTCAACGATCGCGGAACAGGATGGAGATTGAAGATGCGTGGGATCATCAAGGGCCTCGTCGCCGCCAGCCTCATCGCCGGTAGCACGCTCGCAGCGACCGCCCCCGCCGAGGCGCGCTGGCACGGTGGCTATGGCGGCTATCATGGCGGTTACCATGGCGGCTGGCATCATGGCGGGATCGGCACCGGCGGCGCGATCGGGCTCGGCCTGCTCGGCCTCGGCGTAGGCGCGGCGATCGCCTCGTCGGATCGCGGCCCGGGCTATTATGGCGACGGCTATTATGCGCCGCCCCCCCCGCGCGCTTATTATGCCCCGCCGCAGGCCTATTACGCGCCCCCGCCGCCGCCCTACGGCTATTATGGCGGCTACGGCTACTGAGGTTGCAGATGCGGCGGCTCGAAAGGGCCGCCGTTTTCTTGTCGGCCGACGCGCCGGAACCAAGCATCGGCGGATACAAAAAGGGCGCCGTCACGATCGTGACGACGCCCTCCTTCTGCGCGACGAGCAGACTTAAAGCTTGTCGACGGCACCCTTGACCGCGCCCTTGGCGCTGCCGATGCCCTGCTGGACGTGGCCCTTGCCCTCCTGCGCGGCGCCTTCGGCCTCGAGGCTGGCGTCGTTGCTGCCCTGGCCGATCGCCTGCTTGACCTTGCCGGCAACCTCGTTGGCGGCGCCTTTGACCTTGTCGGTGAACTCGCTCATCTCAAATCTCCTGCCCGCACGGCGTCATGCCGCGTTGCCGGAAAGAACCGCCGAACGCCGCTTGCGGTTCCGCGTGCCGCCGTTCGAACCGACGTGGATCCGCGATGCTAGCGGACGATGTGCGCGATCTCGAGCTCGTCGCCGTCCTCGATCTGCACGGATCCCAGCGCAGCGCGCGGCACCGGCTCGAGATTGCGCTCCACCGCGATCGCGCCGGGCTCGAGCCCGAGCACCTCGGAGGCGAGCTGCGCAAGCGTGAGCCCGGCGGCGACGCGGCGATGCTCGCCATTGACCACGATGCTCAAAGTCCCGTCGGAAAGCATGGCGTCGATAATCCCGTTCGTCCCGGCGCGACGCCGGGGATGGCTGATGGTGGCGCGTGTCTCGACTTCGCCCGACACGAACGGCTAAGGAGTCGTCGCGCAGGCCTATGGATCGCCTGCCTATTGCCCGCAAGCGAAAGGGATTGCATGGCCGACACGCCCCCCCCTCGGCCCATCGTCTTCGTGCTCAACGGCCCCAATCTCAACATGCTGGGGCTGCGTGAACCCGAAATCTACGGATCGGACACGCTCGACGACATCGCCGGCATGCTCGAGGACCGGGCACGCGAACTCGGGGTCGACGTCGATGTCCGCCAGTCCAACCACGAGGGTCATCTCGTCGACTGGATCCAGCAGGCCAATGCCGAACGCGCCAAGGCGGTGCTGCTCAACGCCGGCGCCTACACGCACACCTCGGTCGCGATCCACGACGCGATCAAGGCGGTGAACGTCCCGGTGATCGAGGTCCACCTTTCCAACCCGCATCGGCGCGAAGGCTTCCGGCATGTCAGCCGCGTTGGCGAGGCGGCGAAGGGGACGGTGGCGGGCTTCGGCGCCTTGTCCTATCTGCTCGCGCTGGACGCGGCGGCCAAGCTCTGACAGACGCGGCGCCAACGGTTTAAGAACAGAAAGAGGGTCGAGTCATGACCGAGAATGCCGAAAGTGCGACGGGTGTGCCGATGCAGGTCGATGCCGGGCTGGTCCGCCAGCTCGCCGAACTGCTCGATGCGACGCGGCTGACCGAGATCGAGGTGCAGGACGGCGATCGCCGGATCCGCGTCGCGCGCGCCGTGACGATGGCGGCGGCCGCACCCGCCGTGCAGATGGCGGCACCCGCCGCCGTCGCGGCCGCGCCGGCGCCCGCCCCCGTGGCATCGGCCCCCGCGCCCGCGCTGGCGTCGCCCGCGGAACATCCCGGGCTGGTCAAATCGCCGATGGTCGGCACCGTCTACATGGCCGGCGAGCCCGGCGCGGCGCCGTTCGTCAGCCCCGGCAAGTCGGTCGCCGCGGGCGATACGCTGCTGATCGTCGAGGCGATGAAGGTGATGAACCCGATCCTCGCGCCCAAGGCGGGCACGGTGACGCAGATACTGGTCGCAAACGGCCAGCCGGTCGAGTTCGACCAGCCGCTCGTCGTCGTCGAGTAAGCACGCATGCCGATCAGCAAGGTGCTCATCGCCAATCGCGGCGAGATCGCGCTCCGCATCCACCGTGCCTGCCACGAAATGGGCATCCAGACGGTCGCGGTGCATTCGACCGCCGACACCGAGGCGATGCACGTCCGCCTCGCCGACCAGGCGGTCTGCATCGGGCCGCCGGCCGCGTCCGAATCCTATCTCAACATCCCCAATATCATCGCCGCGGCCGAGATTTCGGGCGCGGACGCGATCCATCCGGGCTACGGCTTCCTCTCCGAGAACGCCAAGTTCGCCGAGATCGTCGAGGCGCACGACCTGATCTTCATCGGCCCCAAGCCCGAACATATCCGCATCATGGGCGACAAGATCGAGGCGAAGCTGACCGCCGCCAAGCTCGGCCTTCCGCTCGTCCCCGGTTCGGACGGCCCGATCAGCGACGTCGCCGAGGCCAAGGCGGTCGCCGCCGAGATCGGCTATCCGGTGCTGATCAAGGCGGCATCGGGCGGCGGCGGCCGCGGCATGAAGGTGGTCGAGAGCGAGGACATGCTCGAGACGCTGATGCAGCAGGCCGGCTCAGAGGCGAAGGCCGCGTTCGGCGATGCCACCGTCTATATGGAGAAATATCTCTCCGACCCCCGCCACATCGAATTCCAGGTGTTCGGCGACGGCAACGGCCAGGCGATCCACCTCGGCGAGCGCGACTGCTCGCTCCAGCGCCGCCACCAGAAGGTGCTCGAGGAGGCGCCCTCGCCCGTCATCACGATGGACCAGCGCGAGTGGATGGGCGGGATCGTCGCCAAGGCGATGGCCGACATGGGCTATCGCGGCGCCGGCACGATCGAATTCCTCTACGAGGACGGCCAATTCTACTTCATCGAGATGAACACGCGGCTGCAGGTCGAGCATCCGGTGACCGAGGCGATCACCGGGCTTGATCTGGTGCGCGAGCAGATCCGCATCGCCGACGGCCATCTGCTGACGCTGCGCCAGGAGGATGTCGAGTTTCGCGGCCATGCGATCGAGTGTCGGATCAACGCCGAGCACCCGCGCAGCTTCGCGCCGTCGCCTGGGCTGGTGAAGGGCTATCATGCCCCCGGCGGCATGAACGTCCGCGTCGATAGTGGGCTCTACGCGGGCTACCGCGTCCCGCCCTATTACGACTCGATGATCGCCAAGCTGATCGTCTGGGGCCATACGCGCGAGGGCGCCCTGCGCCGGCTGCGCCGCGCGCTCGAGGAGTTCGTCATCGACGGCATCACAACGACGATCCCGCTGCACCAGGCGCTGCTCGACCAGCCCGACTTCCAGGACGGCGAATATACGATCAAGTGGCTCGAACATTGGCTGGCGGAAGAAGGCGCGTAAGGGCGTGAAAGCCACGATCTGGCACAATCCGCGCTGCTCGACCTCGCGCAAGACGCTGGCGATCCTCCAGGAGACGCCGGGGCTGACGGTCGAGGTGATCGAGTATCTGCAGACGCCGCCGACGCGCGCGCGGTTGGCCGGGCTCTATGCCAGCGCGGGCATTACGCCGCGGCAGGGGTTGCGCGCGGGCGAGGATGCCGCGGTGCCGTTCCGCGACGCCGATGACGACGCGCTGCTCGATGCGATGGTGGCGCAGCCGATCCTGATCCAGCGGCCACTGGTCGAGACGCCGAAAGGCGTGCGGCTGTGCCGGCCGATCGAGCGCGTGCGCGAGATATTGTAGCGCTCCCGTGCTCCTGCGTAGGCAGGAGCCCAGGTGAAGAGCCGCAGCGCTTGCGCCCCTGGGCTCCTGCCTGCGCAGGAGCACGAGCTCCGCGCTGTCGACCCTCCGGTTCCCCGGCGAAAGCCGGGGCTCAGGCCCGCAGCTTGCAGCGCGCGCAGCGCCGCTTTCACGCTCCGGGCCTGCGCTCCGGACTGCGCCGGGGAACTGCAAGAAGGCCCACGATTGCGCTTGCCGGACGCCGCGCCGCCCCGGATACTGACCGCGTCATGCCGAGTCCCTTGCTCCGCCCCCACTATCGAGAGCCGCGACGCTGATGCTCGGGCGCGGGCGCAGGGTGGCGGCCGAGCCGATCGATCCCGACCTGCTGCTGCGCGCCTATTCGGTCGGCGTCTTCCCGATGGCGGACAGCCGCGATGCCGCCGACATCTTCTGGGTCGAGCCCAAGAAGCGCGGCGTGCTGCCGCTGGACGGCTTCCACCTCTCGCATTCGCTGCGCAAGACGCTGCGATCGGATCGCTTCGCGGTCACCGCCGACCGTGACTTCCCGCGGGTCGTCGCGGCATGCGCCAGCGCGAGCGCGGATCGCCCCGAGACCTGGATCAACCCGCAGATCGAGACCGCCTACGGCATTCTTCACCGCCACGGCCACGCGCATTCGATCGAGGTCTGGCGGCAGGGCGAGGTCGGCGGCGACCTGGTCGGCGGCCTCTACGGCGTCTCGCTCGGCCGCGCCTTCTTCGGCGAGAGCATGTTCAGCCGCGCGACCGACGCATCGAAGATCGCGCTGGCCCACCTCGTCGGCAGGCTGCGGGCCGGCGGCTACAACCTGCTCGACTGCCAGTTCATCACCGATCATCTCGCCTCGCTCGGCGCGATCGAGATCGGCCGCGCGGCCTACAGGGCGTTGTTGGACGAGGCCCTGGGTGGCGGCGCGGTCGCTGCGGCGGGCTTCGCCGCGGTCGCGGCATCGCCGTCGGCGGGCGATTTCTTCGCGCTGGATCGCGGCGCCGCGGGGGCACCCGCACCGACCGCCGAGGCGAGCACCGTGTCGGGTCCGATATCGGGATGCGTCATCGCGCAGCTCTTGGGCCAGACATCGTAGATCGGGTGCTCGACGACGTTGAGCGACGGCGATTCCTTGTAGAGCCAGCCCGAAAAGACGCGCCGCCAGCGCGTGTCGCGCCCCTCGACATCGAGCTGGACGAAGGCGCCGGTCAGCGGCTCGGCCTCCCACGGCGCGGTCGTCTCGCACGCGCGCAGCCGCACCACGACGTCGCCGACGCGGATCGCCTGGCCGGGCTTCATCGTCAGATCGCGCTCGACCCCGTTGCGCTTGTTGAGCAGGCCGACGACGGCGACGCGCTGCGCCATCGGCGTCTCGCTGCGGCTGAGCGAATCGGCATCGGCCGCCGGAGTCGCCGCGGCCCTGGGCTTCTGCGACGTCGCATCCGGCGCGTCCCCCGCCTTGGCGAGCGGCAGCGCGGGCGCCTCGCTGTTGGTTTCCTGTAGCGCCTCGACACCCTGCCACGCGCCGATGCCCGCGAGCAGCGTTATTGCCGTCGCGAGGACGAGACGCTTCACGGCTTGCCGGGGGCCGCGGCCGCCTGGTTGCCGGCCGCCGCACCCTTGGTGTCGCCGCCCGAATGATTGATGAACTGGCCGACCATGCCCATCAGATCGACCGCGCCCTGCGTGTCGACGATCGTGTCGCCGCTCTTGAGCGGCGTCGGATCGCCGCCCGGGATGAGCGATATGTAGTTGCTGCCGAGAATGCCCTCAGAGGTGATCGCGGCGCTGCTGTCGGCGGGCACCTTGGCGGTCGGATCGATCGCGAGCACGACGTTGGCCTGATAGGATTGCGGATCGAGCTTGAGCGCCGAGACCTGCCCGATCTTGAGCCCCGCGACGCGGACGTCGGTGCCCACCGAGACGCCGTTGGCGTTGGGGAACAAGGCGGTCACCTGCACCGCGTTCGACACGCGGCCGCCGCCGGTGCGCTGCCACGCGAAATAGCAGAACCACACCGCGACGAGCACGACCAGCAGCCCGATCAGCGCCTCGGCGCCATGTTCCTTCAACGCGCTACGCATGGCTCAGTTCGGGCTCCATGCCTCATAGTCGCCGGTCGCGGCGGCGCGCTTGCCACCCGCCTCGAGCGCGCCGGCCGGGCGATAGGCCTCGCGCGAACCGGTCAGATTGGGTTGCGGCGGCGCCTGCCACGGGCGCGCCGGCGGCAGTTCGTCGGGGGTCACGTCGATCGTGCCGTGCAGCCAGCCATGCCATTCGGGAGGCACGCGGCTCGCGTCGTTGGCGCCCGCATAGATCACCCAGCGGCGCGGATTGCCGTGCACGTCGGTGCCGCCCTTGAAATAGACATTGCCCAGCGAGTCCGATCCGACGCGACCGCCGAAGCGACGCGTGAACAGCCCCGTGCCGAAGGTGGCACCGTTCCACCAGGTGAAGATCTTAGCAAGTGCGCCCATGCCGATGCGCTTAGCGTGGCATGGCGGTGGCGGCAAGCGGGCGCGCGCGCCTTACCGCTTCCAGCTGACGTGGTCGCCCTCGCGGATGCCGTAGCTTGCCGCACGCCCCGCGCCGAGTTCGAGCACGGCGGCGACCGGCTCGCCCGAATCGTCGATCGATGTGGTCAGTTCCTTGGCGGTGGTGATCCGCGCGATCGTGCCGTCCCGCCGGATGAACAGCATGTCGAGCGGGATCACCGTATTCTTCATCCAGAAGGTCGCCTCGCGCTCGGGCTGCATCGGGAACAGCATCCCGCCATGCGCGGGCACCGCAGTCCGGAACATCAGCCCCGCCTCCTGCTGCGCACCGGTGCGCGCCAGTTCGACACGGAAATGCAACACGCCGGCCGCCGTCCTGATCTTCAGCGGGATCGTCGGGAGTGTCGGCTGCGCCTGCATGATCTCGGTCTGCGCGGACGCGGATACGGACACGACGGCGAGCGGCAGCGCGACCGCGAGCGCGGCCAGGGTCAGGGCAGAAAAACGCATGTCAGTCCTCCGCGGAAAGCAACTCCACCGCGAGCGGACCTTTGGAGCCTGCGGCGATTCGCGCCCGCAGATGCTGCTCCGGAATGAGATCGGCAAGCCCCGCGCGGCGAACCGTCTCCATATGGACGAAGATATCGGCATTGTCGCCGTCGCGGACGAGGAATCCATAGCCCTTGAGCCGATTGAACCATTTGACCCGGACGGATTCGGGCGGGCCCGCTTCGTCGAGCAGCGGCATCGGATCGACATGCGTGGCGGCACGCCGCGCCGCGGTCTCGAGATCCGGGCCGGTCGCGGTCGACAGATCGAAGCTGACCAGCGCGCGCGCCTGCAGCCCGCGCTCGCGCTGGACCGCGAGGCAGATCGCGCGCGCGCCTTCCGGCAGGCTCCGCCGGCCGAAGGGACGCAACACCGAGAAATGGACGAGAACATCGCCCTCGCCATCGTCGCCGACGAGGAAGCCGAACCCGCGCGTGGCGTCGAACCACTTGATCGCGCCGGCAATTTGCACTTCGCCTTCGCCCGGCAACGCCGACCCGGAGGGGTCGTGATCGGATTGGCCATGAAACGAGGCAAGATGCGGCGCGTCGTAACGCGCGTCGCGATGATCGCCCGATGGGACGCCGCGCAATGGCGCTACGGGCGGTACACCCCCGCCACTTCCATTCTCGAACGCGTGTACGCCTTCTTGCATGAGTTTCGATCCCCCCGGCTGCTACGCTACCATGAATATTGTGCGAATCGAGGCGAAATCTTGCCGTTTCGTTCGCGACGGCTCAATTCCCGTCCGGTTCCGGCACGTCGCCGGGCGCGGCCGCGATGATGCGCCGCGTGTCGTCGACCGAGTGTCCGGCGCGCATCATCGCGGCGAAGGCGCGGCGGCGCGCCTTCTCGTCGGGCTCGCGATCCGCGAACGGGCCGATCCGCTTTCGCTCGGCGAAGCGCAGCGCGGTCGTCCACGCGTCCGCCGCCGCCTGCGCGCGCGCCGCCCGCGCATCGCGGTCGCTGATGCCCAGGCCGCCCAGCGCCGCCGCCAACCGGCGTTCGCCAAGGCCCCGCGCGCCGAGCGTCCGCGCCTTCGCCTCGGCGATCGCGCGATCGTCGACATAGCCGAGCTCGACGAAACGCGCGACGATCGGCGCGACCGGCGGGTCCTCCTCGCCTGCCCAACCGCGTTCGGCGAGCTTGCGGCGGAGATAGTCGGCAAGCCTGGCGCGGCTGGTCGCGTAACGCCCCGCATAGCCGAGCGCGAGCCGCTCGAGCGCGGCGGAATCGAGCGCCGGGCGGGCGCGGAGCGGACGACGACTTTGCACGCGCCACGATTGTGCCACAGTCGAGCCGGATTTTGAACGCTGATTGTCCTGTATCGAATGAGGATTGGATGATCGGCGATGTGGGTCTATCACGCGCGGTTGGAGTATATGAGGAGATGCCGTCGGTGCGTCACGACGTTGAGAGCACTGCCAGCACTGCGGTCAGCGGCGTGGAAGCGAGTAGTTGGGACGATGCGGCGCGGATCATGCCGACGCCGACCGGCGACGCATTGCCGCGTCGGATCGCCGATTTCGCGACGCTGGGCGAGGCGCTCGACTATGCCGCCGGTGGCCAACGCGGGCTCAACTTCCACGATGCGCGCGGCACATTGGCGCAGCGCTATCCGTTTGCGGAGCTGCGCCGCGACGCGGTCGCCAACGCGCACCGCCTGATCGCCGCCGGCATCCGTCCGGGCGATCGCATCGCGCTCGTCGCCGAGACCAGCGCGGCGTTCGCCGCGATGTTCTTCGGCGCGATCTATGCCGGCGCCTGGCCGGTGCCGTTGCCGCTGCCGACCAGCTTCGGCGGGCGCGAATCCTATATCGACCAGCTCGCCGTGCAACTCGGCAGCTCGGATCCCAGGCTGCTCCTGTTTCCCGCGGAGCTCGCCTCGATGGCGCAGGCGGCCGCCGACGCGGGCGGCGTCGCGGGCGCGACGTTCGAGCAATTCGCGGCGCGGACCGCACCCGCCGGCCCGCTGCCGCAGGCAAGCAGCGACGACATCGCCTATCTGCAATATTCGAGCGGATCGACGCGCTTCCCGCACGGCGTCGCGATCACGCACGAGGCGCTGCTCGAGAATCTCGCGGCGCACGGGCACGGCATGCAATTGCGGGAGAGCGATCGCTGCGTCTCGTGGCTCCCGCTTTACCATGACATGGGGCTGGTCGGCTGCTTTCTCTCGCCGATCGCCAACCAGGTCTCGACCGATTATCTCAAGACCGAGGATTTCGCGCGGCGCCCGCTCGCCTGGCTCGATCTGATCAGCCGCAACGCCGGTACCACCCTCTCCTATTCGCCGACCTTCGGCTACGATATCTGCGCGCGGCGGATCAGCTCGTCGACCGACGTCAAGGGTCGCTTCGACCTGGCGCGCTGGCGGCTGGCGGGCAATGGCGCCGACATGATCCGCCCCGACGTGATGCAGGCGTTCGTCGACGCCTTCGCCCCCGCCGGCTTCGACGCGCACGCCTTCACGCCGAGCTACGGCCTGGCCGAGGCGACGCTCGCGGTGTCGATCATGCCGCCGGGCGAGGGGATCGTCGTCGAGCTCGTCGAGGAGACGCAGCTGTCGGGCGGCGACGTCCATGCGCATCGCCCGCAGCGCTACCGCGCGATCGTCAATTGCGGCAAGCCGGTGCGCGGCATGACGATCGAGATCCGTGAGGAGGACGGCACGCCGCTCCCCGAAAAGGCGATCGGCAAGGTGTGGTGCACGGGCGGATCGGTGATGGTCGGCTATTTCCGCGACCAGGATGCGACCGACGCCTGCCTCGTCGACGGCTGGCTCGACACCGGCGACATGGGCTATCTCTCCGACGGCTATATCTACATCGTCGGCCGCGCCAAGGACATGATCATCGTCAACGGCCGCAATCACTGGCCGCAGGACATCGAATGGGCGGTCGAGCAGCTGCCCGGCTTCAAGGCCGGCGACATTGCCGCCTTCGCGATCACCACGCCGGGTGGCGAGGAGACCCCCGCGGTGCTGGTCCAGTGCCGCACGTCCGACCAGGCCGAGCGCACCCGCCTGCGCGACCTGATCCGCGAGAAGGTGCGCGCGATCACGGGCATGAACTGCGTGATCGAGCTCGTCCCGCCGCGCACGCTGCCGCGCACCTCGTCGGGCAAATTGAGCCGCGCGAAGGCGCGCACGCTCTATCTGTCGGGCGAGATCCAGCCGTACGATATCGCGGCCTGAGCGGCCGGACATCCCGCAGCCGGACCGGCGCGATCGACGGCATTTTCGATCGGCCGCTTACCGCGCGGTAAGGTATCGGTCCTATCGTCGCCGGGTGTCGAGTTTACCCCCTTCCCCGTCGGAGCGGCTGACCCCCTCCTGGTCCTATGCGCTCGGGCTTTCGGGCGGGCGTCGCGACGCCTACCCCGTGCTCGCGGAGCTGCGCGCGGGCGCGATGCGCGCGCGCCGGCCGGTGTGGCTCGCAGCCCAGCTGGTCGCCGCGCTGGCGGTCACGGCGCTGCGCATCGACATGCTGGGCTGGGCGGTTCTGCTGCCCTGGCTGGCGGCGATCATCGGGATCGTCGTGCTCGTCGAGCTGGGCAGCTGGCGCCGCACGACGGCGGTGCGATCGGCGTGGAACGATCCCGACGTGCTCGGCGCGCTGTTCCTCGGGATCGGCTGGGCGGTGGCGATGGCGCTGTTCAGCGGGCCGGCGATCGACAGCTACGGCTTCACGCTGCTCACCATCGGCGGCGCGCTGCTCGTGCTGGCGACCGCGCTGATGCCGGCCGCCCCGATCGGTGGCCTCGCCTTCATCGCGACGGTCGGCGCCGCGGCCTCGGCCGCGATGGCGGCCGACCACCGGCTCGGTGTCGCGGCGGCGATCATGTTGTTCACGCTCGCCGATGCCGCCGCCTTCGCGAGCACGGCACGGACGCTGCTCGACCGGATCGTCGCGGAGCAGGCGCTCATCAGCAAGGAGGAGGTGATCAGCCTGCTGCTCCGCGAGTTCGAGGAATCGAGCGCCGACTGGCTGTGGCGGACCGACGCGAGCAAATGCCTCATCGACGTCTCGCCGCGCGTCGCCCGGCTGTTCGGCCTGCCGCGCGCGGAGGTCGAGGGCAAGCCGCTGCTCGCGCTGCTCGCGGGCGAAGCCTGGGACGGCGACGGCGAGGTCGCGCCGGGCGTGCGGATGCTCGCCGAGAAGCTTCGGCTGCGCGAGAGCTTCCGCGATCTCGTCGTGCCCGTCACGGTCGACGGCGAGCGCCGCTGGTGGTCGCTGTCGGCGGCGCCGCGGCGCGACGAGCGCGGCGCGATGGTCGGCTTCTGGGGGGTCGGCACCGATGCCACCGAACGCCACCGTTCCGCCGAGCGGATCGACCGCATGGCGCGCTTCGACGCGCTGACCGGGCTCGCCAACCGCGCGCACGTCATCGAAAAGCTCGGCGACGCGCTGCGCGAGGGTCATCACGGCGGTCGCCGCTCGACCTTGATGCTGATCGACCTCGATCGCTTCAAGCAGGTCAACGACACGCTTGGCCACCCGGTCGGCGACAAGCTGCTGATCGAGGTCGCCAACCGCCTCTCGGTGCTGCTGACGCATGGCGATCTGTGCGGCCGGCTCGGCGGCGACGAGTTCGCGGTGGTCGTCACCGACGCGACCGACCGCGACCGCGTCGACCTGCTCGCGACGCGCATCGTCGAGACGCTGAGCGCGCCCTTCGAGATCGATGGCCACCAGCTCCATATCGGCGGCAGCGTCGGCTCGGCGACCGCCCCCAAGGACGGGCGCGCGGTCGAGACGCTGCTGCGCAACGCCGATCTCGCGCTGTACCGCGCCAAGGACGACGGCCGCGGCGTCCATCGCCGCTACGAGCCGCAGCTCCACGCGCAGGCCGAACAGCGCCGCCGGATCGAGGTGGCGCTGCGCGACGCGCTCGAGCGCGGCGAGATGAGCCTGGTCTATCAGCCGATCGTCGAGGCGGCGGGCGGCAAGCTCGCCGGGTTCGAGGCGTTCCTGCGCTGGGTGCATCCCGAGCTCGGCAACGTCTCCCCCGAGATCTTCATCCCGGTCGCCGAGGATGCCCGGCTGATCGGGCGGATCGGCGACTGGGTGATGCATTCCGCCTGCCGCGACGCCGCCGCCTGGCCCGAGCATATTCGCGTCTCGGTCAACATGGCGCAGGCGCAGCTGCGCGATCCGCAGCTGCTCGCGACGATCGTCTCGGCGCTGTCCTATTCGGGGCTGGCGCCGCGCCGGCTCGAGCTCGAAATCGCCGAGGAGGTGTTCGTCCGCGACGGCGGCATCACCGACATCGTCGATCGCGTCATGGCGCTCGGCGTGCGGATCGCGCTCGATGACTTCGGCACCGGCCGCTCGTCGCTCGGCTATCTGCGCAAGGGCCGCTTCTCGACGATCAAGATCGACCGCAGCTTCGTCCGCGGCGCGACGGGCAATGCCGCGGAGAGTATCGCGATCGTGCGCGCGATCGTCGCGATGGCGGATTCGCTCGGCATGACGACGATCGCCGAGGGCGCCGAGACGCGCGGCGAATATGATCGGATGCGCGGGCTGGGCTGCAGCCAGGTGCAGGGCTGGCTGATCGGCCAGCCGATCGAGCCGAGCGCGGCGACCGAACTGGCGCACGCCAAGGCCGACGAGCGGGTGTTGCGGGCGATCTGAGGCGGTTCGCACGTCGCTCGCGGTTCGCACAGCGCGCCGTCGACGTGCGTGTCGTCGAACGCTCCGCCTGCATCATCTCATTCGGCTTCGCTCGGGACGAACGGGGATGAAGTTGGGCGCGGGCATAGCCTCCCCACCCCTTGCACGCCGCGCCCCTCCCCGCTATGGGCTGCATCCGCTCCCGACCTGGAGGAGCGTAGCTCAGTTGGTAGAGCATCGGTCTCCAAAACCGAGGGTCGTGGGTTCGAGTCCCCCCGCTCCTGCCATCCTCGGATGGCGGACCACAAGGTCGGGCAAGCGGATGAGCGAGGCCAGGGCGCCGCTCCCCACTCCAAAGTGGGATGGCGCCTGCGGCCTCTTGTGTCGTTTTCGGCCGCGGGCCGTCCACGGCCTGTCGTTGGTGGAAGGTGATCGTGGTGGCTAAGGTGCAAGAGAAGGACGGCGGGATCGGCGGCTTCGTCCGCTCCGTGCCTGAGTTCATCCAGCAGGTGCGGACCGAGACCAACAAGGTCTCCTGGCCCACCCGCCGCGAAACCACGATGACCGCCGTGATGGTGGTGATCATGACGACGCTGCTCGCGCTGTTCTTTCTGGGGGTCGACCAGGCCTTCAATGCGCTCGCCCAGGCGCTGCTCAAGCTCGTCGCTTGAGCGCCGGCTTAAAGGTATAGGATAAGCATGTCGCGCTGGTACATCATCCACGCCTATTCGGGCTTCGAGAACAAGGTGAAGGAGCAGATCCTCGCCGACGCCGGCCGCATGGGGCTCGAGCAGCTCGTCGAGGCGGTCGAGGTGCCGACCGAGAAGGTCACCGAGGTCCGCCGCGGCAAGAAGGTCACGTCGGATCGCAAATTCTTCCCCGGCTATGTTCTGGCCAAGCTGCACATGAACGACGACGTCTATCACCTTGTGCGCAACACGCCCAAGGTGACGGGCTTCCTCGGCTCCAACGGCAAGCCGCAGCCGATCAGCGAATCCGAGGCGGCGCGAATCCTCAACACCAAGGAGGAGCAGGCGGTCGCCGCACCCAAGGCCAAGCTCAAGGTCGATTTCGACATCGGCGATCAGGTCAAGGTGCTCGACGGTCCGTTCGCCTCGTTCAACGGCCTGGTCGAGGAACTCGATTTCGATCGCGCCCGCGTCAAGGTCTCGGTGTCGATCTTCGGCCGCGCGACGCCGGTCGAGCTCGAATTCGAGCAGGTGGAACGCGTCAAATAACGCGGTCCATCCCGGCGAAGGCCGGGATCCAGTCGAAGAATCGAAGGCAGAAGCTGGACCCCGGCTTCCGCCGGGGAACTGCGAGGGGTGAATAGTCCGCGGGAGGCCTGCTTCGGCGAGCCGTCAACACCGCTAAGCCAGTGGAGATCATCATGGCGAAGAAGATTACCGGTTACATCAAGCTGCAAGTGAAGGCCGGCGCCGCCAATCCGTCGCCGCCGATCGGCCCCGCGCTCGGCCAGCGCGGCGTCAACATCATGGAATTCTGCAAGGCGTTCAACGCCGCGACGAGCGAGCTCGAGAAGGGCATGCCGATCCCGACGGTGATCACCGTCTATGCCGATCGCAGCTTCTCGTTCATCACCAAGACGCCGCCGGCTTCGTTCCTGCTCAAGAAGGCCGCCGGTCTCACCTCGGGCTCGAAGGAGCCGGGCAAGGCGATCGCGGGCAAGATCAAGCGTTCACAGCTTGCCGAGATCGCGGCGATGAAGATGAAGGACCTGAACGCGATGGACGTCGATGCGGCGACCAAGACGATCGAGGGTTCGGCACGGGCCATGGGCCTCGAAGTGGTGGAGGGCTGAACATGGCCAAGCTGACCAAGAAGGCGAAGACACTGGGCGCCGCGATCGATCGCGAGAAGCTGCACGGCATTGACGAGGCGATCGGCATCGCGCGCACGCACGCCACCGCCAAGTTCGACGAGACGATCGAAGTCGCCGTCAACCTCGGCGTCGATCCGCGCCATGCCGACCAGATGGTCCGCGGCGTGGTGACGCTGCCCAAGGGCACCGGCAAGACGGTGCGCGTCGGCGTGTTCGCGCGCGGCGCCAAGGCCGAGGAAGCCACCGCCGCGGGTGCCGACGTCGTCGGTGCCGAGGATCTGCTCGAGCTCGTCCAGGGCGGCACGATCGATTTCGATCGCTGCATCGCGACCCCGGACATGATGGGTCTCGTCGGTCGCCTCGGCAAGGTTCTCGGCCCCAAGGGCCTGATGCCCAACCCCAAGCTCGGCACGGTGACGATGAACGTTGCCGCAGCGGTCCAGGCAGCCAAGGGCGGCCAGATCGAATATCGCGTCGAAAAGGCGGGGATCATCCATTCGGGCATCGGCAAGGCGTCGTTCCCGGCGGAAGACCTGCGCGCCAATTTCGACGCGCTGCTCGACGCATTGGTCAAGGCCAAGCCGGCCGGCGCCAAGGGCAAATATGTCAAGAAGGTCGCGATCAGCTCGACCATGGGCGCTGGCGTCAAGGTCGACCCCGCCGCGCTCGACGCGTGATTGGATTGGGTGGGCGCCTGACGGGCCCACCCCGTCTGTCCTCCCAACCCGTTCGTCCTGAGTAGGGACTGAGCGCAGTCGAAGGCCCGTATCGAAGGACTCTGCTCCGTCAGGCCACCATCCTTCGATACGCCATTTCGACAAGCTCAATGGCTACTCAGGACGAACGGTGTTTTTTAGGGTTGCCCCTTGGGGTGACGAAAGCATTTCGAGGCGCTATAGGCGCCCCTCGAATCGCCCCGCCTCCTCGGAGACGGGGTGACGTACCGTCCGAGACTGCAGCTGGGGATCGCCCCTTAATCAGGCTGCATAGGCGGGGAAGAGTTTGACCGGGCACGTCGTGCGATGAACCCCGGGTCTGCCATGCAGAGTCTTTCGGGACCGACGCGCGGCCAGGCGACGATTTCCCACGGACGGGCCGTGAAGCGGCGTATCGGCTTCATGGCTCTTGCTGTCCCGCACTGTCGCGGGCCGGCACACGAAGTGGAGATTGGCATGGATCGCGCTCAGAAGTCCGCGGCTGTCGCCGAGTTGAATCGCACTTTCACCGAGAGCGGCGTGGTGGTTGTCACCCGCAATCTCGGTCTCACCGTCGCACAGTCCACTGTGCTGCGCGTGAAGATGCGTGAAGCCGGCGCCAGCTACAAGGTTGCCAAGAACCGCCTCGCCCGCATCGCTGCCGAAGGCACGGCCTACACCTCGCTCAGCGACATGCTGACCGGGCCGACCGCGCTTTCGACCTCCGTCGATCCGGTGGCGGCCGCCAAGGCCGTCGTCGATTATGCGAGGACCAACGACAAGTTGGAAATCGTCGGCGGCGCGATGGGGGACACGCTCCTCGACGTGAACGGGGTGAAGGCGCTCGCAGAGCTGCCCTCGCTCGACGAACTGCGCGCCAAGATCGTGGGCCTCGTGCAGGCACCCGCGACCAAGATCGTCCAGATCGTCCAGGCACCCGCCGGCCAGCTGGCCCGCGTGCTCAGCGCTTACGCGACCAAGGATGCCGAGGCGGCCTAACGGCTGTTGCACTGACTTATACCCGAAACTCATGGGGTCGATTGGCCCCACATCTGGAGAATTATCATGGCTGACCTGCAGAAGCTCGTCGACGACCTGTCGGCTCTCACCGTTCTCGAGGCCGCTGAGCTCTCGAAGCTGCTCGAAGAGAAGTGGGGCGTCTCGGCCGCCGCTGCGGTGGCGGTTGCCGCTCCCGCCGGTGGTGGCGCCGGCGCCGCCGCCGCCGAAGAGAAGACCGAGTTCGACGTGATCCTCACCGGCGACGGTGGCAAGAAGATCAACGTCATCAAGGAAGTCCGCGCGATCACCGGCCTCGGCCTGACGGAGGCCAAGACCCTCGTCGAGTCGGCGCCCAAGGCGATCAAGGAAGGCGTGAGCAAGGACGAGGCCGAGAAGGTCAAGAAGCAGCTCGAAGACGCCGGCGCGACCGTCGAGGTCAAGTGATCTCGGCGTAGCCGCGATCATCCCCGCGCCAAGCTGGGATCCAGCGCTACGAAAAGAAGGGCGGCCCGGCGACGGGTCGCCCTTTTTGCGTTTGGGCGATCGCCGACGGCACGGCATAGCGCGAGACGATGCCCGCCCGCCCCCTCTCCCGCCTGCTCTCCGGCCCCGTCTCCCGCCTGCGCGACCGCATCGCCTTCGAAGCGCGTGCGCTGGCGACGCCGGGACCGCGGATGGTCGACGAGGTCGAATGCGTGCTGTCGGTGCTGCTCGCAATCCTGCTGGCGCATCTGATCGGCGCGCAGAACGTCTCCTGGGCGGCGTTCTCGGGCTATATGGTGATGCGCGGGCATGTCGCCGAAAGTCTCTTGCGCGGGGTATTGCGCATCATCGGCACGGGCGCGGGCGCGGGGCTCGCGTTGCTGCTCACCCCCGTATTGCGGCTGTCGCTGACCGCCGCGGCGCTCGCCGCAGCACTCGTCGGCGGTCTCACGCTCTACGCCTCGATCACCGCCAAGCGCGCCTACGCCTGGCTGTTCGTCGGGCTGACCTTCGAGATGATCCTGCTCGACAAGCTCCAGCACCCGGCGCGCGCGCTGGATCACTTCGCGGCGATGCGGATGCTCGAAGTCGCCGCCGGGACGCTCGCCTGCGTCGCGGTGAGCTGTTTCTCGACCTTGACCGCGCGCCGCCGCTGGCCGGCGGTCCGCGCCGCCAAGCCCAGGCGCCTCGGCTGGCACCCCCATGCCGCGCGCCACGCCGCACAGGCCGCGATCGCGATCGCGCTGCTGTTCCCGCTGTGGAGCTGGTTCGCGATCCCCGAGCTGTCGCAGAGTGCGGTGACGATTCTCGCGGTGATGATCGTCCCCGCCACCAGCCTGGGCGCCAGCGGCCTCGCGCCGGTGAGCACCCGCCTGCTCCAGCGCGTCGCGGGCTGCATCGCGGGCAGCGCGCTTGCGGCGCTGTTCCTGTTCAGCGCGCACGGCACGCCGTGGATATTGATCGCGGGCACCGCGCTCGGCGTCGCGATCGGTCGCCATATCGAGAATGGCAAGACGGGGATCGCCTATATCGGCACGCAGTTCACGCTCGCGATCCTCGTGACGCTGGTCCCCGACAGCTATGCCGATGCCGCGATCACCCCCGCGACCGACCGGCTGCTCGGCATATTGATCGGGCTCGCGCTGCTCGAGCCGGTGCTGCTGGCGTGGCATCTGCTGGCACCGGCGGAGAAGGCGAAGGCGGCGTCGGCGGGCGAGGTATCGCTCGAGTAACGGTCAGCAGAGCAAAACCATCTCGCCATAGCCGGCCAGCGCCCTATCGTGGGTCAGCAGCCTGAGCGGTTCGTGCAACGCTTGCGCAATGAGCATCCGATCGAAGGGATCGCCGTGGATCGGCGGCAAGCCATCGATGGCCGCCGCATGATCGGCCGAGATCGATAGCAGCGCGTACCCCGCCTGCTCAAAATATCGCCGCGCCTCGGCACCCGAGACGGGCATGTCACCCGGTCCGCCTCGCGCCAGGCGATGCTTGATCGCGATCTCCCAGATGCTTGCGGCACTGACGATGATGTCGTTGGTCTCGTCGCGGATCAGCGCGGCGGCAACCTCGGGCAATCGCGGATCGTCGACGATCGCCCACAGCGCGATATGCGTATCGAGCAGCAGCCTCAATCGCTGTCCTCGAACATCCTGGCGATGGCGGCATTGTCGCGATCGATATCGTCGGGCGCGACGAAACGCCCCGCGGCGACACCGATGCGCTTGCCCGGCGCGACCGAACGGACCGGGACCAGCCGCGCCGCCGGGCGGCCGTTGCGCGCAATGACGATCTCCGTCTGCTCGCCGGTCTCGATCGCGCGAACCAGCTTCGACAGGCTCGTCTTGGCGTCGAGCATGTTGATCATCTCGATCTCCTGACCAGACTTAGCCAATAGCATCTTCCGAGATCGCTTTCAACGACGAACCCCCTTCCCTTCCGCGATCGACCCGCTATATAGCCCTCATCCGACATAGCAGGCCGTCCTCTCGTCAGTTGACGCGTGTCCGGCCGCCCGCCCCGCCTCCGGGACACGACTCGCCTTGCGCACCGGGTCGCGACGAATGGGAGACGCGAGCGGGAAGGTAGAGTGCAAAAGTGTGGTCCCGAATGCCCGGGTCCGCACTTTTTTTCGTGGGCGACGAGCGCGCGATCAGGCTTCAGGGGTGCTGCGAGGCATTCCGACGACGTGAAACGATCGAGGACGGACGCTTCTATGGCCACCCAGCCCATCCCCCCCCACTTCATCGCGGGCGCGAAAAAGCGCATCCGCAAGGTGTTCGGCAACATCCACGAAGTCGTGCAGATGCCGAACCTGATCGAGGTGCAGCGGGAGAGCTATGAGCAGTTCCTGCGGTCCGATCCGTCGATCGGCTATGTCTCGGGTCTCGAGAAGACGCTGCGCAGCGTGTTCCCGATCCGCGATTTCGCCGGCACCGCCGAGCTCGATTTCGTCAATTACGAGCTCGAGGATCCCAAATACGACACCGAGGAATGCCGCCAGCGCGGCATGACCTACGCCGCGCCGATGCGCGTGACGCTGCGCCTGATCGTGTTCGAGGTCGATCCCGATACCGAGACCCGCTCGGTGCTCGATATCAAGGAGCAGGACGTCTACATGGGCGACATGCCGCTGATGACGTGGAACGGCACGTTCATCGTCAACGGCACCGAGCGCGTGATCGTCAGCCAGATGCACCGCTCGCCGGGCGTGCTCTTCGACCATGACCGCGGCAAGACGCACGCCTCGGGCAAGTACCTCTTCGCCGCGCGCGTCATCCCGTATCGCGGCTCGTGGCTCGATTTCGAGTTCGACGCCAAGGACATCGTCAACGTCCGCATCGACCGCAAGCGCAAGCTGCCGGTGACGACGCTGCTCTATGCGCTCGGCCTCTCGGGCGAGCAGATCCTCAACGAATTCTACAAGACCGCGACCTATGTCCGCGGCCCCAACGGCTGGAAGGTCCCCTTCCTGTCCGAGAATTGGCGCGGCCAGAAGCCGATGTACGATGTCGTCAACGGCGACACCGGCGAGGTCGTCTTCCCCGCCGGCACCAAGATTTCGCCGCGCGCGGCGAACAAGGCCGGCAAGGACGGCCTGACCACGCTGCTGATCCCGACCGAGGAGATTTACGGCCGGTTCAGCGCCTATGATCTGATCAACGAGGCGACCGGCGAGATCTACATCGAGGCGGGCGACGAGGTCACCGAGGAGAATCTCGCCAAGCTCGACGCGGCGGGGATCGAGGATCTGCAGCTGCTCGACATCGACCATGTCTCGACCGGCGCGTGGATCCGCAACACCTTGAAGGCCGACAAGGTCGAGGAGCGCGACCATGCGCTCTCCGAGATCTACCGCGTCATGCGCCCCGGCGAGCCGCCGACGAAGGAGACCGCCGAGGCACTGTTCGCCGGGCTGTTCTTCGATCCCGAGCGCTACGATCTCTCGGCCGTCGGCCGCGTCAAGCTCAACATGCGCCTCGACCTCGACGTCGAGGACACGGTGACGACGCTGCGCACCGAGGACATCCTCGAGGTGGTCAAGACGCTCGTCGGCCTCAAGGACGGCAAGGGCGAGATCGACGACATCGACAATCTCGGCAACCGCCGCGTGCGCTCGGTCGGCGAGCTGCTCGAGAACCAGTATCGCGTCGGCCTGCTCCGCATGGAGCGCGCGGTGAAGGAGCGGATGTCGTCGGTGGATGTCTCCACCGTGATGCCCAACGACCTGATCAACGCCAAGCCCGCGGTCGCCGCGGTGCGCGAGTTCTTCGGTTCGTCGCAGCTCTCGCAGTTCATGGACCAGACCAACCCGCTCTCCGAAGTGACGCACAAGCGTCGCGTCTCGGCGCTCGGGCCGGGCGGCCTCACCCGCGAGCGCGCGGGCTTCGAGGTCCGCGACGTCCATCCGACGCATTATGGCCGCATCTGCCCGATCGAGACGCCGGAAGGCCCGAACATCGGCCTGATCAACTCGCTGGCGTCGTTCTCGCGGGTCAACAAATACGGCTTCATCGAGACGCCGTACCGCAAGGTGATCGATCACAAGGTCACCGACGAGGTTGTGTACCTCTCGGCGATGGAGGAGGCCAAGCACACGATCGCGCAGGCCAACGCCGAAGTGAACGCCGACGGCACCTTCGTCGAGGATCTGATCTCGGCGCGCGAGGCCGGCGAGTTCCTGATGGCGATGCGCGATCAGATCACGCTGATGGACGTCAGCCCCAAGCAGCTCGTCTCGGTCGCGGCATCGCTGATCCCGTTCCTCGAGAATGACGACGCCAACCGCGCGCTGATGGGCTCGAACATGCAGCGCCAGGCGGTGCCGCTCGTCCGCGCCGAGGCGCCGTTCGTCGGCACCGGCATGGAAGAGACCGTGGCGCGCGATTCGGGTGCGGCGATCGGTGCCAAGCGCACCGGCATCGTCGACCAGGTTGATGCCTCGCGCATCGTCATCCGCGCGACCGAAGAGGTCGAACCCGGCAAGTCGGGCGTCGACATCTACACGCTGATGAAGTTCCAGCGCTCGAACCAGTCGACCTGCATCAACCAGCGTCCGTTGGTGAAAGTCGGCGACTTGATCCAGAAGGGCGACATCATCGCCGACGGCCC
>CAIQHF010000042.1 GCA_903871605.1 uncultured Sphingomonadaceae bacterium
CCTGGTGCCTGCCGCCTGGATCGCGTCGAGCAGGCGCTCGGGCACGCCACACAGCCCGAAGCCGCCGCTGGCGATCGTCATGCCGTCGAACAGAACGCCCGCAAGCGCCGCCGCCGCATCCGCATAGATCTTGTTCGCCATAAGCCTCTCCTCCGCAAGGACGCTTAGGACGTGTCATCCATACGTTCCAATGATATCCTTTTTTGCGATATCATCAGGATCATCTATGAGACGTCTCGCCCTCTACCATCTCGAAACGCTGCTGTGGATCGCTCGCCTGGGCACGTTCGGCGCAGCCGCCGAACGCCTGAACACCACCCAACCGGCGATCTCGGCGCGCGTCCGAGAGATCGAAAACCAGCTCGGCGTCGCGATCTTCCGGCGCGAGGGGCGGCGGATGGTGCTGACGGTGCGGGGGCGGCAGCTCGTGCAGGATTGCGAGCCGCTCTGGGCGGCGATCGAGCGTACATTCCTCGAAGTCGATGGCTTCGCAGGTGCCAGCGGCGTGGTGCGGATCGGATCGGGCGAGATCGCCGCGGCGAGCTGCCTTCCCGGATTCGTCCGCGACATCAAGGCGGCGCTGCCGCGCGTGACGCTCGAAATCGCCCTCGATCTGACCGCGCGTCTGCTCGAGCAACTGCTGAGCGGCGTGAGCGACATCGTATTCCTGGCCGGTCCGGTCGCGAGCCCCGGGATCCGAACGCAGTCGATCGGCACCGTCGATTTGCTCTGGTTGGCCAACCCGCAGACCGCCGCCGGCATGAAGCCGAATAGCAACGCGGCTTTCCCGGCGATCTGGTCGCTGCCGCGGCATTCGCCGCTCCATCAAGCCATGATCAACTCGCTCGATACGGCCGGTCTTTCGACTGACGTTATCAACACGTGCAACAATGTGAAGACGTTGATCGACATCATCCGGATCGGCGCGGGTATCGCGCTGTTTCCGGAGACGATGGTCCGCAGCCTGGTCGCATCCGGCGCCCTAGTGGAAGTTCTGCAACGACCGGATCGCGAGATCCTCTTCCAAGCGGCCATCCGAAGCAATGAGCGGGATCCGATCTTGCTCGAGATGTTCGATCGCGCTGGTCACCTTTCCATACATCCCGTCGAGTAGGCACGCTGGCCTGCTGGGAGGCGATTGGCAAGGGACTTCGGGCGTAGCAAGGAGCCGATCGAGCCCTGGGATGACCGGCACGATACCGACAATTCCTATCCTCGTCCGTTCGTATTTGTCCTAATCATATAGCTTGTCTTTTGTCGGGCCGCAGGCCGGTGTAGGCAAGGCGCGCGACGACCTACCGCACAGGAAACTGGGATGATCCGTCAACAGCATGATTCTGGCGTCGCGCCTTATAAGCGCGGCGGACCACCCCATAACGGCCGACGGCTCGTTCCGACCGCACGTAGCCACGTGCGACCGTCCGTCGTGAATCGAGATCGCGCTGTCATCGGCCGCCGTCCCGGGCGACCGCTATCGGATAAGCGTTCAGGCACGCGCCGGCCGCTAAGCGCGACTGTCCCAAGCGCCACGGCGGCTTTCGACATATCGTCGCAGTGGATGCCGCCACGCCCTTCGGCAGTTCGTTGCGACGATATCCGTTCCTCACGATCGCCCAATCCGGACAGCCCCCGTTGAACACCGCCCCGCTGCTCATCGACCAGGCCGAAGGCCTGACCACGCTAAGCCTGCACAATCCCGGCAGACGCAACGCGATCAGTCTCGCGGGATGGACCGCCCTCCGGCAGGCCATCATGGCCGTGGACGACGATCCGGACTGCCGGGTCGTCGTGCTGCGCGGTAGCGATGGTCATTTTGGCGCGGGCGCCGACATAGGCGAATTCCCGACCGCATTCGCAACCGAAGCATCGACGCTTGCTTATTTCGGCGAGATGGAAGGCGCGATGCGCGCGATAGAGCACAGCGCGAAGCCGGTGATCGCGGCGATCGACGGGTTGTGCATCGGCGCCTGCGTCGCGTTGGCGCTGGCCTGCGACATCCGTATCGCCGCCGATGCGAGCAGCTTCGCCGTGACACCCGCCAAGATCGGCATCGCCTACCCCTATGGCGATATACAACGGCTCGTCCGCGCGATCGGCCCGGGCGCGGCTCGGTCGCTGCTGTTTACCGGCGACCGGCTGCCTGCGCCCGAGGCCGCTCGGATCGGTCTGATCGACCATCTCGCGCCTGCGGAGGCGTTCGAGGTCGAAGTCGATTTGCTGGCTCGCCGGATCGCGGCGAACTCGCATTTCACGGTCCGATCGAGCAAGACCGCGGTAAAAGCGATCCTCGACGGCACCGATCGCGACGGAACCGAATATCGCAAGCTGCTGGTCGCGGCCGTAATGGGCCCGGACTTTGCCGAAGGGATCGCCGCATTCGGCGAGAGGCGCGCGCCTCGCTTTCCGGCCACGACGCCGCCTTCCTGACCGCTCCCGAAGGCCCGCTCCGGCTCGAACCGCGAGACCGCGACACGCCTGCCGGGCAAAGCGACGACTTGCGATGTGTCAGCAAATGAGCTAGATGATTAACAGTAAAAGGAGAGAGCAGCTCATGTCCGACGCCAGGCAGCCATCCGCCGTGCTGGAACATGCCCCGGCGGCCGCGCCGTCGCGCGCGCTGCCGCTGAGCGGCGTGACCGTGATCGACCTCTCGCATGTCTATAACGGCCCTTACGCCACTTTCCTGATGGCGCTCGCGGGGGCACGGGTCATCAAGATCGAGCCGAAGGGCGGCGAGCATCTGCGCAGCCGGGGCGATGCCGGCGGTGCCGCGATGGCCTTCGCGATGCTCAATTCCAACAAGGAATCGCTGACGCTCAATCTCAAGTCGGAGACGGGCAAGGCGATCCTGCGCGATCTCATCCGGAAGGCGGACGTGCTCGTCGAGAATTTCTCGCCCGGCGCGATGGATCGCCTGGGGCTGGGCGCCGATGCGCTGCTGCAGCTCAATCCTGGTTTGGTCTATGCGTCGAGTTCGGGCTACGGCAAGGACGGCCCCTATCGCAACTATCCCGCGATGGACCTGGTGATGCAGGCGATGTCGGGCGTGATCTCGATCACCGGCTATCCCGACCAGCCTCCGGTCAAGTCCGGCCCCGCGGTATGCGACTTCGCCGCCGGCACCCATCTCTACGGCGCGATCCTGACCGCGCTGTTCGAGCGCGAGCGCACCGGCCTCGGCCGCGTCGTCGAGGTCGCGATGCAGGATGCGATCTATGCGTCGATGGCGTCGAACATCGGCATGCTCCATGCCTCGGGCGGCAACGGGCCGAGCCGGACGGGCAATCGGCACGGCGGCCTCGGCATCTCGCCCTACAACGTTTACCAGGCGGCCGACGGCTATATCGTGCTCAACTGCCCCGGCGATCACCATTTCCGCGCGGCACTCGCGGTGATGGGCCGCAGCGATCTCGAGACCGACGAGCGCTTCAACACGCGCAGCGCGCGCGTGAAGCATATGTTCGAGGTCGACGATCTCGTCGAAAGCTGGACCAAGCAACTGCCCAAGGACGAGGTCGCGCAGCGGCTGCTCGATGCCGGCGTGCCCTGCGCGCCCGTCCGCGAACTGTCGGAAGTGCTGGTCGACGAGAATATGCACGCACGCGGCAGCCTGCAGTGGATCGACCATCCCGAGCTCGGGCGCGTGGTCCTGCCGCACAGCCCGATGCGCTACGAGGGGAGCGCGCCGTTGCCGATCGAGCCCAGCCATACGCTCGGCGCGGACAGCGAAGCGCTGCTCGAGACGCTGCTCGGCCGAACGCCGGACGAGATCGCAGCGATGCAGGCAGCAGGCGACATCTAGACTCCAGCCGAACGCCGGGCGGTGGGCGCGAGCGCAAGCCGCCCCTGCCCGCCACCGCGCGCGCGAAGAATGAGGGGGATCGATATGGCCAGTGGGCCGGCGAGCAGCAGTTTCGATTTTGCGACCATCCTGCGCGACGGCGATCACATCGCCTGGCCGCAGGGGACCGGCGAGCCCACCGGACTCTCGTCGCGGCTGATGGCGCAGGCGGACGCGCTGCCGCCGGTCACGCTGGTGCTCGGCATGGTCACCAGCCGGACGCTCGATCGCGCCGGCGCGGACACGTTTCGCTACCTGTGCCTCAACGGGGCCGCGAACACGCGCAAGGCGGTAGCCCGGTCGGGCGGACGCGTGATCCCCGCGCATATTTCCGCCATCCCCGGCCTGATCCTGTCGGGCCGGATCAAGGTCGACGTCGCGCTGATCCGCGTTCGCCCGACCGCCGACCCCACGAAATATTCGCTCGGCGTGATGACCGATTTCGTCCATGAGATGATCGCGAGCGCGCGCGTCGTGGTCGCGGAGCTGGACGAGCGCATGCCGCTCACGACCGGCGATACGCTGGTCGACCGCGACGCGATCACGCACCTCGCCATCGCCGATGGCGACGAGCCGCTTATCGTCGATGCCACGCCCTCGGCTGCCGACGAGGCGGTCGCCAAACGCGTCGCCGAACTGATTCCGGACCGCGCGACAGTTCAGTTCGGCGTCGGCGGGCTGCCCGTCGCGGTCGCGCGCGCGCTCGGCGGGCATCAGCAGCTCGGCCTCCACAGCGGGGTCATCACCGACGCCGCGGTCGATCTCATCGAGGCGGGCGTCGTCACCAACCGCTACAAGGGCATCGATTATGGCGTCTCGGTCACCGGCGGGCTGTTCGGCAGCCGGCGGCTGCTCGATTTCGCGGATCGCAACGCCGGGATCGCGATGCGCCGCGCCACCTATACGCACAGCGCCGCTGCCATGGCGCAGATCGAGGGGCTGTTCTCGATCAACTCGGCGGTCGGCATCGATCTGTCGGGCCAGGTCAACGCCGAGGTCGCGGGCGACCGCTATGTCGGCGCGGTCGGCGGCCAGGTCGATTTCGTGCGCGGCGCGAGACTCTCCCCCGGCGGCCGCTCGATCATCGCGCTGGCCTCGACGACCCCCGACGGTCGCCATTCCAAAATCGTCGCGAACCTCGGTGTCCAGCCGGTCACCACCGCGCGCTCGGACGTCGATCTCGTCGTCACCGAGTTTGGCGTCGCCGATCTTTGGGGCCTGGATCTTCTCGCCCGCGCGAAGGCGCTGGCGGCGATCGCGCACCCGACGTTCCGCGATGCGCTGGCGGCAGACATTCGGGCGGCAAGCTGAGGGGAGGATAGCTGTTATGGAAACGACCGACCAAAGCCCGGACCTGCTGGTCGAATGGCCCGATCCCACGATCTGCGTGCTCAGGCTCAACCGGCCCGAGCGCTATAATGCGCTGAGCCGCGCGCTCGTCGACCGGCTTCGCGAGGTCGTGGCAGGTCTTGCCGGCAGCGCCGCACGCGCGGTCGTGCTGGCCGGCACCGGCCGGGGATTTTGCGCGGGCGCCGATCTCAAGGAACGGCGCGGGATGTCGGTCGACGAGAAATATGCGCACAACCGCGCGATCAGCAGCCTGGCCGACGAGCTCGCCGCACTGCCGCTGCCGACGATCGCCGCGATCAACGGCAGCGCGTTCGGCGGCGGCTGCGAACTGGCGCTGGCCTGCGACATCCGCTTCGCCGCCGACAGCGCCTCGATCGGACTGACCGAGGCGCGGCTCGGCGCGATGCCCGGCGCGGGCGGTAGCCAGCGCCTGCCCCGCCTGATCGGCAGCGCGCGCGCGCTCGAAATGATGTTCAGCGGCGAACCGATCACCGCGGGACAAGCCGCCAGTTGGGGCTTGGTGAATACGCTTGTTCAATCAGACGAGTTAGACGAATATGCGCTGGCGTTTGCGAGACGCGTCGCATCCCGCTCGCGGCGGACGAGCGCGCTGCTCAAGAATGCGGTCTATGCCGGGTTGGATCGCAGCCTGGGGGACGGCCTCGAGCTGGAACGCATTGCGATTGTTGAAGTACTCGCGTCGGACGACTATCGCGAAGGCCTGGCGGCGTTCGCGGAACAGAGGCCGCCCAAATTCGACTAGAGACAGACGGGGATGCGATGAACGACGAACCCACCGGCATATTCATGAACAAGGCCGACCAGGTGGCGAGTCACCTTCTAGATCGCATCGTCGAACTCAATCTGCATCCGGGAAGCTCCTTCGGCACCGAGGCCGAACTGCTCGAGCAATATAAGGTAAGCCGGCCGACCTTGCGGGAGAGCCTGCGGATTCTGGAATCGCAGGGCGTCCTCACGCGCCGCCCCGGCCCCAAGGGCGGCATCATGGTGGCCAAGCCCAGCATCGATACGCTGGCGCATTCGCTTTCGGTATTCCTGCGGCTGCACAATGTCCCGTTCGTCGAGATCCTACGCGCGCGCATGGCGATCGAGCCGGCACTGGTCCGCGATGCCGCGCGCCACGGCACCGACGAACAGTTCGCCGAGATGGACGAGACCACCGACCGGCTCGAGAAGGCGGGCAAGAATGGCGAGATCGTCTACCGCGAGAATCGTGCCTTCCATAATCTCATCGCGAAGGCGGCCGCCAATCCGGTGCTTGAGGTTTTCTGGTCGACGATCCGCGCGCTGGCGAGCGGCGAAGGCGCGGGCCTCACCTATTCGCAGCGCAACATCGCCGAGATCGCGAGCTTCCACCGGCAGATCGTCGAGGCTTGCCGCAGGCGTGATCCGGAACAGGCGCATCATCTGATGATCGAGCATTTGGGCGAGCTCGATGTGCTGCTGCGGACGCGGCACAAGGATCAGCTGGCCCGTCCCATGCGCATTGCGGCGAAGGCGGATCGCAAGATCGTCTAGGCTTGCGCTGGCGGGATCGATCCTTTATTCCTCTATAGATAATATAGAGGAATTACCATGAAGCTGGAGATGAGCGCCGATCAGCGCGCCATGGTCGAGTCGGTCCGACTGCTCGCCCAGGAAAAGTTCAAACCCCGCGTCCACAAATGGCAGGATGGCACCTTCCCCCACGAAAACCTCGCCGAACTCGCCCAACTCGGCGTGCTCGGTATGGCGGTCCCCGAGGAATATGGCGGTCTCGGCCTGCCCGTGCTCGACTGCGTGCTGGTGCTCGAGGAGATCGCCAAGGTCTGCTACGTCACGTCGATGGCGGCGATGAGCGCGATGGGCGCGCAAAACCGCATCATCGCCAACTACGCGCCGCCCGAGGTCAAGGAGAAGTTCCTGCGCGGCGTCGTCACCGGCGAGGTGATGCTCGCGATCTGCATGACCGAGCCGCACGCCGGCACCGACGTCGCCAGCTACAAGACCAACACGGTCACCACCGCGCACAACGACCGCGTCGTGCTGCGCGGCACCAAGACGCTGATCAGCCGCGCCGACGAGGCGACCTGCTTCATCGTCTTCACCCGCGTCGACGGCCGGCCGGGGCGCGAGGGGATCGGCTGCGTGCTGGTCGACCCCAAGACCCCGGGCTTCGAGGTCACCGCGCGCTACCATACGATGGGCGGCGAGAATCTCGCAGAGATCCAGTTCAACGACTGCGAGCTGCCGGTCGAGAATCTGATCATCCGCGAGGATGGCTTCAAGAAGCTGCTCAACGCCTTCAACACGCAGCGCTGCATGAACCCGTCGGTGTCGCTCGGCCTCGCCGAGGGCGCGTTCGAGGAGGCGGTCAAATATGCCCGCGACCGCGAGGCGTTCGGCCGCCCGATCGGCACGATGCAGGGGATGCGCTGGAAGCTCGCCGAAATGTACCGCGACATCGAGGTCGCGCGCTCGATCCTCTACCGCGCCGCCGCCTCCGCCGATCCCTTCCCCGATCCCTATCTCGCCGGCGTCGCCAAGATGCAGGTCAACGAGATGGCGATCAAGGTCACCAGCGAGGCGCTCCAGGTCCACGGCGGCTACGGCTTCACCGACGAATATCCGGTCTCGCACTTCTATCGCGGCGCGCGCTACGGCACGCTCGGCGGCGGCACCACCGAAACGCTCAAGGACCTTGTCGGCAAGCGCGTCTACGAGCATTTCCCCGAAGACGGCTTCCTCGGGATGGGAAGCTTCTGATGCCACCCCTCGCGCTCAGGTCGCTCCTGTTCGCGCCGGGTGACAGCGAGGCGAAGATGCGCAAGGCGATCGCGTCGCCGGCCGATGCGGTGATCCTCGATCTCGAGGACGCCGTCGCGCCAGACGCGAAAGCGGCGGCGCGCACCATGGTGCGTGCCGTGATCGCCGACGAGACGCGAGACGAGAAGCCCGTGCTGGTGCGCCTCAACGCGCTGGACACGGGGCTCACGCTCGCGGACCTCGCGGCGGTGATGCCCGCACGGCCCTGGGGCGTCGTCCTGCCGAAATGCGAGGGCGCGGCCGACATCGACCGGCTGAGCTTCTACCTCGACGCGCTCGAAGCGCGCGACGAGATCGCGCCAGGCAGCACGCGCATCGTCACGGTGGCGACCGAGACCGCTGCGGCGACGCTCAACCTCTCGCAGGCGTCGGCGGGCTCGAAGCGGCTGTGGGGCCTGTTGTGGGGCGGCGAAGATCTGTCGGCGTGTCTCGGCGCGAACGGCAATCGCGATGCCGACGGCGCCTACACCTTTCCCTATCAGTTCGCGCGATCGCAATGCCTCTATGCGGCGAGCGCGCTCGGCGTCGTTGCGATCGACGCGGTCTACCCCGACTTCCGCGATCTGCCCGGCCTCGAGGCCGAGGCACGCGAGGGCTTGCGCGACGGGTTCACCGCGAAGGCCGCGATCCACCCGGCGCAGATCGCGCCGATCAATGCGGTGATGACCCCGCGCCCCGAGCAGGTCGACTGGGCAGAGAAGGTCGTCGATCTGCTCGCGCACCAGGCGGTCGCGCGGCTCGACGGCCGGATGGTCGATCTCGCGCACAAGCGCGTCGCGGAGAAGATCCTGAGCCGCGCCTCCGCCGCGCTCGGCGTCGGCTAAGCCAATGCAGCGGCAGGCCGACGATCTCGAAGCACAGCGGCCCGGCAGCGAAGCGTCGACCGAGCAGCCGTCGCCGTGGGAGGCATGCGCCGACGACACCTTCGTCGCGCGCCTGGGATCGGTACGCCAGCGGATCAGCGACGGGCTCATCGAGATTTCGCTCCAGACCGACGAGACGCACGCCAATCTCAGCGGAATCGTTCATGGCGGCGTGATCATGACGCTGATCGACCGCGTGATCGGCGTGAACTGCCGACGGGCGTCGGGCGGTATCCCGATGGTCACGGCGAGTCTGACCGTGAACTTTCTGCGCCCGGTCGCCGTCGGCGACCGGCTGACGGCAAGCTGCGTTCTGCGGAAGCGTGGCCGAACCGCGTATTTCGCTGATGGTCTAGCCTGTGTCACCGACACGCTGGTGGCAACGGCGACCGGAACATGGCTGCGCGCCGCCAAGCGCCCGTGACGCCGGTCGATATCACTCGTCTACTAGATGAAGTTTAACTTCCGATAAGCGGACCGCCGCCGAAGGGATCGCGTCACCGTGCGGTGCCTTCGGCAAATGAGCTCTGGCCGTTGGCGACCGGAATCGCGACCAGAACGAGTTTGATCGCCTTCTCCAGCGCCGGTCGCGAAACACCCGCCTTGGCTTGGAGCGCCAATCCGCCGCCGAGCATCAGTACCAGATGCGCGAGGACCTCAGGCTGCACGGCCGCACCGAGCTCGCCCTGCTCCTGGGCGCTGTGAAAGCGGCGGCGCAGGAGCCGGCGGTAGAAGGTCCGGCGCGAGACCAGCAGCAGCCGCACCCTCTCGGACCCGGCCGAACAGGCGATGGCGGCGTTGATGTCGAAGGCACCCTTCGGCGTATCGCTGCCGGTGACCAGATCGAGCAATCCGTCCAGGAAGTCGCCGATGACGGCGCGTACCGTGCTGCGCCGGAGCGCGCGCCACATGAAGCCGAGGCGGGTCCGCTCGTACCGCCGCAGCGCCAGGCGGAATAATCGCTCCTTGCTGCCGAACACATTGTAGAGACTGGGCCGCTTGATCCCCATCGCCAGCGTCAGATCGCCGATGCTGGTGCCCGCATAGCCCCTTTCCCAGAACAGGCGCATCGCAACATCCAGCGCATCATCGCAGTCGAACCGACGCTTGCGGCCCATCGCGGCGGCCGCCGCCTAGCGCAGGCCGCCGCCGAGCGCGCGATAGAGTTCGACGGTATTGGTCTGCCGTACCAGCCGCGTCGCGATCAGGCTCTGCTGGGCCGAATAATAGGCGCGCTGCGAGTCGAGCGTGGTGAGGAACGGATCGACGCCCTCCGTGTAGCGCCCCTGCGCGATCGTATAGGCGGCGTGCGCGGCGTCCACGAGCGACTTCTGCGCCGCGAGCTGGTCGCTGATCGTGCCGCGGCGCGCAAGCGCGTCGGCGACCTCGCGGAAACCCGTCTGCACCGCCTTCTCGTAGGTCGCGACCATCGCATCGCGGCTCGCCTCGGCATAGCGCAGATTGCCCTTGTTCCTGCCGAAATCGAAGATCGGCAGCGACACCGAGGGCGCCACCGACCAATAGCTGCTGCCGTTGCCGAACAGGCTCGACAGGCCGAGGCTCAGCGAGCCGAACGCCGCGGTCAGCGAGATGTTGGGAAAGAAGGCGGCCCGCGCCGCGCCGATATTGGCGTTGGCCGCGCGCAACTGATGTTCGGCGGCTGCGATGTCGGGGCGGCGCAGCAGCACCGTGGACGACAGGCCCGACGGCAGCGCGGCGAACGTGTCCTCCGACTTGCCGAGTGCGGTCGGCAGCAGATCGCCCGCCACCGGGGTGCCGGCGAGCAGATCGATCATGTTCCGGTCCTGCGCCACCGCGGTGGTGCCCGAGGCGATGTCCGAGCGCGCCTGCTCGTAGCTGGTCTGCGCCTGCCGGACCTCGAGGTCCGAGGTGACGCCCTGGTCGGATCGTCCGCGCGTGATCGCCAGCGTCTCGCCGAAGGCCTTGGCGGTGTCCTGCGCGATGCGCAGCCGATCCTGGTCCGCCGCCATCGTCAGCCAGGCGGTGACGAGCTCGGCGACGAGCGCGGTCTGCGCGGCGTCGCGATTGGCTTGGGTGGCGAAATATTGCTCCTGCGCGGCTTCGGTCAGGTTGCGCAGCCGGCCGAACAGATCGACCTCCCACGCCGACACGCCGACGCTCGCCTGATAGATGTCGTAGCGCGACCGGCCCGTCGATACCGCGCCCGCACCGGTCCCGGTCCCGCCGCCGGTCGTGCTGCCCGCGGAGTCGGTCGCGGTCCCGGTCCCGCCGGCAAGCCCGCCGAGCCCGGGCGGCGTCCGCTCGTAGGTCGCCGAGCCGTTGAGCCCGATCGTCGGGAACAGATCGGCGTGCTGCACGCGATATTGCGCACGCGCCTCGGCGACGTTGGCGACCGCGATGCGCAGATCACGATTGTTGGCCAGCGCGAGCGCGATCAGGCGCCGCAGCCTGTCGTCGACGAAGAAGGCGCGCCACGCCACGTCCGCCGGCTCGCTCGACGCGGTGTCGGGCGCGTAGGAGGCGCCCTGCGGCAGGCTCTGGGGCACCGGCATCGCCGGCCGGACGTAATGCGGCGCCATGTTGCACCCCGCCATAAGCAGGGCGGTGGCAAGGGCGATGGGGCGACGGGCTATCATCTCACGCCTCCTGCGGATGGGAATGGGAGGGAGCGGCGCCCGTCTCGGGATCGCGATCGGGCTGATCCTGGCGGAAGAGCTGCTTCACGACCCGGAAGAAGGTCGGCACGAAGAAGATCGCGAGCACGGTGGCGGAGAGCATGCCGCCGACCACCGCCCAGCCGATCGCGTTCTGCCCGCCCGATCCCGCGCCGTGCGAGAGCGCCAGCGGCAGCACGCCGAGCGTGAAGGCGAAGCTGGTCATCAGGATCGGGCGAAGCCGCAGCTTCGCCGCCTCCATCGCCGCGGCCCCCGCGGACATGCCCTCGCGCATCTTCTCCTCCGCAAACTCGATGATGAGGATCGCGTTCTTGGCCGAGACGCCGATCGTGGTGATCAGGCCGACCTGCAGATAGATGTCGTTGCTCTGTCCCGTCACCCACGATGCCAGCACCGCGCCGAACACGCCCAGCGGCACCACCAGCAGCACCGCGATCGGCACCGACCAGCTTTCGTAAAGCGCCGCCAGGCACAGGAACACGATCAGCATCGAGACCCCGTACAGTGCCCCCGCCTGGCCCGCGCTCTGCTCCTGCTCGTAGCTGAGCCCGGTCCATTCATAGCTGATCCCGGGCGGCAGCTTGGCGGCGAGCTCCTGCATCGCCTTCATCGCATCGCCGGTGCTGTGACCCGGCGCGGGCGCCCCCATGATCTCGAGCGAGGGAACGCCATTGTAGCGCTCGAGCTTGGCGGAGCCGAAGATCCAATGCCAGTTGGCGAAGGTCGAGAACGGCGTCATCTTGCCGCCCGCGCCCCGCACATAGACCTTGCCGAGATCGTCGGGCGTCATCCGCGCATCGACGTCGGACTGGACGTAGACCTTCTTGACGCGGCCGCGGTCCATGAAGTCGTTGACGTAGCTGCCGCCGAACGCGGTGGAGAGCGTGGTGTTGACGTCGGCCAGCGAGAGACCGAGCGCGCCGGCATTGTTCTGGTCGACGTCCAGCTTGATCTGCGGCGCGTCCTCCAGCCCGTTGGGTCGCACCATCGCGAGGCGCGGATCCTTGGCGGCGAGCGCGATCAGCTGGTTGCGCGCGGCAAGCAGCTTCTCGTGGCCGAGATTGGCCTCGTCCTTGAGCTCGAAGTCGAAGCCCTCGGCATTGCCCAGTTCGAACACCGCAGGCGGACCGAAGGCGAGCACCTTCGCGCCGCGGATCTGCTGGAACGCCGTATTGGCGCGGGCGGCGATCGCATCCGACCCGTTCGCCTTGCCCGATCGCTGCGACCAGTCCTTGAGGCGCACGAAGGTGAGGCCGACATTCTGCGCCTGGCCGACGAAGCCGAAGCCCGCCGCGTTGAACACGCCCTCGACATTATCGCCCTCCTTGGTGCGATAATAGTCGGTCATGCGCGCCATCACGGCCTGCGTCTCCTCGAGCGTCGCGCCGACCGGCAGCGTCACCTGGCTGAAGATGAAGCCCTGATCCTCGGACGGCATGAAGCCGCCGGGAAGACGCATGAACAGCAGGCCCGCGCCCAGCACGATGACCGCATAGATGCACAATGTGCGCTTCCAGCGATGCTCGGCCTTCCGGACGCCGACCTCATATCTGTCGCGCGTGCGGTCGAACGTGCGGTTGAACCAGGCGAAGAAGCGCCCGACCGGCCCCACCCGGCGCGCCGGGCCGTGATCGCCCTCCGCGTCGCCTGCGCGCGCGACGGGCTTGAGGATCGTCGCGCACAGCGCCGGCGTCAGGATCAGCGCGACCAGCACCGAGAGCACCATCGAGACGACGATGGTGAGCGAGAACTGTCGGAAGATCACGCCGGCGGAGCCGCCGAAGAACGCCATCGGCAGGAACACCGCCGACAGCACCAGGCCGATGCCGATCAGCGCGCCCGATATCTCCTCCATCGAGCGCAGCGCGGCGTCCTTCGGCGAAAGCCCCTCGTCGTGCATCAGCCGCTCGACATTCTCGACGACGACGATCGCATCGTCGACGAGCAGGCCGATCGCCAGCACCATGCCGAACAGCGTCAGCGTGTTGATCGTGAAGCCGACCGCGTAGAGCACCGCGATCGCGCCGAACAGCACCACCGGGACGGCGATGGTCGGGATCAGCGTCGTCCGCCAGTTCTGCAGGAACAGGAACATGACGAGGAAGACGAGCACCATCGCCTCGAACAGCGTGTGTACCACGTCCTCGATCGAAATCTTGACGAACGCCGAATTGTCGAGCGGGTAGACGACCTTGACGTCGGCGGGGAATTGCGGCGCGATCTTGTCGATCGTCGCCTTGACGTCCGCGACGGTCTGCAGCGCGTTGGCGCCCGACGCCGGCTTGATCGCGAAGCCCGCCGCCGGCTTGTTGTTGTAGGTCGGCAGGAAATTATAGTTTTCCGAGCCGAGCTCGACGCTCGCGACGTCGGACATCCGCACGCTCGAGCCGTCGGCATTGGTGCGCAGGATGATGTCGCGGAACTGCTGCGGCGTGGTCAGCCGCGTCTGCGCGGTGATGACCGCGTTGAGCGCCTGGCCCTTGCGCGCGGGCAGCGAGCCGACCTGACCGGCGGAGATCTGCGCGTTCTGCGCCTGGATCGCGGCGGTGACGTCGCCCATCGACAGGTTGAGGTTGGTCAGCTTGATCGGATCGACCCAGATGCGCATCGCATATTGCGAGCCGAACAACTGGGTGTCGCCGACGCCGGTCACGCGGCTGACGGGATCCTGTAGCTTGCTGGCGATCATGTCGCCGAGATCGGCCTGGCTATGGCTGCCGTCGGTCGAATAGAGCGCGAAGAACAGGAGGAAGTTCTTCGCCGCCTTCGACACGATCAGGCCCTGGCGCTGGACCTCTTCGGGCAGCATCGCGGTCGCCTGCTGGAGCTTGTTCTGTACCTGGACCTGCGCGATGTCAGGGTTGGTCCCCTGCGCGAAGGTCAGCACGACCGTCATGTTGCCGGCGCTGTCGCTGGTCGAGTTGAAATATTCGAGGTGATCGAGCCCCTTCATCTGCTGCTCGATGACCTGCGTCGTGGTCTGTTCGAGCGTGCGCGCGTCGGAGCCGGGCAGAGTCGTGGTGATCTGCACCATCGGCGGCGCGATCGGCGGGAATTGTGCCACCGCCATGCCGCGCAGCGCGATCACGCCGGCGAGCACGAGGATCGCCGCGATGACCCACGCGAAGATCGGGCGATTGATGAAATAGCGGGACATGGCGCTTACATCCCCGCCTGATCGGCGGGAGCGTTGCCGCCGCCGCCCGCCATCTGCTGCGGCGGCTTGGGCGTGACGACCTGCCCCGGCTTCACGTTGAGCTGGCCCTCGGTGATGATCCTGTCGCCGGGCTTGAGCCCGTCGGTCACGATCCACTTGTTGCCGATCGCCTGCGCGGTCGTGATCGTGCGCTGCTCGACCTTGTTGCCCGCGCCGACGACCAGCGCCACCGATTGGCCGCGCTCGTTACGGGTGACGCCCTGCTGCGGCGCCAGCAGCGCCTGCTTGCGCACGCCCTCGATCAGCCGCGCGCGGACATAGAGTCCGGGCAGCAGCGTGCCGTCGGGATTGGGGAAGGTCGCGCGCACGGTGACCGAGCCCGACGAGGGGTCCACCGTCACTTCGGAGAATTCGAGCCGCCCCTGGATCGGGTAGGTCTTGCCGTTGGGCAGGACCAGTTCGACCTGCGCCACGTCGGGCGCGTCGCGGGTGAGGTTGCCGGCGTGGATCGCGGCGCGCATGTCGAGCAGGTCGGCGGCGGGCTCGGTGACGTCGACATAGACCTTGTCCATGCGCTGGATGGTCGCGAGCGGGCTCGCCTGGCCGGTCTGCGCGAGCGCGCCGACGGTGATCAGCGAACGCCCGATGCGGCCGCTGATCGGTGCGCGGATCTGCGTGAAGTCGAGGTTGACGCGTGCCGCCTGCACATCGGCGCGGCGCGCCTCGACGGTCGCCCGCGCCTGCGCGGCGGTCGCGTCGGCATTGTCGACATCCTGCTGGCTGACCCCCTTGATCGCGAGCAGACGGTGATAGCGTTCGGCCTGCAGCTGGCTGGCGCGGATCGACGCCTGCGCGGTGGCGAGATTGCCGAGCGCGGTGCCGAGCGCGGCGCGATAGGGCGCATCCTGGATCTCGTAGAGCAGCTGTCCCTGCCGGACGAGTGACCCCTCCTTAAAGAGGCTGCGCTGGACGATACCGTTGACCTGCGGGCGAACCTCAGAGGTCTCGACCGCGGCGACGCGGCCCGGCAACTCGGTGGTCAGCGTCGCCGATTCCGGCTGGAGCGTGACGACGCCGACTTCGGGCGTGGGCGCCGCGGGCGGTTGCTTGCTGGCACATCCGGCGAGCATTGCAGCCGCAGCGCAGCTCGCCATCATCCGCAGGGTCGAAAATTCGGGCATTCGGCATACTCGCTGGTTGACGCGTCGGGACGTCCGGATGGACGACGCACGGCAGAAGAGCCCGCCCGGGCACCCGGGCGAACGAAGGATGTTGAGGCTCTCCGATTGGTTTTTTTCAGGTGCCGCCGGCGCGCAGCCGGAATCGAAAGGCAAACCCTGGATGTTGCGGGCGGACTAGCACGGCAAATGAAGGTCGATTAGTCCGTTATTGCCGCATGCGGCTATGCTTCCGGTTCATAAATCGAGCGGGACATTGTGCCACGCGCAACGCTCGGCGGATCACGAACATCTCGCCGAGAAGCCCAGATAATACAGCGTCGCCAGCGAGGCTGTCGCCCGGCCCTAGTCGCCTGCGCGATCGGCCGGATCGGGCGTCTCGGACGTCCAGCCGCCCGCGGTCGCGACGTAGAGATGCGCGACGTTGATGATCTGTATCGAGCGCGCCATCACCAGATCGGCGGCGGCGCGCTGGTGCAGGCGCTCGGAATCGAGCACCTGCAGGATGCCGCTGTTGCCGACCTCGAAGCTGCGCCGCGACAGCTGCAGCGAGCGGCTCGCCACCGCCTCGGCGTTGCGCTGCATCTCGACCGCGCGCGCGTCGGTCTGCAACGCGCTCAACAGGTCCGCGACCTGCCCGAAGGCGGCGAGCACGGTCTGCTGATAGGTCGCATCGGCCGCGCGCGCGCGATCGACCGCGGCGGCGCGCTCCGCCTTGAGCGTGCCGCCGTGGAAGATCGGCGCCGCCAGCCCGGCGAACAGGTCATAGCCGCGGAACGCATTCTTGAGCACATGATCGATCGATGGCGACCCTTGCGACAGCGTCGCGCCGAGCGTGATGTCGGGGTAGAGCCGCGCGGTCGCGACGCCGATGGCTGCGGTGGCGGCGTGCAGATCGGCCTCGGCCTGGAGGATGTCCGGCCGCTTGTGGACCAGCGCTGAGGGCAGCGTGACGGGCACCGTGCCGGGCAGCGTGAAGCCCGCGAGATCGAAGTCGGTCGCGCCGAGATCGGCGGACGCGACGCCGACGAGGATGGCGAGCAGGTGGCGCGCCTCGGCGAGCTGCTGGTCGAGCGCCGGCAACGTCGCGCGGTCGGCGGTATATTGGCTCTGGACGTTGAGCACCTCGACCAGCGTCCCCTCGCCCGCCTGCTGGCGCTTGCGCGTGAGATCGAGATTGCGGCCGTCGTCGTCGAGGATCGCCTGCTGGACGGCGAGCCGGGCGCGGATCGCCGCGATGCTCAGCACCTGGTTGACGACCTGCCCGGCCAGCGTCAGGTGCGCCGCCTCGGTCTGCCGCCGTTGCGCCTCCGCCTGCGCGGCGACCTGCTCGACCTGCCGGCGCAGGCCGCCGAACAGATCGAGATCGTAGCTGATCCCGCCGCCGACCGAATAGAGGTGGAAGTCCGGATTGCCCGACACGCCGAGCCCCGCGCCGCTGAACCCGAACGAGGCGAGGTTGACCTGCTCCTGCGCGATCCCCGCCGAGGCGTCGATCTGCGGCAATTGCCGGCCGGTGATCGCGCGCACTTCCTCGCGCGAGGCGGACAGCGTCGCGTCGCTCGCGGCGAGCGTATGGCTGTTGGCGAGCGCCCGATCGACGAGGCGATCGAGCTCGGCCGATCCGAACGCCTGCCACCAGCCCCGCGACGGCCCCTCGCCGACGATCGCCGCGGGCTGCCCCGCCGCCGCCTGCGGCTGCTCGGATGGCGCCGCATAGGCCGACGCGCTCGGCGCGGGCGGGCGTCTAAAATTCGGGCCGACGGTGCAGCCGGCGAGCGTCGTGGACAGGATCAGGAGCGGGAGGAGGCGCATCGGGCGGTGGTCAATCCACATGGAGGGGCATGTCGTCGCCACCGGCGGCCTTGCCCGGTTTGCGGAGCAGCAGCAGCAGCGGCATCACGCCGAGCGTCACGACGAACAGGAACCAGAAGGAGTCGATGTACGAGACCATAGATGCCTGGCGGGTGATCGCGGCGTTCATCCGCGCAACCATCATCGGCACGGTGAAGTCGAAGCCGGGGGAGGCCTGCGCCAGCACCGGATTGTCGGGGCGCACGCTCTCGGCGAGCCGGGCATGGACGGTGGCGGCGTTGCGGATCGTCAGCGCCTGCAGCACCGAAATGCCGATCGCCGAGCCGATGTTGCGGATCAGCGTGAACATCGCCGCGCCCTCGTTGCGGTAGCGCGAGGGCAGCGTGGCGAAGGCGAGCGTCGAGAGCGGCACGAAGATCAGCCCCGTCCCGAGCCCCGAGATGAAGCCCGACGTGACCATCGGCGCCATGCCCATCCCGAGCGAGAAGCCCGCCATGTCGTACATCGACAGCGCGGCGAGACCGAAGCCGGCGAGGATCAGCAGCCGCGCGTCGATCCGCTTGATCAGCATGCCGGCGAGCGTCATCGAGATGAACGAGCCGAATCCGCGCGGCGCGGTGACGAGCCCGGTCAGCACCACCGGATAGCCCATCAGCCCCTCGAGCATCGGCGGCAGCAGCGCGAGCACCGAGAACACCAGCACGCCGAGCATGAAGCCGAAGATCGAGCCGAGCGTGAAGTTGCGGTCGGCGAACAGCCCGAGGTCGATGAACGGATCCTTCGCGGTCAGGATGTGGACGACGAACAGATAGGCGAAGAGCAGCACGCAGCCCGCCTCGATGCAGATCTCGGTCGCGCTGAACCAGTCCTTGGTCTGGCCGCGATCGAGCATCAGCTGCAACGCGCCGATCGCCAGCGCCAGCATCGCGAAGCCGAACAGATCGAGCCGGGTGCGCGCCGGCGTCTGCGTCTCTTTGAGGAAAAGGGTCAGGCCGAAAAGCGCGATCGCGCCGATCGGCAGATTGATGAAGAACACCCACCGCCAGCTGAAATCGTCGGTCAGCCAACCGCCGAGCGCGGGGCCGACGATCGGCCCCAGCACCGCGCCCATCGCCCACACCGACATCGCCGGGCCGTGGCGTTCGGGCGGGTTGATGTCGAGCAGGATCGCCTGGCTCATCGGCACCAGCGCCGCGCCGAACACGCCCTGCAGCAGCCGGAAGCCGACGATCTCGCCGAGGCTCGACGACAGGCCGCACAGCCCTGAGGCGATGGTGAACCCCACCACCGACCAGATCATCAGCCGCTTGCGCCCGAAGCGCCCGGCGAACCAGCCGGTCAGCGGCGTACAGATCGCCGCCGCGACGATATAGGAGGTGAGCACCCAGCTGATCTCGTCCGCCGACGCCGAGACGCTGCCCTGGATGTGCGGCAGCGCGACGTTGGCGATCGTCGTGTCGAGCGTGTTCATCACGGTCGCCGCCATCACCGAGACGGTGACCAGCCGCCGGATTCCCGGCTCGGGATAGGCGGCCGCCGGCGCTGCCATGCTCATCGCGCCGGGCCGGAGCTGCTCCCGCCGAACAGATGGCGCCGGAAGCCGGTGTCGACGGTGGCGTCGACGCTCAGGCCGGCATGGAGCGGCACGTCCGCCGGCGGATTGTCGATCTCGAACTCGACCGGCAGGCGCTGCACGACCTTGACCCAATTGCCCGTGGCGTTCTCGGCCGGCAGCAGCGCGAAGCTGTTGCCCGTGCCGGGGCTGAAGCTGCTCAGCCGGCCGGTGAGATGCAGGCTCGGGAAGGCATCGACCGAGAAGGTCGCCGGCTGGCCGACGCGCATATGATCGAGCTGATCCTCCTTGAAGTTCGCCTCGACCCAGATATGCGTGCCGGCAAGCGAGAAGACCGGCCGCGCCGCCGCGACATAGTCGCCGCGCTGCAGCTGGTTGACCTTGGTGACGATGCCGTCCTGCGCGGCGCGCACCACCGTATAGCCAAGATCGAGCTTTGCCCGGTCGAGCCGCGCCTGCGCCTGCTTGACCGCCGGCTGCTGGTCGGTCGGCACGCCGACATTGCCGGCGAGCGTAGCGGCGATGCTGGCATTCTTCTGCCGGTTGGTCTGGATGCCCTGCTGCGCGGTCTGTTCGGCGAGGCGCGCCTGGTCATATTGCGCCTGGGAGGAAATCCCCTCGGCGAGCAGCGCCTTCTGGCGCGCGGCTTCGCCGGTGGCATAGTCGAGCTGGCTCTGTGCGGCGCGCAACTGCGCCTGCCCCTGCCCGTAATTCGCGCGCAGCGCCTCGACCTGCGTCCGCGCGTCGGCGAGCGCCGCCTGCGCTTCGTCGACCGCCGCCTGGAACGGCGCGGGATCGATCCGGAACAATATCTGGCCGGCCCGCACGCGCTGATTGTCGCGGACGTCGACCGAGACCACCGACCCGCTGACGTTGGACGCCACCGAGACCAGCCCGGTCTGGAAATAGGCGTTGTCGGTCGTCTCGTAGCGTCCGCCATGCAGATAGATGAACAAGGCCGCGAGGATCGCGACCACGACGCCCAGGATCAGCAACGCGAGTCGTGTGCGCCGCCTGGTCGTCGTCGAGCCCATATCGTGCTGCCCGCTCGGCGGTAGCGCCGCACCGGACAGAATATCGGTGTCGGCGGCTACCGCCTCTTCAAACTCGCCCGCGCGGTGATCCAAGGGAATGCCGTCCATTTTGCTGGCAACTCATGTGTCCGATTGCGCCCTTATCGCTCTTGCAGCATAAATCTAATGATACCTCGTCAAAGTCTTTGTGAACAGAATTCATGGCGAAGCTCGATCTCAATCTGCTCCAGGTGTTCGACGCGCTGATCGAGCTTCGCAGCGTGACGCGCGTCGCGGATCGGCTCGGGCTGACGCCGTCCGCAGTCAGCCATTCGCTGCGGCGGCTTCGCGCGATGCTCGGCGACCCGCTGTTCGTCCGCGGACCGCGCGGGCTCCAGGCGTCGGCGCGCGCCGAGCAGATTGCGCCGGGCGTCCGTGCCAGCCTCCAGCAATTGCGCGATGCGTTGGCGCCCCCGCATTTCCTGCCAGGGTCGGCGACGCAGGCGTTCACGATCGCCGCCGGCAGCTATTTCTGCACATTGGTCATACCGCCGCTTCTCGAGCGGCTTCGCGTCGAGGCGCCGGGCGTCGCGCTGCACATCGTGCCGCTCGTCGAGGACGGCTCGGCGATGCTCGACAGCGGGATGATCCATCTCGCGCTGGGCGCCGCGCACGACATGCCCTCGCGCTTCGTGATCGAAACGTTGTTCGTCGAGGAGATGGTCTGGATCGCGGCTACGTCCAATCCGCTCGTCGGCCGATCCCCCGATCCTGCCGAGATCCTGGCGCATCCCCAGGTCCGGCTCGTCACCGCACGCCCCTCCCCGGCGTCCCGATCACTCGGCGACGACGTTGCGCTCGCGATCCAGCAGCCGCCCCCGTGGGGTGCCGCATCGCCCGTGCCGGCGCCTGCGACCGCCTATGATTCGCACACCGCGACGATGATCGTCGCGCGGACCGATCTCGTCGCGTGCATCCCGCGGCGGATCGCCGAGCGGCAGAGCAGCCGCGACGATATCGCGATCCTCATGCCCGCCGGCGACGAGCAGAGGATCTCGGTGGCGATGGTCTGGCACGGCCGCAACCGATCCGATGCGGCGCTCGGTTGGCTGCGGTCGCTGATCGCCGCGGTTGCCAACGACCGCGCCTCGACCGGCTGAGCTGAATGCCGTCGTTGGAGATAGCTATGCGCGGTAGCGCAATGCCTGGACGAGCAGCGCGAAGGTTGGCGGCAGCTGGCACCGATCGGGATAATAGAGGTGGTAGCCCGCAAACGAGGGGCACCACTCCTCCGTGACCGCGACGAGCCGACCGTCCTCCACCGCGTGCGCCGCTTCATCCTCCATGACGAAGGCCAGGCCGACACCATCGATCGCCGCGGTCAGCGCCATGTCGATGTCGTTGAGGATGAGCGCCCCCTGGACGCGGACGTTGAGCTCGCGCGATCCGCGCGAACTCCCAGGTATAGACGCCGCCCTTGGTCGGGAGCCGGATGTTGATGCAGGCATGTTCGGTGAGGTCGGGCGGCGCCTCCGGCCGGCCGTTCGCGGCGAGATAGGCGGGCGAAGCGACCACCGACAGCCTGAGATCGGGCCCGATGCGGACCGCGACGAGCTTCGTCTCGACCTATGGTGCTTCCCCCGATCGTGCCGAGGCGATCCGAGTCATTCGCGGCGCGCATGAACGCGGCGTCACCTTTTTCGATACCGCCGAGCCTACGGAGCCTTTACCAATGAGGTGCTGGTCTGCGAAATGCTCGAGCCGGTTAGCGACGAGGTAACGATCGCCACCAAGTTCGGTTGGAACATCGACGAGGACAGCGGCGAATGGCTCCCCGGGCTCAACAGCCGTCCCGACCATGTAAGGCGCGGGCGTGAGGACGATGACCTCTGCACCGTGCGCGACGGCAAGGCGGGCCAATACCGGCCTCTCCTCGCCATGGCCGACGATGACGCGTCGAAGTTGGGGGTCTTAGCGCGAGGAAGAGAGATTCTGTCGATTTGCCCAAGGGCGTCGAGCCGATGACGAGCGCGCAGCGCAGCATTGCACCCCAGTTCGAGGCCAATCGACTGCCGTGCGGCGAGCGCCGAGACGACCTGATCAAGCGCGACGGGTGACGGGAATGGCGTGAATAGAAGATCGATACCGCCGCCGCATGGCAAACGGATGTCGATATAGCGTGATCCAGCGCCAGAACGGACGACCTCCGCCTGACCCTCAGCCATGACCCGCATCGCTTCGGCAACGACAGCAGGCTCGACGCTCACTCCGGAGAAGGAGCCGAGGCAGGCGCCCGTCTCGCTAACTGCCATGTGCGTGCCTGGAGCGCGCGACGAGCTTCCGACCACGGCGACGAGCGTGACGAACGCCGTCCGCTCGCCGCGCCGCCGCGATCTGGAGGGATTGAAAGATCGCGGCGGCGTGGGTCATGGGATCACCTCAACGAACGCCTCAGGCGTCCACCAGCTCCTGCTTGAGCGAGGCCATGTCGATAACGTAGCGGAACCGCACGTCGCCCGACTTCACCTGCTTATAGGCCTCGTTGATCTCCTGGATCGGGATGATCTGGATGTCGGGCGCGATGCCGTGCTCGGCGCAGAAGTCGAGCACTTCCTGCGTCTCGGCGATGCCGCCGATCGACGAGCCGCCGAGCGTCTTGCGGCCCATGATCAGCTGCTGGTTGCTGTAGCCCGGCATCGGCGCCAGCGCGCCGACCGCGACATAGCTGCCGTCGCGCTTGAGCAGCGGGACGAACGGATCGACCTTGTGCCCTTCGGGGATCGTCGAGAGGATGAAGTCGAACGTCGCCTCGAGCGCTTCCATCGCCTCGCTGTCGCTCTGCAGCACGCCTTTGGCGCCAAGCTTCGCGGCCTCGGCAATCTTTTCCTTCGTCGTCGTGAACACGGTCACCTCGGCGCCCATCGCGATGGCGAGCTTGACCGCCATGTCGCCGAGACCGCCGAAGCCGACGATGCCGACCGTGTCGCCGGCTGCCACCTCCCAGTGGCGCAGCGGCGAATAGGTGGTTACGCCGGCGCACAGGATCGGCGCCGCCGCGTCGGGCGACAGGCCCTCGGGGATCTTGAGTACGAAGATTTCCTTGACCGTCAGCGACGTCGAATAGCCGCCATAGGTGTTGTCGCGGCCGTACATGTTGGTGCCGGTCTTTGCCATCGCGGCGGGCTTCATCGGGCCATTGTAGGTGGCGAGGAATGCGTTGGGGCCTTCGCAATATTGCTCGAGGCCGTCATGGCACGAGCCGCACTGCTGGCAGCTGTCGACCATGCAGCCGACGCCGACGAGATCGCCGACCTTGTGGCGGCTGACAGCACTTCCCGCCTTGATGACGCGGCCGACGATTTCGTGGCCCGGGACGCACGGATAGACGGTGTTGCCCCAGTCGTTCTCGGCCTGGTGGATGTCCGAATGGCAGACGCCGCAGAACAGCACGTCGATCTCGACCTCGTCCGGTCCGGCCTCCTGGCGATCGAATTCGATCGTCTTGAGGCGCGAGAAGGAATGACGGGCGGCATAGCCGAGGGCCTTGGGCATGGATGGATTTCCTTGGACGAGATCGATGCCCGGGCACGCTGTCGCGTGCCGCGGGGCTTATGATGTCAAACGATCGCGGCAGCGGCCCGGCTCATGCGGCAAACCGCATAAGCCTATCCCGCTCATTCATGAATGCGCTCAGACGGTCACGGCATAACGCAACAACACCATGCCGTGCGGCTTTGTGTCGGCGCCAAGCAGGCTCAGCCGCACCTTGCCGGCGAGCCCCTCGGCGCCGAGCGTGACGATACCCTCGACCTTGTCGCCGCCGTCGAGCGCGGGCGCGACCAGCACCTGCAGTTCGTCGACCACGCCGGCTGCCAGCAACGCGCCGTTGATACCGCCGCCGCCTTCGAGCAGCAGCGTGGAGATGCCGAATGCCTCGGCCAGCGTCTCGAGCGCGGCGGCGAAGTCGATCTCGCGCGCGTCCGAGACGATGTAGGAGACACCGTCACCCGCCAGTTCGGCGAGATGCGCATCGGGCACGTCCGCGCCGAGCAGCACGACGACATGGTCGCCGCTCAGCGTGCCGCCGTCGAAATGGAGCTTGCCCGATCGATCGACCGCAACCGCATAGCTGTCGGCGCGCGTCGCGACGTGCAGCGGCCGCTCAACCGCGCCGGGCGAGGCCGGCGGATGCGCGCTCGCCTTGGACATCTCGGCCATCGTGACGCGCCCAACCAGCCAGGCGTCGCCGCCGAGCGCGTCGTGCTGCTGCTCATAGGCGGCCGACCAGTCCTTGCGCGTCCCGTCGGGGCTTTCGGTATAGCGACTGGGATGCAGACGACCGTCGACCGAGGATATCATCAGACACGTTACATGCGGCTTCATCGGTCGGGCTCCCGGAGTTCGGATGGCGTAACGGCCGCACCGCCCAAAAGGTCGATGCGGCCGTCGGCAGGCTGGAAAGGACGGCGATCAGGCAGCCTCGGGCTTCTCCAGCGACGCCATGTCGATGACGAAGCGGTAGCGCACGTCGGATTTCTCCATGCGGTCGAACGCCTCGTTGATCTGATCCATGCGGATCATCTCGACCTCGGGGAGCACGTCGTTGCGCGCGCAGAAGTCGAGCATCTCCTGCGTCTCGGCGATTCCGCCGATCAGCGAGCCGGCGATGCGGCGGTTGCCGAGCACCAGTGGCGCGGTGTTGAGCTCGGGCACCGGCCCGACCTGGCCGACGAGCACCATCGTACCGTCGATGTCGAGCAGCGGCGTATAGAGGTTGAGATCGTGCGCGACCGGAATCGTGTCGATGATGAAGTCGAAGCCATTGGCGGCCTGCTTCATCGCCGCCTCGTCGGTGGTGATCAGCACGCGATCCGCTCCGAGCTCGGCGGCGTCCGCTTCCTTGCCCTTGGTGCGGCTCAGCACCGTGACGTCCGCGCCGAGCGCATGCGCGAGCTTGACCGCCATGTGGCCGAGTCCGCCAAGTCCCACGACGCCGACGCGGCTGCCTACGCCAACGCCTGCGGCGCGCAGCGGCGAATAGGTGGTGATCCCGGCGCAGAGCAGCGGCGCCGCCTTGGAGATGTCCAGGCCATCCGGCACCTTGAGGACGAACTCCTCGCGGGCAACGAGATAGCCCGAATAGCCGCCATAGTTCATGTCGCCGGTCACGCGATCGGGCGCGCCGTAGGTGTCGGTGCGACCCTCGCGGCAATATTGCTCGTGATCGTGGTGGCACTGATCGCAATGCTGGCAGCTATCGACGAGGCAGCCGACCGCGACGGTATCGCCCACCGCGTGGCGGGTCACGTCGGGGCCGACCTCGGTCACACGACCGATGATCTCGTGGCCCGGCACGACCGGATAGGTAGTGCCACCCCAGTCGTTGCGGGCGTTGTGGAGATCCGAGTGGCAGACGCCGCAATAGAGGATCTCGATCGCGACGTCGTTGGCGCGCAGGTCGCGGCGCTCGATCTCGAAGGGCGCAAGCGGCTTGTCCGCGGCCTGCGCCGCGTATCCGATGGTTTTCATATGTGTGTTCCTGAAGTTAGGCAGCGGCGTCTTCGAGCGCCTTGCGGAGAATCGGGATCGCCGTGTTGGCGACCGGCCAGCCGGCGTAGAACGCCAGATGCGTGATAAGCTCGGACAGCTCCTCGCGGGTCACGCCGTTGGCGAGCGCGCGCTTGATGTGCCCCGGCAGTTCGTTGCTGCGGTAGAGCGCGACGAGGCTCGCCACGGTGATCAGGCTGCGGTCGCGCTTCGACAGGCCGGGTCGCTCCCAGACGTCGCCGAACAGCACCTTGTCGCTATAGTCGGCGAGCGCGGGGGCGATGTCGCCGTAGAGCTTCTGCGCGGGGCTCTGCTGATCGGCCATCACACCGTCTCCCGATCGGCAGCATAGTCGGCGTCGGTGACCTTCTCCATCCAGTCGACCGCCTTGCCGTCCTTCATCTCGCAGATCGCGATGTGCGTCATCGCGGTGGTCGGCGCGGCGCCGTGCCAATGCTTCTCGCCCGGCTCGATCCATACCTTGTCACCAGGCCGGATCTCCTGAACGCCGCCGCCCCAGCGCCCGACGAGGCCGAAGCCGGCGGTCACCAACAGCGTCTGGCCGAGCGGATGCGTGTGCCAGGCGGTGCGGGCGCCCGGCTCGAACGTGACGGTCGCGCCGCTGAGGTTGCCGCTGCCGCAGAACGGGCAATCGACGCGGACGCTGCCGGTGAAATAGTCCTCGGGGCCCTTGGCCGAAGCCACCGAGCCGTTGCGTGTGATGTCCATGAAGGAGTCTCCGTTTCTCGAGCGGATATAGGCTCGCCCGCTACGCGCGATTAGGTACTGGATATCGCATGAGCCTATCTCTAGGGTTCATGAATGCAGCGCGAAGATCTGGTCGACCTCAACGCCTTCATGGCCGTCGCCGAGGAGAAAAGCTTTACGCGCGCGGCCGCGAAGTTGGGCACCTCTCAGTCCGCCTTGAGCCATACCGTCCGTCGCTTGGAGACGCGGCTCGGCGTCCGTCTCCTCACACGTACCACACGTAGTGTCGCCCCGACGTTCGCTGGCGAAAGACTTCTTGCGACGCTGGGCCCCGCGTTCGACACCATAGGTGCCGAGATCGCGTCGCTTAGCGATTTGCGCGACAAGCCCGCGGGATCCATCCGAATCACCACGTCCGAGCATGCCGCGACGACCTTATTGTGGCCGGTACTCTCGAGATTTCTGCCGGAATATCCGGATATCCAAGTCGAATTGAGCATAGACTCCGGGTTGACCGATATCGTCTCCGACAGGTTCGATGCCGGCGTTCGTCTGGGCGAAGCGCTGGCCAAGGACATGGTGGCCGTTCGCATCGGCCCCGCGGTGCGAATGGCCGTGGTCGGCTCGCCGGATTATCTTGCTCGACATCCGGCACCCAATAGTCCGCAGGATCTTCCTCGCCACACATGCATCAATCTCAGGATGCTCACGGCGGGAGGACTGTATGCCTGGGAATTGGAGAAGGACAAACGCGAGGTTCGCGTTCGGGTCGACGGACAGTTTGTGTGCAACAATGTCTCGATGATCGTACGCGCTGCATCTGCAGGGCTGGGCCTGGGGTTCGTGATGGAAGATTCGGTCTCGGATCATCTCGCCGACGGTCGGCTGGTCCGGGTGCTCGCGGACTGGTGTCCGCCATTCGCCGGATACCATCTCTACTACCCTAGTCGTCGCCAGCCTTCGGCGGCCTTTGCATTGCTCGTGGATGCGTTACGCCACCGAGGCTAAGGTCCTTTTGCGGGCGAACTAGGGCGGGAACTCATAAAGGCGGTTGAGATTTCGGGAATGGCGTGATTCAGGTTCTCCCGTCTCAAGGGAGGCTGAATGACGCGGCGGCGGTATGAACTGACGGATCAGGAATGGTCGATCATCGAGCCTCGGCTGCCGA
>CAIQHF010000043.1 GCA_903871605.1 uncultured Sphingomonadaceae bacterium
GTGAAGCCCTGGGCCCCCGCCTGCGCGGGGGTACTGCACCGCCCGTGAAAGGCCGTACCCCATGAACACCGAGACCCCGATCAACGACACCCGCAAGGCGGAACTGCTGTCGACCACCGTCGAGCATATCGACATCAAGAGCTTCGACGCGCGCCCGATAGTCGATGCGATGAAGAAGATGAGCTTCACCTCACGCGATCTCGGCCGCGCCACCGGCATCTACAACCAGATGCTGGCGGACCCGGACTGCTCCGTGATCCTCGTCATCGCGGGCTCGACCTCGGCGGGCGGCTGCATGGACCTTTATGCCGAGCTGGTGCGCAACAACATGGTCGACGCGATCGTCGCGACCGGCGCCTCGATCGTCGACATGGATTTCTTCGAGGGCCTCGGCCACAAGCATTATCAGGCGCTCGAAATCCCCGACGACGACACGCTGCGCTCGCTCTACATCGACCGCATCTACGACACCTATATCGACGAAGTCGCGCTCCAGAACGTCGACCACACCATCTTCGAGATCGCCGAGACGCTCGACGCCAAGCCGTACAGTTCGCGCGCGTTCATCAGGCAGATGGGCAAGTATCTGGTCGAGCACGGAAACAAGGACAACAGCCTCGTCAAGCTCTGCTACGAGCATGACGTGCCGATCTTCTGCCCGGCGTTCACCGACAGCTCGGCCGGCTTCGGTCTGGTCAAGCACCAGGTCGACGCGGTCAAGGCAGGCAAGCCCTATATGACGCTCGACAGCATCGCCGACTTCCGCGAGCTCACCGACATCAAGATCAAGGCGGGCACCACCGGGCTGCTGATGATCGGCGGCGGCGTGCCCAAGAATTTCGTGCAGGACACCGTGGTCTGCGCCGAGATCCTCGGCCACGACGATGTCGAGGTCCACAAATATGCGATCCAGATCACCGTCGCCGACGTGCGCGACGGCGCCTGCTCGTCCTCGACGCTGCAGGAGGCCGCCTCGTGGGGCAAGGTCAACACGGCGCTCGAGCAGATGGTGTTCGCCGAGGCCACCTCGGTGCTGCCGCTGCTGGCCTCCGACGCCTATCACCGCGGCCACTGGAAGCAGCGCGCCAAGCGCTCGTTCGCCAAGCTGTTCGCCGACTGAGGCGAGCCCGATTCCCTTCGCGGACGCGGCGCGCTATGCTGCGGCGGACCGCGAAGGGGATGGCATGCGAACGATCACGACATTGGCTTTGCTGGCGGGCGCGCTGCTGGTGGCGGCCTGCAACACGGTCCACGGTGCTGGCGAGGATGCCAAATCGGTCGGCCGCGTCTTTTCGAGCCATCCCGACGGCCCCCGCGATCGGGATCACTAGGGACATCGTGCTCCTGCGTAGGCAGGAGCCCAGGTGAAGCGAGCGCCGCGCCCGAAGCCCTAGGCTCCCGCCTTCGCGGGAGAACGGCGGCGGGGCGTAGCGATGTCTGCCTAAGCCTCTCGCGTAAACCGCGCCGCGAGCTCGACATGCGTCGACCAGCGGAATTGCCCCACCGGCTTGACCCCCTCCAGCCGCCAGCCGCCGTCGACCAGCGTCCGCGCGTCGCGCGCGAAGGTCGACGGGTTGCAAGAGATATAGGCGATCCGCCCGCACGTCGCCTGCGCGAGCTCGGCGACCTGCTCGCGCGCGCCCGCGCGCGGCGGATCGAGCACCACCGCGTCGAAGCGCGACAGCTCGGCGGCGGTATAGGGCCGGCGGAACAGGTCGCGGTGATCGGCGACCAGCGGGCGGCCGGCGCGCGCTGCAGCGCTCTTGAGCGACAGGATCGTGGCGCGTTCGCTTTCCGCGGCCAGCACTCGCGCCGTCCGCGATAAAGGCAGCGCGAAGGTGCCGAGCCCGGTGAACAGATCGGCGATCGTCTTCGCGTCGCCGACCGCGTCGCACACCACCGCGAGCAGCGCCGCCTCGCCATCCTCGGTCGCCTGCAGGAAGCCGCCCGCGGGAAGCCCGACCGGGACGCCCCCCAGCGTTACCGTCACCGGCTCGGGCTCCCAGCGGGCCTCGGGCCCGGCGCCGGCGTCGATCGACAGCCGCGCGAGGCGTTGCGTCTTCGCAAAATCGGTCATCGCCTCGATCGCCATCAGCCCGTCGGGGTCGATGCCGCTGATCAGCAGGTCGACGCCCTGATCGGTGAGCGCGAGCTCGACGCCCGCGGTCCGCCGGTCGGGCAGCAGCCGCGCGAGCAGCCCGCGCACGGGCGCGACCAGCGCGAACAGCTCGCGGCGCATGATCCAGCATTCGGCGAGATCGACGACGCGCCGGCTGCGCGCCTCGTTGAAGCCGAGCAGGATGCGCTTGCCGCTTCGCTCGGCGCGCAACGAGGCGCGGCGACGCGTGCGCGGCGGCGAGAGATGCGGCGTCGCGATCTCGGTGCGGATGCCGACCGAATGAAGCGCGCCGGCAATGCGGTCGACCAGAAAGCGTGCATAGGCATCGTCGTCGACATGCTGGAGCGTGCAGCCGCCGCACGTCGGGAAATGGCGGCAGGGCGGCGCCTGGTGGTGCACGCCGGGCAGCACCGCATCGTCCGGGCCCACCGTGTCGCCGGGGACCGCGAACGGCACGGCATAGCCGTCGGCGGTAACCCCCTGGCCGCTTGCGTTGAGACGGACGATAAGAGTTCCGTCGCCGTGCGCGCGCGCCGTCGGCGGCTCGCTGTCGATGTCGTTTGGGTGCGTCACGAGAGTGCCCGTATCACCAAGCCGCCACCGACCCCACCCCCTCGCGCGACCGAACCGACGCGCAGGTCACAGGCAGCCGGCCACCGCGCCGCCGAGATGCGCCACCATATCGTCCGCGATCAGCAGCGGCCCCGCGCGCCGCGCCGCCTCGGCATGAAGCCACACCGCCGCCTGCGCCGCCGCGAACGGATCGCCAAGCTGCGCCAGCATCGTGCCGAGGATGCCCGAGAGCACGTCGCCCGTCCCCGCGCTCGCCAGCCAGGCCGGCGCGGGCGCACCGATCGCGGCGCGGCCGTCGGGGTGCGCGACCACGGTGCACGCGCCCTTGAGCAGCACCACCGCGCCCGAACGCCGCGCGCCCTCGCGTGCCTGATCGAGCGCCGACCCCGCGATCGCGCCGAACAACCGCACGAACTCGCCACCATGCGGGGTCAGCACCGCCGGCGGCTCGATCCGCGCGGGGCCATGCTTGGCGAGCAGGCTCACCGCATCGGCGTCGATCACCAGCGGCTTGCGCGTGTCGAGCGCGAGCGTCAGCCGGCGATGGGATTCGTCGTCGGTGCCCAGCCCGGGCCCGATCACGATCGCGCCGATCCGCGGGTCGCGAAGAGCGGCGTCGTCCCACCCACGTCGGACGAGCGCGTGCGGCTCGCCGCCGCCGCCGGCGCCCAGCAGCTCGACATAGCCCGCGCCCGCGCGCTGTGCCGAGAGCGCGGAGAGCATCGTCGCGCCGGGCATCGCCCCGGCGACGACGAGCAGCTTGCCCCTGGTATATTTGTTCGCCTCGAAGCCGGGCGCGACCAATTGGGGGCGGCCGATCTCGGTCACCTCGGCCGTCGAAGCGCCGAAGCCGATGTCGGCGACGGCGACCTCTCCGCATCGCGCGACGCCGGGCATCAACCGGTGCGACCGCTTGAGCGCACCCAGCGCGACGGTGAGGTCGGCGACGGGCAGCTCGGTGAGCACGGCACCATCGTCGCTCGCCATCCCGCTCGGCAGGTCGACCGCAACGCGCCGACGGGCCGCCTGCATCAGCCGCCGTGCCGGCCCGGCGATCGCAGCATCGAGCGGCCGCGTCAGCCCGGTCCCGAACAATGCGTCGATCAGCAGCGCGGCGGGCGCGGCATCGGCAAGCGGCTCGACCGGCCCGCCCCACGCCGCCCGTGCCGCGCGGGCGGCCTCGGAGGCCGGATCGCCCGACGCAGCGACGCGCACGCGAACGCCGCGATCCGCCAGCCTGCGCGCGATAACATAGCCGTCGCCGCCATTATTCCCCGGCCCGCAGACGACGAGCGTCTCGAGCGGCCCGAAGCGGTCCCATGCGATGTCCGCCGCGGCACGGCCCGCGCGCTGCATCAACGCGGCAACGGACACACCCGTCGCGAAGATCGTCGCTTCGGCGGCCTTGGTCTCGGCCGCGGTGAAGATCGGCCCGCCGCTCATTGCTGCGGCAGGGGCTGCCCCTTGACCGTGGCGGGCAGGCGGTAGCGATCGTCGCCGACGGTCACCTCGATCGTTCCGGGATCGACGACCATGACGCTCGCCTGTTCAGACCCGTCGGCGGTCACCACGCCGCGCCCGTCGGTGGTGACGAGCAGTCGGCGGAAGCCCCCATCGGGATGGTGCATCACCAGCATCAGGCCGTCGCCCGCGGCATTGCGCTCGACTGCGCATTCGCGCTTGAACGCCTTGGCGCCGGCGAGTGCGCAGGGGACCAGCGCACCATGCGCCGCAGCCTGCGCCACCGCATCATCGGCGCGCTTATGGCACCCGGCGAGCGCGAGGGCGAGGGCGAGGATGAAGAGCGGGCGTGGGTTCATGGCGCCTTCCTTAAGCGAGCGCGGCGGCGCCGTCATGACCCTTCCGCGGTCGCCCGCACCAAACTGTCCCATGTCGCGCCGATCACGGACTCGAGCAGCACCGCCCAGCGCGCCACGCCGGATGCGTCCTCGATCTGGTCCTGGCGAACCTCGATGCCGAGATAGGGCCGCCCCGCGGCCTCGCCATGGCGGTTCATCGTCGCGTTGAGCACGCGGCCCGAATAGGGTTCGTTGTCACCCGTGACGATGCCGGCCGCCTCGAGCAGCGGGATCGCGATCCGCGCGGCGCGGTCGTCCTCGTTATAGAGGATTCCGGCATGCCATGGCCGCTGTTCGTCGGGGCGCGTGTCGAGCTGTGGGGTGAAGCTGTGCAGCGAAACCAGCAGGGCGGGATCATGCCGGGCGATCGCGGCCTCGATCGCCGCGTGGTAGGGCCGGAAGAACCGCGCGACCCGCGCTGCGCGTGCCGCCGGGCCCAGCGCATTGCCGGGAATCGCGATGCCATCGCTTGCGAGCGGCACCAGCCCGGGTGCATCCTCCTCGCGGTTGAGGTCGCAGACCAGCCGCGACACGCCCGCCAATATCCCGCCGCAGGCCAGGCTCTCGCACAGCGCGACGGCAAGCGGCGCGACACCGATGTCGATCGCGACATGCCGATCGAGGATCGCGGGATCGATGCCGAGATCGATGTCCGCGGGCACGTGATTGGAAGCATGATCGGCGACGATCAGAATGCCGCCCGTCTGGGCACCGCCCCGTCCCGAGCTGCCGGCGATCTCCGTCCAGGCTTCCGCCCGGGCATCGCTCATCCGCCGAAGCTGGGCTTGCGGCCGCTGCGGAACGCCTGCCAGCCTTCGGCGAAATCGGCGGAGGCAAAGGCATCGTCGAAGCGCTTGTCGACGCCGAAGCGTCCGGCGAGCGTCGCCTTGAGCGCGCACAGGCTGTAGGGCGCATTGCCCGCGATCCGCTCGATCATGTCGGCGCCGATCTGCGCCTGGTGACAGATCAGCTCGACCAGCCCGATACGATGCGCCTCGGTCGCGTCGATCGTCTCGGCGCCATAGAGCAGCCGCGCGGCCTGGCCGGGACCGACCAGTTCGGCCAGTCGCGCGAGATCGGGCTGCGGATAGGAGATGCCGAAGCGCGCGGGCGTGATCGCGTAGCTCGAGTTCGGGCCGGCGACGCGCATGTCGCACGCCATCGCAAGCGACACCCCCGCGCCGAAGCAGCCGCCTTCGACCAAGGCCAGGGTCGGCTTGCCCACCGCACGGATCCGCGCCAGCGCGCTGCTCATCGCACCGCGGAAGATATGGCGTTTCTTGACGTCGTCGATCAGCGCGGGAAGCTCGGACAGATCGGCGCCCGCGCAAAAGCTGCCCGGGTCCGCCGAGGTGATCACGATCAATCGCGCGTCGCTGGCGGCGGCGTCGTTGACGGTGCGTTCGAGCGCGCTCCAGCAGGCGATCGGGATCGCGTTGCGCTTCTCGCCGCGATCGATCACCACACGGGCGACGGGGCCCTCGATTTCGAGCTTGAACATGACAAGGATGTTGCTCCGAAAAAATTCGGATGTCACGAGGCTATTGCAGCCAGGACATAAGGCATCGCAACGGCAATGAAGAGCACGAGAAGAGAGGCGATCGCGCTGCTCGCGGCGGGAGTGGCGCTGACGCGTGGCGCCGCCGGACGTGCGCAGGCCGCGTCGGCCTGTCCGGGCGCGGCGACGATCGATGCGGACGGCGCACCGATCCTCACGCTGCTTCCCGAGGCGGCGGTGACCGCGGGGCTGCTCGAGGCGTCGGCAGGAGGGCCGGCGGCGCGGCGTTGCAACGACTGGTCGCCCGACGGCAATGCCGCGCTCAGGCAGGCCGTCGAGCGCGTCCGCACGGCGCTGCCCCCGCAAGGCTGCGACCCCGTCACGCGGGTCGTTCGCGCGCAACTCGACATGACCGCGGCCACCGCCGACATCGGCTATGGCCGCAACGGTCCGCTCGGCGGCACCCACCGCCCCTATCTGGTCACCGCCTTCGCCGGCCCGCATCTCTCGACATCGACGGCGATGCGCTTGATCCAGGATGTCGCGACACCCGCAGCGCTCGACGCGTGGCAGGCGCGACTCGAAAGCTATGCCCCCGCGCTGCTCGGTGCGGCGCAAAGCCTGCGCGCGGATTCCGCTGCCGGCTGCATACCGCCCGCCGCGACCAGCCGCGCCGCGCTGCCGCAGATGGACGCTTTCGTGCTCACCCCGGCCGAGCGGCATCCGCTGGTGTTGGCGCTCGACGCGCGGATGGCCGCGGCGGGCCTCGACCAGCCGACGCGCGCCCAGGCGACGATCCGCGCCGCAGCGACGCTCGCCAAGCATGTCCAGCCCGCGATGGCGCTGCTGCGTGACACGACCGCGTCGCTGACGCGGCGAGGCAGGTCTGACATCGCGCTCGCGGCGCAACCCCGCGGCGACGCGCTCTACGCAGCCAATGTCGCGCGCGCGGGCGACACGGCGATGGCGCTCGCCGATGCGCAGGCGCTGGGTCGTGCCGAGGCGCAGCGGATCGCCGCATTGCTCGACCGGCGGCTGGCGCTGCGCGGTCTGCGCAAGGGCGGGCTGAGCGAGCGGATCGCAGCGGCGTTCGCCGCGCATCCGGAATTCATCGAGAGCGACGACGAGGGCGGCCGCGCGGCGCTGCTGGCGCTCGCCACGACACGGATCGAGGCGGCGCGCGGCGCGCTCGCGCATATCCTTCCCGGCGGCGCGCTACCGCCGCTGGCGATCGTGCCGCTCCCCGACGCGGGCCAAGGCACGCCGGGCGGCTCCTGCTATTTGCCTGCCGCGATCGACGGCAGCCGCGGCGCGACGCTGTGGCTCGACGTGCGCTCGGTCCACGCCTTGCCGACGCCCGGGGTTTCGCCGATCGCCTATCATCTCGGCATCCCCGGCCAGCATCTCCAGGCAAGCCGGGCGACGACGGAGCGGCCGATCCTGACGCGCATGGCGGCATGGCCCGCCTTCACCGAGGGCTGGGCCGGCTATGGCGAGCGGCTGGCCGCCGAGCAGGGGCTGTTCGCGCGCGATCCGTGGGGCGACGTCGCGCGACTGTCGGACGAACTGCTGCGCGCCGCGCGACTGGTGGTCGACATCGGCATCCATGCGCAACGCTGGCCGCGCGAACAGGCCGAGGCCGAGATGAACGACATGACCGGCAGCATCCAGGCGGGAGCGATCGACCGCATCATCGCGCTGCCCGGCGAGGCGGTGAGCGGCACGCTCGGGCTGCACCGCCTGCTCGCGCTGCGCGACACCGCCCGGACGGGCAAGCATTTCGACGAGCGCGCCTTCCACGCCGCGGTGCTCGATCCGGGGCCACGGCCGTTCGCGATGGTCGAGCCGGGGCTGGCGTGACGGCGCCTGCTTAGGTTGGGGGTCTCAAACAGGCTGTTCCCGCCTAAGGCCGGGGCCAAGGCCCCACCTAGATTATCCGGACGCCGCGCGCACCGCAGCCTATGGACCCGGGCCCAGGCCTGCGCCGAAGAACAGACAGGCCGGCTCCTGCCTTAACGCAGGGCCGTCGCCAGCCGCCACCAATCGGGACGAGCCGCCGCGATCGACCGCTCCGCCGCATCGCGCGCGGCGACCCCGTCGAACAGCGCAAAGCATGTCGCGCCCGATCCCGACATCCGCGCGAGCGTCACGCCCGGCTGCGCCGCCAGCGCGGCGACGACCGCCCCGATCACCGGCTGGAGCGCGCGCGCGGGCAGCTCGAGGTCGTTGCGGCCGGCGCGTGCCGCCGCGAGCGGGTCGCCCGCTGCCAGCGCGCCGCGATCGATCCCGTCCCAGCGCTGGAACACCGGGCCGGTCGGCACCGCGACTCGCGGGTTGACGAGCAGCACAGGCATCCCGGCCAGCGCGCCATCGGGCAGGAAATCGAGCGTGTCGCCGCGTCCCTCGCCGCGGCAGGTGCGCGACGCCACGCAGGCCGGCACATCGGCGCCGAGCGCAGCCGCGATCGCATGGAGCGCCTCGGCGGATATGTCGCACCCCCAAAACCGCACCAGCAGCCGCAATGCTGCGGCGGCGTCCGCCGAGCCGCCGCCGATCCCCGAGGCAACCGGCAAATGCTTGTCGAGACGAATCGCGGCACCCGCCGTCGTTCCGGTCGCTGCGCGCAACGCCGCGGCCGCGCGCAGCACGAGATTGTCGCCGCCGGCCGACAGGCCCTGACCGAACGGCCCCTCTATCGCCAGCGACAGATCGTCCGCGGGCGCCACCTCCAGCATGTCGCCATCCGTGCAGAAGGCGAACAGCGTCTCGAGCGCGTGATAGCCGTCGGGCATCCGGCGGCGGACGTGCAGCGCGAGGTTGATCTTGGCGTAGGCGGTCTCGGGGGCAGCCTTGGCGAACGGAGCGTCGGTCACGGCGTCGCGGTCGGCCCGTTGTCGATCTTGGCTCGGAGCCGCGCCGCCTGCGCACCGTCGGCGACGACCAGCGCCGCACGCCAGGCATAGCGTGCATCGAGCCGGCGCTGCGCCTTCCAATAGGCGTCGCCGAGATGCTCGTTGATGTCCGCCTCCGCGGGCGCACCGTGCGCGGCGCGTTCGAGCAGCGGGATCGCGCGGCCGAGATCGCCGCGCTGATACCAGGACCAGCCGAGCGAATCGGTGATCGAGGGATCGTCGGGCGCGAGCTTGCTCGCCTCAGCGATCAGCTGGGTCGCCGCCGCAACATCGCCGCCATGCTCGATCTCGGAATAGCCGAGGAAGTTGAGCAACGCGGGCTGCTGCGGCGCGAGCGCCAGCGCGCGCGTGGCCTTGGCCTTGGCACCCGGCCAGTCGCCCGAGTCGAGCAGCGCGCTCGCCTCCTGGAGCAGCAGTGGCCACGCCACTTCGGCCTGCGCCTTGTCGCCGCCCGACAGCGCCAGCGCGCGATCATAGGCCTGCGCCGCCTCCGCCGGCTGCTTGGCGTTGGTCAGCAGATCGCCCAGCCGCGCCCAATCGCTCATCGTCGCGTCGGGAGCCCGGCTCGCGGCGCGCCCTTCGGCGAGCGCCTGATCGGTTCGGCCGCTGCGGACGAGCAGCGACAGGCGCATGTCGCGCATCGATCCCGCGAACGGATCGTCGGCCGCGACATGGCCGAGCGCCGCGAGCGCCGCCTCGTCGGCCCCGGCCAGCGCGAGCAGATTGGCGGTAACCAGCCACGTCTCGCTGTCATCGGGGGCGAGCAGCGCACCGAGCCGCGCAAAACTGAGCGCGAGCGGCGCGGATTGACCCTTGTTGATGTCGGCGGCAACGCGGACGAACAGCTCGCCGATTCCCGTCGCGGGACTGTCGATCGCGCCGGGCAGCTTGCCATGCCGCGCGAGCGTCGCACGGGCGGCATGCACTGCGGGCGCATCGCCGACCAGCATCGCCAGCGCCTCGTCGTGCCGGTGGCGCTTGTCGAGCGTCGCGGCCGACGCGATCGCCAAGCGCGACGCGCGGGCGGTATCGGGATGCGGCAGCGCGTCGAGCGCGGCCATCCCCGCGCTCTCGTTGCCGGTCGCGATCAGCAGCAGGCCGCGATGCTCCGCGGCATAGGTCGCCGCGAGACTGCCGGGTGCGACCGCGAGGATCGGGGCGAGCGGGTCGCCGCTGCGCGCGCCATAGGCGATCCAGCCGCGCAGCACGGGAACGAGGAAGCCGAACAGCTTTTCGCGCTCGACCCGGTCGGCCAGCGCCGCCCCCCGCTTCCAGTCGCGCGCGATCACCGCGTCCGAGAGCAGCAGCGTCCCGTCCGGCGGCAGCGAGCCCGACGCGTCGAGACCATGCGCAACCTTCGATGCAAGCGGCATGTCGCCCGCCACCACCGCCTGGCGGAACGCGCGGAGCGCAAGCGTCGTGTTGCCCGGATTGTCCTGCGCCGTCGCCGCGAAATCGGCCGCGGCGACATTGAGCTGGCCGAGATCGTCGGCGGCGCGCGCGCGGACATAGGTTGCCTGCGCGTCGCCTGCCAAAGCGCGGCGCGGGCGGTCAGCGGTCGCCGGTGCCGCGAACAGCCCGGCGATCGCGGTGAGGAGGACGGGGCGGGAAAGACGCATCTTGGATATGCTCGGTCGGATGATGGGGCCCCTGCCCGTCTCTCTCGTCCATCGCGCCGCGCGTGGCAAGCCGATCACCCGCTCACATATTGGGATAGTTGGGCCCGCCGCCGCCCTCGGGTACCACCCAGTTGATGTTCTGCGTCATGTCCTTGATGTCGCAGGTCTTGCAGTGGACGCAGTTCTGCGCGTTGATCTGGAGGCGGGGATCGCCCTCCTCGCGCCCGACGATCTCGTACACGCCGGCGGGGCAATAGCGCTGCTCGGGACTTTCGTAGAGCTTGAGATTGACCTCGATCGGCACCGTGGCGTCCTTGAGCGTCAGGTGGATCGGCTGATCCTCCTCGTGGTTGACGCCCGAGATGAACACCGACGAGAGGCGATCGAAGCTGATCACATTGTCGGGCTTGGGGTAGACGATCGGGTTTTGCATGTTGGCGCGCCACGTCGTCGTGTTGTCGGCATGCTTGTGCCGCATCGTGACGGGCAGCCCGATCCCCAGCGTGCGCATCCACATGTCGATGCCCGCCACCATCGTCCCGAACGAGCCGCCGAACTTGGCGACCGCGGGCTCGGCGTTGCGGACGAGCTTGAGCTCCTTGGCGATCCAGCTGGCGTTGAGGGCGTCCGGATAGCTCGCCAGCTCGTCGCCGCGACGATCCGCGACGATCGCATCATAGGCGGCCTCGGCGGCGAGCATGCCGCTCTTCATCGCGGTATGGCTGCCCTTGATCCGCGGCACGTTGACGAAGCCCGCCGAGCAGCCGATCAGCGCGCCGCCCGGGAAGACCAGCCGCGGCACCGACTGCCAGCCGCCCTCGTTGATCGCGCGCGCGCCGTAGGACACGCGACGCCCGCCCTCGAGCAGCGCGCGGATCTCGGGGTGCTGCTTCCAGCGCTGGAACTCCTCGAAGGGCGACAGCCAGGGATTCTTGTAGTCGAGCGCGACGACGAAGCCGAGCGCGACCTGGTGGTTGGCCTGGTGATAGATGAAGCCGCCACCCCAGGCGTCGTCGAGCGGCCAGCCCTGCGTGTGAATCACGCGGCCCGCGACATGTTTGGCGGGATCGACGTCCCACAATTCCTTGAGGCCGATGCCGTAGACCTGCGGGTCGCAGTCGCGCTCGAGCTCGAACTGGCGCTTGAGCTCCTTGGTCAGATGCCCGCGCGCGCCCTCGGCGAAGAAGGTGTATCTGCCGTGCAGTTCCATGCCCGGCTGGTAATCGGGCTTGTGCGTGCCGTCGCGCGCAACGCCGAGGTCTCCGGTTGCGACGCCCTTCACCGCGCCGTCGTCGTCGAACAGGATTTCCGCCGCGGCGAAGCCCGGAAATATCTCGACGCCCAGATTTTCCGCCTGGCTTGCAAGCCACCGGCAGAAATTGCCGAGGCTGAGCGTATAGGTGCCCTTGTTGTTCATGAATGCCGGCATCGCGAAGTGCGGCAGCTCCATCTTGCTCTTGGCACCGAGCACCCAGTGATGGTTCTCGATCACCGGAACGGTCAACGGGCTGTCGCGCTCGGCCCAATCGGGAATGAGCTCGTTGAGCGCGATCGGATCGAGCACCGCGCCCGACAGGATGTGCGCGCCGACTTCCGAACCCTTTTCGAGCACGCACACCGAAAGCTCGCGACCATCCGCCTCGGCGCGCTGTTTCAGACGGATCGCCGCCGACAATCCCGCCGGCCCCGCGCCGACGATGACGACGTCATATTCCATCGATTCGCGGTCCGACATGGTCTCTCCCTTCCTCGCAGCCGTAGCGGCACGCGCCCGATCCGGCGGATCGGCTCGCCTGCACAACGTCCTAGCGGTTAGCCGGTGCCCCGAGATTGACCTGTCCGTCAACCTCGCGGCATGGCAGGCTCGTGCTGAATGGGGGACAACATCGGTATCGCGACCTGGTCGCGAGCGCGCTCGGCTGGTGGACCGATGCCGGCGTCGACATGCTCGCCGACGAGGCGGCGCGCGACTGGCTTGCGCCGCCACCCGTCAAGCCCCCACCCGTCAAGGCGCCGACCGCGCCGCGTGCTGCCGCGAACGACGCGCCTGCAGTCGCCGCCTTGCCCGAGACGATCGAGGCATTGCACCGCCTGCTCGCAACCGGCGACTATGCGCCCTCACCCGCTCCACCACGGCTTCGCGTCGCCCCGGCGGGCGATCCGAGCGCCGAGTTGATGATCGTCGCCGACATGCCCGATCCGGGCGACGCGGAGGCCGGCCGGCTGTTCGCGAAGGACACCGCTGCGCTGTTCGACGCGATGCTCGCCGCATTGGGCTACGAGCGCGCGCGCATCTATCTTGCCCCCTTCTCGCCCGCGCGCGCCGCCGGCCGGCTCGATCCCCGGCAGGGCGAGGCGCTCGCCGCGCTGATGCGCCGCCATATTTCGTTGGCATCGCCCAAGGCGCTGATCCTGTTCGGCGACAGCGTCGCGCAGTGCCTGCTCGGCGCGGACGCGCTCGCGACGCGCGGCGGGATACGGTCCGTTAACCATGACGGCGGCACTGTGCCCGCGATCGCGACCTTCCACCCGCGCCATCTGCGCAGGATGCCGGCCCTCAAGGCGGCGACCTGGGCAGATATGCGCCTGCTGCTCGGAGTGCTTGCCCGGTGACGTTCCGCCCCCTCGCCCTCGCTTCCGCGCTCGCGGTGGTCTTGGCCGCCAGCCCGTCCCACGCCGCATCCGACGCCATCCCGGCCCCCGCCGCGCTGCGCGCCGAGGGGGCGGCGACGAGCCCTGCCAGCCTCACGCTGACCGCCACGCAGCGCCCGGCCTATGCCGCCGTCTTCGAGGCGATCCGCCAGGGCCGCTGGTCCGATGCGCAAGCCGGCCTCGCCGCGATCGGCGACGGCGTGCTGACGCCGGTGGCACGCGCCGAACTCTTCCTCGCCAAGAACAGCCCGCGGGTGAGCGGCGACGAGCTCCTGGCATTGCTCAGCGCGGCACCGGACCTGCCGCAGGCGCCGCAAATCGCCCTGCTCGCCAAGAAGCGCGGCATCGTCGACCTCCCCGCGCTGCCGACGTCGCGCGATCTCGACTGGGTCGATGGCATGCCGCGCCGCATCGCCGCGCGCGCCACCGGCGGCGACCTTGCCGCAGCGTCGCTCTCCGCGCAGGCCAAGCCGCTGCTCAAGGCCGACAAGCCCGCCGATGCCGAGGCGCTGCTGAGCACCGCGCTGGGACAACTCTCGCCCGAGGCTACCACCGAGTGGCAGCAGCGGATCGCGTGGAGCTATTATCTGGGCGGCGACGATGCCGACGCCACGCGGCTCGCCGCGATCGCCGCGCACGGCGCGGGCGACTGGTCGGTGCAGGCAAGCTGGGTGCAGGGCCTGTCGGCCTGGCGCCAGCAGCAGTGCGGCCCCGCCGAGGACGCCTTCACGCGCGTCGGCGCCAATGCCAGCGATGCCGAGATGCGTGCCGCCGGACTATTCTGGACGGCGCGCGCGGAGATGGCATGCGGTCGCTTCGACAAGGTCCAGCAGCGGCTGCGCGCCGCCGCGCGCAACCCCGAGACCTTCTACGGGCTGATCGCGGCGCGGCTGCTCGGCATCGTCGTCCCCGCCTCCGCGGTCGCGCCCCGGCTGACCACCGAGGAGTGGACCGAGCTTTCCGGTCATGCCGACGTCCGTCGCGCCGCAGCCCTGGTCGAGATCGGGGAATATGGCCTCGCCGACGAGATGCTGCGCTGGCAGGCGCGAATCGGCGACGACGGCGATCACAAGCGACTGCTCCATCTGGCGGCGCAACTCGATCTGCCCGCGACGCAGATCTGGCTGGCGCACAATTGCCCGACCGGCGAGATCATCGAGGCCTCGGCACGCTATCCGGCGCCCAATTGGATGCCGCAAGGCGGCTGGCAGGTCGACAAGGCGCTGGTATTTGCGCACACGTTGCAGGAATCGCGCTTCCGCACCGACGCGCTGAGCGGCGCCGGTGCGCGCGGATTGATGGGCGTGATGCCCGGCACCGCCGATCTTGTCGAGCGCCGCCGCGGTGGCGTCGCCGCCGATCGCAGCACGCTCAACAGCCCGCAGGTCAACATGGCCTATGGTCAGGCCTATCTCACCCAGCTCGCGCAGCAGGCGGGAACCGGCGGCCTGCTCCCCAAGGTGATCGCCGCCTATAATGCCGGGCCAAACGCGGTCGCGCGCTGGAATCTCGCGGCGCGTGCGGACGCCGACCCGCTGCTGTACATCGAGAGCATCCCCTATGCCGAGACGCGCGGCTACGTCACCACGGTGCTGCGCAACTATTGGATGTACGAGCGCCAGTCGGGCGAGAAGACGGTGAGCCTCAAGGCGCTCGCCCAAGGCGCGTGGCCGCGCTTCCCGGGGCTCGACGGCGGCGCGCACGCAGGCCTCGCCTCGGCCGGCGCGACGATGTCGCTGGCACCGGCGACGCTCGCCAACTGATGGCGCTCGACGAGACGATCGCCTTCCGACCCGTTCGCATCGCCGTTCTCACCGTGTCGGATACGCGCGGCGCGGCCGACGACCGCTCGGGCGACGCGCTGGTCGAGCGGCTGGCAGACGCGGGCCACATCCTCGCCGATCGCGCGATCGAGAAGGACGATGCGGCGGCGATCGCCGAGCGGCTGCGCGGCTGGATCGCCGACCCCGCGGTCGACTGCGTGATCGCGACCGGCGGCACCGGCGTCACCGGACGCGACGTCACGCCGGAAGCGTTCGCGCAGGTGTGGGACAAGGAGATAGCCGGGTTCGGCGAGCTGTTCCGCTGGCTCAGCTACGCCAAGATCGGCACCTCGACGATCCAGTCGCGCGCCTGCGCGGGCGTCGCGCAGGGCACCTATCTGTTCGCCCTGCCCGGATCGACCGGGGCGGTGAAGGATGGCTGGGACGGCATCCTCTCGACCCAGTTGGACATCCGCCACCGTCCCTGCAATTTCGTCGAACTGATGCCGCGCCTGACCGAGCGCTGACGGACGACGCCGTCCGCGGGATCCGCATGCGGCGGTGCATGCGCCCGCCCGATCGTAGCGGCCCGATCGCCGCCTAGTGGTGGCGGCCGCCACCGCGCGCGGGCGGCGGCGTGAACGTCCCGTGGATCGGATGATATTGGCCGCCGTGCTGCCGACCGCCTGGTTGCCCCTGGAAGCCGCCCTGCCCGCCATTCATGTCGTGGCGGAAATGGCCGCTGCGATCCGGGCGGAAACGGCCTCGCTCGGAATTGCGATAATAGAAGACGCCGCCGTCACCCCAGTAACCGTCGTAGATCGGGCCATAATAATCGTCGTAATAGCCGTCATAGCCGACCGGCCCCTCGACCGGGCCATTATAACCATAGCCGTAGCCGCCGCCGCCATAATAGTCCGCGCATCCGGCCAGCGGCAGGGCCGCGACGATGGCGATGAGCAGTGTCTTCTTCATGGCGTCCTCCCGACGGTCGTGTCGTCGGCGATACAACCGGCGGCGGCGGCGATGGTTGCGGCCAACGCAACCGTATTTCTCAGTGGTCCGCCTCCATCACCGCCAGCTCGTTGCCGGCCGGATCGACGAAGTGGAAGCGCCGCCCGCCGGGGAAGGCGAAGATCGGGCGGACCAGGCGCCCCCCCGCCGCCTCGATCCTCGCGGTCCAGGCGTCGAGGCCGTTAACCTCGATGACCGGCAGCGGCGCCTTGGTCGCCTCGAGGCGGTCTCCCTGGAGACCGAGATCGACGTCGCCGGTCATCGTCGAGGCATAGCTCGGTCCGAACGCGGTCAGCGCCCATCTGAATGTGGTTTCGTAGAAGGCCTTCACCGAGGCGGTATCGCCGACCGGCAATTCGACAAAGTTGATCCGTGCCATCGCTGTCTCCCGTTCCCGTCTTGTTCTGGGCTCGGACGCCGCCCGGGTCAAGAGACGCGTCGAGCGACGACGTCGCACCATCCATGCTGCCTCGGCCGCGAAGCGATCAGCCGTGCCGATCCGGCGCCCGATCTGCGGGGTGCGGGCAGGATGAACCATCATGCTGGACGGCGTCGCGGTGTCGGCGCGATCGTTGGAGCCGCTCGAGCCGCCGCAGCGCCGCGCCGACGGGCCGTACGATGCGCCGATACAGCAGCGAAGCCGCGAGCCGACCCGCGCCGATCAGTGCTGCGAGCCGGGGCGCAGTCACCGAATAGGCGGGCGAGGTCGGGCCAAAACGCCGGATATGATCCAGGCGCTTCAGCTCGCCGACGATGCGGCGGTCATGCGCACGTTGCGCATCGGTGCGCGAACGCACGATCAAGCGCGCGCTGACGATGCCGATCGCATGCTCCCCGTGCCGCGAGAGGAGCTCGCGCGCGGCGCGTTCGGGGGACGACGTCGGCGACACAGCGCTGGATTTGGCATCGGTCATGCGGGAAATCTGCCGCCGCTTGCCCTGCGCTACTGCGACAGCATCGCGGCGAGCGCGATGATCGTAAACAGCACCAATGCGATCCCGGCGAATATCAACGAATCGCGTTGCGCCACCGCGGACGGGGCGGTGGCTTCAATCTCAAACGCTTCGATATCGGGCAGGACGTCCGCACGGTGCCGCTGGGTCATAGATATCCGCTGCCAATAGGGGCCGCCCTCTACGGTTCACCATAGCGTCTGCGCGCGAGCGACACGCCGACGCGGCAGATGGGTGCCAAGGCGGGCGCAAGTGAACCGCAGATGGTGCGGCAGGCCAGATGGAACATACGCAACGTCGTGATGATGGGATGCGGAGCTAAAGCGAGTTCGTTACTTGTACGCAATAAGTATCATTACGCATGCGTGCACTATTTCTGTGCGCCGCCAATGCGTTGCGGGCGACGCACACCCGGCCGCGCCACGGCGCTCACAGCTGCTTGAAGTCGGGTGGTCGCTTGGCGAAAAAGGCGGCGAGCCCTTCGCGACATTCGACGGACGCGCCGGCCGCGGCGATCGTGCGCGCCTCGCGTTCGAGCTGCGTCTCATATCCGCTCGCGAAACTCTGCTGGAGCAGCGCGCGGGCGGCGCCCAGCGCCGCGACGGGCGATGCGGCGAGCCGTCGCGCGGCGTCCCGCCCCTCGCCGGCTAGCGCCTCGTCGTCGACGAGCCGCGTGACCATGCCGATGCGTTCGGCCTCGTCCGCCTTGATGCGGCGGTTGGTGAGGATGATCTCCTGCGCCCTGCGGAGTCCGACCAGCCGCGGCAGCGTCCAGCTCATGCCACCGTCGGGGGTGAGGCCGAGCGCCCCATAGGCGGCGGTGAAATGCGCCGAGCGCGCGCACAGCACCACGTCGCCCGATATGGCGAGGCTGAGCCCGGCCCCCGCCGCCGGGCCGTTGACGAGCACGAGCAGGGGCTTTGCCATGCCCGCAAGACGCGCGAGCGCCGCGTGGAGCGTGCCGGCGAGTTCGCTCAGCAGCGCCGGCACGCGGTCGCCGGCCGCGGCGAAGAGGCCGACGTCGCCGCCCGCGCAGAACAGCCGCCCCGCGCCGGTGAGAACGACGCAGCGGATCGATGCATCGGTCTGGCAGCGGATCGAAGCCTCGGCGAGCGCGCGCGCCATCGGCAGGTCGACGGCGTTGCCCGCCTCGGGGCGGTTGAGGGTCAGCCAGGCGACGTCATCCGCGACCTCGACGATCAGCGGCGCGGTCACAGGCAGGCGGCCATGCTGTCGCTGGCGAGCGCGACGAGCTTGGGAAAGCTCGCGGCACGCTCGCGGGCATGCGCGGAGGCGGCGGTGCCGCGCGCCACGCGCCCCTTGATCCCGTGGAAGATCGCGGCCAATCGGAAATAGTTGAATGCGACGTAAAAGGCATAGTCCGCCTCCGAGATCAGCGGGCGGCCGACACGGCGGCAATAGGCGGCGAGATAGTCGGCCTCGGACGGGATGCCGAGCGCGGCCAGATCCGCCCCGCCCAGCCCGGCGACGATGTCGGGCGGCATGCGGAACATCATCGCATGATAGGCGAAATCGGCGAGCGGATGCCCGAGCGTCGACAGCTCCCAGTCGAGCACCGCGAGCACGCGGGGCTCGGTCGGATGGAAGATCATGTTGTCGCAGCGGAAGTCGCCGTGGACGATGCGGGTCTCGTCGCCGGCCGGGATATGCGCGGGCAACCAGTCGACCAGCCGGTCCATGTCGGCGTCGCGACCCGCGTCGCCGTCCTCGAGATATTGCTTGGACCAGCGCGCGATCTGACGCGCGAAATAATTGCCCGGGCGGCCATAGTCGCCCAGCCCGATCGCTTGCGGGTCGATCCGGTGGAGCGCGGCGATCGTCGCATTCATCGCGTCGAAATAGGCGGCGCGTTCGCTGCGGCCGACGCCGGGGAAGGTCGCGTCCCAGAAGATCCGGCCTTCGACCATCTCCATCACGAAGAACCAGCTGCCGATCACCGCGTCGTCCGTGCAGAGCGCATGGACATGCGCCACGGGAAAGCCGGCGGGTCCCAGCGCCGAGAGTATGCGCGCCTCGCGCTCGACCGCATGCGCGCCCTTCAGCAGCGGCCCGGGCGGCTTGCGGCGGAGCACATAGGCGCGCGCGGGGGTGACGAGCTTGTAGGTCGGGTTCGACTGGCCGCCCTTGAACTGCTCGACGGCGAGCGGCCCGCAATAGCCCTCGACATGCTCTTCCAGCCAGCGCGCGAGCCGCGCCTCGTCGAAGCGGTGCGCTTCGCGAACGGCGGTGGTGCCGGCATTGGCGGCGGCATCGACGCTCATCCCTGCCGTCCCTTCCAGTCGCGCTTGATCGTCTTGGCGAGACTCCATTTGTGGACTTCGGTCGGGCCGTCATAGATGCGGAACGCGCGGATCTCGCGGAACACCTGCTCGACGATCGTGTCGCTGGTGACGCCCGTGCCCCCCATCACCTGCACGCAGCGATCGGCGACACGCATCAGCGCCTCGGACACCGCGACCTTGGTCATCGAGCTCTCGGTGCCACCCGGCTGGCCGGCGTCGAGCACGCCCGCGCACCAATCGACCATCAGCTCGGCCTGGCGCAGGTCGATCAGATTTTCCGCCAGCATGAAGCCGACGCCTTCGTGGTCGATCAAGGTCTTGCCGAATGCCTCGCGGCGACAGGCATAGTCGGTCGCGATCTCGTTGGCGCGGATGCACGCGCCGAGCCAGCGCATGCAGTGCGACAGCCGCGCGGGCGCGAGACGCACCTGCGCATAGCGGAACCCCTCCCCCGGCTGTCCGAGCATCTGGTCGGCGGGAATGCGCAGATCCTCGATCGCGACCACCGCATGACCGCCCGGCATCGACGAGTCGATCGTGTTCGGCACGCGCTCGATGCGGATCGCGGGATCGGGCAGGTCGACGAGGAACATGCAGGCGCCGCCCGTGCCGTCGGTGGCCTCGGACTTGGCCATGACGATCCCGACCTGCGCGCCGTCGGCGCCGGTGATGAACGCCTTGCGGCCGTTGACCACCCAATGATTGCCGTCGAGCCGGCAGGTCGTGCGCATCATCGACGGATCTGAACCGGCGCCGCCCTCGTCGGCGGGCTCGGTCATGAAGAAGGCGGACCGCGCGTGGCCCTCGACCAGGGGCCGCAGGAAGCGCGCCTTGATCTCGGGACTGCCGACCCTGCCGAGCAGATACATATTGCCCTCGTCGGGCGCCGCGGTGTTGAGCGCGAGCGGCCCGAGCGGCGAGAGGCCCGATGCCCGAAGCACGATCGCGGTCTCGCGCTGCGACAGATGGCGCCCGTCGCCGAGGATGTGCGGCGTCAGCACGCCCGCGGCGCGCGCTTTCTCCTTGAGCTCGGCGACGAGTTCCTCGGTCGGGCAATCATGATGATCCCGGCGCGGATCCCGTTCGTAGGGCACCACAATGTCGCGCACGAAGGCCTCGACCTTCGCCGCGATCTCGGCGGTCTGCTCCGCTCCGACCCCGCTCATCGCGACGCCGCCTCGAACAGCCGGATGCGCGCGACCGCCACGTCGGCGGTCCGCGCGGAGTCGAAACCGATGTTCATTCCTCTCTCCCGATTATCCGGTTTCGCTAGACCGCCGGCACCGCGCTGGCAAGAATAATAGCCAATATCGTCCGACGATCTATCCCACCAGCAACATCCCAATCATGCCCACGTCCATCGCGACATGGGGGACGATCGACATCAGCGGCGCCGCTGTACGAAGGCGCTGCGGCAGCCTACCGGCGAAGACGGTCAGGGTCACGACGCTCGCCAGATCGAACAGGAAGAAAGCGGCGCACGCCCGTTCCAGCCAGACCAGCGGGTGCGGCATCGCCATCGCGCGCATCGGCGCGGGCGCCATCCCGACAATCAGCCACGCCATGAGCAACGCCGCCGCGACGTGGATAATCGCCGCGATCACGACGACGCTACGCTGGCCGGCGGGGGGCCGCCGCCGCAGCGCAGGAACGATCACGAGCAGCAGCGCGCACAGCGCGATCGCTGTCGCACTCGTCCGAGCGAGCGCGCCGGACCAGAGCGGCGTCATCATCGCCGCCATCGCGGCGTTCATCAGCAGGTGCGTGAATTCGGTCTCCCAGCCATAGCCAGCCAGCACGCGACGCCGCCCGCGCGCCAGCTGGCACAGCTCGACGATGCCGATCAGGACCGCTGCGGCGGACAATGCCAGCAGCGCGTCGCGCAGCCAGACCGGAGCGGCGCTCATCGACGGTGGGCGGACATCCGCTCTGTCGGCCCCGTCGCGTCCGTCATGCCATGAGCCCACCGCAATTGGCGTGGAACACCTGGCCCGTCACGCACCCGGCGCGATCGGACGCGAGGAACGCCACGACCTCGGCGATCTCGCGTGGCTCGGCCAGGCGTCCGAGCGGCAGATTGCTGGTCACAGCAGCGGTCGCCCCCGTCGTGTCCACCTGCATCAGCGCGCGGACCGTCTCGGTCAGCGTCGGGCCCGCCGACACCGCGTTGACGCGGACGAGCGGCGCCGCCTCCGCGGCAGCCGCGCGGGTCAGCGCCTCGACACCGGCCTTGCTCGCGCCGTAGACGGACAGGCCGGGCGTCGGGAAGCGCGCCGCCATCGACGACATGTTGACGATCGCACCGCCGCCGCCCGCCCGCATCACGGGAATGGCGGCACGGCAGAGATTGAAGGTGCCGGCAAGATTGATCGCTATGCTGTCGGCGAACTGGCGGTCGTCCGTATGCTCGAGAAGCGCGGTCGGAAAGGCGCCGGCGATGTTGGCGACGATATCGAGCCGGCCGAAGCGCTGCATCGCGGCCTCGACCGCGCGCGTGGCGAGATCGCTGGCGGCGACGTCGCCGGCGACGGGCTCGACGCCCGTTCCCCGATCGATCGCGCGCGCGGCATCGGCGAGCCGAGTGGCATCCTGCCCGACGACGACGAGCGCCGCCCCGCGTTCCGCGAGTAGTTCCGCCACGGCACGGCCTATGCCGCGCGAGGCGCCCGTGACGATCGCGACCTTCCCGGCGAAGTCACCCTCACCATTCGCCACGGCGCACCGCGGGCATCGGATTGCGGCCGCGAAGCTTGCCGATCAGCGTCGCGGGATGCTCGCCCGGCCGCGCGCGCAACAGCCCCCAGTACAGGCCCCATCGCCGGACCGTCGCGAACGCCTGCGCGAGCAGATAGGCGGCGATGATGCAGCAGGCCACCGCCTAGGCGACCGGAACGAGGTGCAGTTCGAGGCGATTGGCGAGCATCACGTCGAGGCTCGCCGTGCCTTGCGCGTCCGCCACGATCTGCTCGCCGCTCTGCCGGACGCGGTAGGTCTGGCCCGGGACGAGCCTCGCGAAGCCGAGCCGCGTGCGGACTGCGTCGCCGCCGGGACGCAATACCAGGTCCAGCGCCTCGCCGTCGCTGACGGCGCGCGTCACGATGGTGTGCGGATAGACGGCCTCGGACAGGATCGGGCCGCGCGCCCACGCCTCGGGCAGGCCCTTGTTGACCATGTCGCGCACCGTGTTGCGCCCTGCCCACGACATGGCGTCGGCGATCCCCTCGCCATAGCGCTCGTCCATCGTCTTGCGGGTGGCCGCGATGATCGGCTCGTCGCCCATCTCCGCGGCCGCCCACAGCACCATCACCAGCGGATTGAGCTCGGGCCATTTGGAGAAGTCGGCGGGCTTGCGCGTATCCCAGCCGAGCGGCAATAGCCGGAAATCGAGCCCGCCGTCGGCGCCGACGCGCATGAAGTCCTGCTTGAGGATCTGCCACAGCCGCTCCGCCTGCTCGGGCGCATGCGGGGTGAGGAAGCGGATGCCCCAGGTCTCGCCGAACAGCCCCGAAAGACTGGGCACCTGGAAGCCGAACGGCGCCGACGTGCACACCTTGATGCGCCCGTCGGGGAGCATCATCTCCTCGCGCATCGACTGCTCGAAGCGTTCGGCGATGGCATCCTCATAATGCGTGCCGTGCCGCTTGTCGTGGAAGCGCAAGGCGGTCCGGCCGACGAGATTGCACATCGAATAGATCCAGCGCGGCTCGCACGGGAACCAGCCGAAATCGTAGCGCTGATAGTTCTTGACCACCTCTTCGAGCAGCGACGCGTGATTATAGGGAAACGCCGTCTTGTCGTCCCAGCGGAAGGTGAGCGCACCGGGTTTGGCGAAGGGCTGCGTGCCGCTCGACGTCTCGAACATGCCGAGCGATACGCCGAGAAACCCCGACAGCATGATATTGTCGATGTGGACCGGATTCTTGTCGGGCTTGAAATTGCCCCACAGGCTTTCCCAATACCAGTAATTCCATGTCTTCCGGTCGATATGCTTGCGGATCAGGTTTTCCTGCGCCGTGTTCAGATAGCCATGGAACGCGGGAAGCTGCGTATATTGGCCGAGCGACAAATTCCACGACATCGTGCAGATCTGGTAGCGTAGCGCGCCGTCCTGCCAGGTGTCGTTCATCGCAAAGCCGGTCCACGAGTCGACCGGCTGGAGCGCGAGATCGAGCATGCGGCGGAACTCGCCGATCTGCCCCGCCGGCATCTCGTCGCGGGCTTCGATCGGATGATCGCGCAGCAGTGGTTCGGCCGCGGCGATCCTGACGTTCCATTTCTTCGCGCGCGCCCTGGCGGCGGCGAAATTGCCACGGCGGCGCAGCGCCAGGCCACCATGAACCGCGGCCATCGCGGCCGGCACGCCGATCTCCATCCAGGCGACGCCCGGCGATCCCTTTATCCACGCCGCCGAGAGCAAGGCGGTGCCGATCAGCACGCCGGGTGGTCCCAGGATCACGCCACGCGCCCACCAGATGAACAGAATGACGAGGAATGCCGCGAACGAGGCGAGCGCGAACGCGACGCCCAGGACGCCGCCCGCGAAGAGGAAGCCGCCACCAGGCACGATCAGGCCGAGCCCGAAGGCCTTCCATTGGGAGCCCATCTGCAGCAGGCAGGGCAGCACCCCGATCACGAACAGCGCCGCGAGCGCGGCATAGGACATCCTCAGCCGGCGCGCCGTCAGCGGACCATGCATCCGCGTGAGATCGGGGATCGGGGGGATGCGATCGATCAGCTTCGGGGGGAGCGGGGCCGTGCCCCGCCCCATATGTCCGACAGCCTCGACGAACTGCGTACTCATGCTGACCTCTCCCCCGCTTGTGCGAGTTTCGAATATCGTAGAACGATCTCGTCGGATACGCAATGTCGCCGAGCGGCGACCCCCGGGTCAGTAGCGCCAGCTGACCTGGACGCCGTAGGTGCGCGGCATGCCGGCATAGCGCACGATCGACGCCAGCGTGTCCTGCACATTGGTCCAATAATAGGTGTTGCCGACATTGTTGACGAACACGCCGAGTCGCAGCTTGCTGCTCGGCAGCTCGACTCCGGCGCGCAGATCGACCAGCGCATAGGCCTTGATGTCGAACCGCGGATCGGCGGCGACGAAGGCGGTCGTCGTGTTGGCCAACGCGGTCGACGTCTTGCTGTTGTAGGTGAGTGATGCGCCGAGATACGGCTTGATCCGGTCGCTGATGGCGAAATCATATTCGGCATCGCCCGTCATCGTCAGCTTCGGCGCATAAGGGAATTTCTGACCCGCGAAATTCGCCTTCTGCGCGAACGCGTCATAACCGACGAAGTTGAGCACCTTGGTATCAATATAGGTGGCGCCGAGGCTGAGGCGAACGCCCGTGACGGGGCGCGCGAGGATCGACGCTTCGAGCCCCCAGAGCCGGCTCTTGGGGATCTGCACCAACCCGTCGAGCGTGCCGAACACCGGATCGGGCAGGCGGCCGCGGAGCTGCTTGTCCTTATAGTCGTAGTAGAAGCCGGCGAAGGTCAGCTCGACGCGGCGATCGAAGAAGGGCGTCTTGATGCCGGCCTCATAGGCGAGCACCGACTCCTGCTTGACCGGCGCGTAGCCGGTGTAGCTCGCCACCGACGCGGTCGGGAAGCTTCCCGACTTATAGCCCTTGCTGACGCGCGCATAGAGCAGCGTGCCGCCGTCGAACTTGTAGTTGAGGCCGCCGTTCCACGAGACATTATGCTCGTTGAGCTGATCGAACAGCGCGGGGTTGTACGGCTGGAGACTGGCGTTGAGCGTGATGCACCCGCCTTCCTGGACATGGGTGCCGAAAAGCGCGTTCCACCAGATCGCGGTGGCACCGCCGAAGTCGTGCGTGCAGCCCTCGAAACTGCGATGGCTGTCGGTATAGCGGGCGCCGCCGATCACGGTCAGGTGATCGGTCAGCTTATATTCGGCGTTGGCGAAGGCGGCGAGATCGCGAATATTCTGCCGCGAGTCATTATAGGTCAGCACGCCGCGCGGGGCGCCCGGGATCATGTATAGCGGGTTTGACGACGGGCCCTGGCTGAAATTGTAGAACAGATTGTCGTAGGTGTCGGACTTGCTGTAGTTGCCGCCGACGATGAACGTCAGCCGGTCATATTTTCCGCTGACCCGCACTTCCTGCGAGAAGTTCTTGATGTAGCCGGTCGTGTTGGTGTCCGCCGTGAAATAGCGCGTCCCGTCGAAATCCTGAACCGAATCGGTGTTGTAGCGCGAATAGGCCGAGATGCTCGTCAGGGTCAGGTGATCGTCGAGTTCGAGATCGCCGCGCAGGCTGCCCTGATAGAAGTAATCGTTGCGCTTCGGACGCCGGCCGAAGATGCCATAGCCCCAGTCCGCCGCGCGCGCATTGTGTGGCGCGACCGGGTATGCGCGGAAATTGTCGGCGTCGGGGCTCCCGCAGGTGCCCGCGCGTGAGGCGCCGCAATCGTCGGAGACGAACTGCGCCGCCTGGGTGTCTCCCGTATCGCGCCAGCCGTTGATGTTGAGCTGGAACTTCAGCTTGTCGCTCGGATCCCAGTCGAGCAGCACGCGCCCGTCAAACTCGCGCTTGCGACCGAGCGAGTCGTTGCGCGTATAGCTTTCCTGCCAGGTACCAGAATCGATCGTGCGCACCGCGATCCGCGCCTTGATCGTGTCCGACAGGGGCCCGCTGACGAACGCCGACACGATCCCGGTGTCGAACCGGCCGAAGCTGCCGTCGACGCCGGCGGTGAAATGATCGGTCGGCTTGCTCGCGATATAGTTGATCGCGCCGCCGGTCGTGTTCTGGCCGAACAATGTGCCCTGTGGCCCCTTCAGCACTTCGACGCGCTCGATATCGAACGCCACGCCGCGCGTCATCGCCGCGAACGGGTAGGCGATCTCGTCCGAATAGATCGCGACCGTTGGCGATGCGGACAATGTCGTCTCATAGAAGCCGACGCCGCGCAGCGTATAGACGGGCGTATTGAACTGCGAGGGTTGAACGGTCAGGCCGGGGACGATCTTGCCCAGATCGGTGGGCGAAGTGATGATGCGTTTGACGAGCGTGTCGCCGGTCTCGGCGGTGATCGACAGGCCGACATCATTGATGTTCTGCGCGCGCTTGTTCGCGGTGACCACGATCTCGCCGACCGCGCTCGAAGCGGCATGATCGGCCGCCGACGCCTGCGCCGCGGATGCGTCGGTAGGCGTCGATACGGGCGGCGCGACCGCGGGCGGCGCGCTCGGCATCCCCGTCGCCTGCGCGACTTCGGTGTTGGCGGCGGCCGCAGGCGGCGTCGCGGGCGCGGCGGCGGACTGGGCAAGCGCCGGCGCCGCGGCGGCGATGATGGCGGCGACCGACGAGCCGACGATGGCCGACCGACGGAATGCGCGAATGCGATGCTGCATAAAATCCCCTCTCCATTCGCCGTTCGCCCGCCTGTTCGACGGATCGCTCGGCTGGCGCACAGACGCGCGCAACCCGGCTTGGAAGTTAACATCGCATATCCCGATTTTATCGTCAATGTCGTTCGACGATATCGATCGATGAAACCGACCGACCTTGTTTCATCGCAGCATATGGACGCGGTTTCTCCTTCACCTTACAAGCCGTTGCCATGAGGAGCCGGCCCCAATGACATCGATCGCCGCGTTAGCACCTGAAAAACCGACACGAGTTGGCGCGGACGACCTCGCCGCGGGGGCGCCGAGCGCGACCGACAAGGTCACCGAGGCGATCACGCGGGGGATCCGCGCGGGCATGTTCGTTCCCGGCCAGCATCTGCTCGAACCCGAACTCACCCGCCGGCTGGGGATCAGCCGCGGCTCGCTTCGCGAGGCGCTCAAGCATCTTGCCGCGGCGGGGATCGTGACGCTCAATCGCTATCGCGGCGCCTATATAGGCGTGCTCGATCGCAAGTCGGTGCTCGATCTGCTCGACACGCTCGAACCGCTGGCGCGACTCGCCGCGCGCCTTGCGGCCGAACATTGCGACACCGACGCGGCGCGCGCGCGAATGCGCGAGACCGCCGAGGCGATCGACGATGCGGGCCGCCGCGGCACGCGCGTCGCCTATCTCGAGCAGCGCCGGCATTTCTACGACACGATGGTCGAAATCGGCGGGAATCGGGAATTGGCGCGCGTGATGCCGCTGTCGCGCACCGACCTGTTCCGCGCGCAGGTCGAGACGGTGCAGAGCGAGCAGCAGCGCGCCAGGCATGCCGCGGGCTATGCCCGGATCGCGCAGGCGATCATCGATCGCGATCCGGCCGCCGCGGACCGTGCCGTCAAGAAGCATTTCGACGGGACGCGCAAAACGATGGACGAACTGCCCGCCGAGGCATTCCCGACCCGCGAGGCCGAGTAGCGCCACAGCCCACCGGCGGTCGAAGTAATTCTGCTAGACGAAATCGTCCGACGTTGTTAGGCCATCCTCCGACCTCGTAAACGGGGCATGAGGAGAGGCGGATGATCACCATATCGGCGGTGTATCCCAATCGGGCGGGCAGCCGCTTCGATGTCGATTATTATCGCGAGCGCCACGCGCCCTTCGCGCAGGCGTTGCTGGCGCCGCACGGCCTCGTCGGGCTGCGCATCAGCCAGGGCGCGTCCGGCCTCGACGGCGCGCACCCCGCTTTCTGGATGATCAGCGAGATGCGTTTCGCCTCGCGCGAGGCGTTCGATCGGGCGATCGCGACCTGCGGCGCGGCGCTGTTCGCCGATGCCCCCAACTACACCGATGTCGAACCCATACTGCAATTCAACGCGCCAAGCGTCGAATTCGCATCCCCCACCTCCACGGAGAGCCACCCAGATGCGTAATTTCGTCCGCAACGAGATGAGCGATATCGGCCAGCTGATCGCGCTCGACGAGCATCTCAACCACCAGATCGCCGACACCTTCGCGTCGACCGCGACCTCCGAGCATAGCTGGACCGAGAAGATCTGGTCGGCGATGGTGCGCCGGGACGGCACGATGTCGATCGATTTCGGCCTCGGCCGCTACCATAATCGCGGCGTGATGGACGGCTGGGGCGCGGTCGCGCGCGGACGGTCGCAATGGACGGTGCGCGCCAGCCGCGAGCTGCGCGACGATCCGATGATCACCTCGGTCGGCCCGCTGACCTACGAGATCATCGAGCCGCTGCACAAGGTCCGCTACGCGCTGGCGAAGAACGACATCCAGCCGATCGCCTACGACATCACCTTCACCTCGGACATGCCGCCCTTTTTCGAGGACCGCCACAAGCAGCGCGAGCGCGACGGCTTCCGGATCGGTTCGGACGTGATCCGCTATCATCAGATCGGCACGCCACAGGGCTGGGTCGAGATCGAAGGCGAGCGCATCGAAGTCCGCCCCGAGGACTGGACCGAATATCGCGATCACAGCTGGGGCACGCGGCTCGACGTCGGCGCGCACAATCCCGACATCCGCCCGACCTCGGACTTCGGCGACGTCAAGTTCGGCGAAGGCGAGTTCGTGCTGATCTGGAGCCCGTTCATGCTGGTCTCGCCCGATGGCGAGAAGATCGCCTATCATTTCTACTATCAGTCGAAGCAGGGACGGATCTTCTATTCGTCGGGCTATCGCAATCATCCCGACGGCACGCAGGAGAAGGTCGCGCGCGTCCGCCCCGAGCTCAACTATGACGACCGCACGCGCCGGCTGCTCGGGGGCCGCGTGCATTTCGACATGCTGCAGGGCGGCACGCACACGGTCGAGATCGAGGTTGCGGGCGAGACCGCGGTGCATCTCGGGCCCGGCCTCTATCTCGGCTTCGACGGCAAGAAGCACGGCTCGTGGAAGGGCGCGCTCGAGATGGACGGCGAGATGTTCGCCGACACGCTCGACATCCCGACGCTCAAGCGCATCCGCCAGGTGCGCGACTGCCCGATCACCGTGCGCGAGGGCGACGCGGTCGGCCACGGCATCATGGAGACGGTGATCCATGGCAGCCATCCCGAACTCGGCCTCACCGCCGCCAACTCGCTGATCTGAGGAGCACCCCATGGCGCGCGACACAGCCCATATCGCCGAAGGTCTCCGCCGCTACCTGCCGCGCGGCGAGCGCATCACCGGCGTCAAGACGCTCTCGGCCGGCCATTCGAACGAGACCTATCTGGTGCTCGGCACCGACGAGATCCTGCGCATGCCCCCGTCCGAGGAGGGGCTTCTGCCCCCTTACGACATGGCGCGCCAGCATGCGATCCTGACGGCGGTCCGCGCGCACAGCGCGGCGGTTCCGCTGCCCGACATGCTCGAACTGTGCGAGGATCCGTCGGTGATCGGGGATCCCTTCTTCCTGATGTCGTGCGTGCCGGGCGAGGCGTTCGAATATAGCGTGCCGGACTGGCTCGCGGCCGATCCGGACGACGGCGCCGACAGCGTCTGCCGGCAATGGTTCGGCGCGGTGACCGCCCTGCATGCGATGCCCGTCGCGTCGTTTCCGGCCGGAGGACGCTCGGCCCGGGAGGAAGCGGCGCATTGGCTCGAGGTCGCGCGCGGCGCGGATGCGGACAAGCGCCTGATCGACGTGCTCGAGGATCTGGAGCGCCGTCCGCCAGCCGCCTCCGGTCCCGCGACGCCCGTCCACGGTGATCCGAAACACGGCAATTGCCTGTGGCACGAAGGCCGCCTCACCGCGCTGCTCGACTGGGAAATGGCACAGGTTTCCGAGCCGCTACTCGATCTGGGCTATATCCTGATGTTCCACGATCAGGGTGCGGCATCGCTCGCCAATGCAGGGTTCGACCTGCCCGGCTGGTGGTCGCCCGAGCGGATGACCGCCGAATGGGAGCAGGCCACCGGCCGAACCGCGGTCGACATCGCCCGCTACACCGTGCTTGGCCAGGCAAAGGTCTCGGCGATCATCGCGCTCGGCTATCATCTGTTCACCAGCGGGCGCACCAAGGATGTGCGCTTCGAGGGCTGGGGATCGGTGCTGCCCGCGTATAACGATCTACTCGTCGCGCGCGCGATGGCGGCGGCATAGCTGACCCATCCGGCGGAGCTGCGTGCCCGCGGCGGGCGCGCAGCTCCGGTCAGTGAAGCGTCGCCAATATGTCCTCGAATTCGACGAGCGCGCCCGCACGGCCGACGTGGCGCCCAATCGTGCCGGCGCGGTCGGCGATCAGGTCGATCGACTCGCCGAGCAACTCGATCACGCCGTAGCGCTCGCCTGGAGCGATCGGCGTACCGATCGCGGCAAGCTCGACGAGCGTACCGAGATGCGGTGCGGTCAGCATCGTCTCGTCGACATGCGCCGCCGCCGCCTCGACGATCCCGAGCATCGGATTGGCGTGCCCCGGCTCGCGCGCGACGAATATCTCGACCGCTTCGCCGCGGACATGGCAGCTCGCCCAATCCGACTTGAGGAAGAGATCGAAGAAGGCGGCTGCCTCGTCGAGCGGGGACTGGGTGATGGTCATGCCGCCTTCGCCTTGTGGTCCGAGAGGATCGCGAGCAGCGCGGCGAGTGCGGGCTGCGTGACGATCGTGGTGACGCCGGCCGCATGCGCGGCGCGCGCCGCGACGGGTGCGGCGAGAAGCCGTCCACGCGCCTTGCTGTGGCCGGCAAGCGCCTTCTCGAGCGCATCGGCCTCGATCGCGTCGACGAGATGATCGACGTCGATCCCGTCCGTGCCGATATCGTCCGCCACGACCGCGACGGGGCTGCGCGCATCCGCCCAGCCGATCAGCGTTGCGAGTATCGGATCGGCGCGCTCGTCGGGTCCGGTCACCGCGAGGCGATCGGCATAGACCGCGCCGCTGCCGTCGACCGTGATGATCCGTCCCGCAAGCGCCATCACCGCGCTGCCGGCGCCGACCACGCAGGGCCGGCCTAGCGCGCGGCTGACGACGGCGGCGTGGCTGGTGGCGCCGCCCTGCGCCGTCACGATTCCGCGCGCCGCGATCATGCCGTGGATATCGTCGGGGCTGGTCGTCTCGCGGATCAGGATGACGTCCTCGCCCGCTTCGGCGCGGCGTTCGGCCTCGTCGGGATCGGCGACCGCGATCCCGCTCGCCACGCCCGGACAGGCGCCCTCGCCCGTCAGCAGCAACGTCGCGTCGGCCGCCGCGCCCGCATCGAGCCGCGGCAGCAGGATCGCCGCGGCCTGCTCGGGGCTGACTCGGGTCAGCGCGGTATCGACGTCGATCAGCCCTTCGCCGACCATCTCGACCGCGATCCGTGCCGCCGCTTCGGGAGAGCGCTTGGCCGCACGCGCCTGGAGCAGGAAGAGCCGCCCCTTCTGCACGGTGAACTCGATGTCCTGCACGTCGCCATTCTCGCGCTCGAGCAGCGCGCAGGCGGCGAGCAGCGCGTCGTGCGCCGGCGCCACGCGCTCGCGCATCGCGTCGAGCGGCAACGGCGTGAAGCGGCCCGAGACGACGTCCTCGCCCTGCGCGCACGGCAGATATTCGCCAAACGGCCTGGCCTCGCCCGACAGCGGATTGCGGCTGAACAGCACGCCGGTGCCGCTGTCCTCATCGAGATTGCCGAACACCATCGCCTGGATGGTCACCGCGGTCCCCATGTCGTCCGCTATGCCATTATGCTGGCGATAGCGTTTGGCGCGGCGCGTGTTCCAGCTGTCGAACACCGCGCGGATCGCCGCATCGAGCTGGTCGCGCGGCGAGACCGGCATGTCCTCGCCCGCGGCATCGCGGATCGCGCTGCGCCAGGTGTCGAGACCGGCATGCGGATCGAGATGATCGAGCGGCGCCTTGAGCACGATCGCGGCATAGAGTTCGTAGAAGCGGCGATGCGTGTCCCTGGCGAAGCCCGGCTGCCCGGTCTCCGCGGCGAGCGCCGCCTCCCCCGCCCCGTCGATGCCGAGATTGAGCACCGTGTCCATCATCCCCGGCATCGAGATCGCCGCGCCCGAGCGCACCGAGAGCAGCAGGCGTTGCTCGCCCTGCGCGAAGCGCCGTCCGGTCTTCTGCTCGAGCCAGGCCAGCCCAGCGTCGATCTCCTCGACCAGCCCCGCCGGCATCGCGCCATCGGCGAGATAGGCGTTGCACGCCGCTGTGGTCACGACGAACGCCGGGGGAACGTCGAGCCCCATGCCGAGCATGCGCGCGATCGACCACGCCTTGCCGCCGATCAGCGCCTTGTCGGGAAGCGTCGAGCCATCGAGGCGAAGTGTCCAGCCGGTCATTCGTCGCGCACCGTGCCCATGATGCGGAGCAGGTCCTCGTGCAGCTCGAACCAGACGGTGTGGTAGCTTTCTCGGCGGATGTCGCTCACCCATTCGATGTCGCCATCCTCGGCGCGTTCAAGCGCCTCGGTCAGCTTGCGCAGATAGACGCCGAGACGCGGCAGCTTCGCCGCCAGCGCGCGCAGCACCGGCTCGATCTTCTCGTGGACGTCGGCGAGGCGGTCGATGACCTTCTGGTCATAGGCTTCGTCGCCATGATCGTTGGCGACGCGCTCGCCGCGCAGCTCCATCGTCTGCCAGTCAGTGACGACCTGCTTGAGCGTGCGATTGACCAGTTCGAAGCGTTGATAGGCCGCCTCGAACGCCGCATCGCCGCGGATCGCGCCATAGAGGCCGCCATAGCTCGCCTCGAGCGCGACGCGCGCCAGCGGGGTCAGCGTGAAGCCGCCCTTCGCCTCGAGCGCGCGACCCGACGCGACCGCGCCGGCAAGCTGCGCGGCGACCACGGGCTCGGGCAGCTGGACCAGATCGGCGACCGCTGCGGGCGTCGCGAGGCGCTTGATGGCGAGGCCATGATAGGCGAGGTGGCGCGGGGTCATCGTGCGGCCTCCGTCGGCAGGCGCCAGATCCGCCCGACCTTCTCGGTGCCCGACTGATAATCCTCGGTGGTCTTGGCGGGCGCGGTCGCCTCGATCTCGACCAGGTCGCCGTCGTGCAGCCCGCTGATCCGCGAGTTCATCAGACATGGAATGCCATATTCGCGCGTCAATATGCCGAGATGCGAGCGCACCGACCCGCCCGCACAGATCACGCCGGCGAACTGGTCGATGATCGGCGCGGTCAGCGTGCCGCCCGAATCGTCGATCACCGCGATCGTGCCGGGCGGGACGCCGTCGGTGAGATAGGCGAGCACGCGCGCGTTGCTGCGGATGTAGCGCGCGGTGCCGATGACGTTCGCGTCATGACGCACGACATTGTCGCCGACGCCGCGCTGTTCGCGGCCGCGATCGTCGGCCGAACCGACGACCGCATTGGGATGCTCGAAGGCGAAATCGGCGGCATCGTCCGCGCCCGCGGCAGGCCTGTAGGCCTCGGGCCGCTCGGCCGCCGAGATCGACGCCGACCAGTCGAAGCGATGACCGCTTGCGAGGATGCGCGTCTCGACATGGGCGATGTCGGCGGCGGTCACCGTATCCGAGCCTTCCGCGACGAAGCTCGCCCAGTCGCCGTCCCATTCTGAAAAGCGGCGGCGCACGACATCGCGGACGAGCTCGAGCGTCGCCTCGACGAGCGGGCTCGCCGGGGGATCGACACGACGAAGGCGATCGATCGGCAACGACTTCATGATGCGCAATGTCCCTCTCGCGACGGGCGCCGTACCGCGCCTCTTGTCGAGCTCATATCTGCCGGGCTGCCGTCGCCCTGTCAACTCCGTGAGATCGATTTCGTAGGACGATTTTATTGGACGCGGTCCTTCGCCGATGGCACATCGTTCCAAACGGAGAGGATATAAGATGACGGCTTCTGGCAAACCACGCGTGCTGATCGTCAACGACGACGGCATCGACGGGCCCGGCATAAAATTGCTCGAGGAGCTCGTCGGCCGGTTCACCGACGACATCTGGGTGGTCGCCCCCGACGAGGAGCGTTCGGGCGCCGGGCACTCGATCTCGGTCTCGCATCCGATCCGGCTGAGGCAGCGCGACGAGCGCCATTTCGCGATCAAGGGCTCGCCGACCGATTGCGCGCTGCTCGGCATCCACGAGCTGCTCGACCGCAAGCCCGACATCCTCTTCTCGGGGATCAACGCAGGCCCCAATCTCGCCGAGGACATCACCTATTCGGGCACCTGCTCCGCGGCGATGGAAGGGGCGATGCTCGGCATTCCCTCGGTCGCGCTCAGCCAGATGCTCGCCTATCAGCAGTTCGTCCACTGGGACACGTCGCGCGCGCTGCTGCCCCCGATCATCGAGCGGCTGATGACGTGCGACTGGCAGCCGGGCAGCTTCGTCAACGTCAACGTCCCCAATCTGCCCGTCGACCAGATCACCGGCACCCGCCTCACCCGCCAGGGTCGTCGCCCGCCCGGCAGCTATCTGCCCGTGCGCCGGGTCGACGAGCGCTTCGTGCCCTATTACTGGATCAAGATCGCGCAGCAGCCCGGCGGAACCGAGCCGGGCACCGATCTCGAGGCGGTGCGCGACGGTGCGGTCTCGATCACCCCGCTCCAGCTCGACATGACCGATCATGCGATGGCGGGCGGCCTCGAGCGCGCCTTCGCCGACCTGCTCGGAACCGCAGCAGCGTGACGCTCAGTCGCGCGACAGGATGCTGACGCAGGACATGCCGTCCTCGACCCCGTAGAAGCCACCCGAATTTTCCGCGATTGCGATCCGCGCGCCGGCCACCTGACGGCCCGCGGCATCGCCGCGCAATTGGGCGACCAGCTCGTGGATCTGGGCGAGCCCGGTCGCCCCGAGCGGATGGCCCTTGGAAACGAGCCCGCCCGACGGATTGACCGGAACGCGCCCGCCGATCGAGAAATCGCCACGCTCGGCGCCGGGGCCGCCACCCCCCGCCGCGCACAGCCCGAGCGCCTCGATCTGGACGATCTCGCCCGAGGAACTCGCGTCGTGGACCTCGCCGAGATCGACGTCGGCCGGACCGATGCCGGCCATTTCATAGGCCGCGGCCGCGACCCCACGGGTGACGTGGCGGGCATAGTCGTCGGGCGCACGCGCGCGTCCGCTCTTCGAGCTGCAGGCGCGCACGCGGATCGGTCGATCGATCGCCAGCCGCCCGATCGCCTCCGCCGAACAGACGATGGCGGCAGCCGATCCGTCGCTGATCGGCGCGCACATCGGCACGGTCAGCGGCCAGGCGACCAGCCGCGCCGCGATCACCTCGTCGGTCGTCATCGCCTTGCGATATTGCGACAGCGGGTTGTGCACCGAATGCGTGTGGTTCTTCGCCGCGACCGCCGCGATCTGGCGCGCCGTCGTGCCGTAGGTCGCCATGTGGAGACGCGCCTGTGCCGCATAGGCGTCCATCAGCGCGTTGACGCTGGGCGCATCGGCGCCCGGCGGAGCCGGCGCCAGCTTGCCCGCGGTCGCGGCGAGATAGCGCTGCGCCTCCAGAATATCGAGCGGCTGCTGGAACACCGCGAACTTGCGCGCGGGATCGTCCGAATAGAGTTTCTCGGTGCCGACGACGAGCACCACGTCGGCGAGACCGGCGCGGACATAATCGAACGCGAGGTGGAAACCCATCGTGGCGCTCGCGCACGCCGCCTCGACGTGGATCGCGCGAACCCCCTCGATGCCCAGCGGACGCAGCGCGAATTCGCCGGGGATCGACATCTCGCCAGCGACGAAGCCCTGCGTGACATTGGCGTAGATCGCCATGTCAACCACACCCGCCACCACCCCGGCATCGGCGAGCGCCTCGCGCACCGACGATTGGGTCAGCTGGCTGTGCGTCTTGTCGAGATGCCGGCCGAACGGCGTCATGCCGACACCGGCCACGAACACGTCGCGCATCAGATCGTCCTTTCCCGGCCTTGCCAGAAGGGTCGCCGCAGCTCGGCGCGCAACACCTTGCCGGCGTTGCTGCGTGGCAGCGAATCGATGAAGCTCAGGCTCTTGGGTGTCTTCACCGGCCCCAGCCGCTCGCGCGCAAAGGCGAGTATGGCCGCCGTGTCGGCCGCGACACCGGCGCGCAACTCGATCACCGCGGTGACGCTCTCGCCCCATTTGTCGTCGGGCACCCCGAACACCGCGCAATCCTGCACCGCCGGATGCGCCTGCAGCGCCTGCTCGACCTCTGCGGGATAGACGTTGAAGCCGCCGGTGATGATCATGTCCTTCTTGCGGTCGACGATGTAGAAAAAGCCGTCCTCATCGCGCATCCCGATGTCGCCGGTATGGTGCCAGCCGAAGCGCGAGACCTCCGCGGTCGCGCGCGGATCCTTGTAATAGCCCGCCATCACCAGCGGCCCGCGAACGACGATCTCGCCGCGCTCGCCGGGCGGCAGGATGGTGCCGTCGTCGTCCATAACCTCGACGATCGACAGAAGGTTGGCACGACCGCAGCTGCCCGGCCGCGCGAGATCGCCCCGGGCATCGAGATGCTCGTGCGGCGGCAGCGCGGTGACGCACATCGGGCTCTCGGTCTGGCCGAAGCTGGCGTTCATCACCGGGCCGAACACCTCGATCGCCTCGCGCAGACGATCGAGCGACATCGGCGCGCCCGCATAGGAGATATATTCGAGGCTCGAGAGATCGCGGCGCCGCACGTCGGGCTCGCCGAGCAGCATGTAGATCGCGGTCGGCGGCAGGAACATGTAGGTGACGCGGTGGCGCTCGATCGCGTCGAGCACCGCGGCAGGTTCGAATCTGGGAAGCACGACGACGGTACCCCCGAGCGCCATGCTAGCCAGCGCGAGCGGGCCCGCCGCGTGCGTCATCGGCGCCGCGACGCAGTTCACCGGCGCCACCTTCATCGGCATCGACGCGACCAGGCTCGACACCAGCGATTGCCAGACCAGATTCGTCAGCATCACCCCCTTGGAGCGGCCGGTGGTGCCGCCGGTCGCTCCGAGGAAGGCCAACTCCTCGGGGCGGCCCTCGCGTCGCTGCGCTACCTCGCCGTCGTCGCCCAGCCAGTCCTCGAGAAAGGCGTCGGCCTCCGGAAACGGCCGGTCGAGCGCGATGTAGCGGCGGATCGTCGGGCAGTCGGCGCGGAAGCGCGCGATGCGATCGGCGACCTCGGAGTGGACGAACAGCGTGTCGACGTCGAGCAGGTCGAGCAGATAGGCGTTCTCGTCCTCGCTCGCGCGATGATTGGCCATCACCCACACGCCGTCGGCGCGCAGCAATCCCAATATGCACTCGAACGCGCGCGGATCGTTGCCGCTCAGCACCGCGGCGTGCGCCCCGGACGCGAAACCGTCGCGGATCAGCCCGTTGCCGATGCGGTTGCTGCGCGCGCGCACCGCGTCATAGGTCCGCACGCGCTCGTCGGTGACGAGACAGGGCGACGCATGCGCGATGCGGGCGCCGCGATCGAAATAGTCGATCATCCGCACCGGCGTGCGCTCAGCGTCGCAGCGTTAGGTCGAGCGCCTCGGAGCGAAGCCGCACATAGGGCGTCTTGGCGACCGCCATCAGCTTGCGCGCCTGCTCGAGCTCGGGCGACGACAATGTCGGATAGTCGCGGCGCGGCGGGCCGGCGCGGCGCATCTTCTCGATGTCCGACGCAGGCACCAGCGCGCGCAGGATCAGCTCGTCGTCGTCCTCGCCGGTGCCGTGCTGGCGGCGCAGATCGTCGATGCTCGGCTGTTCGGGCGGATGCTCGACGATGTCCTTCGCACGCGGCGCCGCCATGATGCGGTCCATCACCTGCCCGTCGATCGGCGCGGGGGGCTCGCCATAATAGCCCGCGGCATATTGGATCACCTCGTCGGGCACGATGCCCCAGCGCTTGCCGGTGACGATGTTGAGCACCGCGACCGTGCCGACCAGCTGCGCGAACGGCGTCGCCATGCCGGGATAGCCGAGCTCGCGGCGGACCGCCGCGACCTCCTCCAGCACCTCGGGCAGTTTCTCGAGCATGTTCTGCTGGATCAGCTGGTTGCGGAGCGTACCCATCATCCCGCCGGGCACCTGCGAGGTCAGCGCCGCGACGTCATATTCATAATGCTGGTTGACCAGATAGCCTGCCGTCCGGCCGACGCGCTCGAAATGATCGGAGACGGGCTTGAGCAGCGCGGTGTCGATCCCGTGGCTGTGCCCCAGCGCCTCCATATTCTTGACCATGATGTCGATCGACGGGATCGAGGGGCCATTGGACATCGAGCGCGATGCGGTGTGCAGCACGGTCACGCCGAACTCGACCGCGTCGCAATAGGCCTTGGCGGACTGGCCGAGCATGTTGTTCGAATGCATCTCGATCGGCTTGCCGCGCGCCTTGGCGACGATCGCGGGCACCAGCGTCTTGATCCGGTCGCGATCGAGCACGCCGCCGGTGTCGTAGAGGAGAAGGCTGTCGACCTCGGGCAGCGCGGAGAGCTTGTCCGCCTTGTCCGCCCAAAAGGCGTCGTCATGGACCGGCGACAGCGTGAACAGCATCGTGCCCGCGACCTTGCAGTCGTGCTTCTTCGCCAGGCTGGCGAGCCGCTGCATCTTGCCGATGTTGAACAGGACGTCGTAGATCCACCAGGATCGCACGCCGTGCGCGCACAGCCGCTCCATCCACAGGTCCATCAGCGCGTCGGGCGTGAAGCCGAACGTCACCGAGCCGTTGGAGCGAATGCCACCGCGCACCGGGGTCCGGCCGATCTGGCTCATCACCAGGTCGAGCCCCGCCCAGGGATCCTCCTGACAGTGGCGGATCAGCACCTCGAACAGCGAGGAGCCGGCGAAGCTGATCGTGTCGTAGCCCGTACGGTCGATCGTCGAGGCGACGGGATAGGCCATCCCGGCCTGCATCCGCATCCCCCACAGGCTCTGCTGGCCGTCGCGCATGGTCTCGTCGAGGAACTGGATATGCGCCATCAGCGCGTCACTCCGCAGCTATTGCGAGGCTCGGGAGCAGGGTCTGCTCGAGCCAGCGCGTGTGAATGGTGTTGGCGACGAAATCGGGATGGGCGACGATCTCGCGGTGGAGCGGGATCGTCGTCGGCACGCCCTCGATGCGGAAATCGGCAAGCGCCTTTTGCAAGCGCTCGATCGCCTGGGCGCGGGTATCGCCGGTGACGATCAGCTTGCCGATCATGCTGTCGTAATATGGCGGGATCGTCGCCCCTTCGCCCATATGGCTGTCGAGGCGGATGCCGTCGCCTTCGGGCGGCTGCCAGCGCGTGATGCGGCCCGGCGACGGACGGAAATCGAGCGCCGGATCCTCGGCATTGATCCGGCATTCGATCGCATGACCCGCGATCGCGATATCCGACTGGTCGAGGCCGAGCGCCTCGCCGCCGGCGATGCGCAGCTGCCACTGGACCAGATCCTGCCCGGTGACCATCTCGCTCACCGGATGCTCGACCTGGATGCGCGCATTGACCTCGATGAAGTAGATCTCCTGCCGCTCGACATCGTAGAGGAATTCGGCGGTGCCTGCGTTGCGATAGGCGACGCTCTTGGCCAGCCCGACCGCGGCGGCATGGAGCTGTGCGCGCAGCGCATCGGGCATCGCCGCGCAGGGCGCCTCCTCGATCAGCTTCTGGTAGCGGCGCTGAACCGAGCAGTCGCGCTCGCCGAAATGCAGCACCTTGCCGCGCCCGTCGCCCATCAGCTGGACCTCGACGTGGCGCGCCTTGCCGACGAAGCGCTCCATGAACAGCGTGCCGTCGTTGAACGCGGCGAGCGCCTCGGCCGACGCCTTCTGGAACCCCGCCTCGACCTCGTCGCCGTCGTGCGCGATCACCATGCCGCGTCCGCCCCCGCCCGCTGACGCCTTGAGCAGCACCGGATAACCGATCCGATCCGCCTCGCGGCGCGCATCGGAGGCGCTGGCGATCTCGTTGGTGCCTGGTACGAGCGGCACGCCCGCCGCCGCCGCCATCTCGCGCGCGCGCAGCTTGTCGCCGAGCGCCTCGATCATGTCGCCCTCGGGGCCGACGAAGACGATGCCATGCGCATCGCACAGCCGCGGCAGGACGGCGCGTTCCGAGAGGAAGCCATAGCCGGGGTGCAGCGCATCGCACCCCGTCTCGCGTGCGGCATGCACCACGAGCCGCGCGTCGAGATAGGATCTGGCGGCGGGCCCCGGCCCGAGGACGACGGCCCGATCGGCGAGCCGGGCGGCCGCGCTGTCGGTGTCCGCCGCCGAGACGCCGATCACCGTCTCGATACCGAGCGCCTGCGCGGCACGAACGACGCGAAGCGCGATCTCGCCCCGGTTGGCGACGAAGAGGCGGCGAATGGCCATCCGATCAGCCCTTCGGATCGATCGCGAACAGCGGCTGGCCCGCCTCGACCATCGCGCCGTCGGTCGCCAGCACCTTCGCGACCCTGCCCGCCACGCCGGCCCGGACCGCGGTAAACAGCTTCATCACCTCGACGAGGCAGAGGTCGCTGTCCGCCGTCACCTGCGCACCGATCTCGACATAGACGGGGTCGCCGGGCTTTGGTGCGCGGTAGAAGGTGCCGAGATAAGGGGCGCGGACGATCTCGAGACCGTCGAGGTCGTCCGCGCCAGGTGCCACCGGGGGCGGTGTTGTGGTCGTCCCGGCGACGGGGGGCAGAGCAGCGGCGGGGGGCGGAGAAGCGGCGGCGCCGGCTCGCGCGGGTGTCGCGCTGTGCTGGATCGTCGGCGATGCGGTGCCGTCGGTCGACAGATGCAGCTCGAACCCATCGAAGCGGATATGGAGTTCGGCGCAGTGCGACGCATCGAACCGCGCGACCAGCGCCTCGACATCCTCCGGGCGGATCGGATCAGCCATGACGCAGCGCCTCGATCTCGTCGCGCGTCAGCCCGGCGCCGCGATCCTTCAGCCGGCGCGACTGACGCTGCTCGATCCGATACAGCGCGTCGACGCGCGGATCGTCGGGATGCCAGCGTATCCAGCTGTCGGAAAGCTTCCGGTAGTCGGGCGTCATCGCCGCGGGGGTGAAAGCCTGCGCGCGTTGGTTATACTCAGCAAGCGTCAGCCGGCCCTGCGTGGTCGTATAGACGTCGCGCTTGTCCGGATGGTGCGTCGATCCCGCGAGCGGCCGGTCAGGCGCAGCGGCGCCGGGTTCGTCGACGACGCTCAGCGGAACGTGCGACAGATAGCGCGCGGGGCGGTTGCTGTGCTGCATCATGCTGTAGGGGGACAGCTGCTGGCTCGGCAGGTCGACCAGCCCGACGAGCTCGCCGAGAAAATCGCGGCCGAACTCGTCGTTGAACAGATGGCGGAAACGATCGGCACGGTGGTCGATCGTCATCCAGTCGTCGACGTCATAGACGCCCGCGACATGCGCCAGATCCTTGGGCATCGAGAAATAGATCAGCGCCCCCGCATCCATCATCTGGTCGCGCGACCATCCCGACATCTGCTTCCACAGCGCCACCGTCGCGTGCTTGAACGTCTCGGTCAGTCGCTCGAAGGTGTCGGCAAGCTCCTCGGCCGATCCCATGCCGACCGGCTGATAGCCCTCCGAGAGCACGTCCGACGTGTAGAGGCCGACACCGACCAGCTTGTCGCCGGTGAGTTCGGGGCGCGACTCGAAGCTGCCCCAATCGTCCATCAGATAGAAATGGCAGTCCTTCACCGCCATCGTCACGGTCAGATGGTTGTAGGGAATGTCGTCGGCGACCCCATCGAGCCAGGGATAGTCGCCGACCGCGAGATCGGTGAAATCACGGACAATCATCTCGCGGTCGTCAGCGATACGATAGGGGCCGCTGTTGTTGAGCGTCACCCGGCTCTCGCAGCTGACCAGGAACCCATATTGCGAGACGGCGGCGAGGAAGGTCTGCGCCGCCCTGTGGAGCCGGTCGCCCGCCACGCAGTCATGAAGATCGGCGTGGAAGACCTGGACGCGCCGCTCGGGCAGCGACTGGACACGCTGGCCGAATTCGCGTGCGTTGAGATGGCCGTCCTCGCGCTGGTAGGCGAGCTTGTAGCGCCGCCAGAAGTCCATGACGGTGATCACGTCCTCGGCATGATCCTCGGGCCGCAGCAGGCCGAAGTTGATCAGCATCTCGCGGCCAAGCAGGAAGAAGGTCGGCAGGCCCCAGCTCGGCAGGCTGCCGAACTTGCCGCCCATCGTCCGCGCGCGATCCCCGATCTCCTCGGCGCTCATCACCGCCTCGATCTTCCGCAGCAAGGCGGGATAGCGGTAGAAGCTCGTCAGATAGGAGAGCAGCATATAGGCCGGGACAGGGAATAGCTTGGATTCCTGGACCGTGCGCGTGACGCACAGCCAATAGGTGTCGTCGCCGATCGTCTGGATCGCATTATTGGCCTCGAGCACCGCGGCATAGCTCGGGCGGGCCACCGCCGGCGCCTCGACGATCCGCGCACCTTCCTGAATTTCGGACACTGACCGCACGACCCTCTCCTTGTCCGGGTCTCGTGCCCGCTGGTCGATCATGTGCCGCCCGAGACGAACCTCTGTCAAGACCGTTGGGCGTAATCGTCGGACGATTTTGTCACTTTGTGGACGATGGCGCCCTTCCTGTGCCGCCCGCCATGCTTCGCCGTCCGGTTGCGGCGTCCGGCGTGCGCGGAAAAGCCACCAGCGCTTCCCCGCACCCCTGTCAGGCTGCTACGCCGGTGCGACGCGATGGACGGGGGATGCGATGATCAGATCTTGGGCAGGCCGGGGCATGGCGCTTGGTGTCCTCGCGCTGCAGACGGTCCCGGCGGGCGCGCAGCCCGCCACACCGCCCCTGCCCGCCACACCGACCTTGCCCGCCGCGCTGACCACCGACCCGCCGCGCGACCCGCTCCATCCTGCACGGCTGGCCCAGATCCGTTTCACCACGCACGGACTCGCCGTCCCCGCGCGTTTGTTCGTCGCGGCCGGAGCGGGCACGCATCCGACCATCCTGCTTCTGCACGGCTTTCCCGGGACCGAGCTCAACCTCGATCTCGCGCGCGTCCTTCAGCGCGACGGCTGGAACGTGCTGGCGATACATTATCGCGGCGTCTGGGGCGCGCCGGGGCAGTTCAGCCTGACGCATGTCGTCGAGGACGCGCAGTCCGCGCTTGCCTGGCTGCGTTCGCCCGCGGCAGCGCCTTATGGCATCGACGCCGGACGGATCGTCCTGCTCGGCCACAGCATGGGGGGCTTCGCGACCGTCATGCTGGGTGCCGACAAGGGGGTTGCCGGCTACGTCCTGATCTCGGCGGCCGACATGGTGGCCGATACGTTGAAGGCGGCGGCGGAACCCAGCGAACGGGCGAGCTACGCGGACGATGCGAGCTACACCAACGCCAGCTTCGACAGCCTCGCCGCCGACGTGCGCGCGCATGCGCGGGCGTGGGACTGGACGACGCGCGCCGCGCTGATGGCGGGGCGTCCGGTACTGGTTCTGACCTCGGACGATGGCCTGGCGCCAAGCGACGATGCGGCCGCGGCGGCGGTGGCGCAGGCCGGCGGCCCGGCGCCGACGGTCGAGCATATGACCACCGACCACAGCTATAACGATCATCGTATCGCGCTCGCCGCGACGATCGTCCGCTGGCTCGACGCCCACTTTCCGAAACGCTGACAGCCGGTTCAGCGCGCGATATCGGCCGCCAGCAGGTCGGCCGCCCGCTCGCCGATCATCATCGCGGTCGCGTTGCTATTGGCGCTGACCAGGCGGGGCATGATCGAGGTGTCCGCGATCCGCAGACCGCTCAGGCCGATCACGCGCAGGCGCGGATCGACCACCGCGTCCGTGCCGCTGCCGATGCGGCACGTGCCCGAGGCGTGATAGAAGGGTTCGATCGTGGCGGCGACATAGGAATCGAGCGATCGCTGGTCGGTGTCGTCGGCCGGCGGCTGGACCGAGCGACCGAAGACGCCCTCGAACGTCGCGCCCGAAAGCCATGTCTGGACCTTCGCGACAGCGGCCGTCATCCACCGCCGGTCGAGCGGATGCGACAGCATCGGGTACGAGATGACCGGCTGGTCGGCGGGATCGGCCGACCGGATCGACACCTGCCCGCGCGCATTGGGCCAGCAGAGATCAACGGTGAACATGGCCTGCCCGGTCTTCGCCAGCCGCAGCTTCCCGTCGCGCGTCTCGTAGCCGAACGGAAAGATGCTGAGCTTCGCCTTGGAGAGCGGATCGGCATCGTCGGCGAGGAAAAAGGCGGAGGCCTGGCTCACGAGATCGGTCAGCAGCCCCCGCCCGCGCAGATATCGCAGCGCGGCGCCGATCACCGCCGGGCTTCTGAGCTGCTGGTTGATCGACGGCATCGATGTGCCGCGCACCAGCCGCACCCCGCAATGCTCCTGCAGATTGCATCCGACACCGGGCCGGTCCAGCCGCGTGCGCACGCCGATCGACGCAAGCGTCGCGGCGGGGCCGATTCCCGACCGCAGCAGGATGGCCGGCGTTGCGACCGCCCCCGCCGACAGGACGATCTCGTCGCCCGCCATGATGGTGCGCACCCCGCGACGATCGCGCACCACCACGCCGCTGGCGCGCCGTCCATCGAAGGTCAGGCGATCGCACAGCGTTTCGCAGACAATGTCCAGATTGGCGCGTCGCCCGTCCATTCCGGGATAGTCGATCGCCGGAGACGAGCGGCGACCCCGACGCTGATTGACCTGCCCGTAGGCCACGCTTCCGGGCGCGTGATCGCGATTATAGTCGTCGGTCAGGCGGAACCCCGATCGTTCGAGCCCCGCGACGAAACCGCGCGTGATCGGGTGCGCATCGGGCGCAAGCGAGCGGATGGCGAGCGGCCCGCCGTCGCCGCGGATCGAGGCGTCGCCGAACCCGCAGCGTTCGAGGCGGCGATAGAAGGGGAGCACGCTGTCATAGTCCCAGCCGCTCGCGCCCATTGCCGACCACCAATCGAAATCCGCGCGCTCCCCCCAGATATAGAACATGGTGTTGATCGAGCCGCCGCCGCCGAGCAGCTTGCCCGCAGGCCATTCGGGCGCGCGCCCGCCGACGCTCGCATCGGGCTCGACGGTCCGCTTCCAGTCGTAGCGGGGATTGCCGACAAGCCATCTGACGCCCGCGGGATGCCGCACGATCGCGCGGCGCGCGTCCCCGCCCGCCTCCACGAGCAGGATCCGCCGCGACGGATCGTCGCTCAGCCGGCTGGCCAGCACGCATCCCGCCGCGCCGCCGCCGACCACGATCACGTCGTAGTGCGCGGCGGCCGCCGCATGTCGCATGCCGGCTTCGCCCTAGAGACGCCGCGCGACGCGCGCGCCGAAATAGAAGCAGGTCGCGGCGGGAAGCAGCAGCAGCGATGCCGTGATCGCCAGCGAATAGGGCAAGGCGAGCGGATTGTGGAACACCGCCTCGGTGAAGAAGGCGACGAGCCACGGCCCGCCGCCTGCGCCAACCAGCGTGGACAACATCATCGTCACCGCGACGAACTGCGCGCGCATGATGTTGGGCACGAAAGCGGGGATCGCCGCCATCGCCGGCCCGATCGCGATCACGACGCAGAAGGTGATCCCGCCCAGCGCGATCGCCGCCACCGTCGCCGATCCGCTAAGCGCGAGCACGAGACCGAGCGGGAAGGTGACGGCGCTCGCGACCAGCGGGATCAGGAAATTCGCGTCGCGCCGGCCATTATCGCGCAGATGGTCGCAGAGCTTGCCGCCCATGATGCTCGCCAGCGCGCCGATGATCATGAAATAGAGGCCATAGACGAGGCCGATCTGGGTCGCGGTCCACCCGAATTTGCGCACGAACAGCGATACCGCCCAGTTGGTCAGGCCATATTGATAGGTGACCAGGAGGATGATGCCGCCCAGCAGCGTGCCGAGATAGCCACGATTCGCGATCGTATAGCGTGCGAAGGCGATCATGCTCGTGCCGTTGCCCGCGCCGTCCTCTTGTTCGCCGGGGCGGCGGGGCGGCTCGCGCACCGCGAACAGCGCCGCCAGCAGTGCGACCCCCGGCAAGCCCATGATCCCGAACGACAGCTGCCAGCCGTGAACCGCGCCGAACAGCGGCAGCACGACATCGCCGTTCATCGGCAGCAGCTTGAGCAGCAGCCCGCCGAACACGAGCGACGCGCCGGTGCCGAGAAAGCTGGCACCGGTCACCGTGCCGAGAGCGCCGGCAAGCTTGGCCTTGGGGAAATAGTCGCTGAGCAGCGAGAAGGCCGCCGGCAGCAGCGACGCATCGGCCAGACCGGTCAGCAGACGCGCGGCGAACAGTGCGGAATAGCTTTTCGCCATCATCGAGGCGACCGTCGCGACGACCCATAGCGCCGTACCGATGGTGATGATCCGGTCGCGCCGCCAACGGTCCGCCAGCCACCCGATCGGGATCGCCACCAGCGCGTAGAAGAGCGCGAAGGCCAGACCCTGAAGCAGGCTGACGTCGATATCCTGGATATGGAAGTCGCGCGACAGCGGCTCGACCGTGAGGCTGAGGATCTGGCGCTCCATGTTGCTGACCAGCTGGAGGCCGCTCAGGATCGTCACCACCAGCCAGGCATATCCGGCCGACCCGAACGCATAGCCCTTGACGGCGATCGGATCGGCGCTGGGCGGGACAAGGGTCTGGACGGTCATCAAATATCCTTCAGCTCGGCGGGGATCGCGCGCGGAGAGCGATCGGGAACGGGCCGGCCACGCCGCGGACGCGGCGTTGGTCATGCCGTCCATGACAGATCATGCTGCGATGCGGAACGCCCGTTCCAAAGCGATCGTCCCGCTTTTCTCCACCAGTTGGATAAGTGGGACATGTGGCGGGGCGGCGACCGCGCCGAACCCTAAGCTGCCCGCCGGCTGCTTAGGAGACGATCGATGCCCGCGCACGTCCACAGCGCCTTCGTCTATCTCGGTGACCGACGGGTATATTATCGCTGGGCGGGGCAAGGGCCGGCGATCGTCTTGCTCCACCAGTCTCCGCGCACATCGGCCGAGCATGCCGATTGGATGCGAACGCTTGGCGATCGCTACCTCGTCATCGCCCCCGACACGCCGGGATACGGGTTTTCCGACGCCTTGCCCGAACAGTTCGGCGCGACCTGGATCGATCATTATGTCGATGCCCTCGCCGATCTCCTCGACGCATTGGGGCTGGACCGACCGACGCTCTACGGCAGCCATAGCGGCGCGATCATCGCCGTCCGCTTCGCAGGCCGCTATCCGAACAGGATCAGCGCGCTCGTCGCCAACGGGATCATGCTGAGCGACGTCGCCGAGCGCGCCGATCTCGCCGCCTATTATCTCGACCCGATCCGCCCACGGTGGGATGGGGCACATCTCGCCGAGATCTGGAGCAGGCTCCGGGACCAGCTGGTCTTCTATCCCTGGTACCGGCGCACGCCCGCCGCGCGGATCGACTGGGCGCAACCTCTCGCCGAAACCGACGCGTCGGCGCTCGACATGCTGCGCGCCGGGGATCGGTATCGCGGCGCATATGGCGCGGTGCTTGGCTATGACATCCGGCCCGATCTGGAGCGGCTCGCCTGCGATACGCTGCTGATCGTCGCGAAGCCGGACATATTGGCACGCTATGTCGATCACTATCCCACCATGCCCGGCCGGGTGACGGTCGAGCTGGCCGACGATTTCGCGTCCGTCCCGGCGGCGATCGACCGCTTCGTCGCGCGTCGGCCCGGCCCGGTCATCCATTTCGCACCCCCGGCGTCGGCGCGGCGGCGGGGTCCATCGTCGGCGGTCGTGCCGCTCGCAGAGGGCGACATTCACATCCGCGCGATCGGGCCGCCACAGGCGATGTCGGCGATGGCCCTGCACGACATCGGGGCCTCGGCGGCGAGCCTCGACGCCTTGATCGGCGCGGCCGGGACGGACGTTCGGCTGGTCGCGCCCGATCTGCCAGGACACGGCGCCAGCGACGCCCGACCGGACCGGACGGCGGCCGGCGCGGCGTCGGCGCTGCTCGCGCTGGCAGACGCGCTCGGCTGGCAGCGCTTCCGGATCGTCGCCATCGGCGCGTCGGCGGCGATCGTCGGGGCCATGCTCGTCGCGGCGCCCGATCGCATCATCCGCGCCGCGCTGATCGAGCCCCCGGAGCCGGGCGCGAATGCCGCATTGCCCGATCTTTCGCCGGACAGCGCCGGCTCGCACCTGACGCGCGCCTGGATGTATCTGCGCGACCGCGCGCTTTTCTCACCCTGGGATCGGCGATCCGCCGTGACCGCGACCGGCGGCGAGACGCCGCAGGCGCAGCAGCTTCACGAGCAACTCGTCGACCTGCTGACCGCGCGCGCGGTCATGCCCCCGCTGCTCGCCGACGCGCTGTCGCGGCCGCGACCGGACGCACCCGTCCTTGGCCGTCGCGGATCGGGGCATGAGCTGCCCGACCAGCCGATCCACTGGTGGCGCGCGATCGCGCCGCATCTCGGGCTGTGACCGTTCGGCGCGCCCCCCGGGACGCAGGTGCGGCATCGCCGACATTGCGTGACCGCAGGCTGCGACGCGGCTCTCGCCCCCGCCGCTATCCGCACTGCGGACATTGCACCTGGAATGTCTGGCGCGACTCCCGCCACCGGCCCGACAGTCCGCCCACTGTGCAGCGCCAGACGAGCCGCACCAGACCTGCCAAACTGCCTGGAGGATGCGGACGCCGCGCCTCCCCACCATCGAGGAGAATATCGGTATGTCTCTCACTCGGACGATTGGTTCCTATGTCATGGGACCGAGCGACGACCGCTCCAAATGGGTGAGCTGGGAAAATTTCATCGTCACCACCAATCCGGACGGGTCGCATACCGCGCAGACCATGACGCGCTTCCCGGGCAATTCGATGATTCGTCACGTCACGCAGACGGTCGACCGGGAATTCACGCCGATGGACGGCATCACCCGTTTCTTCGTCGACGAGGTCTATCAGGGCATATTGATCCGCCGCGTGGTCGGTGACACGATCACCTCGATGGTGATGCTCCCCGACGGCAGCCCAATCGACGAGAAGACGCTCGCGATGGGTGGATCGGACATCGTGTTCGGCTACCACCCGACCTCGGTCGAGGGATGGAAGTTCATCAAGGCGGACCGTGCCAACCCCGATCCTCAGATGGTGCGCATCCTGTCGAGCTCGCCGACCTGGAACGGCGGCGTGATCGGCCACGGCGCCGAGGTCAGCCTCAAGGTCCAGTATCTCGGCCCCGAGCAGATCACTGTGCCGGCCGGCACGTTCACCGGCCACCACTATCTCTGGCATACCGGCAATATCGATGGCGACATCGAGGTTTGGACGATCGGGCAGGACGAGATCTGCGCCCGTTGCATCGGCCACGCCAAGGGCGTCACCTACGAACTGGCGACATATGAGAGCACCGAGTTCGGCACCGTGCGCGAGTTCGACTTCTGATGGCCGGGCCGCTCCCCACCACGCCAAGCGAGGGAGCGGCCCGCACGATCCGGGTCGCCACCGCGCAATTCGAGACCGGCAAGGACCGCGACCGCGTCCTCTCGCAGATGCTGGGCCTGATCGACGAAGGCGCCGCCGGCGGCGCGCAGCTCGTCCACTTCCAGGAATGCTGCAACTACCCGACCTCCTATGACGACCGCGAACATGCCTGGCGCGAGGCGATCACGATCCCGGGGCCGATGATCGACGCGATCTCGGCCCGCGCCCGGCAACATGGCGTCCACGTCTCGTTCAACGCCGCGGTCCGCGGCGCATTTCCCGATGCCTATATGGTCAATCATCTGATCGGCCCCGACGGCGCCTATATCGGTGGCAATGCGAAGCAGATCCTGATGTGGATCGAGCGCGACGCCTTCCGCCCCGCGGACCAGGAGAATCGCGTGTTCGACACGGCGATCGGCCGCATCGGGCTGATTTCGTGCATGGACGGACTGATCCCGGAGACCTCGCGGACGCTGGCCTGCCAGGGCGCCGACATCATCGTCAATTCGCTCTGCTCCAACGGGCGCGACGAGGCACATTTCCACATTCCTGCGCGGTCTGCCGAAAACGGCGTCTACATGATCTATGCCAACCGCATCGGCGACATGGTCAAGGGCGAGGATCTCGAACGGCTGATGGCGGCCAGCGGGATGGACCGCGAGACGGTGAGCGGCGCGGGCGAAAGCGGCATCACCGGCCCCGCCGGCGAGGTGATCGCGCGCGCGGGCCAGAAGGATTTCGGTCTCACCTTCGCGGACATCGATCTCAGCCGCGTCCAGCGCACGCAGCGCCTCGCCGGCCGCCGGCCCGAATGCTACGGACTGATCACCGAGGACAATAGCGCGCTCGCGGCGTTGACCGTGGGACGCCCGGCGGCGGGCACGGTCAGGATCACCACCGTCGTCCCCGACACCGGCGCCGGCCCCGCCACGGTCTCCAAGGCGGTGGCGATGATCGAGGCGGCCGAACCCGGTCTCGCGGTGCTTCCCGAGCTGTTCGCATGGGCGCCCGATACGCTGCAGGCCGGCGAAGCGCTGCAGGGCGAGATCGATCATGCGATCGCGCAATTGGCCGAGGCGGCGGCGACGCGCGGCACCTACATCGTCGCGGGCATCCCCGAGATCGATGACGGCCGCCTGATCAACCGCGCCATCTTGATCGGCCCCGAGGGCGTGCGCGGCAGCTATCGGCAGGTTCACGCCGATCCGGCGCTGGGCTGGGGCCCGGGCGGCGACGACTTCCCTGTGTTCGACCTGCCCTTCGGTCGGCTTGCGATGCTGCTCGGCGAGGATCTCCGCTATCCCGAGGCGGGGCGGATGGTCGCGCGCCAGGGCGTCGATCTCGTCGCCTGCCCCGCGACGTGGCGCAACGATTGGCAGTATCGCTTGATGCTGCCCGAGCGATCGGCGGAAAACCACATCACCATCGCGGCGGTCGGCCGCGCGGATTCGCCGGTGCCGCAGCCCGCGACGATCGTCACCACCGCACCGGTCTATCGCTTCCCGGATACGATGGAGGTGAACAATCCCGATCGCTTCCAGGCCGATGCGCCCGCAGGCAGCCTGACCGTGGCGATCGATCTAGCGCCCAACCGCGACAAGCGGCTGATGGGCTCGACCGACCTCATCATGGACACCCAGCCGGTGCTTTATGGCCGGCTGGTCGCTTCGGACCCGAAGATGGAGATGGTATGAGCAGGCCCGACATCGGCACGCTGCGGGGCGCAGCGACGCTCGACGACGAAAGCTACCTCGATTTCGTCGAGGGGCTTCGCGGTTTCAACCTCGGCACGATGGTGCCCAAGCTCGTCCAGTCCGGCAACGCGATCGGCGCGGCGATGGGCAAGGCCGAGCCGCCGCCGTCGGTCCATGCGCTGTTCCATCGGCTGGGCGACGTGCCGGTCGCGCAGATGACGCGCCGGATGATGCGCAGCACGCAGCTGATGATGTGGAGCGGCTCCTTCCGGTCCTACGGCCGTTTCGGGGACGAGCTTGCCGGCTGGCTCGACGAGGCGGAGCAGGCGACGCCCGGCCTGCTCACGATCGATCCCGACTTCGCCTATCCCGATTATGCCCGGCAGCAGGACATCCACCTGATGCCCGGCAGCTATCAGGACGACGCGCTCGCCGGCTTCGTCTATCATTACGGCTCGAAGATCTTCTTCACCGGCGCCAATGACGACGACCATATCCACCGCGTGATGGCGGACTGGTGTCCGGTCGACGGCAAGCCCGGGCGCGTGCTCGATATCGGTTGCGGTATCGGCCAGTCGACCACCGCGCTGAAGCAGCGATTCCCTGACGCGGAAGTGTACGGGATCGACATTGCCGCCCCGATGCTGCGCTACGCCCACGCCCGCGCGCATCATATGGGCCTGGCGGTGCATTTCGCGCAGGCGAGCGCGGCGCACACCGACTTTGCGGACAATTCGATCGACGCGATCCTGTCGATGATCCTGTTCCACGAGCTCCCGCGCGAGACCGCCGAGGGCGTCATCCGCGAGGCCGCGCGCATCCTGCGTCCGGGCGGCACGATCACCATCGTCGACTTTCCGCACATCCCGCAGGACGAATTGAGCGGTCGCCACTGCATGCGGCTGTTCGACAGCTGGTATAATGGCGAGCCGTTCGCGCCCGGATTCGTCTATTCGGACTTCACCGCGCTGCTGCGCGAGCATTTCGACGATGTCGACGACGATTACCGGCCTGCGGCGACCTCGACGGGCGCGCTGCAGATCCGCGTCTGCAGGAAATCAGCATGACGCCTCGGGAGGTATCCGATCTGCGCCGCTGGCTCGACGCGAGCGGCGGCATCGCCGATGGCAAGCCGTTCCTGGGCGATCGCCGGCTCGACGCGCTCGTCGATGTGGTGCTCGAGATGGCCGCCCAGCTGTGGGTGGTGAAGCGTCGCAACGCGATGCTCGAGTCGCTGCTCGTCGACAAGGGCGTGATCGCGACCGGCGACATGGAACACCATCGCCTCGCCGACGACGATGCCGCCCGGCTTCGCCGCGAGCGCAGCGAATATGTCGCCACACTTTTCCACAGCCTTTCCGAGCTCTCGACCGAGCCGACTTCAGAGGAAACCGAATGACCACCGAGGTACTCAACTTCAAGCGCGGCTACAGCAAATGCTTTCTCGGCCAGCTCCACTATCGCGAGCATGGCGAGGGCCAGCCCGTGCTCTGTCTCCACCAGTCGCCGCAATCGAGCGGGATGTTCGACACGGTGCTGCCGATGCTCGGCGAGCATTTCCGCGCGATCGCGATGGACACGATCGGCTACGGCATGTCCGACCGGCCCGGCCGGATGGTGGAGCCCGAGGAATATGGCCAGACGATCATCGACTTCCTCGATGACATGGGGCTGACCGATCCGATCCCGGTGATCGGCGTCCACACCGGCGCCTATTTCGCGACGCAGCTCGCCGTGCAGGCGCCCGAGCGGGTCAGCAAGATCGTGCTGTCGGGCCCGGTGCTGCTCGATCCCAAGGAGCCGATCACGCCGATGCGCGCGCCCGCCACCTTCCCGCGTCCCGACGGCGGCCATCTGACCGATCTGTGGAACCTGCGCTGGAAGAACGTCTCCCCGGTCAACAATATCGAGCGGTTCGAGAAGCTCTATGTCGCCGCGCTTTCGGCGGGCGAGAAGGCGCAGGCCGCCTATTATGCGGCCGGCAAGCTCAATACCTTGCAGCAGCTGCTCAACGACGTGACGGTCCCCGCCTACATCGTCTGGGGCGATCGCGATCTGTCGGCGCCGGGCATCATGGCCTGCCTGCCGTATCTCGAGGGCAAGGTCCCCGACTATCGGATCGCGGGCGGCACGCTCGATACGATCGAGGAATATCCCGAGGAGTGGACCGAGGCCTGCGTCCGCTTCATCAACCAAGGCTGACGGCAGCGGCATGGCGACGCTGGCAACCCCGATGATCACGCGCGAGAACCCCGCCCGGCCGTCCGAGACGGTCGGACAGGTTCGCGGGGACGATCCGGCGTCGGTCCGCTCGGCGGTCAAGCGCGCCGCCGCGGCGCAGACCGCCTGGGCGGCGCGGTCGCTGGAGGAGCGGACGCGGATCGTGCTCGCCGCCATCGATCGCGCCGCCGATCAGGCGCCCGAACTGGGCCGCCTGCTGTCGCGCGAGATGGGCAAGCTGCTGCCCGATTGCCTGGGCGAGCTACGCTTCGCCCGCGCGCTCGCGCACGACCTCGCCGCCCGCGCGGCGCGACTGCTTCCCGATCAGCCGCGCGGCGAGGGTCCGGGCCGTCGCGTCGTCCGGCGCCGACCCTGCGGCGTCATCGCCGCGATCGTTCCCTGGAACGCGCCGATCATCCTCGCGATGACCAAGATCGCGCCCGCGCTGATCTCGGGCAACGCGGTGGTCGTCAAACCCTCGCCGCTCTCGCCGCTTGCGCTGAGCGCGCTGATCACGGCAATCGCCGCGAACCTGCCCGATCCGGTGCTGCACGTCGTCAATGGCGGCGCCGAGGTCGGCGAGGCGCTGGTCGGTGCGGCCGAGATCACCAAGGTCGCCTTCACCGGCGGCACAGCGGTCGGCGGCGCGGTGCTGCGCCAGGCTTCCGCGCGGTTCCTGCCCTGCGTGATGGAGCTCGGCGGCAACGATCCGCTCGTCGTGCTCGACGATTTCGATCCGACGCCCGAGGCGATGGAGGCGATCGTCTGGGGCACCTTCCTCAACGCCGGACAGGTCTGCATGGCGGCCAAACGGCTGCTCGTACCGCAGGCGATGGTGCCGCGCTTCACCGATGCCTATGTCGATGTCGCGCGCCGCCTGTTCCGCCTGGGCGATCCCACCGCGGAGGGCGTGACGATGGGGCCGCTGATCAGCGCCGCCGCGCGCGGCCAGATCGCCGCGCTCGCCGAGGATTCGGCGCGGCGTGGCGGCACCGTCATCGATCTGCTCGAGCCGGGTGACCGCACGCCCGACGACGGCTATTTCCTGCCCCCGCGACTGGTCACCGGGCTGGGCGGCGACGCACCGCTGGTCGCCGAGGAGCAGTTCGGCCCGATCGTGCCGATCACCGGCTATCGCGACGAGGCCGAGATGCTCCAGCTCGCCAATGCGGGCGATCTCGGCCTCAGCGCATCGGTATGGACCGCCGACGGCGATCGCGGGTGGGCGCTGGTCGGCCGCATCCGCGCCGGTCTGTGCCTGGTCAACGCGCACAACCGCAGCGGCTTCGCATTCGACCTGCCGTTCGGCGGGATCGGTTCGAGCGGCTTCGGCCGCGAATATGGCGACGAGGGCCTGCTCGAATATTCCCAGCTCCAGTCGATGCATGCCCCCGCGCAACGCGCCGGCGGGGGCGCCGCCTATCCCACCACCGGCACCTGAAGGATAATCGGTTGCACCAGACCATCGCGCAGGCGGATCGCGTCTCCGTAGCGGCCAAGATCGGCTACGGCGTCGGCGCCGTCGGCGGGCAAATCTTCCGTGACACGCCGGCGCTGATCCTGCCGATCTACATGATCACCGTGCTGGGCGTTCCGGCATGGATGGCGGGGATCGCGATCCTGATCCCCAAGGCGTGGATCATCTTCTGGGATCCGCTGGTCGGCGGCTGGTCCGATCGCAAGCGCAGCACGTGGGGGCGCGCGCCGTTCCTGCTTGCCGGCGCCTTGCTGGCGGGACTGGCCTTCGTGCTGATGTTCAGCGCACCCGATTTCGCGTCGCCCTGGGCGTCGGCGGGCTACATCACCTTCGCCTTCGCGCTGGCATCGACCGCCTACAGCCTGTTTTCGGTGCCCTATCTGTCCGCCGCGGCGGAGATGAGCGGCGATCCGCGCGAACGCACGCGCATCCTCGCGGTGCGGATCTGCTTCCTCTCGGTCGGCGTTGCGGTGGGCGGCTATGCGCTGCCGGCCGCTCACGCGTTCGGGCCCGGCTGGACGGGCTTCAACCGGATGGGAATGGTCTATGGCCTCGCCTGCGCGGTGACGATGTTGGTCACCTACGCGACGGTGCGCCGCCTCAAGCTGGTCGCCGCCGCCGCGCACGAGAGCGGCCCGGGCACCGGGCGTGGCGACATCCGCGCGATCTGGGCGAACAAGCCGTTCGTCATGCTCGCCGCGACCTATTTCATCGCGCTCACCGCGCAGGCGCTCACCTACACCGTGTTCGGGCTCTATTTCGTCTATATCATCAAGGATGCCGGCGCGCTTGCGATCGTCGGCGTGTCCGCGGCGCTGTCGGTGGTCGCCGGTCAGCCGCTGACGGTGTGGCTCAATCGCCGCATGTCGAAGCGCGCGCTGTTCACGCTTGGCATCGTCGGCTGGGGGCTCTGCTGCCTGTCGTTCATCACCGCCGGCGCGGCCGAGACGGCATGGATCCCGAGCCATTTCGGGATCGCGATACCCCAGGCGATCCTGCTCGGCGGACGCGCCTTCGTCTGGGGCATGTTCAACTCGATGTACCTGCTGATGGCACTGTCGATGCTCACCGATACGATCAACGTCGATCGCCTGCGCACCGGCGTCGCGCGCAGCGGCGTCTATTCGGGCATATTCGGGGCGCTCGAAAAGGTCGGCTTCGCGCTCGGCCCGGCGATCGCCGGCGTCATTCTGAGCGCGGGGGGCTTTGCCGGCGCCAAGGGCGGCGGCATGGTCGCGGAGACGCCCGCCGCGCTCACCACGTTGCTGCTCTGCTTCTGCGTCTTCCCGCCGCTTCTCGCAGGCGCCAGCCTGATCCCCTTCAGCCGCTATGTGGACAAATGACGATGGCCAGCGAAGCAATCAACGACGGCGCAGACGCGCGGCGCGTATCGCATGACACGCTGCGCCGCGATCTGGTCGACCGGTTGCGCGACGGCCGCACCGACATGGCGGCGGCGCCCATGGAGATCCCGCGCGCCGAATATGTCGATCCGGCGCGTCATGCCCGCGAGCGCGAGGCGTTCCGACGCATCCCGATCCTCGCCTGCCTGAGCAACGACATCCCGAACCCCGGCGACAAGCTTCTGTTCGACGCGCTCGGCCCCGAGATACTGGTGCTCCGCGACGGCGAGGGCGTCGCCCGTGCCTTTCTCAACATCTGCCCGCACCGCGCGGCGCGCGTCGTCACCACCTGCGACGACCGCAAGCGGATGACCTGCCGCTTCCACGGCTGGACCTTCGATCTCGAAGGCACGCTGATCGGCCTGCCTGGCAAGGAGGGCTTCGCCGGGCTCGATCGCGCCGAACACGGGCTGATCGCCGTGCCGATCGCCGAATGGGCCGGCATGATCTTCGTCCGCGGCGATCCCGACGGCGGCCCGATCGACGTCGCGGCCCATCTCGGCGACTTTGCCGACGAGCTCCGCCACCTCGAGCTCGACAAGGCCCGCCCCGCCCGCCACAGCCGGGTCGAATCGCGCACCAACTGGAAATATGCGTGGGACACCTATTGCGAGAGCTACCATTTCGCGACGCTGCACGCGACGACGGTCGCGCCGCGGCTGGTCTCGAACGTGATGGCGATGACGCCCTTTGGACGACATGCGCGGATGGGCTTTCCCCGCAAGGACTGGCGCGCGCTCGCCGACCAGCCCGAGGCGGCCTGGCCGGCCAACGACTATGGCGGCAATTATTTCATCTTCCCTAACATCAACATGAACGTCTCCGCCGGCCCCAATGGCGAGATGTTCTACGGCTTCTATCATCTCTATCCGGGTGAAGAGCCCGGCCACACCGTCACGCGCATGGCGACCTATCGCCCCGGCCATGCCGACGGGCCGCAACCCGATTCGGACTGGGCGGACCTCCACGACTTCATCGAAGGCGTCGTCGTCACCGAAGATTACAGCGTGTCCGAGGAAGGCTATCGCAATCTCCTTCATGCCCCGCGCGACTTTCGATCGATACTGGGCGCGAACGAAATCCTCGTGCAGAAATGGCATGACGACTGGAACGCGCAATTGGCCGAACTCGGGCTGGTCGAAGGCTGAGCCCGCAACACCGGATTGAGACCATGACCACCATCACCGCCGCCGTGCTCGATCGCTGCGGCGACAATCCGCGCCCCTATGCCCGGTCGATGCCGCTCTCGCTGCGCCGATTGACGCTCGACGCGCCGCGACCGGGTGAGTTGCTGATCCGCATCGATGCGGCCGGGCTGTGTCATTCCGACCTGTCGGTGGTGAACGGCGACCGGCCACGCCCGATGCCGATGGCGATCGGACACGAGGCGACCGGCATCGTCGAGGCGCTGGGCGATCCGCAGGAGACGGGCTTCGCGGTCGGCGACCGCGTCATCCTCGCCTTCCTGCCGGCTTGCGGTGAATGCGTGCGCTGCCGATCGGGCGAGGCCTATATGTGCGCGGTCGGTGCGGCGGCGAACGGCGAGGGCCGGATGCTCGGCGGCGGCTGCCGTTTGCACGATGGCGACCATGACGTGATGCATCATCTGGGTGTCTCCGCCTTCGCGACGCACGCGGTGGTCGATCGGCGCTCGGCGGTGAAGGTCGATGCGGGCATGCCGCCCGAGATCGCCGCCTTGTTCGGCTGCGCGGTGCTGACCGGCGTCGGCGCGGTGATGAACTCGGCGGTGGTGCGCCCCGGCGAAAGCGCGGTGGTCTATGGGCTGGGCGGCGTCGGCCTCGCCGCGCTGCTCGGGCTGCGCGCAAGCGGCGCGACGCCGATCCTCGCGATCGACCCTTTTGGCGACAAGCGCGCGATCGCCGAGAAGCTTGGCGCGATCGCCGTGCCTCCCGAAGAGGCAGATGCCGCGATCGCGGCGCATTTTCCCGACGGCGGCGCCGATGTCGTGATCGAGACGGTCGGCAAGGCGGCGGTGCTGCGCGCGGCGTTCAAGGCGGCGCGGCGCGGTGGACGGATCGTGACGGTCGGCCTGCCGAACCCGGCCGAGTTGCTCGATCTGCCCGCGGTGGCGTTCGTCGCCGAGGGCAAGACGCTGATCGGGTCCTATATGGGCTCGGCGATCCCGGCGCGCGACATTCCGCGCTACGTCGCGCTGTGGAAGGCGGGGCGGCTGCCGGTCGAGACGCTGCTCACCTCGGTGCACCGGCTCGACGAGATCAACACGCTGCTCGACGCGCTGGCGGACGGCCGCGCCATCCGCCAGATCGTGGTGCCGTAGACGCCGGCTTCACGGCTCAGCCGACCTCGTTCCATTTGCGGTCGAATGCCCAGACATCCTCGAAGCCGATCAGCCCGCAGAAGGTCTTGAAGTCGAACATCGCCATGTCGGCGGGCTCGCCGTCGCCGTGATCGCGCAGCTTGATCAGCGCGGTCTCGATCGCCGAGGCGGCGATCAGCGAGGTGAGCGAGGGATAGATGGCGAAGGCGTAGCCGATGTCCGCCAGCACGTCGCCCTTGAGCACCGGGGTCAGGCCACCATTGGCCATGTTCGCCATCACGGGCACATCGAAGGCGGCGCACGCCGTGCGCATCTCCGCCACGCTGGTGAGCGCCTCCGGGAAGAGCACGTCCGCGCCCGCCTTGGCATAGGCCTCCAGCCGCCGCATCGTGCCGTCGAGCCCCTCCGATTGGCGCGCATCGGTACGCGCGATCACCAGCATGTCCTCGCGCGCCTCGACCGCGACCTTGATCTTGGCGACCATCTGCTCGATCGGGACGACGCGCTTATACGGGGTGTGCCCGCATTTCTTGGGGAATTCCTGATCCTCCAGCTGGATCGCGGAAACGCCGGCCGCCTCATAGCCCTTCACCGTATGGTGGACGTTGAGCAGACCGCCATAGCCGGTGTCCGCGTCGGCGATCAGCGCCGCCTTGCTGGTGCGCTTGATCGTCGCCATGCGATCGACCATCTCGCTATAGCCGACGATGCCGGCATCGGGCAGCCCATAGGCGGAGGCGGTCAGCCAATAGCCGGTGCCATAGACGATCTCGAAGCCGACGCGATCCGCGATCACCGCCGCGATCATGTCGTGCACGCCGGGTACGACGAAAAATTTTTGGGTGGCGAGTTTGTCGCGCAGGCGGGTGTCAGTCATGATGTCCTTCTGTCGTCCAGAGCCATGGCGCAGCCTTTCGCTGCACGGTTTCGAATCGCGCTATGTCGTCCGCGTGGAGTGCGCGTATCCGCGCGATCTCGTCCCAGCCGTTGAGCAGCGACTGACGGCGATCCTCGCTGATCGCGAACCGGAACGGCCCGGTGTCGGGCAGCGCGAGCGTGCCGGCGGCGAGATCGAGATCGAAGATCGCGCCCGCGCGCGCTGCCTCGTGCAGCCGAGCGATGGTCGGAGCCGGCAGAATGATCGGCAACATGCCGTTCTTGAAGCAGTTGGAATGGAATATCTCGCCGAAGCTCGGTGCGACGATCACCCGGAAGCCGAGGTCCGCCAATGCCCAGGGCGCCTGTTCGCGGCTCGAGCCGCACCCGAAATTGGCGCCCGCGACGAGGAAGGGCGCAGCCGGCATGTCGTCGGTGATGGGGAAGCCGGGATCGCTGCGTCGATCGTGGAACGCGTAACGCCCTAGCCCCCGCTTCTCGGTGATCAGCAGATAGCGCGCCGGGTAGATGATGTCCGTGTCGACGTCCGCCTCGGGCATCGAGATAGCGCGACCGCGCAGCGTGTCGAGCGCGCGCATCAGTGCCACGCCCGGATATCGGTGATGCGGCCGGTCAGCGCCGCCGCCGCAGCCATGGCGGGGCTCATCAGATGCGTGCGCGCGCCCACGCCCTGACGCCCCTCGAAATTGCGGTTGGAGGTCGATGCGCACCGCGCGCCCGGCGGCAAGCGGTCGTCGTTCATCGCCACGCACAGCGAGCAGCCGGCGTCGCGCCAGAGAAAGCCCGCGCGCGTGAATAAGCGGTCGAGTCCCTCGGCCTCGGCCTGCCGGCGCACCGCATCGGATCCCGGGACGACGAGCGCGCGCACGCCATCCGCGACATGGCGATCGCCGACCATCGCGGCGGCCGCGCGCAGATCCTCGATCCGCCCGTTGGTGCAGCTGCCGATGAAGGCATGGTCGATCGCGAGCCCGGCGAGCGGGCGACCGGATGTGATGTCCATATAGTCCAGCGCATGCGCGAGTCGCTCACGCGCCGCCGCCGGGCTCGCGGTGGCCGGATCGGGTATGGCCTCGTCGACGCCGAGCACCTGATCGGGACTGGTGCCAAAGGTAACCTGCGGCGCGAGCGATCCGAGGTCGATCTCGATCTCGCGATCGAATTGCGCCGCAGGGTCGCTCGCGAGCATCCGCCACGACGCCAGCGCCTGCTCCCACGCCCTGCCCGACGCCACGCGCGGCCGGCCGGCGAGATAGGCGAATGTCGTCTCGTCGGGCGCGATCAGCCCGGTTCGCGATCCCGCCTCGATCGCCATGTTGCAGAGCGTCATGCGCGCCTCCATCGACAGCGCGCGGACCGCGGCGCCGGCATATTCGATCGCATAGCCGGACGCCCCGCCCGCGCCGATCTGCCCGATCATCGCGAGCACCATATCCTTTGCGGTGATGTGGGGGCCCGGGGTGCCGGTGAAGCGGACGCGCATGCGCTTCGCCTTCTCCTGCCACAGCACCTGCGTCGCCATCACCGTGCCGCACTCGCTGGCACCGATCCCGAAGGCGAGCGCACCGAAGGCGCCGTGCGTCGCGGTGTGGCTGTCGCCGCAGACCAGCGTGATGCCCGGGATGGTGAAGCCCTGTTCGGGACCGATGACGTGGACGATACCCTGACCGGGGCCGTCGAGCGGCAGATATTCGATCCCGAAGGCGGCGCAGTTCGCCTCGAGCAGCGCCACCTGCGCGCGCGCCTGCGGGTCGCCGATCGGGCTGCCGCGGTCGTGCGTCGGCACCGCATGATCGGCGACGGCCAATTGGGTCGCGGGGCGGTGCACGCCGATCCCCGCCTCGCGCAGCGCCTCGAACGATTGCGGCGTGCTCACCTCGTGGAGCAGGTGCCGGTCCACATACAGCAGCGCGCGCGCCTCGCCCTGCCCGGCCACGACGTGCGCGTCCCACAGCTTGTCGTACAATGTGCGTGCGATCTGCTCGGCCATCCGGTCCTCCGGCGATTCCATGGGTGCGATCGGTCGGCGGGTCGACTGGCGGGACGGGTTTCTCCGCCCAGCGATCAGACTGCGGGAGGCGCGTTACTTTTCGCGCCGCGCCTGTTCCGATGTCGCCCGTTCTGCTGCTTTGCGTGTCGACCAGCCTCGTGACCGGAGACGGCCATGGACCGCCTGCCACCCGATTATGCCAGCGTCGCGCTCCCGCTGCTGTGCACCGCCAGTTTCGTGTCGCTGGCGATCAGCCTTGCGATGATCTGGGCGCTGGGCGGATGGCCGATGATCTGAACCACGGCGCGACGGCCGCCGGCACCGCCCGCCCGCCGGCGGTTCATCCCGTCAGCTGGCCGGGAATGTGGCTCTCGTGGTTCTGGAGATACCAATCGGCGATCTCCTCGCGTGTCGCCCACCAGACCCCCGGCAGCGACTTGGCGTGCTCAATGAACTCCCTGAGCGCGCGGATCCGATGAGCGCGGCCCGAGACGTGCGGGTGCAGCCCGACGTTCATGATCCGGCCGGTGGTCGCGCCCTCCTCGTAGAGCACGTCGAGTTCCTCGATCAGCGCCTGGGCGAATTGGTCGGTGGTGAAGTTCTTGCGCGTGATGAAGGTGAAGTCGTTGATCTCGTTCGAATAGGGCACGGAGACGATCGGCCCGTTGGGGGTGCGCAGCAGATAGGGCTGATCGTCGTTCATGATGTCGCAGTAGAAGGTGCACCCCTGTTCGGCGAGAATGTCCGCCGTCTGCAACGTCCCGCGCAGCGAGGAGGAGAGCCAGCCCTTCGACTTGCGGCCGGTGAATTTCTCGAACTGATCGAGCGTGCGCAGCACGATCTCGCGCTCCTTGGCCGGATCGCCCGCGAAGTTGGTGAGCAGCTCGCCCTGCTCCCAATTGTGCGTGAGCAGCTCCCAGCCGCGCTCGAGCACCGCGTCGGTCATCGCCTTGCGACGCTCGAAGGTGACCGCGTTGGTGGTGCAGCTCGCCTTGACGCCGAGCTTGTCGAACAGCTCGAACAGCCGCCAGATACCGACCCGCTGGCCATATTCGCGCCAGCTATAATTGGGGAAGTCGGGCGTGTTGCCGGGCAGTATGTCGGGCAGGATCGACGGGCCGCCGGCATAATAAGGCTTGTCGGTGTCCTTGGTGAGGTCCCACGTCTCGAGGTTGAAGGTCAGGATCAGAGCGACTCGCGCTCCGTTCGGCCATTTGAGCGGCTGGCGAGCGGGAAGCGGGACGTAATCATAATCCATCGCAGATTCTCCGTGAAAAGCTCAGAACTCGGCGAGAAGGCGACCGAAGCCGTCCATCTGGTCCGCAATGCCCATGGTGCGCAGCGCATGCCAGTAGGTGGCGGTATTGATCGCGATCACCGGCTTTTCCAACCAGAACTCCGCCATCGCCGCAACCTCTGCGAACGCCAGGTTGGTGCCGGCCTGGATGATCGCATCGACGCCTTCGGAGACCGCGATCGCGGTCCGCTTGAGCTTTTGCTTGTCCTCATGCGCGATCATCATCGGCGAAGGCGATTTGAGCCCGACGATGTGCACCACCTCATAGCCCTGATCCTCGAAGAACTTCTTCACATTGGCGTCGCCGACCGGCGCATAGGGGGTCAGGATGCCGATCTTCCGGATCGGCGCGCGGCCCGTCTCATACGCCTTGATCGCCGCGTCGACCGCGGTCGACCCCATGATCACCGGCACGCCTCCAGTGCGCTCGAGCATTTTCTTGTGCAGCCGGTCGGCGCCCTCGGCACCGTCCCAGAACGTCTCTGCCGACATGCCCATGATCACGCAGCCCGGATCCATCGACATCGAGATGTCGACCGCGTCGAAGGTCGAATCGCGGATCGTCTGCAGCATCACCATGAAGCTGTCATCGTCGGTCACCCGTGTGTCGGGAATCGCGATGCGCGAGAAATGGTTGGTCACGCCGCGCGGCCGCATCGCCGCATATTCGGGCTCGACGCTGGTGTTCGTTGACGGGGCAACCACCGCAAACTTCATTCGATAGCCCAGGGAATCGGTCACGGCGGCGGCCCTCTCATTGCTGCGGAACGCCTGTCTAGCCTCGCCGCCGGTCGCGGCGAACAACCGGCACCGCACCTCTCCGCGGTGCGGAGATATCATCGCGCGCCGCTGGCCACCTGACGGTCATTCTCGCGCGCCGGCCCTGCCTGCGCGACGCGCTCTGCTAACCGCGTCGCAGGGAGACGCTATGAGACGACATGCCGGCACCATCGCCTATCGCGGCGAACAGGGGATTTGCGGCCGCGAGGTCTTCGCGATCGACGTCCGGGCCGACGGCCGCACGATCCGCTCCTATTGCGAGATGGACGAGGGCGATCTGACCCGCGATGCGAGCTGGACGCTGGCCCCCGACGGATCGCCCGTCGAGGGCCATGTCCGCGTCACCAACGGCGGAGCGCTGGTCGGCAGCAGCTGGTTCCGCTGCACCGAGACCGAGACCGAATGCGAGAGCCTGATCGCGCACATGGGTCGGGTCTCGCAGCGCCTGCCGGGGCGCCGCAGCTATCTCGGCCTGCACCCCCTCGTCGGCGACGGCATGATCGCGCTGGCGCGTGGCCGCGAGGCGCCGGGCGAGCAGCGGGTGATCGACAGCGTCACCTGCTCCTACGACATCAAGGGCGAGACAAGCCTCGTCGCGCTGCCGATCGCGATCGGCGTCACCTATGTCGGCGAAACCGAGATCGAGGTGGCCGCAGGCCGCTTCGCCGCCGATCACTATCTTCTCCATTGGCAGCCCCATTGGCCTCCCGCCGAGCTCCATGTGCACGGCGAAGATGCCATCTTCCTACGGCTGCAATGGGAGATATCGAGACGCACCTATGAACTGACGTCGCTGCACAGCGGCCCGACCAGCCTCACGGCCTGACCCAAGGACGACGCATGCCCCTGCCCCATGTCTCTTCGTTGATCCGCGCCTCGATCTTCGTCCGCGATATCGAGCGTGCCGCGGCCTTCTATGCGCTGCTCGGCTTCACCGACGTCTATTATGAGGGAAAGCTCGACAACCCGTCGGCCTCCTCGGTGATCGGACTGACGCTCCACCGCCCCTATCGCGTCAAGATCGTCAAGCAGCCCGGACCCAATCACGGCATGATCGGGCTGTTCGAGCTCGATCCCGAGGCCGCGCCCGAGGCGCTGCCCGCGCCGGCCGGCCCTGCCCGTCGTGGCGAGGTCGCGCTGGTCTTCTACGTCCGCTCGATGACCGACACGCTCGCTGCACTCCGCGCGGCCGGGGCGACCTGGTCGCCCGACCCCGAATTGTTCACCATGGCGCATCGTTCGCAATTCGAGGTCTGTCTGCGCGATTGCGACGGCGTGTTCATCAACCTCGTCGAGACCGATCCGGCCGAGCAGCACCGAACCGAACGCGAAGGCTGAACCGCGCCGACCGGGCGGGTTTCAGCGGGACGGCCCCGCTCCGTACATCCCGCGCATACCGACGCCGCGAAATGGCACGCGCGCTGAAGCGGCTCTGAAGCGCGGACAGGAGCTGAACCTCTGTCGATCCACCGCGGTCGGATGCGACGCACATCGCATCGTTCGCGCCTCGAACCGCAACCGCATCGCGCTCACGCGAGCGGCGTTTCGCGGTAACGCAGGCTGAGCAACGCCAATGCGGCGCAAAGGGTGCCGCAGCCCATTGCGGCTGCCACCCACTGGACCGACAATCCGTGCGCGAAGAGAAGACCCGCCACGATCGGACCCAATGCGGCGCCGCCACGGCCTATCCCGATGACGATCCCGGTCCCGCCCGCGCGGAGATGCGCGGGGAAGGATTGTGCGATCACGGCGTAAAGACCCGCCGTGGCACCGTTGGTGAAGAAGCCGGCCACGGCCGCGGCAATCGACAGAAACAGCACGCTGCTCCCGCTTTGGCCAAATAGGCCCACTGCGACCGCGCCCGCGATCATCGCCCCGATCACCAGCGCTCGCACCCCGAGACGCTGGGTGAGCAGGCTCAGCGTCACCGCCCCCGACGCACCGCCGACATTCGCCCAGACCAGCACCGAACCGGCCGCCGATGGCGACGATCCCATGTCCACGACGATCTTCGGGATCCATTTCATCAGGAAATAGAAGGTCAGCATGTGGGCGGAATAGGCGCCGACCAGCACGAGCGTCACCCCGGCCATGCCCGGCGCGAACGCCTGCCCGAGCCCGACGCGGCGTACCGTCGCCTGCTTCGCGGGCAGCGCCGCGAGCGGCGCCCTGCCCTGCAGCGTCAGGGTGCGATTGATCCTTTGCAGCGCGTCGGCCGGCTGGCGATAGCAGAGGAAGGCGATCGTCTCGGGCACGCGCCACAGCACGAGCGGGATGAACATTGTCGTCACCAGCGCACCGAACAGGAAGATCGACTGCCAATGACCCGTCGCCGCCAGCAGCGTCGACGCGATAATGCCGCCGACGACCGCCCCCATGGGATAGCCGCCGGCCATGATCGCGACGGAGAGGTTGCGGCGTTTCGCGTTCGAGCATTCCGCGACGATCGCATTCGTGCAGGCGAGCATCCCGCCGATACCGAGCCCGGTGTAGAGCCGCAACAGCGACAGCACGAAAACCCCCGGCGCTACGGACGCGAGCGCCATGCCGCTTGCCATGATGGCGAGGCAGGCGAGGATCGTCGGGCGGCGCCCGAGCCGATCGGCGAGCGCGCCGAGCGCGAAGGCGCCGAGCGCCATGCCGATCAATTCCATCGACAGCACGACGCCGAGCGCCGCCTTCTGGACCCCCCATTGCGCGGCTATGCCGGGCGAGGCGAAGCTGATCGACAGCACGTCAAACCCGTCGAGCGCATTGAGCGCGGTCGCGATCGCGATGGCGAGCAGCTGGCGACGGTGCATGGGCTCGCGCGCGATGATGGCGCGGGGATCCTCGTTCACGCCGTCATCCTCTCCGACCCGCCGGGTCGCGTCCATGGTCACGCCTCGTCGCCGCTCTTCAGGCTGCTACCGACCGAATAGAGCGCGCCGGGAGCATTGCGGCTCGCCTGGAACTGTTCGAGTGTCTCGCCGCGCATCCCCGCATAAACCGCGGCATTGGGAAGTCCGAGCACGGCTGCAAGCTTCTCGAGCCCGAAGAAGATCGCGCCCTTTTCGATGAGCCCCGTCCAGTCGCGCGTGCGGATGAGATGCTGGTCGGACGCGTCGAGCCCGGAGGCGGCGAGGCTCGCCTCTTCATCGGCGAGGAATGCGGCGCGATGCCCGGGCTCGATCATCTGCTGGAGATAGCGATTGAGATCATAGTTTTGCACGCTCACGTCGAGCGTGAAGGGATGGCTGGCGGGCAATTGCAGGACATCCGGGTCGAGCTGGTCAAGCGGCTTGAGGCCCTCGACGCCGGCGCGGTTTTCGAGCAGCAGCGTTGCGATCCCGGTCATCGAAGGCAGATAATAATCGCGCGAGAGCACTTCGGGCCGCGCCGACAGCGCGCCGCGCATGATCAGCCACATCACGACCTCCGAGCTTTCCCAGCCGCCGCGCATCGCGAGTTCGGCCTGCCCCATCCGCGCGAGCGTCTCCGGATCGTCGACGAGCAGGTCGACGAACTGCCGATCCCATGTCGGGTCGTTGAACCCCGCGCGCCTGCCGTGCACCTGGTGGGAGAGACCGCCGGTCGCGATGATCACGACCGACAGATCCTCGGCATAGCTCTCGATCGCCCGCCTGAGCGCCTGCCCGAGTTTCCAGCAGCGCCGCGCGGAGGGAACCGGATTCTGCAGAACCCCCACCGCGAGCGGGATCAGCGCGACCGGCCAGCCGTCGCGATGTTCGTAGAGCAGGCTCATCGGCGAGAAGCAGCCATGATCGAGCGGTCGACGCTGGAACAGCGACATGTCGAACTCGTCGGCGACCAGCTGCTCCGCGATATGCCGTGCCAGACCGGGGTGCCCGGCCATCGTCGGGATCGCGCGCGCGCCGCCGCCTTCGTCCGCCACGTCGTGCGACGCGCCGATGCCGAGCGCGAAGACCGAATAATGGTCGAAGAAGAAGGATGTGACGTGATCATTGTAGATCACGAAGGCGACGTCGGGCTTCTTCTCGGCCAGCCATGACTTGAGCGGCGCATAGGCCTCGAAGATCGGCGCCCAGGCTGGATCCTCATGCTTGCCGGCATCGAGCGCGAAACCGATGGTCGGGGTGTGGGAGGTGCCGATGCCACCTATGATGCGTGCCATGGGCGATGATCCTGATGCGAGTTGGTGGGAGACTTGCCGGCAAAGCCAGCCTCGAGAAAGCGAACGACCATGGCGGGGTTTGCCGGTTTGTCGAACACGCGATCGATATGATGCGCATCGGGAATGATATCCAGATGGACGGCCTTGTGGACGCGGCCGCCGCGATGCGCCGGACCAGGCGGCCTCGGGTTTGTCTCCGGCCTCCCTTGCATGGCCCGTCGCATGGCGGTGCCGCGTCTCGCCAAGCTCAGAACTTCACGCCAAGCCGGACGCCGAAATAGCGCGGCGTCGATACGCCGTAGGCGACCGAATTCTCGGGGAAAGCCGAACCCGGCACTTCCGGCGTCGCCTGGCCGCCGGTGAAGCCGCCATAGGCGCCGTTATAGCCGCCGGGGCCCGATGTCCTCTGCAGCTTGTTCTCGATGTTCTCGACAAACAGCTGGATCGTGTAGCGGTCTTCGGGCGCGGCGTAGGTCAGGCTCGCATCGGTCCGCGTGAAGCTCTTCTGCTTATATTCGACGGCGTTCGCGAAGTCGGTGAGCAAATAGCTCGAACTGAGCTTGGTCGCCGCGCGCAGGCGGAGCTCCGCCCCGTTCCCCAGGTCGATCGCGTGCGTCGCGGAGAGATTGGCGACGAAGTGCGGCGCGTTGGGCAATTGGTGTCCCGCGAAGTTCGCGAAGGCGCCGGTCAGATAGCCGAGGAAGCCCGTCTCGAGCGCGACGATCTTCGAATGCTCGTAGGCGAGCGACGCATTCAACATGGTGGAACGCCCGAGCTGATAATGGACCTCGCCCTCCACGCCGTAGATCTTGACCGGCGCCAATTGGGTGAAGAGCACGCCGACGACGCCGGCGGACGTCGGAAACAGCGTCAGTCCGTTGATCTGATCCTTCGAGTAATCATAATAATAGGCGTCGGCCGTGACGGTCAGGTTCTTGAGAGGGCGGCCCTTATAGCCGATTTCATAGGCGGTGAGGGACTCGGGGCCGTAGGGCGCCGTGGTCCCCGTCCGCGGGTCGAAATCGTTGAAACCGCCCGCCTTGAAGCCGCTCGAGACCGAGGCATAGAAGAGATCGCGCGGGGTCGCCTGGAAATTGATCCCGGCCTTGTAGGTGATCTTGTGGTCGGTCTCGTAGCCGTTGTTGGGGCCACCCACGCAATTGTTCGGGTAAAAGCATCCGGGCACGGCGCCGACCGAGAAGGTGCCCGCCCGCGTGCTCTGGTCATGCGTGTAGCGGACGCCGCCGATGATCGCGAATTTTTCGATCGGATGAAGAGTGATCTGCCCGAAGATGCCGTAGGACTTGTGCTCGGTCGTGTTGATCGGGTCGATGTCGTTGATCCACGCCGACGTGTCGCTGAGCCCGCCCGTCGCCGAGAGCGGCGCCAGCCAATTATGATCGCTTTCGTGGATTTTCTCGTGATAATAATTGGCGCCCGCGACATATTCGAACAAGCCCGGGTTGACGTTCGACAAGCGCGCCTCGAACTGGGTGGTGTCGAACACGCCATTATATTGATCGAGATAGAAGGATCCCGCGGCGGTCGGGGTTCCGGTATCGAACGGGTTGCCGTTGGTGGTCTGCTGGCTGTGGTCCTTGAAATGCTGCTCGCTCCCGAGGACGTCGAGCTGAACGTTGCCCAGTTTCCAATTGGCCTGCTCGTTGAAATTCCGGAAATTCTCGCGAACGTAGGACGGCACGAGATTGGGCAGGATATCCAACGGATTGCCGCGATCGAAGGCGTCCGCGGTGACCGTGCCGGTCCCCACGCCACCGATATGGCCGACCGTCGCGATCACGGTCGCGGTGAAACTGTCCGACGGCTTGAACAGCAGCGACGCGCGACCTGTCGCATCCTTCTGGTCGTTCTTGGCGGGCAATCCGGCCGCGCTGAGCCGCGCGCTGCTCGGGCCCGCGCCGTTGTTCGCGAGGGGCGAGCCGCTGACGGTCGTGTCGACCGGCCTGAGGTAGCCGTCGCGATCGTTGAAGCTGCCCGCGAAGCGGACCGCGAACATATCGCCGAGCGGCACGTTTACCGCCCCCTCGGCCCGCTTCGTGTCGTAATTGCCATATTCGACCTTGGCGTAGCCGCCCGTCTCGCCCAGCACGGGCTTCTTGGTGATGATGTTGATGGCGCCGCCGGTCGAACTCCGGCCATAGAGCGTGCCCTGCGGACCCTTGAGGACCTCGACGCGCTCGAGATCGAAGAACGCCACGCCCTCTTCCTGCCCGCGCCCGACGAAGGCACCGTCGATGTTGAACGCGATGCCGAGCTCGCCCTTGCTGGTCTGGTCCGTCGACGTGACGCCGCGGATGCTCACATTGGTGCCGAACGAGCCGGCGCCGATGTTGACGCCCGCAACGAGGTTCTGGATATCGTTGACCGTGTTCACGCCGACCGTCTTGAGGTCGTTGCCGTTGAGCACGGATATCGTTGCGGGAACCTTCAATACGCTCTCGGAGCGGCGCAGCGCGGTCACGATGATGTCTCCCGGCTGCTGCGCACTGCTGTCGGAGAGCGGGGCGGCGGGAGTCGTCGCAGTCGTATCGGTCGGCGCGGGTACGGACGTCATGGTCTGGGGTGCCGCCGCCTGCTGATCCTGCGCCGTCGCCGCCGTGCCGAGGCCGATCGCGATGGCGATGGCGGACGCACACGACGGGTTGAGTCCGGAGCTCTTCATAAATCCTCCCCTTGTCTCGGCAGTGATGACGGACCTTTGCGGTCTCTCTGCCGAGTTGCCCTCTTTTGCGCACAAGCATAAAGCGAGTGAATGGCTAAAACTGAAATTCGTATGGACTTTTCGCATCAGGCGCCCGCGCAGATCGGCAGCGTCAGCGCAGCGGAAGTGCCCCGATATATTCTCTATGGCGACGCGAGCGCGCGCCCGGACTGGTTCGTCAATGTCGAACTATTGGATCAGCGTTGCCGCGAGCGCGGCTGGATGATCGCGCCGCACACGCATCCGCGCTTCATGCAGATCATCATCTGCGAGATCGGCGGCGGCGACATGTCGATCGAAGGCGCGACGATTCCGTTCGGTCCGGCAAGTATCCTCGTGATCCCGCCCCATCGTATTCATGGATTTCACTATGCAGATGCGACGGTCGGCTGGGTGTTGACCATCGAGAACAACTATCTCGCCGACCTGCTCGTCCGGGCGCCCGCGCTCAAGACCGTGCTCGAGATTCCCGGCGTGTTCGACGTCGATCCTGCGATCATCCCGGCCATTGGCGAACAGGTCGCGGGACTTGCCGAAGAACTGGGCGAGATGAGAGCGGGCAACGCGATCGGCGCCGAGATCAGGCTGTTGTCGGTATTGCTTCTGCTGCTGCGGAACTGGCCACAGGCCGACCAGCAGCGCAAGACATCTGCCGACAGCCGCTCCGATCTCGTCGGACGATACAAGGAATTGGTCGAGCGACGCTATCGCGAGCAACCCGCTCTGCCGGCGGTGGCGGACGAGCTGGGGGTGAGCGTGTCTCAGCTTCGCCTCGCCTGCAAGACGATTGCGGGTATCTCGCCGCTCGAGATGATGCACGATCGCATCCTTGCGGAGGCCAAACGGTGTCTCATCTACACGACGATGAGCGTCACCGAGATCGCGGATTGGGTGGGCTTTGCCGACGGCGCCTATTTCTCCCGCTTCTTCCGCAAGGCATCGGGTCAGGCGCCGACAGATTATCGGCGCAGGCAGGACTTCAGCGGCGATGCGCTGAGATCGCCCGAGACGGCCCCGTAGCAAGAGGGCCGAGCCTTTTGCGGGCCCGGCCCTCGCCCCCGTCAATCGATCACCCCGGCATAGGGTTTGTAGAAGTTCGAGCCCGCCCACGCCGGGACGTCGACGGGCATGGCGCGGCCTTCGCGCCAGTTCGCCGCCGCATTCGGATCGCCATGCCCGGAATAGGTCGCGATCGCCGGATAGGGATAGACCGGACGGCTCCGCGCAGGGCCTGTCGGTTCGGGGGGCATGCCCGGCGGCGGCCCAAAGGCATGCGGGGGCTGCCCGTCCTTCGGGCCTTCCCCGGGGGCGGGCATGCCCTTGCGCGGCGGTCCACCGGGTCCGTGAGGATCGCCACCGGGCAGGCCGAACATGCTGGTCTTGTCGGGCGTGTGCGTGACGATGCCGTCGGGCGCCGTTCCGCGCTCGACCCAGGCCATGACGGGCGTGAGCAGATCGAAGGCGCTCGGGCCTTCGCCCCCCGAACAATGGCCCATGCCCGGCATCAGGTAGAGGCGCTCGAACGCCTCGGCCCGCGCCACACCCATCTGCGCCCGCACCGCGTCGTGATAGGCGATCGTGTTGAGCGGCGAGATATGTGGATCGGCCCAGCCGTGGAAAAGGATGAGCTTGCCGCCCCGCCCGGCAAATCGCGAAAGATCGGGATTGGTCGAATCGAACAGCGCGTAGCGCTCGGCGAGCCGGTCGAACGTCGCCTGATCGAACGACACGGTGTCGACGCTGGCGGGCCGGCCGTCGGCGAAGATCAGATTGGCCATCGATCCGTTGGCGATCATCGAGCTGAAGATCGGCTGGTCGGGTGCGCTGGGCACATAGACGCCCGCCCACTGGAGTTCGGAGCCGAACTGCGGCCCTCCCGCGGTCAGACGCGCACCGGTCTTCGCATCGCGCGGTCCGTCGTAGAAGCGGCGGGCGACATTTGCCTCCTGCCGGGTGAGGCAGGTCGCCGGGTCCTGGTTGGCGCGGCACACCGTCGTCATCGGATCGAAGCGGCACTGGCCGGGTGCCGAGATCAACCCGTCGATCCGCCCGTCGAGCCCGTCGCACGCCTTGAGCACCGCGGCATGCAGGATCGGCAGGCGCGACGCGAGCAGGATCGCCTTGCCGTCGGGGCCGGTATTCGATCGCGCCTGCCAGGCATGATAGAGGCTGTTCTGGACGACGAAGTTCATCGCCGGCGCGCCCGCGACGATGCCGTCGAAATCGTCCGGAAAGCGCTGGGCCTCGACGAGCGCCTCGCGCCCGCCATCCGAGCAGCCCGAGAAATAGGCATAGCGTTCGGGCCGTCCGTAATAGGCGCGGATCAACGCCTTGGCGGCGACCGCGGTCAGGTGGACGCCGCGATAGGCGAAATCGGCACGTTTCTGGGGATCGCGACCGAAGTCGCCGCCCATGCCTTCGTGACCCATGTCGGTGGAGGCGACGACGAAGCCGGTGCCATCGACGGTCGGGCAGCCGTCTGCGGCGCCGATGCGAAGGTTGAGATTGCCGCAAAGCCCGCCGCATCCCACCTGCAGATAGCGCTGCGTCCACGTGGCCGTCGGCAGTTCGACGCGGAAGCGGATGGCGGGCGCGAGCGTGCCCTCGACCGCGCAGACGCTTCCCTTCTGGACGCCCCTGGTCTCGGCGGCGCTGCTGATCATGCTGCCCTCGCCGCCGATCCTGGTCAGATCGAGCTTTGCAAGATCGGCGCAGGCACGCGCGGCCGGCAGCACCGGAAGCGGCTCGATCGCCGCGGCTCCGCTCGGCGGGGCGCTTCGCGCCTGCGGCTGAAACAGCAACAAGGCGCCAAGGCCGCACAGGCGGAGGACCATGGCGAGCCATCCTCGCTTGGCCCCTAATGTCGTCGTCGCGGTCACCACGGATGGTCCTCCCCTTATTGTCTCGATCAGGCGAACACGTCGCCGTCCATGAGCTTGCGCGCCGTTCTGAGCAGTGCGGCGCTGGTGACGGTGCCGTCCGCCGAGAGATTGAGCACGCAACTCATCTCGCCGGTGGGATGCTCGACCGATAGCGTCTTCCTCGGGCCATCGGCCACGACGGCAACCGCGGCGGCCGGCGAGCCATCGATCAGGCATGCGGTCGCAACGCTCACCGCTGCCAGTACGCCGATGGTCGCGTGCGCACGATGCGGGATGAAGCTGCGAACCGTGATGCTGCCGCCGAAGCGCGGCTCGGCCACGAGCATGACCTTCGGGACACTCTGCGCACGCACGTCCCCGAGGTTCATCATCGGGCCTGCCTTGAGGCGGATGGCCTCGATGCGCGCCTTGAGTTCGGTCGCGCCGTCGAGCAGGTCGCGATCCTCATAGCCGGTGACGCCGACATCGACCGCCTTGAGCACGATGCAGGGCATGCCGTTGTCGATCAGCGTGCACGCAACGCCGTCGATGCGGTCGACGGCGTTCCCCGTCGGCAGGAGCGCGCCGCAGGTCGATCCCGCGGTATCGCGGAATTCGAGCGGGATCGGCGCGGACGTGCCGGGCACGCCGTCGATCTTCGCCGAGCCCGCATAGCTGACGCGACCGCCAGGCGTCGCGACGGTCGCGACCGCGACCTGCGCGGTATTCGCCATATAGATGGCGACGCGCGTCTCGTCGCCGGCCGCGTCGACGAGCCCGCGCTCGATCGCGAACGGCCCGACACCGGCGAGCATATTCCCGCAATTCTGCGTGTCCGCGACGATCGCACGATCGACGAATATCTGCAGGAAGAGATAATCGATATCCACGTCGTCGCGATCCGAGCGCGAGACGATCGCCACCTTCGAGGTCAGCGGATCGGCGCCGCCCATGCCGTCGATCTGCCGGGCATCGGGGGATCCCATGATCCTGAGCAGGAAGGCATCGCGTGCGGCAACGTCGGCCGGCAGGTCGGACGCGAGGAAGAACGCCCCCTTGGAGGTGCCCCCGCGCATCCACATGCACGGCACGCCCTCATTCATATCGCAGCCCCAGACCCGCAAGCTTGGCGCGCATGGCGTAGATGTCGAGCCCGAGTTCGCCGGCCGCCAGCCTGTCGCGCTTCGACGCCTCGTTGGCTTCGCGCGCCTCCGCCGCCTCGAGCACGGCGGTCGCCGCCTCGCGCGGCACGACGCAGACCCCGTCGTCGTCGGCGACGACGATATCGCCCGCATTGACCAGCGCGCCGGCGCAGACGATCGGGACGTTGACCGATCCCAGCGTCGCCTTGACGGTGCCCTGCGCGGAGACCGCCTTCGACCAGACCGGGAACCCCATCCGCGTCAGATCGCGAATGTCGCGCACGCCGGCGTCGATGATCAGCCCGCGGCACCCCCGCGCCATCGCGGACGTCGCGAGGAGATCCCCGAAATACCCGTCCGTGCAGGGGCTGGTCGGCGCCAGCACGAGGATGTCGCCCTCCCGCACTTGCTCGATCGCGACGTGCAGCATCCAGTTGTCGCCCGGGGGCGCCGAGATCGTCACCGCCGATCCCGCGATGCGCGCGCCGGGATAGATCGGCCGCATATGGCTCGCGAGCAACCCGGTACGGCCCTGCGCTTCATGAACCGTCGCCACGCCAGCGCCCGCCAGCCCGGCGATCGTGCCGACGTCCGCGCGGTGGATGTTCTGGATGACGCGTCCGGCCATTGTGGCTCTCCCGTGGCAAGCCTCCCAATTCACGATGGCGCCTGACGTGACCAATCGATAGGCTGGCGGGCGATAAGCATAAGCTAATGGGACGCGATGGACCCGTTCGAACTCAACCTTCGCCATCTGCGCGCCTTGGGCGCGATCATCCGCCTGCGCAGCATGCGGGCGGCGGCCGACGAGGTCGGCATGTCGCAACCGGCGCTGACGCAAGGGCTGGCCAAGCTCGAGCAGCGGCTCGGCGTCGTGCTGTTCGATCGACGTTCCGACGGCGTCGAGCCAACCGAGGCGGGGCGGATCGTGGCTGGCCGCGCGGCGTCCGCCTTCGCGCATCTGGCCAAGGCCGCCAAGGGCGACATGCGAACCAGCGCACGCGGCTTTTCCCACCCGGAGTGGCTGATGACCGGAACGCAGTTGCGAGCCTTTCTAGCGGTTGCCGATCATGGCGGTTTTGCCGGCGCCGCTCGCGCGACCGGGATGGCCCCTCCCTCCTTGCACCGCGCGGTTCGCGATCTCGAACAGATCGGCCGGATGTCGCTTCTCGAGAATCACGGCCGCGGCGTTCAGCTGAGTCCGGCCGGGCGGCGCCTGGCGCGCGGCGTGCGCCTCGCCGCGTCCGAGATCGCCGCCGCCATTGCCGAGGCGGCGGGCGACGATGGGGGGCTCGATGGCGGTATCGTGCTGGGCGCCATGCCGCTGGCCCGCGCCCGCGTTCTTCCCGCCGCCATCGCGACGTTCCTGAACGGGACGCCGCGGTGCGACATCCGCATCGTCGAGGGCTCGTGGCGCGAACTGGTCGAGCCCCTGCATGACGGGATCATCGACTTCATGATCGGCGCGCTGCGCGACGAACTGCCCGCCGATCTCGAGCAGCGCCCGCTCTTCGAGGACGGACTGGTGGTCGTCGGCCGTGCCGCGCATCCGCTGGCGGGCCGGACTCCCACGATCGCCGACCTGAGGCGGTTCGAATGGGTATTGCCATCGGCCGGCACGCCGCTGCGCGCGCAGTGGACGGCCCTGTTCGAAGGCGGCGATCCGCCGGCGACGCCTGTCGAATGCGGCTCGATCATGGTGATACGCGGCATCCTCGCCGGCACCGATCTGCTCACGCTGCTGTCGCCCGATCAGGTCAGCGTCGAGACCGAGGCCGGCCTCTTGACCCAGATCGGCCAACCGATCGCGCGCGGTGTCCGCGCCATCGGCGTGACCTCGCGGCGCGGGTGGCGTCCCCGTGCCATCCAGAGGCGCTTCCTGGACGCGCTCGACCGCGCCGCGCAATCGACAATTCGGGAAAACCTATAGCCAACGAGAGTTGTGATTGGGCGGGCGCGCCAACCCCGATTAGGCGCTGTGCATGGACATGCAGACGACCGCGATGATCGGCTTCGGCGAGGCGGCGCAGGCGTTCGCGGGGACGATGATCGGCGCGCGCATCGGCTATGACCGCAAGACCGACAGCGCCGGCACGCGTGCCGACAAGCTCGCGGACGGCGTCCGGCTCGGCATAACGCTCGCCGAGAGCAATGCGCGCGCGACCGCCGCGGCCGACCTCATCCTGTCGCTGGTCACCGCCGATCAGGCACTGGCCGCGGCCGAGGAGACGGCGCGCAGCATTCTTCCGGGCAGCATCTATTTCGATATGAACTCGGTGGCGCCCGATACCAAGCGCGCCGCCGCGCTCGCGATCGCGAATGGCGGAGGGCGGTACGTCGATGTCGCGGTGATGGCGCCCGTCCATCCCGCCCGGCTCGCCGTCCCGCTGCTCGTCGGCGGGCCGTCGGCGCAGGACGGCGCCGCGATGCTGCAGCGGATCGGCTTCGCGAACGTGCGCGTGGTCGGCGACGAAATCGGCGCGGCCAGCGCGATCAAGATGATCCGCTCGGTCATGGTCAAGGGGATCGAGGCGCTGACGGCGGAATGCCTGCTCGCCGCCGATCTGGCCGGCGTGCGAGAGGAGGTGATCGCCTCGCTCGATGCGAGCCGGACCGGCGCCGACTGGGACAGGCGTGGCGACTATAATCTCGATCGCATGCTCGCGCACGGCCTGCGCCGCGCCGCCGAGATGGACGAGGTGGTCAAGACGATCGAGGCGCTCGGCATGACGGCGACCATGTCGCGAAGCACCGTTGCTCGCCAGCGCGAGATCGGCGGGTTCGGCCTGCCGTCGCCCGTCGGGCTCGACCGCAAGCTTGAGCAGTTGCGACCGCTGCTGTCCCATCACGACGAAGGGAGGAGACGCGCATGACGCTGATCATCGACTGCCACGGCCATTACACGACCGCGCCTCCCGCGCATGACGCCTGGCGGGAAAGCCAGGTCGCCGCCTGGAAGGCGGGCGAGTCCGCGCCTCCCTATCCGCCGATCTCCGACGACGATATTCGCGAGACGATCGAGCGGAATCAGCTACGCCTGCTGCGCGAGCGCGGCGCGGACATGACGATCTTCAGCCCGCGTGCCTCGACGATGGCGCCGCATGTCGGCGACGCGGCGGTGGCGACGCAGTGGGCGCGCGTGTCGAACGACCTGATCGCGCGCGTCTGCGGCCTCTATCCCGACATCTTCGCCGGGGTGTGCATGCTGCCGCAGAGCCCCACAGGGGACCTTGCCGGATCGATCGCCGAGCTCGAGCGATGCACGACCGAACTCGGCTTCGTCGGGTGCAACCTCAATCCCGATCCGGGCGGTGGACACTTCACCGCGCCGCCGCTGACCGATCGCTTCTGGTATCCCTTCTACGAGAAGATGGTCGAGCTCGACGTGCCCGCGATGATCCACGTCTCGGGCAGCTGCAATCCCGGACTGCATGCGACAGGTGGCTATTATATCGCCGCCGATACCATCGCGTTCATGCAACTCCTCCAGGGCGATCTGTTCGCCGATTTTCCGACACTCCGGTTGATCATCCCGCATGGCGGGGGCGCGGTGCCCTATCATTGGGGCCGGTATCGCGGCCTCGCCGACATGCTCAAACAGCCGAGCCTCGACGCGCACCTCATGAACAACGTCTTTTTCGACACCTGCGTCTATCACCAGCCCGGCATCGACCTGCTCGCCGACGTGATCGATACCAAGAACATCCTGTTCGGATCGGAGATGGTCGGCGCGGTGCGCGGCATCGATCCCCAGACCGGCCATTATTTCGACGACACCAAACGCTATGTCGACGCGCTGCCGATCACCGACGAACGGCGGCACGCGATCTTCGAGGGCAATGCCCGCCGCGTCTATCCGCGCCTCGATGCGCGTTTGCGCGAACGCGGATTGTAGGCGCCGATGCCATGCCGGAGGCGGCGCACGCCCGGGTCACCCCCTCGGCGTTGCCGGAGCAGAGTTGTTCGAACGCCGGCCTGACCGTTCTGACTAACGCTGCCGTCTCAACGGCTGACATGGTCGGCACGGTAGGCGCGCGGCGATCGCCCGACCCGTTGCGAGAAGAACCGCGAAAAATAGGCCGCATCGGGCAGCCCCAAGCTGTCCGCAATCTCCGCGACCGACAGATTGGAGTAAAGCAAGGCGCGCTGCGCCTCGACGACCGCGCGCTGGTCGAGGATTTGCATCGGCGATTGCTGCGCGACGACAGCGCAGGCTGCCCGGAGGCGCGTTGGGCTGGTGCGCAACGCCTGCGCGTGGATGGCTACCCGTTCACGCAACCGGAAGCGTGCTTCGACGCGTTCGCGATACCGCGCGACCAGCGCCGCCTGTCGACCAGGAGCACTGCGATGGACCTCGGTCTGCGTCCCGATCGCACGCAAGGCGCTTACCAGAATGTCGAGCAAGCCGGACTCGGCGGCAGCCCTGTGCCCCGGCGCCGCCCAGCCGAGCTCGGCCATCAGCCGCTTGCCCGTACGCGCATAGCGCTCTGAGTCAGGGGCATTGATCGTTACGGCGGCGGCGGACTGGAACAGGACAGACAGCGCCGGGTCAGTCTCCCTCAGATGCTCGAGATAGTTGCTCGAGACAGTGATTACCGTACCCTTGGACTCAGAGGTCCAGCTAAATCCGTGGACGATACCGGCAGGGACGAGCAGCAGGCATGGCGCCTGGAAAGACAGCATCACATTCTCTGCCTGCATCGCCCCGCCGCCTTCGGCGATGTGAAAGACGTGGTTGAGATCGGCATGCGCATGCGGGCGGATCGTCCACTCGCTGGCGCGCGAGCGATCGTCGAGACTTTCGACATGGACGAAACGGCCGTCGGCCACGCGATGCGGCTCCCCGTAGAGATAGAATCTCGGTATCACGGCGGCGGGATCCATACGCGGCAAGCTCCGACGAAAAGATGGGCGGATTGTCCAATATTTCCTTCGCTCCGTCCATAGCATCGAGCGGCGCGACGTTTATCCTTGCTCGAGGCCGGGCCGCTCAGAGACCCGCCATATCGTCGAGAGGATCGCCGCGTGCGCACCCAAGTCGCCATCATCGGCGCCGGCCCGGCCGGCATGTTCCTCGCGCATCTGCTGCGCGCGGATGGCATCGATGCCGTCGTCATCGAACGGCGCGACCGCGACTATGTCGAGGGCCGCGTGCGCGCCGGCGTGCTCGAGCAGGTGTCGGTCGACCTGATGACGCGGCTCGGCCTCGACGACCGGCTCAGGCGCGAGGGTCTCGTCCATGGCGGCACCAATCTCGCGCTCGACGGCGAACTGTTCCACATCGACATGGCGGCGCTGACCGGCGGCTCGACGGTCACCGTCTACGGCCAGCAGGAGGTGATGAAAGACCTGTTCGATGCCGTGGCACCGCGCGGGCTGGAAATGGTGTGGGACGCCGACGACGTGCGGCTGCACGATCTCGACGGCGACGCGCCCTTCGTGACCTGGACCAAGGACGGCGCCGAGCAACGGCTCGACTGCGATTTCGTCGCGGGCTGCGACGGCTATCACGGCGTCAGCCGCGGCAGCATCCCCGCCGACGTGCTGAAGACCTTCGAGCGCGTCTATCCGTTCGGCTGGCTGGGCATTCTCGCCGACGTGCCGCCCGCCGAGCATGAGCTGATCTATGCCAATCACGAACGCGGCTTCGCGCTCGCCTCGATGCGCTCGGCGACGCGCAGCCGCTACTACATCCAGTGCGCGCTCGACGAGAAGATCGAGGACTGGCCCGACGAGCGCTTCTGGGACGAGCTGTGCGTCCGGCTCGGCCCTGTCACCGCCGCCAAGGTGGTGCGCGGCCCGTCGTTCGAAAAGGCGATCGCGCCGCTGCGCTCGTTCGTGTCCGAGCCGATGCGCTGGGGGCGGCTGTTCCTCGCCGGCGACGCCGCGCACATCGTGCCGCCGACCGGCGCCAAGGGGATGAACCTCGCGGTCTCCGACGTGACGATGCTCGGCGAGGCGCTGCGCGACTTCTACGGTCACGGATCAGAGACCGGAATCGACGGCTATTCGGTGCGCGCGCTGGCTCGCGTGTGGAAGGCGGAGCGCTTCTCCTGGTGGTTCACCTCGATCACGCACCGCTTTCCCGATATGGACGGCTTCTCGCGCCGCCTGCAGATGGCCGAGCTCGACTATATCAGGGGCTCGCCGGCGGCACAGAAGACGCTCGCCGAAAATTACGTCGGACTACCGCTGGAGGCCGCATGACCAACAAGATCTACGACAGCCCCGCCGCCGCGCTCGACGGCGTGCTGTTCGACGGGATGACGATCATGTCGGGCGGCTTCGGCCTGTCGGGCAATCCCGAGAGCCTGATCCCCGAGATCCGCCGCGCTGGCGTCAAGGATCTGACCGTCATCTCGAACAATGCGGGCGCCGACGGCTTCGGGCTGTGGATGCTGCTCGAGACGCGGCAGGTGGCGAAGATGATTTCCTCCTATGTCGGCGAGAACAAGCTGTTCGAGCAGCAATATCTGTCGGGCGAGCTGGCGCTCGAGCTCAATCCGCAGGGCACGCTCGCCGAGCGCATCCGCGCGGGCGGCGCGGGCATCCCGGCCTTCTACACCAAGACCGGCGTCGGCACCGTCGTCGCCGAGGGCAAGCCGGTCGAGGAATTCGACGGCGAGCTCTATGTCCGCGAGACCTGGCTTCGCGCCGACCTCTCGATCGTCAAGGCGTGGAAGGCGGACCCGGCGGGCAACCTGATGTTCCGCAAGACCGCGCGCAACTTCAACCCCAACATGGCGACCGCGGGCAAGGTCACCGTCGTCGAGGTCGAGGAGATCGTCGAGGCGGGCAGCTTCGACCCCGACCACATCCATACGCCGGGCATCTATGTCGACCGCATCGTGCGCTCGACGATCAACGAGAAGCGGATCGAGAAGCTCACCGTGCGGCAGAAGGAGACGGCATAATGGCTTGGTCAAGAGAACAGGTCGCCGCCCGCGCCGCGCAGGAGCTCGAGGACGGCTTCTACGTCAATTTGGGCATCGGCATCCCGACGCTGGTCGCCAACTATATTCCCGACGGCATCGACGTCACGCTGCAGTCGGAGAACGGCATGCTCGGCATGGGGCCTTTCCCCTATGAGGGCGAAGCCGACCCCGACCTGATCAACGCCGGCAAGCAGACGATCACCGCGCTGCCGACCTCGAGCTTCTTCTCGTCCGCCGACAGCTTCGCGATGATCCGCGGCGGGCATATCGACTTGACCGTGCTCGGCGCGATGGAGGTGTCGGCGAATGGCGACATCGCCAACTGGACGATCCCCGGCAAGATGGTGAAGGGCATGGGCGGTGCGATGGACCTCGTCGCCGGCGTCGAGCGCGTCGTCGTCGTGATGGATCACGCCAACAAGCATGGCGAACCCAAGATCCTCGATCGCTGCACGCTGCCGCTGACCGGCGCGGGCGTGGTCGACCTGATCGTCACCGACCTGTGCGTGATGGCGTGCGACAAGAAGGCGGGCGGCCTGACGCTGCTCGAGCTGGCGCCGGGCGTCACGCTCGACGAGGTGGTCGCCAAGACCGGCGCGCGCTTCGACGCGGGTGCCTTCGCCGCGGAGGCGGTGGCATGAGCGACGTCATCCCCTATGCGCGCGAGGATGCGGGATCGCCGCCGTCGCTCTTCCCCGACTATGGCTCCACGGTCGCGCGCAGCCCGCGCGAGCCGCTGATCCGCGTTCCCCAGACGCTGACCGAGGTCACCGGCCCGAGCGGCTGGGACCAGCTAATGGGTCCCGCGCTCGCCGACCTCACCACGCAGCACAAAAGCCCGCCGCTGGGCCAGCGCATCATCGTCACCGGCCGCGTGCTCGACGAGGCGGGCAGGCCCGTTCCCTATACCGTGATGGAGATCTGGCAGGCCAATGCCGCGGGCCGCTACATCCACAGCAAGGACAATTGGGATGCGCCGCTCGATCCGCACTTCACCGGCGCCGGCCGCGTCGTCACCGATGCCGAGGGGCGCTATCGCTTCATCACCATCCGCCCCGGCGCCTATCCGTGGGGCAACCACAAAAATGCCTGGCGCCCGGCGCACATCCATCTGTCGCTGCTCGGCCCCGCCTTCGCGACGCGGCTGGTGACGCAGCTCTATTTCCCCGACGATCCGCTGATCGAGATCGATCCGATCGCCAATGCGGTGCCGATGCCCTATCGCCAGCGCATGGTCTGCCGCTTCGACATCGGCGTCACCGAGCCCAATTGGGCGCTGGGCTATGTCTTCGACGTCGTGCTCAAGGGCCGCAACCAGACCCCGTTCGAGGAGGGTCAGCATGACCATTGATCCCGCCGACCGCGTCACCGCACCGCGCCTCGACAACCAGGATTCCGCCCTGTTCGGGCAAACCCCGTCGCAGACCGTCGGGCCGTTCTTCCATTACGGGCTGCCCTGGAAGGGCGGCGCCGATCTGGTCGGCAAGTCCGACATGGGCGCGCGGCCCGAGCTCTTCCCCGAAGACCATTATGTCCTCAACCTCTCGTCGCCGACGGGCACGCCCGAAGGCGAGGTGATCGAGGTCGCCGGGCGCGTGATCGACGGCCACGGCGAGATTGTCTCCGATGCGATGATCGAGCTTTGGCAGGCCAACGCCGCCGGCCGCTACGCCAGCGACGACGACACCCGCGAGGCGGTCCCGCGCGATCCGCACTTCGTCGGGTTCGGCCGCGCCTCGACCGATGCCGACGGCGTCTACCGCTTCCGCACGATCCGCCCCGGCCGCGTCCCCGGCCCGGGCAACAGTTTGCAGGCGCCGCATCTGGCGCTCTCGGTGTTCGGGCGCGGGCTGATCAAGCGGCTCGCGACGCGACTCTATTTCGCCGACGGCGAAGGCAATGACGTCGATCCGATCCTCAATGCGGTCCCCGAAGCGCGGCGTGGCACGCTGGTCGCCGAGCGCAAGGGCGACGGCAGCTGGTGGCTCGATATCATCCTCAAGGGTGATAATGAGACGGTGTTCTTCGACCTGTGAGGACGCGACCGTGACCGATCTGCTGCGGACGCGCCCGGCGAGCACGCCGGCGATGCTGGCGCTGTTCGACGACGCCGCCACGATCCGCCACGCGCTGGCGTTCGAAGCCGCGCTGGCGCGCGCCGAGGCCGCCGAAGGATTGATCCCGGGCGAGACCGGCGGGGCGATCGTCGCGGCCTGTTCCGGTCTGGTCATCGACCCTGCCGCGCTTGCCGAGGAGGCGGCGCTCGCGGGCACGCTGGCGATCCCGCTCGTCAAGCGGCTGCGCGCCGCGGTCGGCGGCGAGGCGGGCGCGGCGGTTCACAAGGGCGCAACCAGCCAGGATGTCGCCGACACCGTGCTGATGCTGCAGGTGAAGGCCGGCGTCACGCTGCTCGCGATCGATCTCGACCGCATCTGCGCCGCGCTCTACGCGCTCGCCGGACGCCACGCCGCGACGCCCGCAATCGGACGGACGCTGCTGCAGGATGCGATGCCGTTGGGCTTCGGATTGCGGCTCGCGCAGGCGGCTGCCGGGATCGACAATGCCGCACGGCGGCTCGATGCCGAGGTCGCCGCCAACGCCAAGCTGCAGTTCGGCGGTGCGGCCGGTACGCGCGCCGGGCTCGACGGCAAGGGTGACGCGATCGCGCGGGCGATGGCGGACGAACTCGGCCTTGCCGCGGGGGTGCCGTGGCAGGCGCGCCGCGTCGGCGTCGCCGCGATCGCCGCGGCGCTCGGTATCGTCATCGGCGCGCTCGGCAAATTCGCGCGCGACGTCTCGCTGCTCGCACAGAATGCGATCGGCGAGGCACGCGAGCCCGCGATCGCCGGGCGCGGCGGTTCGTCCGCGATGGCGCACAAGCGCAACCCGACCGGTTGCCAGGTCGCGCTCTCGGCCGCGATCCGCGCGCCGGGGCTGGTCGCTACGATCCTCGGCGGGCTGCCGCAGGAGGAGGAGCGCGGGCTCGGCGGCTGGCAGGCCGAGGGCCCGGCGCTCGCCGACCTGTTCCTGCTCGCCTCGGGCAGCGCCGCCGCGATGGCGACCGTCGCCGGGGGGCTGGAGATCGACGAGGCCGCGATCGCGCGCAACCTTGCCGCCGCCGATGTCGGCTCCGACATCGGCGAATCCGAGGCGATCGTCGCCGCGATCCTCGCCCACCACAGAAAGCCTGCCTGATGCCCTTTGCCATGCGCGACGGAGTGCGCCTCTACTGGAAGCTCGACGGCGCCGCCGACAGGCCGCCGCTGGTGCTGCTCAACTCGATCGGCACCGACATGGCGCTGTGGGACGCCGCGCTGCCGCATCTGCTTCCTGCCTTCCGGCTGCTGCGGATCGACACGCGTGGACATGGCGCTTCCGATGCAACCGAAGGCGACTCCAGCATGGCGATGCTCGCCGATGACGTGGCCGCCGTGATGGACGCCGCTGGAATCGCGACGGCGGCGGTCGCCGGCGTGTCGCTGGGCGGGATGATCGCGATGCAGCTCGCGCTCGACCATCCCGAGCGCGTGTCGGCACTTGCGCTGGTCTGCACCTCGGCGGCGATGGACCCGGCCGCCTGGGTGGCGCGGATCGAGACGGTGCGCGCGCAGGGCACCGGCGCGATCGCCGAGATGGCGGTCGGCCGCTTCCTCTCCGCCCCCTTCGCCGAGCAACACCCCGAGATCGTCGACAGCCTCACGCGCGCGATCATGGCGCAGTCGGACGCGGGCTATGCCGGTGCCGGCGCCGCGATCCGCGACATGGCGCTCGCCGACCGGATCTCGGCGATCGCCGTCCCGGTGCTCGTCGTCACCGGCGACGCCGACGTCTCGACCCCGTTCGACGGCCATGGCGATCGGCTGCTGGCCGCACTGCCCACCGCGCACCACGTCGAGCTTGCCTCCGCGCACCTCCCGCCGATCGAGGCCCCCGCCCCGCTCGCCACCGCGCTGCGCCGCTTCCTACAGCCCGCCACCTCAGCCGACGTCGCCGCCGACATCCTGTTCGAGGCCGGGTTGGTCAATCGCCGGCGCGTGCTGGGCGACGCGTGGGTCGATAAGTCGCTGGCCGCCCGCACGCCGTTCAACGCCGATTTCCAGGCGATGATCACGCGGATCGCATGGAACGAGATCTGGGGGCGCCCCGGGCTCGACGACCGCACGCGGCGCCTGCTGGTGCTCGCGATCACCGTCAGCCTCGGCCGCTGGGAGGAGTTCGCGCTCCACGTCCGCGCCGGTCTCGCGCGCGGCGGCTTCACGCGCGACGAGCTCAAGGAGGTGCTGATGCAGACCGCAATCTATGCGGGCGTCCCCGCCGCCAACACCGCCTTCGCCGAAGCCGGCAAGATCATCGCCGATCTCGACAAGGATTCCCAATGACCGACGCCTTTCTCTGCGACGCGATCCGTACGCCGATTGGCAAGCTCAACGGATCGCTTTCGAGCATCCGCGCCGACGATCTCGCCGCCATCCCGATCCGCGCGCTGATCGAGCGCAACCCGGGCGTTGACTGGGCCGCAGTCGACGACACGCTGCTCGGCTGCGCCAACCAGGCGGGCGAGGACAATCGCAACGTCGCGCGCATGGCGGTGCTGCTCGCGGGGCTTCCCGAGCAGGTGCCGGGCGCGACGGTCAACCGGCTGTGCGGTTCGGGGCTCAACGCGGTCGGCATGGCGGCGCAGGCGATCCGCAGCGGCGACGCCGAACTGATCATCGCCGGTGGCGTCGAGAGCATGACGCGCGCGCCCTATATCATGGGCAAGGCCGACAGCGCCTTCGACCGGGCGCAGAAACTCGAGGACACGACGCTTGGCTGGCGGTTCGTCAATCCGGCGATGAAGGCGGCGTACGGCGTCGACACGATGCCGCAGACCGGCGAGAACGTCGCCGACGAATGGCGCGTGTCGCGCGCGGACCAGGATGCGTTTGCGCTCCGCAGCCAGGAAAAGGCGGCCGCGGCGCAGGCCAGCGGGCGGTTGGCCGCCGAGATCGTTCCGGTCAGCATTCCGCAGAAGAAGGGCGACCCTGTCGTCTTCGCCGCCGACGAACATCTGCGCGCGACCAGCCTCGAGGCACTGGCGAAGCTCAAGCCGGTGGTACGGGCGGACGGGACGGTGACGGCGGGCAACGCGTCCGGGCTCAACGACGGCGCGGCAGCAATGTTGGTCGCGTCCGAGGCGGCAGCGGCGAAGCATGGCCTCACGCCCCGCGCGCGCATACTGGCGATGGCATCCGCAGGGACCGCGCCGCGGATCATGGGGGTCGGCCCGATTGAGGCGGCGCGCAAGCTGCTCCGGCTGGGGGGCCTGGCGATCGACCAGCTCGACGTGATCGAGCTCAACGAGGCGTTCGCGTCGCAGGCGATCGCGACACTGCGCGATCTCGGCCTCGATCCCGCCGACGACCGCGTCAACCGCAACGGCGGCGCGATCGCGCTCGGCCACCCGCTCGGCATGTCCGGCGCGCGGATCACGATGTCGGCGGCGGAGGAACTGCACCGCACCGGCGGCCGCTATGCGATGGCGTTCATGTGCATCGGCGTCGGCCAGGGCATCGGGCTGCTGCTCGAGCGCGTGTAGGTGAATGCAGATTGCCGTCCAGGAAGGCCGGCAGCCGCCGAACGTCGGTAGAAGGCTAACCGCTGCGCGAACGCGCGCCGTTTATGCTGAAGCCGGAAAGCCGACCGACAAGATCCGCGCGAGTCTAGCGGGCGCAGCCTATCCGGCGGCGGCATGGGCGTGAAGACACAGCCGCGACCGAACGATATGAGCCCGGCATGGCCCGACTTCTCCTGTTCAACAAACCCTACGGGGTCTTGTCGCAATTCACCGACCGCGGATCGCCAACGGTTCGGTCGACATTGTCGGACTTCATTACGGTGAAGGGCGTCTATCCCGCCGGAAGGCTCGATCGGGACAGCGAGGGCCTTCTGCTGCTATGCGATGACGGGCGGCTGCAGGCGCGGATTGCCGATCCGCGCTTCAAGCTGCCCAAGACCTACCTCGTGCAGGTCGAAGGCGATCCGCAGGAACCGGACTTGGAGCGCTTGCGGCGGGGCGTCCGACTCAAGGACGGCATGACCCTGCCGTCCGACGTGTCCCGCATCGACGAGCCGGACCTGTGGCCGCGCGATCCGCCGATACGCCAGCGCAGGCTCATCCCCGACAGCTGGCTGAAAATCACCATTCGCGAAGGGCGCAACCGGCAAGTGCGCCGAATGACCGCGGCAATCGGGTTGCCCACTTTAAGGCTGGTCCGCTGGTCGATCGGCGACTGGGCGGTCGCCGATATCGCGCCGGGCCGGTTCGAGGAGCGGTCCAGTCCGAGCGAGATCAGCAGCAACAGGTATAACCGATGACGCAGTTTGGCGCGTACGAGGAAGATCGGCAGGATTTCGAATTCCAATGAATTACCGCCACTCCTTCCATGCCGGCAACAGCGCCGATGTCGTGAAGCACAGCCTGCTGATCGCCCTCGTCCGCGCCTTGCAGCTCAAGCAAGGCGCGCTGACGCTGATCGACACCCATTCCGGTTGCGGGCTCTACGACCTCGACGGCGATCGCGCCCAACGCACCGGCGAGGCCATGCAGGGCGTGCTGCGGACCTTTGCCGACCCAAACCCTCTGCTGAACGACTATCGCGCCGCCGTACAGGCGGTGAATGTCGGCGCCGCGCCGCGTCTCTATCCCGGCTCGCCGCGCATTCTGGCGCAGGTGATGCGCCCCCGCGACGTGCTGATCCTCAATGAAAAACATCCCGAGGACGCCAGTGCCTTGCGCAGCGCGATGCGCGGCACGACCGCTGCCGTGCACGAGCGCGACGCCTACGAGCTATGGCTGGCGATGCTCCCGACGCGCACCGGGCGCGGCGTGGTGGTGGTCGATCCGCCATATGAGCAGACCGACGAACGCGCGCGTATCACCGCGACCCTCGCCGCCGCGTATCGCAAATGGGCGCATGGCGTGACGGTGATCTGGTATCCGCTGAAAGACCCCGCCACGCATTGGCGGTGGAAGGCGCAGTTGCGCACGCTCGGCATTCCCAAATTCATGGGCGTGGAGCATTGGCTGTACGATAGCGTTCAGCCCGGCCTCTACAACGGCGCGGGCCTGTTCATCGTCAACCCGCCATATGCCTTCACGCAGACGCTGCCGCCTCTGTTGGAAGCCCTCCGCGCCGCGCTGGCGCCGGAAGGGCATAGCGGCAAGATCACCGCGGACTGGTTGGACGATTAAATGGGCGGCCCGCTTCCGGTCATATCCAACGGACGCCATCGGCTGCGTTCAATCGGCGACCGCCGAGCCCAGGCCATGGCCGTTGGGGCCGCGCTCCCGCACCCAAAGCGCCACCGTCGCGATGAAACCCACTGTCGCCAGCAGACCGAACAGCCATAGCATCGACGCGTAGCCACCCGGATTGTGCGGCCCCGCACGCGACGCGTCGTTGAGCCTCCCCGCGGCAAGATTGCATATCGTAAGGCCCAGGCTCTGCAGCACGTTGATCAGCCCATAGGCCGTGCCGAGCCGCCTCGGGGCGACGAGCATCGCGGTTGCCGGCCAGATCACGGCCGGGACGACCGAAAAGCTCAGCCCCATCATCGCGGTGGATATCCACAGGCTCCAATGCGTCGCGCCCAGCGTCAGGAAGGTCATCGGCATCAGCGCCGCGCCGAGCGCCAGCATCGACGCACGGTGACCGAACCGATCGGCGACGAGGCCGAAGATCGGCGTCGCGAAGATCGCGGTGAAGAACACCCAGCTGTTGACCAGACCCGCGTCGCCGAGCGTCAATCCCTTGGCATCCTGGAAATAGACGATCGCGAACGTGCTTCGGAACGGGAAGAATACCGAGGCGAACAATACGTTCAGCGTCAATATGTACCAATAGGATCGATCGAAGCCGCCGACGTCGAACAGGCCTGCCCAACTCTGCCGTCCCCGTGCGGCGGTGCCGCGGCTGTGCAGATCGAGCGAGAAATAGGCCAGCGCGCCGCCGAAGCTGATCGCGGTCAGCCCCGCCGCCAGCCATAGGGGCGGTTGCCAGCCGCCGTCGTAAAGGCCTGCCGCCCAGCGCGGCGAAATGTCGGCCATGTAGGAGCCGACCCGGGCAAGACTGAACAGCAACGACATCGCCAGCGCCGCACTGCGCGCGTGGAACCACTGAGCGAGGCCCGCGAGCAGCGCGATCAGCAGCGTCTCCTGGCCGATGCCGAACAGCAGTCTGCCGAACACCATAAGCCCGAACGGATCTCCGATCGCGCTCAATATGGTGCCCGCGAAGCACAGGCCCGCGGTGCCGACCGCGATGCGCGAGGCGCCGAAGCGATCGATCAACAGGCCGCCGGCCAGCGAGAGCGGTATATTGGGGAGCCCCAGCACGGCGTTGAGCAGGCCGATCTGCGACTGGCTGAACCCGCGCTGCGTCCGCAGCAGATCGGCTACCGGCGCGATCGAATCGAAGGCGTAGTAATTGCCGGCGATGGCGATGCTGGCCAGCGCGAGCACCAGCCATTTCAGTCGCCCGTCCCGCTGCACCGCGCGCCCTCCGAACATCCATCCTAATGAATACGGGCGCCTTGTCGCTGCAATTCGGCCTGGACGAGGTTCATGTCCAGACGATCGAGCGGCTGGCCCGATCTCACCGACACTGCCGCGGCGACACCGGCGCCTTGCCCGCTGACCGCACAGCACATCATGTTGCGGACGGCGGCATGCGAAATCTGGTCGCCGCCGATCGCGCGACCGGCGACCAGCAGATTGTCGACGTACCGCGGCAGCAGCGCGCGATAGGGCAGGTGGAAATACCGCCCGGTGGTCGGCAGGATCAGCAACCCGTAGCCGTCAATGAATTCGGGGAAAATGCCGATGCTGTCGTCGAAGCGCGCCTGCTCGCGGACATCGGTTTCGGTCATGTTGTAGGCGGCGTCGATCTTGCGCGTGTCGCGGACGCCGAGCGTCATCCCGAAATTGCGCAGCTTGGCGTCCTCGCAGCCCGGCATGAAGCGCTTGAGCGCCTCCACCGCCATCACCGCCTGCCATCGCCCGTCGATCTCGCCGCGGGTCAGGTCGTCGGGATCGGTGCCGTCGATCCCGGCGATGTGCACGAGGTTGAGGTAGGTCAGGTCGCCCTGGTCGGAGACCGTGCCCCAGGTGCCGGCGATCGTCGCCAGGTTTGCGGGAAGCAATCCGGTCTCGAGCGCCTTCTTGAACGGCTTGCGGAGGAAGGGCGAGAACATCGCATCCTCCTTGCCATCGGTCCGGATGTCCCATTCGCCGTTGCCGCCCCAATCGGCATAGGTCTGCGGATCGGCCTTCACCTGTTCGATGAAGCGCGCCTTGTTGACGCCGCTCATCGAGAACATCACCGATGCCGCCATCATCTGTTCGCGCGGCGTCTTGCGGACAGGAGCGGCGCAGCGCGCCGCGATATCAGCGTCGCCCGTCGCATCGATCACGCGCCTGGCGAGGATCGCCTCGCGGCCGGCCTTGCTCTCGACGATCACGCCTCTGATCGTGCGGCCGTCCATGATCGGCGCCACGCACAGCCGATGCAGCATGGGCTGGACGCCGGCCTCCTCGACCAGGACGTCGGCGACATATTTGAACAACTCGGCATCGAGCGCGTGGCTCATCGACTGAGGCTCCGGCAAGGCCGCACCCATCGCGATCGCGCGCTGCTCGAATTCGGGTCCTATGCCTTCGCTGTCAATCGTCGCCGGATGCCGATACCACGCCAGTCCCTCGACCCCGACCTGCGTCATGTTGCCGCCCAGGCAGCCATAGCGTTCGAGTAATATGGTCTGGACCCCGGAACGGGCGGCGGCGAGCGCGGCGGCCAGCCCGCCGGGGCCACTGCCGACGACCAGCACGTCGGTCTCGCGGATCACGTCGACCTCGCGACGGGGTTCGCTGATCCGCTTCATCGGCAGCACGACCTTTCGGGGTTGAGAGAGACGGTGTTCGTCATCGAATCGACGTCGAGAATGTCTTTATGGATCATGGACGAACCGCGGCTTCCGGGGAACCGCCAAGACCGTCGGCGCGATGGCGATCGGCGCAATCGAGACGAACTTTTCCGATCGCTTTCCGTCGTTTCAGCGATGTGATTCCACGCAGGCGTCCGACATCACGGGCAAGCCTGAGTGGCGTGTGGCGAATGCGTGAGGCGATGCTAGACCGAAGCCGGAGCGACCATCGCTCGCAACGCCTGGAACGCGCCGACATCAATCTGTCATGCACGGTGACAAGAAGGCGCCTTTGGGGAAGGCGCCTATGCATTTGCTCATCGTGGAAGACGATCGGGTCATCGCCGATCATATCGTTTCGGGCTTGAACCGTATCGGGCACAGCACCACCCTCGCCCGCACCGGCGCCGAGGCGATCAAGGCGTGCGCCGATCGATCGCACCATGCCGTCATCCTCGATCGGATGCTTCCCGACATCGACGGCATGGCGGTGATCGATCATGTACGCGCCAGCGGCGATGCCGTCCCAGTGCTCATGCTGAGCGCGCTCGGATCGGTGAAGAACCGCATCGAGGGTCTGCGGCGAGGCGCGGACGATTATCTCGCCAAGCCGTTCAGCATCGACGAACTGGCTGCGCGTCTGGACGCGATCGCCCGGCGCAGCCCGGCCCGGCCCGGCAAGGCCCGGATCGAGATCGGCCTGCTGCAGCTTGACGCCAGCAGCCACCGCGCAACCTATCGGGGCAGGACGGCGGTGCTCAACCGCAAACAATATTCGTTGCTCGCGCACCTCATGGGCCATGCCGACACTATCGTCACCCGCGCCATGCTGCTCGAGGCCGTATGGTCCCTCTCTGTCTCCACCACCACCACCAACATCGTCGAGAGCAATATGAGCCGGCTGCGCACCGCGCTGCAGGATCTCGGCTGCGATCCGATCGAGACGCAGCGCGGCTCAGGCTATGTCCTGCGTTCCGATCGATGCGGCTGATCCGGCGGATGGCCGCGCGCAGAGCGCGGCCCGGTCGGCTCGCCATACAGGTCGGCCTTGCCTTTGCGCTGGCGATGATCACGATCGGGATCGTCGGCTTCGGCGTCGCGGATCATTGGGTGTCGAGCCGCATCGATCGGTCGCTGACCTACCACGCCAACAAATATGTCTCGAAGGTCGAAGGCGATCCCGCGGCGGAAGCCCATCTGCGCTCGGCGATCCTCGAATGGCAGCGCCGCAAGGTCTTGAGCGAGCGGACCTACGTAGTGTTCGATCGCGACGGCCGCCGAATTGCCGGACGGCTTGATATCAGGCCGCCGAAGCCCGGCTTCTCCTATGTGCGCTTCACCGCCGGCGGCCGCCATGTCGAAGAGGGGCGCGCGCTTGCCACGCGGGTGCCCGGCGGCGGACTCTTCGTCGTCGTCCAGTACAGCGAAGCCGTCGAAGGGCTGCACGAGATCCTGCCGATGGCGGTGCTGGCCATCTGTCTTGTCGCGCTGCTGCTCGGCATGTCGGCGACCTTCCTCTTTGCCCGGCTCACCGCAGAGCGCCTGGCGGAAACGCAGAATATCGCCGCCGCCATCGCGGCAGGCGATCTCAGCCGCCGGATCGCGACCGACCGACTGGATGGAATGTTCGCCGTGCAGGCCGATAGTTTGAACCAGATGCTCGATCACATGGAAGAACTGGTTCGGTCACAGCAGCTCTTCTCCAGCAATCTCGCGCACGACCTGCGCACGCCGCTGATGCGCCTGCGCAGTCTGCTCGAAAGGGCATCCCGCGACGATCGGTCTGCCTTCGAGCCGATGTTGGAGCGTGCCGAGCGGGAATGCGCCTCGATCATCGCCATTTTCGACGCCTTGCTCCGCCTCGCCGAGATCGAGACAGGGCGACATCCGACCGCGATGAGGCCGATCTCGCTCCGACCGCTGCTGGAGGATATCGCCGAAACGATGGAGCCGGTCATCACCGATCACGGCGGGACGCTCGCTATCCGCCAACTCGACGACGTCACCGTCACCGGCGATGTCGACCTGATCAACCAGTTGCTGATCAACCTCCTCGAGAATGTCGCGACCCACACACCACGCGGAACGCGCGTCACGCTGGCGCTCGAACGCAACGAACGCGGCGCGATGATCACGTTGAACGATGACGGACCCGGCCTCTCGACCGGAGAGTTCGCCCGCGTCACGCGGCCGTTCGAACGCGGCTCGGCCGTCTCGGCGCGGACGGGCAGCGGCCTCGGCCTGGCGATCGCCAGCGCGATCGCACGTTTCCACCATGGCCACCTCGAACTGCTGGACGCTGCGCCCGGTCTCGAAGTCCGGATTAGCATTCCGGCCAATGACGGCGTCGATCTGCCCGCACAGGACGCCCGCCAGGCCTCGTGAGGGACGACACCGCACGTCGGCACATTGTAAATTCAAAACCTTGCAGGCGTGCAACCTTCGCCGCCGAACCCCTCTCGAACTGTCATGCATCGCACCTACCGGCAGGGCCACACATGCACCGACTGCCAGGGGATTTTACAGCATGACGGCTTCCTACCGGCTATTGCCCGCCCGTACATTCGCCTCCGCGTTCGTTCTGGCGATCGCGATCTCGAACCATGCCGCCTATGCGGCGGATACGCCGCCGGCCAGCACCGACAACGGGATCGCGGAAGGTTCGGACATCCTCGTGACGGCCACCAGGGCAAACGAGATCGCGCCGGTCACCGCATCGCTCAAGGAAACCCAGCCCGCCTCGATCGTGTCACGCTCCTTCATCGAGGATTCACTGCCCGCCAGCGCAGACTTCAACGATATCGCGCTGATCTCGCCGTCGGTCAGCAACGCCGGTGGCGAGAACGGCGTCGGCCTCAACGAGAGCAAGACGACGATCCGTGGCTTCCAGGACGGCGAATATAATATCACCTATGATGGCGTGCCGTTCGGCGACACCAACGGCCCGACCCACCACTCCAACACGTTCTTCCCCTCGAACACCATCGAGACGCTGGTGGTCGACCGCGGCCCCGGCAACGCCAGTCAGCTCGGTGAGTCGACCTATGGCGGCAACATGAACCTCTTCTCACGCGAGACGCGGGCCGATCCATCGGCCGAGTTCAAGGCCGCCTATGGCAGCTTCAACACCTATTTGCTGCGCGGGCTTCTCCAATCGGGTGCGATCGACAAGCTGAACGGCACCGAGGCGGTCCTCTCGGCGCAATATGTCAAGACCGACGGACGGCTGAGCCTCAGCGGCTACAATCAGAAGAATATCTTCGGCAAGGTGGTGATCCCGATCGGATCGAGCGTGCATCTCTCGCTGCTCAGCACCTACAACAAGAACCACTTCTTCCAGCCGGACAAGAACGGCGTCACGCTCCAGCAGGTCGGGCTGTACGGCAAATATTATAATCTCAACGACGACCCGACCAGCGAGAGCTACCGCAAATACAACCACACGACCAAGACGACCGACTTCGAGATCGCAAAGCTCGATGCCGAGATCGCGCCGGGCACGACCTTCGTGAACACGGCCTATACCTATTATTACGACAACGAGACGCTGAGCGGCAGCAGCGCGACCACCATCCCGGTTTCCGCCGGCGGCCCCGCCCAGACCGTGACGCTCGCGCCGGGCGCCAAGCCCGTGCTCGGCGTGCCGGGCTACACCAAGACCAACAAGTATCGCGTGTGGGGCGACATCCCCAAGACGCGCTTCGATTTCGGCTTCGGCGCGCTGACCGCGGGCCTGTGGATCGAGCGTGCGGATACCTTTCGCCAGCAGACCGATGTCGATCTGGTCTCCGGCGGGTTCAACTATGTCGAGAAGACGATCAAATTGCCCAACGGCAAGGCGAACCCCCTTGGCGCGCCGGCATATATCAAATTCAACCAGAATAGCGGTTTCAACCACACCGAGGAGTTTGCCGAGCTCGAGCTCCGCCCCCTGTCGGGGCTGACGATCACGCCAGGCTTCAAGCACGTCGACTTCAATCTGGAGATCAACGCAGAATATAACCAGACCACCCGCGTCCCGCAGGCCATCAGCAAGACCTATACGAAGAACCTGCCGTTCGCGACGATCAACTATTCGATCAATCCGCGCCTGTCGGTCTACGGCCAATATGCCCAGGGCATGGCGGTGCCGATCCTCGGCGATCTCTACGTCGCAAATCCGAGCCTGTCGTCGATCGAACCTCAGACGTCGACCAACTATCAGGCGGGTCTGGTCTATCACGGCGACCACCTGAGCTTCGACGCCGATGCCTATTACATCAAGATCAACAACAAGATCCAGCAAGAGACGGTGATCGACGATACCGGCACCTCCCAGACCGCTTACTTCAACGCGGGCAAGGTGCTCTACAAGGGCATCGAGGGCCAGGTGACCTATGCGTTGCGCGGCGGACTCGCGTTGTTCGCCAACGGATCGTTCAACTACGCCAAGGAGGCAGGCACGCATAACCCCGTTTCCAACGCGCCCAAATCGACCGCCGCGGCGGGCCTCATCTACAAGCACGGCCCGTTCCGCTTCTCGCTGATCGACAAGTGGACCGGCCCGCAATATGCGACGCAGGAGGCGCTCGATCCGACGCAGACGTTCTTCGTCGTGTCGCGCTCGGTCCGCATCTCCGCCTATAACGACGCGATCCTCGCGGCGAGCTACCAGTGGCGCAACCTGCGCTTCGGGCTCAACGTCACCGATCTGTTCAATTCGGAGAAGATCGAGAATATCGGCCTTTCCGGCAACGGGCCAAATGGCGACGCGGTGCACGGCGTGAACATGACGGCCGATCAATTCTACTATCAGCCCGGCCGCCAGATCACCGGCGACATCACGGTGAAATTCTGATGCGCCGCCTCCTGCTGTTCGCCGCCGCCACGATGCTCGTGGCGGCCAAGCATGCGCCGGAAGCGCCGCTGCTGCTCAATCCCGGCAATTTCGATCCCGCGCAGCTGCTGCCGCCTGCCCCGCGCGACGACAGCGCGGCTGGACGGGCGGAGCTCGCGCAGCTTCACGTCATCGACAGGACGCGGACCTCCGAGGAGGTCCTCCACGCCAAGGCCGACGGCGAAGTGAAGAACGTGACGATCTTCGCGGCGGCAATGGGGCCGCGCTTCGATCTCGACAGGCTGCCCGCCACCAAGGCCCTCTTCCATATGGTGCGCGAGGAGGAAAAAGCGGCCGCTGATCGCGCCAAGGATCATTTCAAGCGCAACCGGCCGTGGATCACCGATCCGACGCTCCACCCGTGCGCCACCGACGACGAGCCGCAGAGCAGCTACCCAAGTGGCCACACCTCGATGGGCTATGCGATGGCCGCCATCCTGGCGCGGCTCGTTCCCGCCAGAGCACCGGGTATCATGGCCCGCGCCGCCGACTATGCCCACAGCCGGCTGGTCTGCGAGGTGCATTTTCCCGCCGACGTCGCCGCCGGACAGGCATTTGGCATGATGATCGCCGAGCGGCTGATCGAGCAGCCGGCATTCCGCACATCCTTCGAAGCGGCGCAATCCGAGCTCAAAGCAGCGGGATTTTGAGGGACAGCGCATCAGAGGCAGATGATGATCGCCTGGCGGTGCGTCGCGACGATGACACCTCGCTCGCGGGCGGCACGGCATGATCGAACGGGCCCGAGCGATCGATCAAGGCGACGCAACCCGGATGGGCAAATGCAACGCCGCGCCTATGTGCTCGCCGACAACAAGCTGGCGCTCGCGGCGGGCTGGTCGAGCGAGCTGCTCGCGATCGAACTCCAGGCGCTGATCGATCGCGACTTCGACGTCGAGCTGACCGCACCAGATCGACCAACAGCTCGCCGTGAACACCGCACAAACCGTTCAAGGTGCACCAAATTCTCTGATCGATGAGACCGGGCTGCCCGCAGGACGACGAGCGAACCCGATCTCTCCGACGGCATCGTTACGGCATGAGGACGGTATCGACGACATGGATTACGCCGTTCGATTGCATGACGTCCTTGATCGTCACCGTCGACATGCCGCCCTTGGCATCGGTCAGGACGAGCTTGCCCATTTTCATACTCGCGGTGAGCGGCTCGCCCTGGACTGTTGTGAGCGTTGCGGTGCCGTGACCAGCCTTGATAGCCTTCGCGATTGCCTTGGACGTCATCGTGCCGGCGACGACATGATAAGTCAGGATGCCGACCAGTGTCGCCTTATTCTCAGGCTTGAGCAGGGTGTCGATAGTGCCCGCGGGAAGCTTGGCAAAGGCCTCGTTGGTGGGCGCGAAAACGGTGAAGGGGCCAGGGCCGGACAACGTATCGACCAGACCCGCGGCCTTGACCGCGGCGACCAGAGTGGTGTGGTCCTTGGAATTGACCGCATTATCGACGATCGTCTTGGTTGGATACATTGCGGCGCCGCCGACCATCGGATTGGCTGACGCGAGCGACGGCGTAAGCGCGCCGAGCGCAAATGCTACGATCGCGGTGTTGAAGCGGATTTTTGTCATCGGTGCATCCTTCTCAAGCCACTCTACGCGGAGCGGCGACGAAGTTACGGAGGCAGACGATGGATGGATGCACCGGATCAGGATTTTGGATACGTGGATGCCGCCGGCCCGACCCCATGATATCTTCGATCCGCAGATGCGATCTCTTCGGCCACGGGGCATTCGGTCAGACCGCCACCATTTCGCCGGAAAGGATCACCGGGCCAGTTGGCAGGCCGCTCGGCGAGCCACCGAGCGGCTCGACTGAGACGGCAATCGTCACGCCCGCGGACAGTATCGCACGGGCGTCCGCCGGCACCTTGGCCCAACCAGGCGCCGAGGAATTCATGATCCCCATCATGCGCGGTTTGCCGTCCCTTGGGATTGCCCATAATTCGGGAGAATGGTGACCGATATCGAGACCGCTCGCCACCGACGTCATGCGGCCCGACGCCGGATCGAAACTGATGGTGACGAGGCCCTTTGCACCTGTCAGCACCGCCACCATAGGGGCTGCCGGTGCCTCTGCGACCGGGACGCGAACGAAAATCCGCGTCGGCGCTCGCAATGCGACCGCGCCAAGAATGAGCGCTGCAGCGGTCGCGGCGACCGTCCCGGTCTGCCACCAACGCAATGAAGCGCGCGAGCGCGGCGACGTGATGTCGTTAGCCGGCAGGCGGGAAACGATTGCGGTCCATGTCGAGGGACGCGGCGCCTCGCCCGGATCCGCAAACAGCGCCGCGGCATGCGCCTGCCAGCGTTGATGAGCCTGCGCGAAGGCAGGGTCTTCGACCAGCCGCTGCTCTGCGAGATGCCGGTCGGCATCGTCGATCAGCCCGAAGGCGAGTTCCGCCGCCAGAAGGTCGTCGTCGGTGGAGAATGCCGTCACGACAAACAGTCCTTTAGCGTCAGCAAAGCCCGCCGGATACGGCTCTTGATCGTGCCCAGCGGCTTCGCGGCGCGTTCCGCCAACTCAGCGTATGTCGCCCCCTCGAAAAATGCGGTGCGGATCAGTTCTGCATCGCTGGCTGCCAAAGTTCCGATACACTTGGCCACCCGTCGCTCGTCCTGGCTGATTTCGAGTTTCGACGATGCGGCCGGTGCCGGGTCCGGCACCTGATCGGCAAGTTCAATCGGTCCTGCCACGAATCTGCCTGCGCTCCGCAGGCGATCAACCGCGCGATTGCGGGTCAGCGTGATGAGCCACGTCATCGCGCTGCCTTTGGTCGCATCGAACGTCGCCGCCTTTCGCCACACCAAGAGATAGGCCTCCTGCAACGCCTCTTCCGCTTCCTGCCGCATGGGCAAAATACGCAGGCATACGCCGAATAGCTTCACTGCGGTGCGCCGATAGACCTCCTCGAACGCCGACCGATCGCCTTCGGCGACACGCTCCAGCATGACGGCGAGGCTGGCAGCGGCCATGTCGGAACTTGTCGATCCCATGCCAATCCACAACTGCGGCCGCCTAAGGCCCACATCTTCGGTACCGTAACGACGACGACGGACGATACAACCGCCCCCGCGCAATCCCGCGCGACTTTGGCCGGGTGAAAATCGTGGCGATGATCCCAGTGTCACGGATGCTCGTTGGCTGCCGCCTCATCAAGCGACCGTTCAGGTCGGTCGACCTGGCAACGTTCCGCTGGAGCCCGTCTTATATCCGAACACAGTCGATGCGGCCTTTTTTCCCCAAGGAGAACTGATCGGAACCGCAGCTAGACAGTAAACGTCATGCGGGCCAATCCAGCGACGCGGGAACTGGGGAAGTGGCTGGCGGATTCGGTGCTGGACGTCGGCGCCAAAGTATCGCGGCTGAAAAATGGGGTAGGTCACCACATGCAGAGCCATTGCGCGAACCTTTTCACGGACAACCTCGTTCGATCATCTTGAAGGGACGGTGCTGCGGTGCGGGATCCGCGCGAGAAGACGTTACGACCGATGCGTACCGCTGCTACCGGTGTCGTCTGACCGACGTGGTCGGCTCGCCTTTGTTCCTGCGCTGCACCATGATCCGCTAACAAATAGGGCGAGCCCCGACGTGAAAATGCTCCATGCTATCTTGCCGCTTGCGCTGGTCTGCATCGTGGCGACCGCGGCGACATCGGTATCAGCCGCGCCCGCCTACCGCCTCGCCGCGACGCTTCCGCTCGGCGAGCCCGATCGGTGGGACTATCTCGTGTCCGACGCGCCGCGCGACCGCATCTATGTGGCGCATGGCGACCGGCTAGCCGTCGTCGATCCATCAACCGCCAAGCTGATCGGCGAGGTAAGAGGCATAGCCGGTGGAACACACGGCATCGCGATCTCGGCGGCCACCGGCCAGGGCTTCACCGATGACGGCCGCGCCGGCCGTGTCGTCGCGTTCGATCTCAAGACGCTCGCGACCACTAAGGCCATCCCTGCTGCCGAGGACGCCGACGCGATCGCCGCCGATCCGGTTACCGGTCACATCTTCGTCGTCGAGGGCGACCCGGGCACGATCAGCGTCGTCGATCCGAGGACGGATGATGTCGTGACGACGATCAATGCCGGCGAGAAGATGGAATATATCGTCGCCGACGGCAGCGGCAGGATCTTCGTCGCCGGCGAGGAAAAGAGCGAGCTGCTCGAAATCGACGCCCGTTCCGCCCGGATCATCGCGCGCTGGCCGACGCCCGGCTGCACCAGCCCGCACGGCCTCGCCTACGACCGCGCGGGCAAACGCCTCTTCATGGGCTGCGTCAATAGCGCGATGATGGTCGTCGACGCCACCGACGGCCGCGTGGTCGCAACCTTGCCGATCGGCCTCGGCAGCGACGCGGTCGCCTTCGATGCCGTGCGCAGACGCGTGTTCAGTTCGAACGGCAAGGATGGCTCGATCAGCATCTACCGGCAGGCCACGCCGGATCACTACGAGTTGCTCGAGACGCTTAGCACGGCGGCGAGCGGCCGGACGATGGCGGTGGATGCCAAGACCGGTCGCCTGTTCGTCGCAGCGGCCGACACGCAACCCGACCCGACGCCCGGCGTCCGGCCGCACGTGCTTCCCGGCACGCTGCGGTTGCTCGTCTTTGCTCCGATCGATTGATCACCATCCATCCTAAGAGGCATGTCCGAAATGACGAGCGATAGGCTTGCGGGCGAAGCGCTGAGCAAGGTGCCGGCGGTCACGCTGACCTTCTGGCTCATCAAGATCGCCGCGACGACGCTCGGCGAGACCGGCGGCGACACCGTCACGATGACGATGAATCTCGGCTATCTGGTCGGCACCGCGATCTTCGCGACGCTGCTCGTCGTGTTCGTCGCCGGGCAGATCGCGGCAAAGCGCTTCCATCCCTTTCTATACTGGGCGACGATCATCGCCTCGACCACGGCAGGCACTACGATGGCGGACTTCGCCGACCGGTCGCTCGGCATCGGCTATCCCGGCGGCTCTATCCTGCTCGCGACCTGCGTGCTGGCATCGCTCTGCGCGTGGTACTGGACGATGGGCAGCGTTTCGGTCGACACGGTATGCTCGCCAAGGGCCGAAATCTTCTACTGGATCACGATCACCTTCTCGCAGACGCTCGGCACCGCACTCGGCGACTGGATCGCAGATGCGGGGCTCGGCTACGAAGGCGGCGCGCTCGTCTTCGGCCTGCTGCTTATGCTGCTGATCGCGCTCTATCGTTGGACAAGAGTCTCGCGTGTTCTGCTGTTCTGGGCGGCGTTCATTCTGACGCGACCGCTCGGTGCGACGCTCGGCGACCTATTCGATAAGCCGGTGGCACAGGGCGGGCTCAACATGAGCCGTCCGTTGGCGACTGCGGTGCTCGGCGCGGTAATCCTGCTATGCATTTTGCTGCTGCCTCAGCGCGCGGGCGAGCATCCGCGCGTCGAGGCATAACGCTGCGTGCAACTAACGAGATATGCCGCGCTGGCGACGGTAGGGGTCGTCGTGTCGGCAGCTTGGCCGGCGATTCGCCGGGCCGCCAAATTTCCCGACGATCCCGAACCCACCGATGCCGGCACGTGGGAAATATACGGTTTAGGCTCGGGCACCAGCTTCGATCGCGGGATCGACGGCGAGAACGGTTTAGACCCAGGAGATGACATCCACCACGGTTTGAGCGCATCCCAACACCGGTCGCTGGTTCAGGTGTTCACCGATGGCCGGAGCTGGCCGTTAGCCGACTGACCGGTTTCGGAAGACCTGTTTGAGAAAGCCGTCGGTCGCCTCCAGGCCTGCTTGTGCAAACGAGCCGCTCTAAGAATAGCGCCTACCGGCCGTTAGGCGAATAACCGATATCAGGTGCGCACGCGCCTGCAGTCAGCGCACGCAACCATTCAAAGTCACGATCCGAATATCTGTCGGCAAGCCCACCGCGCAGCTGAACATCGAGAAACGCGGCGAGCCGCTGTCGTGCGGGATTTGCCAATGAACCGAGCTGGAATAAGTGGCCGCGATCGTCTGGCCCCGGTGATCACGGGCAGGTACGAAACTCGCTCTTGCCACGAGGGCCCTGCAGGTCGCTGCGTCCAACGATGCTGTACCGCTCGAAGCGGTGACGGTGCAGTCGGTAACGTGTCCATCCTTGTCGACCGCGAGACGAAAGGCAGTCGTTCCTACCTGCGATTGGCGAAGTGCCTCGGGCGGATAGTCGTCGGGGCTAATCCAGTTGCCAGGACTGCCCGCCGGCTTGACCCCGACGGGCTTGGCGGCCGCGACCGGAAACGAAGCAGCGAATGCCACTACCACAAAGATCAGATCGCGAAATCGTCGCACGCCCCGCCCCTCTTTTCGGTGACGATATGGTGCGAGAAACCTCCGCGCCAGCGGATTGTGAAGCGATAGGGCGATTGATGTTGCGCGACCAAGCGCTAAGTTACGTCGGGGATGTCGTAAGGGGGCTTATGATAAGGACTTTCTGTGCGTTCGCTCTGGCCAGCGCATCGTCGAGCGGTGCGATCGCGTCGAGCACGCTCGCGACGGGACCAGCCCCCGCCTGGGTGAAGCCCGTGCAACCGGCAACCGCTCCAGCCAACGACGGCATGGCGCCAGTTCGGATGCTGTTGCAGGACCAACAAACCGATCTGCAGCCGGGCGGCGTAACGCGCTATTCGGAAAGCGTCTTCAAGATCCAGACTCCGCAGGGCTTGTCCGCCGGAAACGTCGTTATCGCCTGGAATCCGGATACGGATACGGCGACCGTTCACAAACTGCTGATCCGCCGGGGCGACAAGGTCATCGACGTCCTTGCCAGCCAGAGCTTCACCGTCGTCCGTCGCGAGAGCAATCTTGAGAACGCGATGCTCGACGGCGTGCTGACCGGAACGATCCAACCCGAAGGCCTGCAGGTCGGCGACACCGTCGATTTCGCCGCGTCGATCATACAACATGATCCCGCGCTCGGGACACACGTCGAGAATGTCGGCGGCGGCTGGAACGCGATACCGGTCGATCGCGCACATCTGTCGGCGCGCTGGCCGTCGGCGACGCATATAAAGCTACGCAGCACGACGGGTCTTCCGCCGCTCAAGGTGCAGATCAAGGGCGGAGAAGCCACCACCGAGCTGACGTTCGACAATCTGCCGCCGCTTGCCGCGCCCAAAGGCGCTCCGGCTCGCTACGCGATCATGCGCCAGGTTGAGATGACCGATTTCGCCGACTGGGCCGATCTCGCGCGGCTGATGGCTCCGCTCTACCAGAAGAGCACCACGATCGCCGCCGGCAGCGCGCTCCGCAAGGAAATGGACATGATCGCCGCGCGCTCGCCCGATCCCAAAAAGCGTGCGGAGGCGGCTCTCGCGCTCGTACAAGATCGCGTGCGCTACGTCTTCCTCGGCATGAACGACGGCGGTCTCGTGCCGGCCGACGCCGAAACGACCTGGCAGCGCCGGTTCGGCGATTGTAAGGGAAAGACCGCGCTTCTGCTCGCCTTGCTGCACGAGCTGGGCATCCAGGCCGATCCGGTCGTCGTCAGCATCGGCGGCGGGGACGGGCTCGACCAGCGCCTGCCGATGATCGCACTGTTCAACCACATCCTCGTCCGCGTGAGCATCGGCGGACACGTCTACTGGCTTGACGGGACGCGGATGGGCGATCGGTCGCTTGATCAAATCAAGACGCCCGATTTTCGGTGGGGTCTGCCATTGATGCCCGGCGCGACTCTCATCCGAATGGATGCGCCTATTCCCAGCCAGCCATTCGAAGAGACGAACATCCGGATCGACGCGAGCGGAGGTGTCTCGATTGCCGCGCCGATCCACGTAGAAACCGTACTTCGCGACGACGAAGCCGTGGCTATGAACCAGCAGCTGCTCGCCTTGGCCCCAAATGTCCTCGATAGCGACATGCGCCAATATTGGCGGCAGCGATACGACTTCGTCACCGTCAAATCAGTGTCAACGTCGTTCGATGCCGCACGTCGCGAGGAAAGGCTTGTGATGGACGGCACTGCGCAGATGGACTGGAGCACCGGATGGTACGAAACCGACGGCACCGGCGTCGGCTACAAGGCCGATTTCGCGCGCGATCCTGGGCCGAACCAAGATGCACCATTCGCCGTGCCATATCCCTCCTCGACCCGCACGACCGAGACGATCCTGCTCTCGTCGCCGGCCTTTAAGATCGACCACGGCGATCCAGTGGACGAGACAGCCGGTGGGATCGCCTATCATCGCACCGCAAGCCTCTCGGGCACGCATTTCACTGTCGAGGAGGACGAACACGCCGTCGAGCGAGAATTCTCCGCATCGGACGCCCCGGCCGTCCAAGCGAAACTCCGTTCGCTCGCGGACAAGGCCGTCTTTCTAGGCAAGAAAGATTATGGCGCCACCAACGCAGAACTCGACGCGGCGATGAAGCGGACGCCGACGACGGCCGACGATTTCGTTCAGCGCGGTAACATGCTCCTCGATCGCTTCCGTGTCGATGAAGCCAGGGCAGATTTCGACAAGGCGGTGGCGCTCGATCCGAAAAACGAGTGGGCGCTCTCCGGCCGGGGCATGACCTATGCCTGGACCCGCGATTTCGAACACTCTCAAGCGGACTTGGATGCCGCCGAAAAGCTCGATCCTCGTAACGCTACCGTCTACCGTGGACGTGGGGTAATCGCCGATGGCCGCAATCAACCGCGCGAAGCGGTCGTCGCCTATTCAAGGGCGCTCGACTTCGATCCCACCTCGAGCTTCGCGCTTCAACGTCGTGCCGTTGACTATCGCATGCTCGGCGACGAGGAGCATGCCCTCGCCGATGCGGACGCCCTGCTCAAGCTGCAACCGGACATGCTTGCGGCGCACCTTCTCCGGGTCAACGCTTTGTCCGCCCTCGGTCGGCGCGACGAGGCGGTGCGCCAGGCGAAGCTGATGACCGACACGCGACCGACCGACCCCTATGCCTATCTCGCCGCGGCTCGGACATACGCCCGTTTCGGCAATTCCAGCGATGCCATGAAAGCGCTCGATGCTGCAGCGAAGATCAAGCCGAGCGCGGAGATTGGCGTCAATCGTTCCGAAATCCGGCCGAAAGATGATTTCGCGGACCGCGCATCCGATCTCGATGCAGCGGCGAAGCTCCTCCCCGGATCAATGATGCTCTACGCTGCGCAGGCTTGGCTCCACGAAGACCGCGCCGCTTACGCGGAGGCCATCGCAACTTGGACACTGTCGCTCAAGGCCAATCCGGCTGATCCCTATGCCATGGTTCGTCGCGGGATCGACGAGCAGCGGCTTGGCCAGTCGTCGGCCGCCACCAAGGATTTCGAAGGCGCCCGCCGCGCTGCCAAAGATCCGATTCTGCTTTCGGCGCTGTGCCGCGAGAAGGCGGCGGCCGGCGTCGGACTCGACCTCGCGCTGGCGGAATGTCGGACCGCGACCGCGCTGGCGCCTGAGCGGGCCGATCTCGAAGACGAACTCGGTTTTGTCGAGTGGCGATCCGGTCACGTCGACGAAGCAGCGGCGGCCTATGGCAAAGCGCTCGCACTCTCCCGGCGCGCGACCGCGCTATACGGTTTGTCGCTGATCGAGGCCAAACGCGGCGCTGGCGCGAAAGCCCAAGCGGACATGACAGCGGCGACGAAGATCGATCCTGACGTCGCCAGTGACTTCGAGCGCGGGACGGTTCGGTGAGGCATGAAGCTCCGTAACCCGAAGACATCGCAGCCCCCAAACGGATGACGGCTTTAGAGATGATTGAACGGGGGCTAGAACGGCGACAAATGGGCGCGGAGCTGCCTCGCCGGGGGGAGGATAAAAGGCACGGTGCCACTAACATGGGGGGGGCAGCGCAAGGGTGGCAACCCGGCCCCGTTCATTTGGAAGCGGCGCATTCCAAGCGCATGCTGGTGATGTCCGCCGGGCCGATCGCCGATCGCCGAACGGCGCACATCTTTCCGCGCGGATCGAACATTACGCTAAAGGGTAGCCCGTAACCGTCACCCATTAGGCTTCGCGCCAATCGGCGCGCGACATCGGGCGACAGGGACTCGAGTTGCGTGGTCGTCGGTGAAGCGCCGATGAAACGATCGACCCACGCCAGCAGGAGGTGGTCTGGTGCCACTTCGGCTGCCATTTCAGGCAATCGACGGATTTCGCCCATGCAGGGCGCGCACCAATGCGCACCGAACATCACGACCGTGCTGGCATAGTCGCCGGGTCTCGAAACCCCGGCGGCGGCCGGCGAGACAGTCAGCGACGAAGCTGCAACCAAGATGGACAGTCCCCACATCCAGCCATAGTTACAGTCGGCAGGGGAAGATTCCAGGGCGTTAGAATAATGAAGCGGTCGGAATGTGGCTGTATCGCTGGTTGCGTGATCGTTTTGGCAGCCGCGGCGCCGGTCTCTGCCGCCGCTCCCGTTTCCGCGACACCTCCGCTTCCCTCCTTGCAGCAGCAGTTCAACGACGCCAGCAACGCCGCCGCCAAGGGGGATTGCGCGACCGCGCTGCCGATCTTCCAGCGGCTGGGCGACGATCCTCGCGTCAAACCCGGGACGCTGGCCGCCGGTACGATTGCGGTTCGCGGCGGCCTGTGCCTCTACGATGCGGCGCGTTACGAGGAAGCGGAGACGCAACTCCTCGTCGGTCTGCCGATCCTCCGCCAAGCCGGCGTGTCTATGGCGTTCGATGTGTCCAGTGGCGAACAGGCTCTCGGCGCCATCGCGATGCGCAGGCGCGATCACGATGGCGCGGTTGCCCACTTCACGGCGACAATGGAGCCGCTTGACGATGCCGCACGGTTGTCGCTGCTCATCAAGCGTGCGCAGGTTACGCAGTTCGATGGCGGCCGTCAGGCCCTGGACGATCTTGGCCATGCGCTTCGGATCGCAAGCGTGCAACGCAAACCTGATAACGCGACTTTGGCGACGATTCACACGGTGCGCGGCCGCGTGCTGATGAATCAAGGACGCAACAAGGAAGCGCTCGCGGACCTGAAGCAGGCGCTCGACCTATCGGGAGGATTGACCGACCGGGTTTCCTATTCCCAGGTCGCCATGCGCGGCGATCTAGCCGAAGCGGAGTTGCTGAACGGGAACAATGACCAGGCAAGGCTTTACCTCGCATACACGGGGGCCGGCCGTATTCAGCAGTCGCCCTTTGCCATCGCCGCGTCGATGGCGCCGCCGCAATGCGGAACCGAGACCGGTCTCACCCCCGAAGACTCGGCGATCGTCGAATTCGGCATCGACGACGCAGGCGACGTGCCTGTCGCCACGACGGTTTATACGAAAGGTGATTATGCCGTCGCCTCTGCCTTCGCGCGCGCTGTCGAACAATGGTATTGGCGTCCCAGCGACATCGCCAAGATCCCTCCGTTCTACCGTCTGCTGACGCGCGTGGAGCTTCGGTGCAGCGCGAGCGGCGGACAGTTGCCGGGGATAACGAGCCCGCTGCGGGATCGCTTCAGCGAATGGGCAACACCGTATCTCGCTGGGTTCGACTTTGAGAACGCGAAGGTGGGCTCCAGTCTGGAAAGCTTGGCGACACTAGCCAAGAAGCGTGAAGCGGCGAACGATCAGGCGGGCGAGGTCGCAGCGATCACTGCCCGCGGCATTCTCAATCCAAGCACCACCGCATCGGCCGCCGACTTCGACAAGGCGCTTGCGATCGCCGGCCGATCACACCTCCCGCCCGAGGTCGTCGATTTTATCCTGGTGTTTCGCGCGCAAGCCGCTGGGCAATTGCCGCGCGGCATTTTGCGATCCGGCGATTCGCAAACACCGCGCGACGCTGCGCCTCTCGTTCTGGCGCAGCCGGGCTTCGCGCAGGATGCGCTCGCGAACGACACGCTGTTGCTGCTCGGCCATCCTGGCACGGCGACGCTCATTCAGGTCGCCGACGACAACCGGCTGCCGGACCATCATCCGCTCCGCCAGGTCGCGCTGCTTCGCCTTGCCAATCTCTCGGCCGCCGCCGGCAAGCTCGACCAGGCGCACGAATATTTTAGCCGTACCGGCCTATCGGAAGAACAATGCTCGCTTATCGGGGTCGAACCCGCGATGAAATCCTCCGGGGCGAGCAGCAGTGATTTCCCGGCCGAAGCACTTCGTTACGGCTTTGAAGGGTGGGTCGACCTTGAGTTCGATATCAACGCCGATGGCACGACCGCGCATGCGCGGCCGGTCATCGCTTATCCGCCCTTCGTGTTCGTTGCAGCCGCGACGGGGATGGCGCGCAACATTCGCTACCAGGCAAGCTATCGTCCGTCCGACAAGCTTGCGTGCAGTGCGCACCAGCAGACGATCAACTTCGGCATTCCCAGCAACCATTGACATAAATCGGCAATTCCGACCGAATGGCGACAGTCCCGATCGGGGAAAGTTCCGCTGTAACAAGTGGTTCTCATTTGAGTGATCCTAAAAAGTCGATTTTGATAGGATCTATAGAGGATCTGCGCCGATCTTCACTATGTATCGCCGTTCCGTTTCCGGCGGATAATGTGCGTGCTCGAAACCGTCCCGTCAGCAATTAGGAGGGAGCGACACAATATTCAATGACCGCGTTCTCGTACCCATCCGGCGAGGGCCGCAGCCGATAGAAGATCAGGCGGCGATAGCGTCGGGTTGGAGCCGCCATTTCCAAGGTAGCAGCTCATCGAGCAGCCGGATCGGGTGGCTGGCGATGCGGGCGAGGACGTCGGCGAGCCAGGCCTGGGGGTCGATGTCGTTAAGCCCGGCGGTCTGGATGAGCGTGTAAAGGACGGCGGCGACCTCAGTCGGGACGCCAGCGCGCTTGCCGCTGTCGATCTCGGCCTTCTTCACTCACTCATGCAGCGTCTGCGGAACGCAGCCGATCTTCTCCGCGATCGACACCACCGCCGCCCAGCGGGAGAGATAATCGCGCTCGTGATCGGCCACCATCCGCACCGCGCGATCGCGCACTTCCGGTGCAAACTTGTTCGTCGTCTTGCTCATACAGGCTCTGCCTTCTCAGGAGTTGGAGCCTCCGGCAAACCCGGCGCGGTTCATACAGCCCTGAGGACATTCCATTAGTCGCGTCTCCAACCGGCGCGGATAGGCTGATCAAAGGGTGTGAGATCAATTCACCCATGCGCGTCGATGTCAGCCATGAGCACGAGCGTTAGCTTTTTTATTAGGGCGGGAACTCATAAAGGCGGTTGAGATTTCGGGAATGGCGTGATTCAGGTTCTCCCGTCTCAAGGGAGGCTGAATGACGCGGCGGCGGTATGAACTGACGGATCAGGAATGGTCGATCATCGAGCCTCGGCTGCCGA
>CAIQHF010000044.1 GCA_903871605.1 uncultured Sphingomonadaceae bacterium
CTCTGGCCCGAAGCCTTGGAGGCGATGTCGTAGAATTTCTGAGGATCGAGCCCGAGCCGGATCGCCAGCGCCAGAGCCTCGCACGTCGCGATCATCTGGCTGCCCAGGATCATGTTGTTGCAGATCTTCGCCGCCTGGCCCGCGCCCGCCTCGCCGGCGTGGATCACCGCCTTGCCCATCCTCGCAAGAATCGGCTCGGCCTTGGCGAACGCCGCCTCGGGACCGCCGACCATGAAGGTGAGCGTCCCGCCATTGGCCGCCGCGATCCCGCCCGAGACCGGCGCGTCGACCATTTCGAAACCCTTGGCCGCGGCGTCGGACGCAACGGCTCTTGCCGTCGCGACGTCGATCGTCGAGCAATCGAGGAACAGTGTGCCGGGCCTGGCGGCGGGGAAGATCTGCTCCGCATAGACTTGTGCCACATGCCTGCCCGCGGGCAGCATGGTGACGACCGCGTCGACATCGGTCGCCGACTGGCTCGCGTTCGCGGCGGTCGTGCAGCCGCCCTCGCTGGCGCGCGCGAGCGCCGTGTCGGCGAGATCGAAGGCGACGACGGCGTGGCCGGCCTTGACCAGATTGAGCGCCATGCCGCCGCCCATATTGCCGAGACCCACGAAACCGATCTGCATTTCAACGCTCTCCAGAAAATTCCTGATCGTATTGGGCGACGTCGACGTGCGCGTTGCACGCGCCGCGCTCGAAGCATGTCCTTCGACGTCGCTCGGGACGAACGGATCGCTTCAATCAGCGCGCCGTCCACACGCCCGGTCGCTTCTCGACGAACGCCGTCATCCCCTCGGCCTTGTCGTCGGTCGCGCACAGCCCGCTGAACAGGCGGCGCTCGAACGCGATGCCGTGGGCGAGCCCGGTCTCGAACGCGGCGTTGACCATCTCCTTGTTGGCGAGTGCTGCGAGCGGCGGCATCGCGGCGATCGCCGCTGCGGTCTTCATCGCCTCGTCGATCAGCTCTGCGGCCGGGACGACGCGCGACACCAGCCCGGCGCGTTCGGCCTCTTCCGCACCCATCATCCGGCCGGTCAGGCACATCTCCATCGCCTTGGCCTTGCCCACGGCGCGGGTCAGTCGCTGCGATCCGCCCATGCCGGGCGCGACGCCGAGCTTGATCTCGGGCTGGCCGAACTTGGCGGTGTCGGCGGCGAGGATGAAGTCGCACATCATCGCCACCTCGCAGCCGCCGCCGAGCGCGAAGCCCGCGACCGCCGCGATGATCGGCTTGCGCGTCCGAGTGAAATCCTCCCAGCCGCCGAAGAAATTCTCGCCATACGCCTGGGCGAATCCCATCGCCTGCATCTGCTTGATGTCGGCGCCGGCGGCGAACGCCTTTTCGCTGCCGGTGACGACCATGCAGCGCTGGCCGGGATCGGCGTCGTAGGCGCGCGCGGCGGCGACCATGTCGGCGAGCACCTGGCTGTTGAGCGCGTTGAGCGCCTGCGGGCGATTGAGCGTCAGAAGCGTGACCGCGCCGCGCTGCTCGACCAGGATGGTTTCGTACGTGCTCATTGCTTCATCATCTCCCGCGCGACGATCATGCGCATGACTTCGTTGGTGCCCTCGAGGATTCGGTGGACGCGCAGGTCGCGCCAGAAGCGCTCGATCGGATAGTCCTGCAGATAGCCATAGCCGCCGAACATCTGCAGCGCGCGGTCGACCACCGACGAGCCCATGTCGGTGGCGAGACGCTTGGCCATGGCGGCGAACTTGGTCTTGTCGGGCGCCCCGGCGCTGACCTTGGCGGCGGCGACGTAGAGCAGCGCGCGCGCCGCCTCGAGCTCGGTCGCCATGTCGGCGAGCACGAACTGCGTGTTCTGGAAGTCGATGATGCGCTGCCCGAACTGGCGGCGATCCCCTGTGTAACGCTGCGCCTCGTCGAGGCAGCGCTGCGCGCCGCCGAGCGAACAGGCGCCGATGTTGAGCCGGCCGCCGTCGAGCCCGGACATCGCGATCGAGAAGCCCTGGCCCTCGGCGCCGACGAGATTCTCGGCGGGGACGCGCACGCCGTCGAAATTGACCTGCGCGGTGGGCTGCGAATGCCAGCCGAGCTTCTTTTCGAAGCCGCCGAAGCTGACGCCTGCCATGTCCTTCTCGATGACCAGGCAGGAAATGCCCTTGGGGCCGTCCTGCCCGGTGCGGACCATCACGACGTAGATCTCGTTCTCGCCGCCGCCCGAGATGAACGCCTTCGATCCGGTGACGACATAGTCGTCGCCGTCCCTGACCGCCTTGGTCTTGAGCGCCGCGGCATCCGATCCCGAGCCGGGTTCGGTGAGGCAGTAGGAGCCGATCCGTTCGCAGGTCACCATGCTGGGCAGATATTTGGCCTTGACCGCCTCGCTGCCGAAGCTGTCGATCATCCACGATGCCATGTTGTGGATCGAGATGAACGCGCTCGTCGACGGGCAGCCATAGGCCATCGCCTCCATGATCAGCGCCGACTCGAGCCGCCCCAGCCCGATCCCGCCGCTCGCCTCGCTGACGTAGATCGCGCCGAAGCCGAGTTCGGCGGCGGCCTTGATCGTGTCGCGCGGGAAGATGTGCTTCTCGTCCCACTCGGCGGCATGCGGGATGATCGCATCCGCGGTGAAGCGGCGCGCGAGCTCCTGGATCTCGCGCTGGTCGTCGGTGAGATCGAATTGGTCGCTCACTTGTCTTCCCATCCTCTTCCGTCATGCTGACGACGGTCAGCATCCAGACACGCTACGCCCGATGATCGATCGCCATCCTTGCGTCTATGTCCTCGCCAGCGGACGGCACGGCACGCTGTATATCGGCGTGACGTCGAACCTGATCGGGCGGTTGCAGCAGCATCGGGCCGGGACGTTTGCCGGCTTCACGTCGCGATACCGCGTGCATCGCTTGGTTCACTATGAAGTCGCCGACACGATGGACGTCGCAATCAGGCGCGAGAAGCAGCTCAAGGCCTGGCACCGTGACTGGAAGGCAGCTCTGATCGAGCGCGACAATCCGCTATGGGAGGATGTGTCGCCGAGCCTCGGTCTCCCGCCCTTCCCGTCATCCTGACGAAGGTCAGGATCCAGACACGCAACGCGCATGGGGCGAGGTTGCGCATCTGGATGCTGAACCAAGTTCAGCATGACGGAGCAAATACGTGGCCGCCCGTCACCCCATCACCCCATCGTCGGGATGACGAACGAATTGCTGCCGTCGACCGAACCGTCGGGCCAGCGCCCCGTCACCGTCTTGACCTTGGTCCAGAATTTGACGCCTTCCATGCCGTGCTGGTTGGTGTCGCCGAACGCCGAGCGCTTCCAGCCGCCGAACGAATGGTACGCCACCGGCACCGGGATCGGCACGTTGATCCCGACCATCCCGACATTGACCCGCGACGCGAACTCGCGTGCGGCATGGCCGTTGCGCGTGAAGATCGCGACGCCGTTGCCATATTGATGCTTGGAGGGAAGCGCCACCGCCTCCTCGAAATCCTTGGCGCGGACGATCTGCAGCACGGGGCCGAAAATCTCTTCCTTGTAGGTCGTCATGTCGGTGGTGACCCGGTCGAACAGCGTCGGCCCGACGAAGAAGCCCTTTTCATGCCCCTGCAGCGTGAAGCCGCGACCGTCGACGACCAGTTCGGCGCCCTCGTCGACGCCCATCTGAATATAGTTCTCGATCTTCGCCTTGTGCGCGGCGGTGACGACGGGGCCGTAATGCGCGTCGGGATCGGTCGACACGCCGACGCGCAGCTTCTCGATCGCGGGAATCAGCTTGGCCTTGAGCCGCTCGGCGGTGTCCTCGCCGACCGGCACCACCACCGGCAGCGCCATGCAGCGCTCGCCGGCGCTGCCGAACGCCGCGCCCGACAGATCGTTGACGACTTGGTCGAGATCGGCGTCGGGCATAACGATGCCGTGGTTCTTGGCGCCGCCCATCGCCTGCACGCGCTTGCCGGCCGCGACGCCGCGCGAATAGACATAATGCGCGATGTCTGACGAGCCGACGAAGCTCACCGCCGCGATGGCGGGATGGTCGAGGATCGCGTCGACCATTTCCTTGTCGCCGTGGACGACCTGGAGGATGCCGGCGGGCAGGCCCGCCTCGAGGAACAGCTCGGCGAGCATGTTGGGGACGGACGGATCGCGCTCGGACGGCTTGAGGATGAACGCATTGCCGGTGGCGATCGCGACGCCCGACATCCACAGCGGGATCATCGCGGGGAAGTTGAACGGGGTGATGCCCGCGCCGATGCCGAGCGGCTGGCGGAAGCTCCACACGTCGATCCCCGGGCCCGCGCCCTGCGTATATTCGCCCTTGAGCACGTGCGGGATACCGCAGCAGAATTCGATCACCTCGAGCCCGCGCTGGATGTCGCCCTTTGAATCGGCGATCACCTTGCCGTGCTCGGAGGAGAGGACATGAGCGAGCTTGTCCATGTCGCGCTCGACCAGCGCCTTGAAGTTGAACATCACGCGTGCGCGGCGCTGCGGGTTGGTCGCCGCCCAGGCGGGCTGCGCGGCCTGCGCTGCGGCGACGGCGCGATCGAGATCGGCCTGGCTGCCCAGCGCGACGCGCTTCTGCACCTGGCCAGAATTGGGATCGAAGATGTCGGCGAACCGCGCCGATGGCGTGGCGCCCGCGTCGCCCGCAATCTTGTGGCCTACGTCTAGCATGCGTGCCTCTCCTTGGCGTTTGGATCCCCTAGGACCGATGTCTCGATCCAGGCAAGCCCGCGTCCGTGCAGATCGTGCCTGCGAATATGCATGCCGCATAGCCGCCGCCGAGGTGGTTGCAGGACCGGCCGGCTGGCCGGGCGCCGCATCCTGGTCGGGCTCGATTGCACTTGTCTTCCGTGCGTGCGCGAAGGATGACGCGGATCATGACCCGAAGATCACAGGCATGAAGATCGATGCCGAGGCGGCGCTATTCTCGCTCAAATGCTTCGCCGCCGCGATGCTCGCTTACTACATCGCGCTCAGCATCGGGCTGACGCGCCCCTATTGGGCGGTGACGACGACCTATATCACCGCGCAGCCGCTCGCCGGCGCGGTGCTGTCCAAGGCGGTGTTCCGCACGATGGGCACGATCCTCGGCGCGGCGGCGGCGGTCGTGCTGGTGCCGACCTTCGTCAATGCGCCGCTGGTGCTGAGTTTCGCGCTGGCGCTGTGGCTGGGGCTGTGCCTCTACATCTCGCAGCTCGATCGCACGCCGCGCGCCTATACCTTCCTGCTCGCCGGCTACACCGCCAGCATCATCGGCTTCCCGAGCGTCGATGTGCCGGCAACGATCTTCGATACGTCGATCCTGCGCGTGCAGGAGATATTGATCGGGATCGTGTGCGCCGCGTTCGTGCACGGCGTGATCTTCCCGCGGACCGTGACCAAGCGGCTGTTCGAGCGGATCGACGCGATCCTCGACGACGCCGAGCGCTGGTCGCGCGGCGCGCTGCGGCGCCCGCGCGCCGCGACGCTGGACCGCGAACGGCGTACGCTGGCGATCGATATCGCCGAGTTGCTCCAGCTGTCGGTGCATCTGCCCTTCGACACCGCGCGCATCCTGCCGCGCGTGCGCACGGTCCGCGCGCTCGAGGATCAGCTTTCGATGATGCTGCCGCTGGCGAGCACGGTCGAGGATCGCATCGATGCGCTGAGCGCGACCGACGATGGCGTCCCGGATGCGGTCGCCGATCTGCTCGGCCGCGTCGGCACGTGGCTCGAAGGCGGCGTGCGCGACACGGTCATCCGCGACGTGACCGCGCAGCATCTGCTCAACGAGGCGGAGGCGCTCGAGCCCGTGCCCGGGGAGAGCGGCCCGCTATGGCACGAGATGCTGTTGTTCAGCCTGCTGTCGCGGCTGCAGGATCTGATCGTCGCGCACCGCGACGCGCGCGACCTGCGCGACCAGATCCGCTCGCCGAGCGTCCGCGCGATCTCGCCGCATGTCGGCCGGCTGATCGACAATGCCGGAAGCCGCGCGCTGCACCGCGATCATGGTGTCGCGATGCGCACCGCGCTGGGCGCGGTCGCGACGATCATGCTCGGCAGCATCTTCTGGATCGCGACCGCCTGGGATCAGGGCGCGGGCGCGGTGCTGATCGCAGGCGTCGCCTGCGCGCTGTTCGGCGCGGCGGACAACGCCTCCCGGCAGATCGATACCTTCATGGTCGGCGCGACGATCGGCGTGGTGTTCGCCGCCCTCTACGGCTTCGCGCTGATGCCGCGCGTCACCGATTTCGTGACGCTGGCGGCGGTGCTCGCGCCGGCGCTGCTGGTGATCGGATCGGCGCTGGCCCGGCCCGCGCTGTCGCTGCCGGCGCTCGGGACGCTGCTCGGCTTCCTCAATACGGTCGGGCTCGGCGCGACGCTGAGCGAGGATTTCAGCGGCTTCGCCAATGGTGCGATCGGGCTGATCGGAGGAATCATCTTCTCGGGGCTGTGCGTGAAGCTGTTCCTGACCGCAGGCCCCGGGAGCCAGGTGGCGCGGCTGGTGCGCGGCGGCTGGCGCGACGTCGCGCAGCGCGCGCGCGGCAACGCTCCCGATTCGGGGCGCTGGATGGCGCGGATGCTCGATCGCATCGGGCTGCTCGCGCCCCGGCTCGCGGCGCAGCCGGGCGATCCGGGGCGGCCGCTGCTCGACGCGCTCGTCGATCTGCGCATCGGGCATGTCTCGGGCGAACTGGCGGCGCTGCGCGGCACGATGACGCCCGAGGAAGAGGCGCCGGTCGCCGCCACGCTCGGCGAGATCGCGCGCTATTTCGGCCGTGGCGATCCGCGCTCGTCCGATCCGCCGCCCGCAGCGCTGCTCGACGGCATCGATCGCAGCGTCGGCGCCTTCGCGCTCGATCCGGTGCGCGCGCGCCGCCGTGCGGGGCTGCTGCTGCTCACCAGCCTGCGTCGCAACCTGTTCCCCGCCGCCCCGCCCTGGGAGGCGGCGGCATGATCGGCGAGGTGTCGATCTTCGGCGTCTACGTGCCGTCGCTGCTGCTGCTGACATTGCTTGCGATCGTGCTGACCGGGCTGCTCGCGATGCTGCTCCAGATCGTCGGTTTCTATCGCATCGTCGCGTATCGGCCCCTGGTCGATCTTGCGCTCTTCATCTTCCTGCTCGGCCTGCTCGTGCTCGCCAGCGCGCCCTTTGGACCCACCGCCGCATGAACCGAACCCTGTCTGCCGTCGGCCGCTGGGCCGTGACGCTGATCATCGCCGCGCTCGCGCTGTTCGTCGCGATCCTGCTGTGGCACCGCTACGAGAGCGACCCGTGGACGCGCGACGGGCACGTCTATGCCGACGTGGTGCGCGCCGCGGCCGACGTCGGCGGTCTGGTCACCGAGGTCGACGTCCACGACAACCAGCGCGTCGCCAAGGGGCAGCTGCTGTTCGTCGTCGATCGCCCGCGCTACGAGGATGCGCTGGCGCAGGCCGACGCCGCGATCCTGAGCGCGCGCGCGACGCTCGATCAGGCGCGCCGCGTCGCCAGGCGCGATCGCGCGCTTGGCGATCTTGTCGCCACCGAAGCCCGCGAGGAGGACGACGCCAAGGTCGCGACGGCGCAAGCCGCGCTCCAGCAGCAGATCGCCGCGCGCGGCACCGCGGCGCTCAATCTCGCGCGCACCGCGGTCCATGCCAGCGTCAACGGCTATGTCACCAATCTGTCGCTGCGGCCGGGCGATTTTCTGGCGGCCGGTGCGCAGGGGCTCGCGATGATCGATTTCGATTCGATCCGCGTCGAGGCCTATCTCGAGGAGACCAAGTTGCGCCACGTCCGCGTCGGCGATCCGGCGCGGATGCGGTTGATGGGCGACGGGCACGACATGATCGGCCATGTCGAGAGCATCGCCGGCGGGATCGCCGACGGCCAGCGCAGCGAGACCGCCAACCAGCTTCCCGCGGTCAACCCGACGTTCAGCTGGGTCCGGCTCGCGCAGCGCATCCCGGTGCGCATCCATGTCGACCGGATGATGCGCGGCACGCAGCTGATCTCGGGGCGGACGGTCACCGTGACGATCATGCCGCCGCGCGATCGCCAGGGCCGCTATCTGCGCGAGACGCAGCCGTGAGACAGTGGCTTGCGGCATCCCTGCTCGCGCTGAGCGTCGCCGGCTGCACGGCGGGGCCGAACTACCATATCCCCGCGGGCGCGATCGCCACCGCGCCCGCGGCGACCGGGGCGTTCGTCAACAGCGTCGAACCCGCCTTTTCTGCCGAGCCGCTGCCCGACCGCTGGTGGCATCTCTACGATGATCCCCGGCTCGACGCCTATATCCAGGAGGCGCTCGCCGCGAACACCGATCTGCGCGCCGCCGACGCCAATCTGCGTCGCGCCGCATTCGCGATCCGCGAGGCGCAGGCGGCACGGACGGTTGGCACCAGCATCCAGGCGCAGGTCGAGCAGACCCGCTTCGGGGGGATCGACGCGCTCGACATCCCCGGCACCAGCTATGCGCTGGGTGCGGGGCTGAGCTATCCGCTCGATCTGGCCGGCGGGATCAGGCGGTCGATCGAGGCGGCGCGCGCCGATGCGCAGGTGATCGAGGCGACGCGCGATCAGGTGCGCGTCACGGTCGCTGCGTCGGTCGCGCGCAACTATGTCGGCGTCTGCTCGGCCAATCGCTCGATCCGCGCCGCGCAGCGGGTCGTCGCGGTGCAGCGCTCGACGCTGGGCGCGATTACGCGGCTGTTCCACGGCGGGCGCGACACCGCCTTCGACGTGACGCGCGCGCAGGCGGCGGTCGACCAGAGCCTCGCCACCATCCCGACGATCGTCGCCGAGCGCCAGGCCGGGCTCTACGCGATCGCCGCGCTGATGGGCCGGCCGATCGCCGATTTTCCCCGCGAACTGGTCGACTGCGCGACGCCCCCGGAGATCCGGCGGCCTTTGCCGATCGGCGACGGCTCCGCGCTGATCCGTCGCCGCGCCGATATCCGCGCCGCCGAGCGCCGCCTCGCCGCCGCCACGGCCACGATCGGGATCGCGACCGCGGCGCTCTATCCGCAGGTCAGCCTTGGCGCCGCCGCGGGAATCGCGGGGCCGTTCTCGACGTTCGGCAATGCGGCGAGCTGGGGCGGCAATGTCGGCCCGTCGGTGTCGTGGAACTTCCCCAACCAGATCGCGGTGCGTGCGCGCATCTCGGAGGCGGGCGCCGCCGCCGAGGCGGCATCGGCGCAATTCGACGGCTCGGTGCTGACCGCGCTCCAGCAGACCGAGACCGCGCTTTCCGGCTATGCGCGCGAGATCGAGCATGACCGCGCGCTCGCCCGCGCCCGCGACAGCGCCGCCAAGGCGGTCGACCAGGCCAACCGGCTGTTCCGCTTCGGCCGCGCCGATCTGCTCTCGCTGCTTACCGTGCAGGCCAATCTCGCCACCGCCGAGACCGCGCTCGCCGCGAGCCAGGCGACGCTCGCCGACGATCAGGTCAACGTCTTCCTCGCGCTCGGCGGTGGCTGGGAGAACCAGCAACCGATCCCCTCGACCGCGCCGCATCTGAAGGGCGCGCTCAGGGCGGTGCCTCAGCTCTCGCCGAACAGCTCGCGCTGAGCGCGTTCGAGCTCGTCGGCATAGCGTTTGCGGACATGCGTCTCGGTCAGCAGGCCGAGCAGCGCGCCGTCGGGATCGACCACCGCGAGATCGTCGACGCCGAGCCGGTCGAACGCCTGCATCACCTCGGCGATGTTGCGCTCGGGCGGCAGCGTCTCGTCGGGCCGGCGCGCGAGGCTCGCGACCGTCGCGTCGCGATCGACGCCGTCGACATAGGCGTTGGCGGTCGCGACCATGCCGGCATAATGATCGGCCTCGTCGAGCAGGATGACGCGGCTGGTCGAGCCCAGGGGGGTGCGCCTGCGGAATTCGGCGACGCTGGTCGCGGCGGGGACGGTGGCGGGCGCTTTGCGCATCATCTTGCCCGCGGTCAGCTGGCGCACCCAGCCAATGTCGCGCGCGGAGCGGATCACCTCGCCGCGCAGATGCAGCCGCCAGGTCGAGAAGCTGTAGCCGAATAGTTCGCGGACCAGCGCGCTGGCGACCAGCGAGGCGGTGAGCACGATCGCGGTGAGCTGGAAGTCGCGCGTCGCCTCGAGCACGAGGAAGCTCATCGTCATCGGCCCGCCGATCACCGACACCGCGAGCGCGGCCATGCCGACCAGTGCGGCATCCTGCGTCCACAGATGCTGGCCGGGGAGCAGGATCGCGGTGACGTCGGCATAGATGCGCCCGAGCAGGACGCCCAGGAACAGCGAGGCGAAGAACAGCCCGCCTCGGAAACCGAAGCCCAGCGAGATCGACGAGGCGAGCAGCTTGAGCCCGAACACCAGGCAGAGCGCGGCGAGCGACGCCTCGCCCGCGAGCGTCAGATGGAGCGCGCCGTGCCCCGCCGACAGCGCCTCGGGCGAGAGATGCGCGATCGGCATGAGCAGGAAGCCACCGACCACGGGGCGCAGCGCAGGAGGCAGCCGGGTCCGGCGCACGCCCGCCTCGACGAGGCTCACCGCGCGCATCAGCGCAATGCCGACGAAGGCGCAGACCAGCCCGATGCCGATGAAGGCGAGATAGTCCATGTTGCGCGTGATTCCGGTCGAATCGACCGTGATCAGATAGGGGACGCCGCCCAGCGAGCGCGCGGTCGCGACGCCGGCGATCGCGGCGGCGGCGACGGGGGCGATCGCGGCGGGGGTGTAGGCGCCGATCACGATCTCGAAGGCGTAGAAGGCGCCGGTCAGCGGCGCGCCGAACGCGGCGCCGATCGCGGCACCCGTGCCCGCGCCGACCAGCGTGCGCAGGTCGCCGCGGCGGAGGCTGAGCTTGCGGCCGATCACCGAGGCGATCCCGCCGCCGATCTGCGCATAGGCCGCCTCGAGCCCGACCGACGCGCCGAAGCCATTGGAGACGAAGGTCTGCCCGGTGACGGTCAGCGTGTCGCGGAACGGCACCGCGCCGCCGTGCAGCGCATTGGCCTCGACGACGTCGACCGGGGTGCGCTGGCGCCAGCGCTCGAGCGCGATGTGGAGCAGCCCGAGCATCGCGCCGCCGAGCGGAAGCGCCATCAGCCGCGGCCAGGCAAGCGTCGGTGCCGCGCTCAGCCGCATCGATCCGGGCAGGTCGTAGAGGATGCGCTGCAGCCCGTGCGCGGCCGCGCCCAGCGCCACCGACAGCCCGCCGCCGATCGTGCCGACGACGACCGCGAGCAGGATGAAGGTCGCCTCGCTTTGGCGAAGCCGCGTGCGCAGCGCCGTGCCCCGCCGCAATATGTTGGTCACCAGCACCGACACCGAACACTCCCGTCGGCCAGTGCCTAGAGTTTGTTGCGGCAGGGTTGAAGCGTTTTGCGACGTGCTCTCCGATCGGGGAGGGTGTCGGGGCCGGGGAGCGATGCGAAGCCGCGCCTCGGGTCGTCGCCGCACCAGTTCCGCCGGCCACCTTAACCCAACGCTCTTGCTCGAGGAAAAGGGATTTAGGGGTGGCTCCGGTCCGCCGCCTCCGCCGCGGTCACGCGCGCCAGCGCCTCGCACTCGATCTGGCGCAGTTCGGCGAGCGTCTGCTCGATCGCGGTCTGGTGCTGCTCCAGCTCCTCGATCCGCGCGCGCACCCGGTCGGCGAGCGCGCGCATCTGCTCGAGATGCTGCGGGTCGGCATCGTAGAGATCGAGGAAGGTCTGGATCTCGCGCAGCGAGAAGCCCAGCCTTTTGCCGCGCAGGATGAGCTGCATCCGGCCGACCTCGCGGCGCGTGTAGATGCGCGTGGTGCCGACGCGGCGCGGCTCGATCAGCCCCTTGTCTTCGTAAAAGCGCATCGTGCGCGTCGAGATGCCGAGCTCGGTCGCGACCTGCTGGATGCCGTGAAGTTCGCCCCATTCGGGCGCGGATGTCGCCGCGTCGCCCCCCGGCTCAGCCATGTTTGGCCTTTTCCTCGGCGACCAGCTCCTTCTTGGACAGCTTGCCGATCAGCGTCTTGGGCAGCTCGTCGCGGATCTCGATCGCGCGCGGGATCTCGATCCGGCTGAGCTTGTCCTTGAGGAAAGCGAGCAGTTCCTCGGGCGTGGCCGTCTGTCCGGGCGCGAGCGTCACGAACGCCTTGGGGGCCTGGCCGCGATAATCGTCGGGGATGCCGATCACCACCGCCTCGGCGACCGCGGGATGCTCGTAGAGCGCCTCCTCGATCGTGCGCGGATAGACGTTGAACCCGCTCGCGATGATCAGGTCCTTCTGGCGGTCGACGAGGAACAGATAGCCGTCCTCGTCGAGATAGCCGATGTCGCCGGTGCGCAGCGCGCCGTCGACGAACACCTGCGCATCGGCGTCGGGGCGGTTCCAATAGCCCTTCATCACCTGCGGTCCGCGCGCGCAGATCTCGCCGCGCTCGCCGGTGGGCATCAGCTTGGTCGGGTCGTCGAGATCGCGGATCTCGATGATCGTGCCAGGGAAGGCGGGACCGGCGCTGTTGTCCTTGGGCGGCTTGTCGAGCGGGTTGCAGGTGATGATCGGCGACGCCTCGGACAGTCCGTAGCCCTCGACCACCGGCGTGCCGCTGCGCGTCTCGAATTTGTGGCGCGTGTCGTAGGGCAGCGGCGCGCCGCCCGAGATCGAGCGCTGCACCGTCTTGAGCTTGGCGAAATCGGCATCGGAGAGGTTGTTGAGCGCGCCGTAGATCGTCGGCACGGCGAGCAGCTGCGAGATTTTGGTGCGCTTTACCGCGGCGATCACCTGCTGGAGATCGAAGCGCGGCAGGAGCACCATCTCGGCGCCGGTGTCGATCGAATAGTTGAGCACCGAGGTCAGCGCGAAGACATGGAAGAGCGGTAGCACGCCGAGCGTGATCTCCTGCTCGTCGAGCCGCGCCAGATCCCCCACGAACGCCTTCATCTGCGCGCTGTTGGCGGTGAGATTGGCGTGCGTCAGCATCGCCGCCTTGGGCTCGCCGGTGGTGCCGCCGGTATATTGCAGCACCGCGACGTCGTCGGGCGCGACCTTGGCGGACCTCGGGTGGCCGGCATTGGCGATCAGCGCGGCGAAACGGAGATGCAGCGCGTCGTGCGGGACAGCGCCGATGTCCTTGCGCTTGAACAGCCGGTAGAGGATCGACTTGATCGGGGTCAGCGCGCCCGCGATCGGGCAGACGATCAGCTTTCCGACCGCGGTCTCGCGGCAGACCTTTCCGACGCGCGCGAGAATGTCGGGGATGTCGCAGGTCGCGATCAGCTTGGCACCCGAATCGGTGATCAGGTGGGTCAGCTCGCGCTCGACATAGAGCGGGTTGAGATTGACGACGATGCCGCCGATGCGCAGCGTCGCGAAATAGAGGATGATGTAATAAGGCGTGTTAGGCAGGCACAGCCCGACGCGGTCGCCGGGCTCGACGCCGAGATCCTGCAGCCCGCGTGCCGCCTTCTCGACGAGTTTGCCGAGTTCGCGGTAGCGCGTCTCGCGGCCGAGGAAGTCGATCGCGACGCGGCCGGGCCAGGTGGCGACGGCATGGTCGAGCAGGTCGGTCAGCAGCCGCGGCGCGAAGACCGGGGAAGCGAGGACGTCGCGCTTCCCCGGCTGCGCCGGCCGCTCACTCTGGGTGAGGGCCGGCTCGGTCATCAGAAGGTCAGATGGCCGCCGAGGCTGAGCACGATCGCCCGGCCGTTGTGGAGATAGCCGTCGGTGAACAGCGTCTCAACGAGCGGGGCGGCCAACAGCGACTCGGTCTTGTCGATCGGCTCGCTCTTGATCTTGTCGTAGCTCGCCGCGAAGTCGAGGCCCATATGCTGTGTCATTTCGTAGCTGCCGCCGCCGGCGAAGTTCCAGCGGCTGCCGTCGGGGACGCGCGGATCGCGGTTGGTCGCCGAGATCGGCGACAGGTCGCGCTGGACGCCGGTGCGCAGCGTGAGCTTGGGCGAGACCTTGTAGTCGAGCCCGAGCGCATAGGACCAGGTGTTGTGGTAATTCTCGGCGATCGTCTGATTGCCGAGCAGCGCGGGCAGGCCGCCCAGCGAGATCGCGCTGAACTTGTCCCAGCCGAAGCGCGTGATCTGGCCGTTGACCGTCAGCGCCGGGGTGACGTGATAGCGCAAGCCGAGATTGACCTGCCACGGCGTGGTGAAGCTCGCCTTGGCGCCGTCGACGCGCTGGTTGATGATCGACGCGAACGGATCCTTGGTCGGATCGAAACCGTCGATGATCAGATGGCCCTTGAGCGTGTGCTTGATCGCGGACTTGTAGCTCCAGCCGAGATCGACCTTGTCGTTGTGATACTGGAAGCCGACCGAATAGCCGACATCCCAGCCACTGCCCTTCAGATATTGGTGACCGTCGGGATTGACCGTCGGCGCCAGCGGATCGGGCAGGAAGTTGGACAGCGTCGCGCGGACATATTCGATGTTCGGCCCCGCGCCGATGCTGAGATGCTCGTTGGGCGCCCAGGCAAGCGACGGCTGGAAGTCGAAGGTACGCAGCCGCGTCTTGTCGGCACCGTAGCGCGCCCAGCTGTCGTCACCGTAATTCGTGGTGAAGCTGTACGGCGACGATACCGTGAAGCCGAACGCCAGCTTGTCGCCGAGCGGAATGGCGAAGCCGCCATTGGGCAGATAGCCGTTGTGGACTGGATTATGCTGGTTGGGGTTGCCGCCCGCAGGCACGATCGCGCCGCCGAGCAGCCCCGGCCCCTGGACTGTCGTGCCGCGATCGGTCGAATTGGCGTGGGGCAGGATCGCGGTCAGGCCCTGATAGGTCTGGATCTCGGTGATCCCTCCGATCGCGGCGGGGTTCCACCATTGCTGCTGCGCGCCCTGCTCGGACACTTCACCCGAAAAGGCGCGGCCGATCGCCTTGGTCGACTGTTCCTGAAGATAGAAGGCCGCGGCATGCGCCTGTCCGGCGATGCCGCCGGCTGCGGCCACGAGCGCGATGAGCGAGGCGCCGGAGCGGGCGCCGATGGGGGCAAGCTTCACTGTTGGTCTCCCTGACCTTGTATGCGACGCCGCGCTTAGCGCGCGCGCGTCCAGGTGTCCGTCCGGCAAAGCGGCACGAAGATGCAGCCGCGCAGCGTCAGCGTGTTCGCATCCTTGATCGTGATCTTGCCGCTATAGGTCTTGCCCTTGCTGGGGTCATAGACCTGGCCATTTTCCCAGCCCTCGGCGCCCGGCGTGAAGCCGCTGAAGATGTTGAGGCCCTTGAGCGGGCGATCCTTGAGCTTGGGATCGCTGTTGTTGACGTCGCGCGCATTGGGGTTGGCGCGGATGTCGTCGCCGTCGCGCAGCGTGCCGCAGATCGTCGATCCGCACTTCGAAATCTGGATGAGCCCATGCTTGGTGGGCGAGTGCCATGTGCCGACAACGCTATCGGCGGAAGGGGCGGCCAGCAACGCGGCCATGAGAATCGGTATCACAATAGCCTCTCCTATATCGTCCAACACGTCGTACGCTCTATCGGCGCATTTGATCCCCGCCCTCGATGCGGCGGCGCGACGCGTTGCTTGTGTACCAAAAATAAGTTGACGTATAGGGAAATTATCGCACCTTTAAGGCAACCGCGTGTCGCCCTATTTCAGCGGCATTGTTCTCGGAGAGGATATCGATGACCGACGTCGTGATCGCGGGCTATGCCCGCTCGCCCTTCCATCTCGCCACCAAGGGCGCGCTCGCCCGCGTCCGCCCGGATGATCTCGCCGCGCAGGTGATTCGCGGGCTGCTCGACAAGACCAAGATCGACCCGGCCGAGATCGAGGACATCGTCCTCGGCTGCGCCTTTCCGGAAGGCGAGCAGGGTCTCAACGTCGCACGGCTGATTGGGTTGCTTGCCGATCTCCCGCTGCAGGTTGGCGGGGTCACGATCAACCGCTTCTGCGGGTCGTCGATGAGCGCGATCCACTATGCGATGGGCCAGATCGCGATCGGCGCGGGCGAGGCGTTCATCGCCGCCGGCGTCGAATCGATGAGCCGCATCCCGATGGGCGGTTACAACCCGATGCCGTCCCCCGAGCTGATGAAGTCGCGCCCCGGCGCCTATATGGGGATGGGCGAAACCGCCGAGAACGTCGCCCAGAAATATCAGATCACGCGCGGCGAACAGGATGCGCTGGCGGTGAAGAGCCAGCAGAAGGCCGCCGCCGCGCGCGCCGCGGGCAAGCTCGCCGACGAGATCATCCCGATCCACACCAAGGCCGGCGACGTGACCGAGGACGGCATCATCCGCCCCGACACGACGCTCGAGATCCTCGGCGGGCTCAAGCCCGCCTTCGACAAGGACGGGTCGGTCACCGCCGGCACCTCCTCGCCGCTCACCGACGGCGCCTCCGCGGTGCTGGTCACCTCGGCGGAATTCGCCGCGAAGCACGGCCTCACGGTCCTCGCCAAGATCAAGGCGGTGGGCATCATGGGCTGCGCGCCCGAGACGATGGGCCTCGGCCCGATCGGTGCGTCCAAGAAGGCGCTCGAGCGCGCCGGCATCACCGCGGCCGACCTCGACGTCGTCGAGATCAACGAGGCGTTCGCGTCGCAGGCGATCGCCTGCATCCGCGATCTCGGGCTCAAGGAAGAGACGATCAACATCGACGGCGGCGCGATCGCGATCGGCCATCCGCTGGGTGCCACCGGCGCGCGGATCGTCGGCAAGGCGGCGTCGCTGCTCAGCCGCGAGGGTGGCCGCTATGCGCTCGCCACGCAGTGCATCGGCGGCGGGCAGGGCATCGCCACGGTGCTGGAGCGCGCATGATGGAGCCGATCAAGAAAGTCTGCGTCATCGGCTCGGGCACGATGGGGGCGGGTATCGCGGCGCAGGTCGCCAATGCCGGCATCCCCGTGCTGCTGCTCGACATCGTCCCCAAGGAAGGGACTGACCGCGACGCGATCGCCAAGGGCGCGGTCGCCAAGATGCTCAAGACCGATCCCGCGCCGTTCATGTCGAAGCGCGCGGCGAAATTGGTCGAGACGGGCAATATCGACGATCATCTCGGCCGCGTCGCCGAATGCGATTGGGTAGTCGAGGCGATCGTCGAGCGGCTCGACATCAAACAGTCGCTCTACGAAAAGCTCGAGGCGGTGAAGAAGCCCGGCACCGCTGTGTCGTCGAATACGTCGACGATCCCGCTAGCCAATCTCGTCGAGGGGCGCTCGGACCAGTTCAAGCGCGACTTCCTGATCACGCACTTCTTCAACCCGCCGCGCTACATGCGGCTGCTCGAGATCGTCACCGGTCCGGACACCGACGCCGATCTCGCGCGCCGCGTCGAGGATTTTGCCGATCGCGCGCTGGGCAAGCGCGTGGTGCGTGCCAAGGACACGCCGGGCTTCATCGCCAACCGCATCGGCACCTATTGGCTCGCGGTCGCGGTCAACGCGGCGATGGATCAGGGCGTCACGATCGAGCAGGCCGACCAGATCGGCGGCAGCCCGATGGGCGTGCCCAAGACGGGCATCTTCGGGCTGATCGATCTCGTCGGCGTCGACCTGATGCCGCTCTTGAGCGCCAGCCTGTCGTCGACGCTGCCCAAGGGCGATCCCTATTTCGAGACGGTGCGCGAAATGCCGCTGGTCGATAAGATGATCGCCGAGGGCTATACCGGCCGCAAGGGCAAGGGCGGCTTCTACCGGCTCGACAAATCGGGCGGCAAGCGCGTCAAGCAGTCGCTCGATCTCACGACCGGCGAGTATCGCGCCGAGCAGAAGCCCGACAAGCTCCCCGGCAAGGCCGACAAGGACCTGGCCGCGCTGGTGACGGTGCCGGGCAAGGTCGGCGACTATGCCTGGACGATCCTCGGCCATGTCCTGTCCTATTCGGCCAAGCTGGTCGGCGAGGCGGCGGACGACGTCGTCGCGATCGATGACGCGATGAAGCTCGGCTATAACTGGAAGTTTGGTCCGTTCGAGCTGATCGACAAGCTCGGGCCGGGCAAGCTCGCCGAGCGGCTGGCGGCGGAAGGCCGTCCGGTCCCGGCGCTGCTCAAGTCGGCGGGGACGAACCCCTTCTACCGTGTCGAGAATGGCAAGCGCCAATATCTGACGGCCGAGGGCGTCTATCGCGACGTCGAGCGCGCCGAGGGCGTGGTGCTGCTCGAGGACATCAAGCGCGCGTCGCAGCCGCTGCTGAAGACGGGCTCGGCGGCGCTGTGGGACGTCGGCGACGGCGTCGCGGCGATCGAGTTCACCGGCAAGATGAACGCGCTCGACGAGGAGGTGATAAAGCTGATCAACCAGGCGATCCCGCTGGTGAAGGCAAACTTCAAGGCGCTGATCGTCTATAATGAGGGGAGCAACTTCTCGGCGGGCGCCAATCTCGGGCTCGCCATGTTTGCGGTCAACATCGCGGCGTGGAGCGAGATCGAGAAACTGATCGCGGGCGGGCAGGCGGCGTTCAAGGCGCTCAAATATGCGCCCTTCCCGGTGGTGTCCGCGCCGGCGGGCCTCGCGCTCGGCGGCGGATGCGAGATCTGCCTCAACTCGGACGCGATCCAGGCGCATGCCGAGACCTATATCGGCCTGGTCGAATGCGGCGTCGGGCTCATCCCGGGCTGGGGCGGAAACGGCGAGATGCTCGATCGCGCCGCCAAGGCGAAGATGATGCCCAATGGACCGATGCCGGCGCTGTCGAAGGTGTTCCAGACGATCTCGACCGCGACCGTCGCCAAGTCGGCCGCGGAAGCGCAGGAGCTGATGTTCCTGCGCGAGACCGACGGCATCACGATGAACCGCGACCGTCTGCTGGCGGATGCCAAGGCCAAGGCGCTGTCGCTGGTCGACGGCTATACGCCGCCCGAGCCGCCGACGTTCCGCCTTGCCGGTGAGAGCGGCCGCGTGGGCATCAACGGCGCGGTGCGCGACTTCCAGAAGAAGGGCATGGCGACGTCCTACGACGCTGTCGTCTCCGATCGGCTGGCGGAAGTGCTCACCGGTGGCGAGGCGGACATCATCGACACCGTCACCGAGGATCAACTGCTCAGGCTCGAGCGCAAGGCGTTCCTGGCGAGCGTCAAGGATCCGCGGACCCAGGCGCGCGTCGAGGCGATGCTGACGACCGGCAAGCCGCTGCGGAACTGAACAAAACCTCCGTTCGCCCTGAGCGGAGGACTGAGCGAAGTCGAAGTCGTAGTCGAAGGGCGGTGGCTGCCTTTCGACTGCGCTCAGGGCGAACGGGACACAGTGATTCGGAAGAGGTCGACCCATGCAAGTCTATGACGCCCCCCTGCGCGACATGCGCTTCGTGCTCCACGAGCTGTTCGCCGACGACGGCTTCGGCGGGCTCAAGAAGTTCGAGGAGTTCACCCCCGATCTGCTCGACGCGGTGCTCGAGGAGGCCAACAAGGTCGCCAAGGACGTGCTGCTGCCGATCAACGCCCCGGGCGACATCGAGGGCTGCACCTACGAGAACGGCGTCGTCCGCACGCCCAAGGGCTTCAAGGCGGCCTATGACACCTTCCGCGAGGGCGGCTGGGCGTCGCTCGCCTCGGATCCCGAATGGGGCGGGCAGGGCTTGCCCGAGAGCGTCAACAAGCTCGTCGAGGAGATGATCTGCGCGACCAACGTGTCGTTCAGCCTCTACCCCGGCCTGACGCACGGCGCGACCACCGCGATCGAGGGTCACGCCTCGGACGAACTCAAGCACGCCTATCTCCCCAAGATGGTGTCGGGCGAATGGTCGGGGACGATGTGCCTCACCGAATCGCATTGCGGCACTGATCTCGGGCTGCTGCGCACCAAGGCCGATCCGCAGCCCGACGGCAGCTTCAAGATCACCGGCTCGAAGATCTTCATCTCCGCCGGCGATCACGATCTCACCGATAACGTGATCCATCTGGTGCTGGCGCGGATCGCCGATGCGCCCGCCGGCGTGAAGGGGATCAGCCTGTTCCTCGTCCCCAAGTTCATGCCCAATGACGACGGCAGCGTCGGCGCGCGCAACGGCGTGTCGGTCGCGGGGATCGAGCACAAGATGGGGCTCAAGGCGTCCGCCACCTGTCAGATCAATTTCGACGACGCCACCGGCTGGCTGGTCGGGCAGCCGCACAAGGGCATGGCGGCGATGTTCACGATGATGAACACCGAGCGCGTCTCGGTCGGCGTCCAGGGCCTCGGGATCAACGAGATCGCCTATCAATCGGCGGTCGCCTACGCCAAGGAGCGGTTGCAGGGCCGTTCGCTGTCGGGCGCCAAGCGCCCCGATCTCGCCGCCGATCCGATCATCGTCCATCCCGACGTGCGCCGCATGCTGATGACGATGCGCGTCTATGCCGAGGGTTGTCGTGCGCTCGGCCAATGGTGCGCGCGCGCGCTCGATGCCGAGAAGCATAGCGACGACCCCGAGGTGAAGCAGCGCGCGACCGACTTCGTCGCGCTGATGACGCCGGTGGTGAAGGCGCTGTTCACCGATCTCGGCTTCGACGCCGCCAATCTCGCCGTCCAGACCTATGGCGGCCACGGCTATATCCGCGAGCACGGCGTCGAGCAGTTCGCGCGCGATGCGCGGATCGCGATGATCTACGAGGGCACCAACGGCGTGCAGGCGCTCGATCTCGTCGGCCGCAAGCTGCCCGCCAATATGGGCCGCAACCTGCGCCCCTTCTTCCACGCTGTCTCCAATCTCTGCGAGGAGATGGCGCCCAAGCAGGACAAGGCGCTCAAAGCCTATACCGGGGGGCTCCAGCAGGCGTTCGGCGCGCTCCAGCTGTCGACCGCGACGATCGCACAGAAGGGGATGAAGGATCCCGAGGAAGCGGGCGCGGCGGCGACTGATTACCTCCGCCTGATGGGCCTGGTCGGGATGGGCTATTGCTTCCTCAAGGCGTCCAAGATCGCCTATGCCAAATTGGCCGAGGGCGCGGGCGACGACGAAGGCTTCTACAAGGCCAAGATCGCCACCGCGGGCTTCTTCTTCGACCGCATCCTGCCGCAGGCGACCGCGATGTTCCTCGCGATCAAGTCGGGCAAGCGCTCGCTGATGGCGCTCGACGAAGCGGCATTCTGATCGTTACCGCCCTCTCCCGACGGGAGAGGGCGCTACCGCCCGCAGCGCCGCGTCGCCCAGATCAGGATGCTCGCGCAGAATCGCGCATAGCTGGGCGCGCCCCAGCGCGACAGCCGCCGTATGTCGTTGCTCATCGTCATCCCCCCGGTGCGATCGCCCCCGATCGCTGTCCCTGCCTATCATGGCATGACGACAGGATCATGAAAGGCTTTATACCGGCGCGCGGCGGCCGCCGATCTCCTTCGCCTGCCACGCGATCAGCGCGGGAAGGCCGATCGCGACGTCGCGCGCGCGCTTGATCAGCGACAGTGCGACCGCCGCTTCCGGGTCGAGCCCGATCAGCGGGCCGAGCAGCACATAGCCCGCCTCCTGCACGCCGATCGCGCCGGGCACGACGAACGCCGCGCCGCGCAGCGCGAAGATCAGGCTTTCCAGCGCCACGACACGCCACAGCGCGATCGGCGAACCGATCATCGCCAGCACGAGCGCGGCGAGCGCGGCTGCATAGAGCCAGCCGATCAGGTTGAGCAGAAAGGAGAGCGCGACCGCACCCTTGCGCGCATAGATGTCGGCGAGCTCGGCGTGCAGCCGGTCCATCGACAGCGCGCTGTCGGGCAGCAGCTTGGCGGCGAGCGCACCCGCCAGCCTGAGCATCGGGCGCTGCAGCACGATGAACGCCGCAGTCACCGCGATCGACACCGCGACGCCGATCCACGCAAGCGGCGCCACGCGATGCCGCGATTCGTCGAGCAGCAGCGATCCGAGCGTCGCCACCCCGAACAATGTGAAGGCGACCTGCGAGGCCATTTCGGTGGTGAGATCGACGACCATCGCGGCATAGACACGCGGCGCCGCCAGCCCCGCGCTGGTCAGCGCCCGTCCGCCGACGACGAGGCCGCCGATCTGGCTGAACGGCAGCAGGTCATTCGCCCCCTCCCGCGCCATCCGCGCCCACCCGAACAGCGGCAGGCGGCGGACCGGCTGGCCCGGCATCGACGCCCACCATGCCGCGCCGAGGATGGCGGAGAGCAGAAGGCTCGCCGCGCAGAAACCCACGAAGCCGCCCGCCCCCATGCGCAGCGCGGCATCGCCGAGCGCGGCGAACCCGACGCGGCCCATCGCCCATATCGCCGCGGCGAGGCCGAGAAGACTGGCCAGCGCGATCGGCAAGCGCAGGCGTGCGGTCACGTCGTCACGGGCGTCAGGCCGCCGCCGCGAATCAGGCGCAGCGCCAGTCGCATCATCGCGGGTACGAAGCGCGGCCGCAGCAGCCGCGCGTCATAGGGCGCGAGCCGGCGATCATTCTCGGCAAGGCAGATGCGGGCCAGTTGCGCGAAGCTCACCTCGACGCCCAGTTCCTTCGATCCGTTGAGCGTGAAGTTATTCTCCCGCGCCCGGCTATTGTCGCCCATTCCCTTGGCCATGTCGATCCGTTCCCAGATCAGCGCGATCCACACCGCGATCACCTTGGCCTCGAACAGCGGCCGGCGCCACCACGGCATGTTGCGGCGCCACCACGCCACCCAGTTGACGAAGAACAGGATGTGGCGCGCCTCCTCGCGCATCACCGGCTCGAACGTGTCGACCAGTTCCGGCGGGAAGAAGCCGGTGTCCTCGGCGAGCCTGAACAGCCCGAACCCGAAGACGCTGTCGATGCATTCCGAATAGCCCGCGCGCATGAACGCCCATTCGGCGTCGCGCGGCGGCAGGGCCTCGGGCTCGGGTTCGATCGCGATGTCATAGGCGGCGACCAGATCGGAGAGGACAAGCTTGTGGCGGCTCTCCTCGAATGCGTCCATCTCGACCGCCGCCTTCAGCAGCGGATCGGCGACGGTCTCGCCGAACAGGCGGACGTAGAGCCCGGTCCGCCCCTCGGCGGCGACCGCCATGTCCCACACGGGTAGCGATACGATCCGCCGACGCGTCTCCTCGTCGAGCTTCGGCCACCGGATCAGCGCGGGGCGATAGGGATCGTGCGTATCGAGCAGCGTGCGGCAGAACAGGCGCAGATGCGCCTCGCTGCCGCGCCGGACCGGCTCTCCAGGGGGAGGCGCCGGCGCCTCGATCCTCTCCATCATGCTCATGCGGCCACCTCGCTTGCCCGAAAATCGGCGAAACGCCCGAGCCGGATCGGGCGTTGCAGGATGCTGTCCCTGATCGACGGATCGATCAACGCGGCGAGTTCGTCGCGATAGGCGTAGCCCGGCGCCGATCCCGGATAGCTGTCCGCGCTCGCCGGGTGGCAATAGAGCTCGGTGATGCCGTCGGGCAGCTGATCGATCAGCGCGGCGACGCGGTCGCGCGTCATGTGGCCGCTCCAGGCGAGGCCGAGCACGCGATCGGGCACGAACAGCCCCGCATCGCGGAATCGACGCGCGACCGCGCGCGCATAGGGTGCGGCGATCCGGCCGGCGAGCGTCTGCGGCACGGCCTCGATCCGGCCGAGCAGATCGAGAGGCTCGACCGGCGCGCGCGCCGCCGCCAGCCCGTAGCGGCGGCCGATCTTCAGGATCAGCCCGGCGATCGTCGGGTGGAGATGGAAATGCTTGTGCGCGTTGACATGGTCGAGCGGCAGCCCGGTCGCATGGAAGGCGGCGAACTGCGCCTCGATCTCGGCGGCGAGTTGCTTGCGGACCGCTGCGCGGAAGAACATGGCGGCGCCCGCCAGCGCCATGTTGGTGCGGAAATGGCCGGTGGCATCGACCAGATCGGGAATGTGCGCGGGCGGCAGCACGGGGCGGCCCTCGACGAGCACGAGATGCAGCCCGACCCCCAGCCCTGGCAGTCGTTTCGCCCGCGCGACGGCGTCGGCGGCGGCGTCACCCGCGACCATCAGGCTGGCGGCGGTGAGGATGCCATGCGTGTGCGCCTGCTCGACCGCGTCGTTGACCGCTGTCGCGACACCGAAGTCGTCGGCGGTGACGATGAGAGTCTTCACGAGTCCGCCCTCGGGGGTTGGTTGAAACATGGCGCGCTACGCCGCGCAGCACACGCGCATCGCCCCGTGCCAGCCCTGGTGTCTGCACCACGCATCGGACACCGCTCCGCCGGCCGCCCCGCCCGATCCAGGGCGGGACGGGCCCCTGGCTTATGCCGCCTTCTTGCGGTTGTGCAGGAAGCTGAAGAACTCGACGCCCTCGCGCAGGCGGCGCTTCATCATGTCCCAGTCGCGCACCATCTCGCCGACGATCGAGCCGATCTTGCGCGGGCGGAAATAGAAGCGCTTGTAGAATTCCTCGACCTTGTCGAAGATCAGGCTTGCCGGCAGATGCGGGTAGCTCAGCTGCGCGATCTGCGTGCCGCCGTCGGTGAGCAGTTCGTTCGAATTGTCGAACCAGCCATTCTCGGTCGCCTGCTTGTAGAGGAAGGTGCCCGGATAGGGCGCCGCCAGCGATACCTGGATGGTGTGTGGGTTGATCTCCTGCGCGTAGCGGATCGTCTCCTCGATCGTCTCCTCGGTCTCGCCGGGCAGCCCCAGGATGAAGGTGCCGTGGATCGTGAGACCCAGCGCGTGCGCATCCTTGGTGAACTGGCGCGCGACGTCGACGCGCAGCCCCTTCTTGATGTTGTGGAGAATCTGCTGGTTGCCGCTCTCATAGCCGACCAGCAGCACCCGGCAACCGCCTGCCTTCATCGCGGCGAGCACCGGCCGCGGCACGTTGGCCTTGGCGTTGCAGCCCCAGGTGACCGGGAAGCCGGGCTTGCCGAAGCCGAGCTTGGCGAGCTCGCCCGACAGCTCGACGACGAAATCATGCGCGTCGGCCAGCGTGTCGTCGTCGAAGAAGATCTCCTTCACCTCGGGCATCGCCTTGAGGATGTACTGCACCTCCTCGATCACCTTGGGCACGCTGCGGTGGCGATAGCGGTGGCCGCTGATCGTCTGCGGCCACAGGCAGAAGGTGCAGCGGCTCTTGCAGCCGCGCCCGGTGTAGAAGGAGACATAAGGGTGGCGCTGATAGCCGCCATAATATTTCGAGGTGTCGAGATCGCGCCGGTAGATCGGCGAGACCATCGGCAGCACGTCCATGTCCTCGATCTGCGCGCGGTCCTTGTTGCGCACGATCGTGCCGTCGGGCGCCCGCCAAGTGATGCCGTCGATCTCCGCCAGCGGCCGGCCTTCAGCGAGCTCGACGCAGGTGAAATCATATTCCTCGCGGCAGACGAAATCGATCGCGGGGCTCGCCTGCAGGCTCTTCTCGTCCTCGATCATCACCTTCGCGCCGACCATGCCGACCAGCGCCTTGGGGTTGCGCGCCTTGACCAGCTCGGCGGTCTGCACGTCCTGGCGGAAGCTCGGCGTCGAGGTGTGGAGGATGATGAGGTCGCGGTCGTCGATCTCGTGCTTGATGTCGTCCCAGCTCTGGTCGTGCGCGGGCGCGTCGATCAGCCGCGAGCCCTCGATCATCGCGGCGGGTTGCGCCAGCCAGGTCGGATACCAGAAGCTCTTCACTTCGCGCTTCATCTGGTAGCGCGCGCCGGCACCGCCGTCATAGCCGTCGAACGAGGGGCCCTGCATGAAGAGCGTGCGCAGCGTCATTGAGATTTCTCCGTCTCGGCCGACAGGCGGCCGTCTGCTGCCATATGAAGCCGGCTTCCCCGCCAATCAACCGAGCGCGTGAAGAAGGCGGCGACATAGAGGCCGAAAGACAACAGGTCGCGCGCGGGCAGCCACCACAGCGGGGCGGTCTGGCGGCCGACCAAGGCGTCGATCCGCGCCGCGAGCGCCAGCCGGGCTAACAGCGCCACGCCGATCACCCAGCCGCCGGCGCCGCACGCCACCGCAAGCAGGCTCCAGGCGAAGCCGTGGGTGACCGCGCTGCCGGCATAGCCCGCCGGATCGAGCATGCGCACCGTCGCGTTCCAGCGCAGCTCGTGCCGCCAGAGCGCCGCGAGGCTCGATTCGCTGCAGGCGTGGAGCACGATCGGCGGCGCGACCACGACCTCGAGGCCCAGCGCGCGCACCGCCGCACCGATCGCATGATCGTCGGCGAGCAGATCGGCGAAGGGGGCGAAGCCGCCGATCGCCTCGAGCGTCTTGCGGGTGAGCGCGATCGTCGAGCCCATGCAGGGATGCGCAAGCCGGCAGGCGACGCCGACCATCACCGAGGGCAGGAATCCCCAGCTGATTCCCGCCGCCGCCATCCGCGACCAGCCATTGGTTTCGCCGACGCCGGCATAAGGCAGCGTCACCGCGCCGACCCCCGGTCGGGCGAGCAGCGTCGTGACCGATTCGGCATAATGGCGGTCGACGATCATGTCGCTGTCGCTGAGGATCAATATGTCGCCGCCGGCTTGGGGCAGCATGTTGATGAGATTGGAGACCTTGCCGTTGGCGCCGTGCCGATCCGCGGCCGTCACGATTGTTACGCGGGCCAGCCGCGCGTGCACCGCGCGCGCCGCGTCGAGCGCGGGATCGGCCGGGTCGGCGACGCCGCAGACCATGTCGATCGGGCCGGGATAGTCCTGCTCGAGGAAGCCGGCGAGCTTGGTCTCGAGCATCGGCTCGGGGCCGTGCAGCGGCTTGAGCATGGTGATCGACGGCCACTCGGCTGCCGCATCCCCGTTCCCCGGCGCAGGCCGGGGCCCAGGCCCGACGCCTGAAGCAAGCGCCGCGCGACCCGCGAGTTCGGGCATGGACCCCGGCCTCCGCCGCGGAACGCCACCCGCTTCGCCGCGCGGCGCGCGCCAGCGTCCGGCGAGCATCGCGGCACCAAGCGTGTAGGCGGTGCCGATCATCGCGAGGAGGGTCAGCACGAGGGAGAGGATGGCGATCACGCCGGCTCCTTAACAGCAGGTCATGTGTCGCGCACTTCCTTCCCATTTGCGATCGGCGTGCCTAGAAGCGCGACCGGCATGGCGAATGGCGAGACGATCCTGGTGACCGGCGTATCCGGCTTCGTCGGTGCCGCGGTCGCGCGCGCCTTCGCCGCCGACGGCTGGCAGGTCCGCGGACTGGCGCGCGCGACCAGCCCGACCACCAATCTTGCAGGCTTCCCCGGCACGATCGTGCACGGCGACATGCTCGACGGCGCCTCGATTCGCGCCGCGCTCGATGGTTGCGCCGCGCTTGCCCATGTCGCCGCCGACTATCGGCTGTGGGCGCCCGACCCGCAAGAGATCGTCCGCCACAACCGCGAGGGCACGCGCACCGTGATGGAGGCGGCGCTCGCCGCGGGGGTGAAGCGGATCGTCTATACGAGCAGCGTCGCGACGATCGCGCCGCTCGATGGTGGTGCGGCAGGCGAGGACCGGCCGCTGACCGAGCAGACGGCGATCGGCGCCTATAAGCGCTCCAAGGTGGTCGCCGAACGACTGGTCGAGGCGATGGTGGCGACGCATGGTCTGCCCGCGGTGATCGTCAACCCCTCGACCCCGATCGGCCCGCGCGACGTGCGCCCGACGCCGACGGGGCGTATTCTCGTCGAGGCGGCGAACGGCAAGATGCCCGCCTTCGTCGATACCGGGCTCAACCTCGTCCATGTCGACGACGTCGCGCGCGGTCATGTCCTCGCATTGGCGAAGGGGCAGCTCGGCCGCCGTTACATATTGGGCGGCGAGGATGTCATGCTGGAGACCTTGCTGGGCGAGGTCGCGCGGCTGGTCGGGCGCAGGCCGCCGACCGTCTCGCTGCCGCGCGGCCCGCTGATGCCGCTCGCTCTGGTTTCGGAGACGTGGGCGCGGCTGACCGGCCGCGAGCCGATGCTGACGCGCGATGCGCTCAGGATGTCGCGTTACCGCATGTTCTTCGCCTCCGATCGCGCGCGTGCCGAACTCGGCTACGCGGCGCGGCCTTGGCGGCAGGCGGTAGCCGACGCACTCGGCTGGTTCCGCGAACAGGGGATGATCCGGTGATCGCGCCGGCGCTGCTCTCGCTTGCGATCTGGATCGGGCTTCTGGCGTTCCGCAACGGCTTCTGGCTGGCGCGCGACACCGATGCGGGAATGGCGCCCGCGCCCGCTTCGTGGCCTGCGGTCACCGCGGTCGTCCCCGCGCGCGACGAGGCCGACGTGATCGGCCGCGCGATCGCCTCGCTGGTCGCGCAGGATTATCCGGGTGATTTCCGCATCCTGCTGGTCGACGACGGCAGCAGCGACGGCACCGCGGCGATCGCGCGTCGCGCCGCCGGCGCGTCGGGCCGGCTCAGCACGATCGAGGGCACGCCGCCGCCCGCGGGCTGGACGGGCAAGCTGTGGGCTATGCAGCGCGGCGTCGAGGCGGCCGACGACGCACCAGCCTATTTCTGGTTCACCGACGCGGACATCGCGCACGCGCCCGACACGTTGCGCTCGCTCGTCGCGCGCAGCGCGCAGCGCGGGCTGGTGCTCGATTCGCTGATGGCCGAACTGCGCTGCGACAGTCTTGCCGAAAAGGCGCTGATCCCCGCCTTCGTCTTCTTCTTCCAGATGCTCTATCCGTTCGGGCGCGTGAACCGGCCGGCCGCCAGGATGGCGGCGGCGGCGGGGGGCTGCATGCTGGTCCGCCGCGATGCACTCGATCGTGCCGGCGGCCTCGCCGCGATCGCCGACGCGATCATCGACGATTGCGCGATGGGCGCCGCGCTGAAGCGCCAGGGGCCGATCCGATTGTCGCTCACCCGCCGCTCCGTAAGCCTCAGGCCCTATGGCGGCTGGCCGGAGATCGTCGCGATGATCTCGCGCTCGGCCTATGCGCAGCTCGGCTATTCGCCGTGGATGCTTGCAGGGACGCTCGCCGGGCTGGCCCTGCTCTATGTGGTTCCGCCGCTGCTCGGGCTGTTCGGGCATGGCGGCGCGCAGCTTGCCGCGGCGCTCGCCTGGGCGGCGATGGCGGTCTGCTTCCAGCCGATGCTGCGCTTCTATCGCCGCTCGCCCTTATGGGGGGTTGCGCTGCCGGCGATCGGCGTGGTGTACGGCGCGGCGACGGCGCTGTCTGCGTGGCAGCATTTTCGGGGGCGAGGCGGCATGTGGAAGGGGCGGGCGCAGGCCCGGATGCAGCGATGAGCGCCACCGTCACCACCGGCGCGACGGCCGCCGACCTCGCCTCGGGCAAGGGCCATACCGACGAGAATTTCCCGGTCGCCAGCATGCTGGTCGCGCCGCGTTACCGCGCGCCGATCATGGCCTTCTATCGCTTCGCGCGGCTCGCCGACGACATCGCCGATCATCCGACGACCAGCGCCGACGAGAGGCTCGCGCGGCTCGAGGCGATGCGCGCGGGCATCGTCGGCACCAGCGACGCCGAGCCGAGCGCCGTCGCGCTGCGCGAAACGATGGCGACGCGCGGGCTCGATCCGGTCCATGCGCTCGATCTGCTCGAGGCCTTCCGCCGCGACTGCACCATCAACCGCTATGCGAGCTGGGACGATCTGATCGACTATTGCCGCCATTCGGCGATGCCCGTCGGCCGCTTCGTCCTCGACGTCCACGGCGAGGATCGTACGCTGTGGCCGGCCAATGATGCGCTGTGTGCCGCGCTGCAGGTGGTCAACCATCTTCAGGATTGCGCCAAGGATTATCGCGCGCTCGACCGTGTCTATCTGCCGCAGGACCTGCTTGCCGCCGCGGGTGCGCGCACCGAGGATCTCGCCGGCGAGCGCGCGACGCCCGCGCTGCGCCGGGTGATCGCGGCCTGCGCCGAGCGCTGCCAGCATCTGCTCGCCGACGCCGCGCCGTTCGCGCGCCGCATCGCCGATCGCCGGCTCGGCATCGAGGTCGCGGTGATCCAGCGGCTCGCGGTCAGCCTCGCCGCACGACTGCGGCGGCGCGATCCGCTGAGCGAGCGCGTGCACCATGGCAAGGGCGAGGCGCTGCTGCTCGCCTCCGGCGCCGCGCTCGGCCGGCTGGTGGCGCGATGAACCAGCCGTCCGCCGCGGGCTCCTCCTTCTATGCGGGCATGAAGGTGCTGCCGCAGCCCGAGCGCCACGCGATGTACGCGCTCTACGATTTCTGCCGGATCGTCGACGACATCGCCGACGACCAGCATGGCGATCCGCACGGCCGCGCCGCCCAGCTCCAGCGCTGGCGGAGCGATCTCGCCAGCCTCTATGCGGGCCGCGCGCCCGGCGTCGCGGGTTTCCTCGCGCCGCATATCGAGCGCTTCGGCCTCCAGCGCGCGGATTTCGAGGCGGTGATCGACGGCATGGCGATGGATGTCGCGGGCGATATACGCTGGCCGCCCGCCGCGACGCTCGATCTCTACTGCGACCGCGTGGCAAGCGCGGTCGGCCGGTTGTCGGTGCGGATCTTCGGGATGGACGAGGCGCCCGGGCTGGCGCTGGCGCACCATCTCGGACGCGCCTTGCAGCTCACCAACATCCTGCGCGATATCGACGAGGATGCCGCGATCGGTCGCGTCTATCTGCCGATCGAGGCGATCGAGGCGCAGGGCATCGACGTCGGCGACATCGCCGAGGTGATCGGCGATCCGCGTATCGACGGCGCCGCGCGCATCGTCGCGGCCGAGGCGCAGGATCATTTCCGCGAGGCACACAAGATCCTCGGCGGCCGCCCCAAGGGGCATCTGATCGCGCCGCGGATGATGGCCGCCGCCTATTCCGAGCTGCTGCGGCGGATGCAGAAGGCCGGCTGGCAGCCGCCGCGCACCCGCGTCCGCCACAACCGGCTGGCGCTGCTGTGGACGCTGGTCAGGCTGCGGCTGGGGCGATGAGCCGGACCGCCGGCGCGGCGCACGTCATCGGCGCGGGTCTGGCCGGGCTGTCGGCGGCGATCGCGCTGACGCAGGCCGGCTGGCGGGTGACGCTGAGCGAGGCGGCGCGGCAGGCGGGCGGGCGCTGCCGCTCCTATCGCGATCCCAAGCTCGGGCTGACGATCGACAACGGCAATCACCTCGTCCTGTCGGGCAACCATGCCGTGCGCGACTATCTCGCGACGATCGGCGCGAGCGACCGGCTCGCCGGCGCGGGCGAGGCGCGCTTCGCCTATTGCGACGTGCGCGACGGCGCACGCTGGGTGCTGCGTCCCAATGCCGGGCCCCTGCCGTGGTGGCTTTTCGACAGCAGGCGCCGCGTGCCGGGGACGGCGCCGTCGGACTATCTCGCGCTTGCCAGGCTGCTGCGCGCCGGGACGGAGCAGACGATCGGCGAACTGCTGCCCATGACCGGGTGGCTGTGGGAGCGGCTGCTCGACAATTTCCTCGTCTCCGCGCTCAACACGCCGGCTGCTGAGGGCTCGGCGGCGCTCGCCGGCGCGGTCGTCCGCGAGACGCTCGCCAGGGGAGGCCGTGCGTGCCGTCCGATGATCGCCGAGCCGACGCTTGCCGCCGCCTTCGTCGATCCCGCTCTGGCGTGGCTGGGCGCGCGGGGTGCGACGATCCGGCTCGGTCGCCGGCTGCGTGCGCTCGATTTTGGCGACACCCGCATCGACGCGCTCGACTTCGCCGACGGTCGCGATCCGGTCGCGCCGGGCGAACCCGTCATCCTCGCGGTGCCGGCGTGGGTTGCAGCGGACCTCGTCCCCGATCTCGTCGTCCCCGATCGACATCACGCCATCGTCAACGCGCACTTCCTCGTCGCGCCGCCCGCCGGTGCCGCGCCGATCACCGGGATCGTCGGCGGCACCGCGGAATGGGTGTTCGCCTTTCCCGATCGGCTCTCGACCACGACCAGCGCGGCCGACGCGCTGCTCGACATGGATCGCGAAACGCTCGCGCGGCGGCTGTGGGCCGATGTCGTCGCGGTGCATGGCGGTACGTCCGAGCTGCCGCTCTGGCAGATCGTAATCGAGAAGCGCGCCACCTTCGCCGCGACCCCCGACCAGGATCGCCGCAGGCCTCCGGCGCAAACGCGGTGGGACGACCTGTTCCTGGCTGGCGACTGGACGAAAACCGGGCTACCGGCGACCATCGAAGGCGCGTTGCGGTCGGGCAGGACGGCGGCGGCGTGCGCGTTGGAGGCATTTCGTGTTGCGCGTTGAAGACCAGGCCGAGGGGTTCGCCCCCGATCCGCTTGACGGGATCGATCACGCCATCGCGCGCGCGCGCGGTGCGCTGGCGGCCGCGCAGAGGCCCGACGGCCATTGGGTCTTCGAGCTCGAGGCCGATGCGACGATCCCGTCCGAATATATCCTGCTGCGCCACTATCTCGGCGAGCCCGACGATCTCGCGCTCGAGGCGGCGATCGGTCGCTATCTGCGCCGCATCCAGGCGCCGCACGGTGGCTGGAGCCTCTATCAGGACGGCGGCTTCGACATCTCGGCGACCGTGAAGGCCTATTTCGCGCTCAAGATGATCGGCGACGATGTCGACGCCCCGCATATGGCGCGGGCGCGCGGCGAAATCCTCAAGCGCGGCGGGGCGGGGGCGGCCAACGTCTTCACGCGCATCCAGCTCGCTTTGTTCGGCTATGGCTGGGCGGGCGTGCCCGAAATCCCCCCCGAACTGATCCTCGCGCCGCGCTGGTTCCCGATCCACCTTTCGAAAATGTCCTATTGGGCGCGCACCGTGATCGTGCCGCTGCTCGTGTTGTGCGCGCTGCGTCCGGTCGCGCGCAACCGCCGAGGCGTGCGCGTCGACGAGCTGTTCCTTCCTGGCCGCCGGCCGCTGCAGCGCGCGCTGCCGGGCAAGAGGCTGTGGACCGCGGGCTTCGCCGCGCTCGACGTCGTGCTCAAGCGTGGCCGGAGACTGTGGCCCGCGCCGCTGCGCCGCCGCGCGATCGACGCCTGCGTCGGTTTCGTCGTCGAGCGGCTCAACGGCGAGGACGGGCTGGGCGCGATCTATCCGGCGATGGCCAACAGCGTGATGATGTTCGATGCGCTCGGCTATCCGCCCGAGCATCCGCACCGGGCGATCGCGCGCGCGTCGCTGGAGAAGCTGCTCGTCCGCCGGACGGATGGCGAGGTCTATTGCCAGCCCTGCGTGTCGCCGGTGTGGGATACCGCGCTCGCCGCGCACGCGATGCTCGAGGCGGGCGACGAGGAGTCGGCGACGCGCGGGCTCGACTGGCTGGCGCCGCGTCAGATCCTCGACGTGACGGGCGACTGGGCGGTGCAGAAGCCCGATGTCCGTCCCGGCGGCTGGGCGTTCCAGTACGGCAACGATCACTATCCCGATCTCGACGACACCGCGGTCGTGGTGATGGCGATGGACCGCGCGCGGCCCCGGCTCGGCGATCGCTACGACGAGCGGATCGATCGCGGCGTCGAATGGACCGCGGGGCTGCAGAGCAAGGATGGCGGCTATGCGGCGTTCGATGCCGACAACATGGCCTATTATCTCAACGACATCCCGTTCGCCGATCATGGCGCGCTGCTCGATCCGCCGACCGCCGACGTCACTGCGCGCGTCGTCTCGATGCTGGCGCAGCTCGGCGAAGCGGCCAACAGCCCGCGGATGGCGGAGGCGGTCGAATGGCTGCGCCGCGACCAGCATCCCGAAGGCAGCTGGTGGGGCCGTTGGGGGGTCAATTACATCTACGGCACCTGGTCGGTGCTGTGCGCGCTCAACATGGCGGGGGTCGATCCGGCCTCGGCGATGGTGCGCCGCGCGGTGCGCTGGCTGATCGCGATCCAGAATGCCGATGGCGGCTGGGGCGAGAGCGCCGACAGCTATGCGCTGACCCGCAAGGCGCACGAGCCGGCGCCGTCCAACGCCTCGCAGACCGCCTGGGCGCTGCTCGGACTGATGGCGGCGGGCGAGGTCGATCATCCCGCGGTGACGCGCGGCGTCGCCTGGCTCGAACGCCATCAGGCCGAGGACGGTCTGTGGGGGCAGGAACATTATACCGGCGGCGGCTTCCCGCGCGTTTTCTATCTTCGCTACCACGGCTATCCCAAATATTTCCCGCTGTGGGCGCTCGCCCGCTACCGCAACCTCAAGCGCGGCAACGAACGACGTGTGGGGTTCGGGATGTGACGATGGCTTTGCGTTCCCCCGCGCAGGCGGGAGCCCATTTCCGACATCCGACCTCTCCCCCCGCCTGCGCGGGGGACCGGGAGCGTCGCGCATGATTCTCGTCGCATGCGGCATGAAGCGCGAGGCCAAGGCGCTCGCGCGCGACGGCGTGACGACCGTCGTTGCCGGCACCGACGCGACGCGTTTCGAGGCCGAGCTCGAGGCGGGCGTCGCAGCGGGGGCGACCGCGATCCTCAGCATGGGGCTGGCGGGCGCGCTCGCGCCGCGGCTCGCGGTCGGCGACTGGGTGGTCGGCACGCTGTCGCCGACGGGGATGGAGCGGCGCGAATGGAGCGTCGGTGCCGGTGCCTCGCGGCCGCCCCGCGAACGCCGCAGCGATCCGCAGCCGACCGCGCGCAAGGAGGCCTCGTCAGGGTGGATCAGCCGGATCGCGGCGTTGCTGCCAGGCGCGGTGGTCGGCCGCATCCACGCCGACGGATCGATGATCGTCACCGCCGCGCAGAAGGAGGAACTGCATTTCTCCCAGCGCGCGCTCGCCTGCGACATGGAGAGTCACATCGCCGCGCGCGTCGCGGCGCGGCACGGGCTGCCGTTCGCGGTCGCGCGCGTCGTCTCGGATGCCGCCGATCGCACGCTGCCACGCGCGACGCAGGTCGCGATGGCGCCGGACGGCGGGATCCGGATCGGCGCGGTGCTGCTCGCGCTGCTGATGCGGCCGTGGCAGCTTCCCGCGCTGATCGGCGTCGGTCTCGACGCCGGTCGCGCGATGAAGGCGCTAGCCCGCGGTTACGACATGCTTGCTGGAGCCGGGTTTGGTCTTGGCGATCAGCGCAAGCTCGCGCTCGACATGCGTTGAGAACACGTCCTCGGCGGGGCGGGCCCGGCTGAGATCGATGTCGGGCGCCATCGGGCCGGTGGTGCGCACACCCTTGCGGCCGACGCTCATGAATTTCAGCGGATGGCGGATCCCGTCGGTCGCGGCCGTCCCCTCGAAGCCGCAATGGACCATGCAGTCCGAGCATTTCTCGTACTTGCCGACGCCGTACTGATCCCAGTCGGTGCCTTCCATCAGCTCGGCGAAGGTCTTCACATAGCCTTCGCCGACGAGGTAGCAGGGCTTCTGCCAGCCGAAGACCGTGCGCAGCGGCATCGACCAGGGCGTGCATTCGTAGCTCTGGTTGCCGGCGAGGAAATCGAGGAAGAGCGGCGAATTGGTGAAGGTCCACGCCTTGCCGCCATCGCCGCGCGAGAAGACGTCGCGGAAGAACGTCTTGGTGCGCTCGCGGCTGAGGAAATGCTCCTTGTCGGAGGCGCGCTCATAGGCATAGCCGGGCGAGATGGTGATCTCGACGCCGAGCCTCTTCATGTCGTCGAAATAGGCGGCGAGGCGGGCGGGGTCGGCGCCGTCGAACACGGTGCAGTTGACCTGGACGCGGAAGCCCTTGGCCTTGGCGAGCTCGATCGCCTCGATCGCGACGTCATAGGTGCCGTCCTGGTCGACGGCATGATCGTGCATGCCCCTGTCGCCGTCGAGATGGATCGACCAGGTGAAATAGGGAGACGGCTGATAGTCGTCGATCTTCTTCTTGAGCAGCAGCGCGTTGGTGCACAGGATGACGAACTTCTTCTTGGCGATATAGCCCTTGACGATCTTGGGCATGTCGCGGTGGAGCAGCGGTTCGCCACCGGCGATCGAGACCGCGGGCGCGCCGCACTCGTCGATCGCCTCCATGCACTGATCATAGCTCAGCCGCTGGTTGAGGATCGCGTCGGGATAGTCGATCTTGCCGCAGCCGGGGCAGGCCAGATTGCAGCGCAGCAGCGGCTCGAGCATCAGCACCATCGGGTATTTGCCACCCTTGATATGCTGTTTGAGCGCATAGGCGCCGATGCGCGTGACGACGGGGAGGGGAAGACCCATTTTCTTGTCCTAGGCTACACGGGCGCGCGGCTGCAGGCGCGCGAGCGCCGGCGGCAGGCGGAATTGCACATTTTCCTCGAGTCCGTCGAGGGTCGATACGGTCGCGGGCGTGGTCCGTTCGATCGCGGCGATCACGCTCTGGACGAGCTCCTCGGGCGCCGAGGCGCCCGCGGTGAGCCCGATCGAGGCGACCCCCTCGATCCAGGCGGGATCGAATTCGGTGCCGTCAGCGATCAGATAGGCGGGCTTGCCCATCTCCTCGCCGATCTCGCGCAGCCGGTTCGAATTGGAGCTGTTGGGCGACCCCACCACGATCAGCATGTCCGCCTGCTCGCACAGCGCGCGCACCGCGGACTGGCGGTTCTGCGTGGCATAGCAGATGTCCGACGTATCGGGCCCGGTGACGTCGGAGAAGCGGCCCTTCAGCGCCGCGATGATCGCGCGCGTGTCGTCGACCGACAGCGTCGTCTGCGTGATATAGGCGATCGGCCGATCGAGCGGGAGCGCGAGCGTCGCGACCTCCTCGGGGGTGCCGACGAGATGCACCTCGCCGTCGATCTGGCCGAGCGTGCCCTCGACCTCGGGATGGCCGGCATGGCCGATCAGCACGAGCGTACGCCCGGTCGCGACATAGCGGCGTCCCTGCGCATGGACCTTGCTGACCAGCGGGCAGGTCGCGTCGATCACCGGCAGCCCCTTGGCCTCCGCGTCGAGCTGGACGGCGCGGCTGACGCCGTGCGCGGAAAAGATCGTGACGGCGCCCGCGGGCACCTCGCTCAGCTCCTCGACGAACACCGCCCCCTTCGCCTTGAGCGTATCGACGACATGGCGGTTGTGGACGATCTCGTGGCGGACATAGACGGGCGCCCCGGTCCGATCGAGCGCTTGATCGACGATGTCGATCGCGCGAATGACGCCCGCGCAGAAACCGCGGGGTTGGGCTAGCAAAACTTTGACCATCAATGTCTCCGGAGGGTCGCACGCCCCACATAGTCGCTCCGTTGCGGTTGCGAAAGGGAGCGCAACCCTTTGCCGCGCAGCGGTGTTCAGCAGCGGTTATTGCGCAACACCTCATGATGCCGGACTGACCATAGGATGACGACATTGACATTTTCCGCCCACCGCCTCGCCGCCGCCCTGATCCTTGCCGCACCCGCCGCAGCGCAGGCACAGGCCGGCGATCCGGCCGCCGCGCGGATCGGCGCCTATGACGAGGCGGTGATCGGGATCATGAAGGCGAAGCTGGGGACAGCCGCACGCGCCGATCGCTTCGCGCCGCTGGTCAAGAGCTATTACGACATGCCCGGGATCGCAGCGCTGGTCGCGGGGCCAGCGTGGGCAAGCGCGTCGCCGGCCGACAAGACCGCGGCGATCGAGGCGCTGACCCGCCACTCGGCAGTATCGCTCGCGCGCAACTTCAAGAGCTATACGGGCGAGCGCTTCACCGTCGCCCCGCAGGTGATCGCGCGCGGCGCCGAGAAGGTGGTCAGGGTGACGATCGATACCGATCAGCTCTTCTATCGGATGCGGCTGACGGGCGGATCGTGGAAGATCGTCGACGTGATCTCGGGCGGGGTGAGCAATCTCGCGCTCCAGCGCGCCGACCTGGCGAGCACGGTACAGGCCGGCGGCGTCGCGGCGATGGTGAAGAAGCTCGGTCAGCTCGACGCGGTGAAATAGCCGTCAGGCGGCGCGCCGGCGCTGCGGCCCGAGCAGCGCCGGCTCGAAGATCAGCGCGCAGACCAGCGTCCAGGCGAGCGAGATCATCAGGATCTTGCCCATGCTCGCGGTGCCGGGATGGCGCGACAGCCAGAGCGAGCCGAAGGCCGATCCGGTCGCGAGCGCGGAGAAGAATACCGCGCGCGCGAGCGGCGACTGCAGCAGGTCGGTCGCGCCGCCCCGCCACGCCATCACGAAATAGATGTGGAAGGCGACGCCGACGCCGAACAGCAGCGGGAAGGCGATGATGTTGGCGAAGTTGATCGGCTGCCCGATCAGCACGCATGTCCCGAGCGTCAGGAAGCCCGACAGCACCACCGGCGCGAGCGTGAACGCCACCTCGCGCGCGTTGCGCAGCACGAGCAGCAGCAGCAGGCTGACCGCGGCGAGCGCGAGCACGCCGGCCTCGACGAACGCCATCGCGACCGTGTGCGCCGCGCCCTGCGTCGAGACGGCGGGGCCGGTCGCCCGCGGCGCGACCGCCTCGACCGCGGCAACGAAGCGCGCGAGCGCCGCATCGCTGCGGTCGCTGCCCGCGGCGGTGAGCTCGATCTTGGCGGCGCCGTTGGGCGCGATCCAGTCCTGCCTGACCTCGGGTGGCAGCGTCTCGACCGTCACGGGCTGCGCTGCGAGCGCGGCGCGCATCTGATCGAGCATCGTCTCGAGCGGCGGGACGAGCAGCGCGGTCGCCCGGTCTCGCGCGCTCGCCGGACCGGATGCGAGCCGCTCGAACGAAGCGGCAAGACGGCGGGCATCGCCGCTCGCGCGGTCCGTTCCCGTCGCGACGCTGCGCAGGCTCTGGGCGGTCGTGCCGAGCGCGGCGACCGTGTCGGCGTCGCTCGGCGGCAGCGAAGGCGCGAAGGGATTGAGCGTGTAGTCGAGCAGTGCCTGCGCGTTGGCGATCAGTGCGAGCTTGGGCGTCTGGTCGCCGGGGACGAAGCTCGCCGCGGTGATCACCTGGCCGACCTCAGGCAATTTGGCGAGGCGTGTCGCGGCGGCCTGCGCGGCGGCGAGGTTCGGCGCGAGAATGTCGATCGTATTGGGGTCGCGCGCCGGATCGTGCGCCAATTCGGCGAGCGTCGCCATCGCCTCGCCTTGCGGGTTGCGCAGGTGAAGCGGATTGAAGTCGAAGCGGACCAGCGCGAGGCTGGCGATGCCGAGCACCATCGCGACGCCGAACGTCGCGAGCACCAGGCGGCGCCGCCGGATCAGGAAGGCGTCGGCCGCCGCGAGCTTGGGGTTGCCCAGCTCGGCCAGCGGCCGATCGGCGCGGACCAGCATCAGCAGCGCGGGCAGCAACGTCACCGCGAAGGCGAGCGCGACGATCATGCCCATCCCCGCAATCACGCCCAGTTGCGCGATGCCGACATAGTCGGTCGGCAGGAAGGCGAGGAATCCGAGGCAGACCGCGCCCGCTGCGAGCAGCAGCGGCGCGCCGAGCGCCGCGATGGCCGCGGCCATCGCTTCGGCCGGGGTGGCGTGGGTCAGCCGCTCGGCTTGGTAGCGGACCCCGATCTGGATGCCGAAATCGACCCCCAGGCCGACGAACAGGGGGATGAAGGCGACCGAGATCAGGTTGAATTCGCCGACCGCAGCCAGCCCGATCGCGGCGGTAACGATCAGCCCCGCGATGGTCGTCGCGAGGATCGCCGCGACGATCCGCCACGATCGCACCGCCAACCGCAGCGTCACCAGCATCGCGAACAGCATCGTGCCCCCGACCAGCCACGCATGATCGGCGAGGCTGGCGAATTCCTCGTCGGACAGCGGCACCGATCCGGTGATCCGCACGGTGACGCCGTGCGCGGGATCGAGCCCGAGCGCGGCGGCGTCGGCGCGCACCGCATCGGTCGCGGGGACGCCCGGCATCAGCGCGCCGAAGTCGAGCACTGGCGTCGCCAGCACCAGCCGCCGCCTGGGCGCCGCGAGCGCGCCGGCGGCGTCGCCGAACAGCGCCTGCCACGAGAAAAAGGCCGGCCGGCCCGCCGCCTGCGCGTCGAGCGCGTCGGCGAGTGCCGCCATCGGGCGATCGATCCGTCCGAGCGTCGCATCGCCGCGGGCTACGCCCTGCAGCATCGTGCCGAGCGCGCCCGCGATCCCGCGCAGCGAGGGGTCGGAGGCCAGCGGCCCGAGCAGAGGCTGCGCATCGACCATCTTGCGGGTCGCCGACGCGACGTCGGCCTCCTGGCCGAACAGCAGGCCCTCACGCGCGAAATAGTCGCCCCCGTCGGGGCGGGCGACGCGCCGGAAATGCGCGCGGTCGGCGCCCATCCGGGCGGCGAGTCCGGCGGCGCCGCGTTCGGCCAGTTCGGACGTCGCGCCGTCGATCACGACCAGCACGGTGTCGCCATTCTGCGGGAAGGCGGCGTCCATCCGCCGCTCGGCGACGCGCCAGGCGACGTCGCGCGAGATCAGCGCCGTCGCATCGGTGGTCATCGCGAAATGGCCGATCGCGAACAGCGCCGCGGCGATCGTCAGCAGCAGGCCACCGAGCGCCACCGCCCAAGGCCGGCGACAGGCGAACGCGACCGTGCGGACAAGCGGGTGAATCATCCTCGGCTCAGAAGAAGCTGGTGCGCAACGTCAGCGCGATGCGCTGCGGCTCGCTGCCGTGCGAGAACATCGCCGCGCTCCATTTGGGGGGCGCCATGTGCGTCGGAGCGTCGTTGGAAAAACCGACCGGCTCCTTGGGGATGCCGAACAGACCGCGGTCGATCTTGCCGTTGCCGTTGCGATCGTGGAACACCTGCGAGGCATAGCGTCCGGGCGGCACGTTGGGCACCGTGACGATCGTCGTGCCGAGCCGTGCGGGCGCTTCGGCGGAATAGGGACAGTCGCCGGTCAGGAAGAGCGACTGCGGGCAGATGTCGACATGGACGCGCCCCTTGGCGCTGGTGACGTTGCGCACCGCGACCTCGATCGGCGATCCCGAGGGCATTGCGGTGGCGGCGAGCAGCGGGGCCAGCAGGGCCAGCAGCGCGGGACGGATCGGCATGCGATCGTCCCACCACAGATCATGGCAGCTGTCGAGCCCAAGGCGCGGTCACCGCCGCTTCCGCGCGACGTCCCGCCACCGCTTCCACGCCCCATATCACAAAGGAATCCGGTCCACGACGCAGTCGCAGCGTGTCCGTCGGCAAGACTGGAGCATCAGGCGATCGAAAAACGAATAATTGTATGCAATCCGGATTCGTGCAATATCGTCAAACGAACCAATTGCTTATCTTCCATCAGAGAAGACAGCGTATCTTCGTGATGGAGGTAAGCCTCTTGTATAGTTCAAGACTTTTGTTGTTGGATGTTCATCCGCTGATGCGCGAAGGGCTTGCGCTTGCCGTGCGCGATGTATTGCCCGACATCGTGATCGATGGCGTGGGTTCCATCGCGGCTGCGGAGGCGGTGATCCCGCAAAGTCGCGATTACCGGCTCGTCATGATGGATATCGTGCTGCCCGACGCGGATGGCTTTTCCGGCTTCCTCAAATTGCGCCAGATGCTTGGCGACGTGCCGATCGTGATCGTCTCCGCGCTGCGAACCACCGAGCTTGTCGAGGCGGCGCGCCTGCTTGGCGCGGCGGGCTATATCTCCAAGTCCCTCACGCGTGAGGCGATGGCTGCCGCGCTCGGCGCGGTGCTCGCCGGGGCGGCGGTTTTTTCCGCAGCGCCGGTCGCGCCGGATCGCGACGACGACACGCCGCCGGCGCGGATCGCGGCGCTGTCGGGTGCGCAGCTGCGCGTGCTGGTCGCGCTCGCCGGGGGACGGCTCAACAAGCAGATCGCTGCCGAGCTCGGCGTCACCGAGGCAACGATCAAAGCCCATCTTACCGCGATTTTCCGTAAGCTCGGCGTTGCGAACCGGACGCAGGCGATCCTTGCGGTGCAGCCGCTGATCGGCATGTCGATGGGCGAGGCCGCCTGACCGGCGGCGGGATCCGCCGGTCCAACCCCCGGTCACCGCCGCCGACGGATCCGCGCGGGCTTCCCCGCCTGCGCGTGGCCTGGCGAGCGTCGTTTGCGGACGGGCCGCAACTTCATGTCATGCCTGACAAATCTCGGCGCTCGCGTGATCGGCTCGCACGCGCTATCGATGCCGTTCTTGCTTTGTAACGACGATTATCACGGTATGGTCAGACCGCTCAAGATTCTCTGCATCGATGACGATCCCGATATCCGCACCGCCGCGGCGATGGCGCTCGCGCTCGATCCCGCGATGGTGGTGCGCGCTGCGGTATCGGGATCGGAAGCGGTTGCGCTGCTGCGATCGGACGCATGGCGGCCGGACGGCATATTGCTCGACGTGATGATGCCGGAGATGGACGGCCCCGCGACGCTGGCCGCGATCCGCGCGCTGGGGGGATATGCCGACCTGCCGGTCATCTTTATGACGGCGCGCGCGCGCCGTTCCGATATCGCCGGCTATACCGCGCTTGGCGCGGACGGCGTGATCGTCAAACCGCTTGATCCGATGCATCTCGCCTCGGATGTCCGCTTCCTGGTCGAGGGACGACGGCGTTAGGCGGCGTCGTCGCGCACGCGCTCGTGGTGGCGGATCACCTCGTCGATGATGAAGCGCAGGAATTTCTCGGAGAAATCGGGATCGAGATGCGCCGCCTCGGCAAGCCCGCGCAGCCGCGCGATCTGCTCCTCCTCGCGGCCCGGATCGGCCGGCGGCAGCTTGGCTTCCGCCTTGTAGCGGCCGACAGACTGCGTCACCTTGAAGCGCTCGGCGAGCAGGAAGACCAGCGCGGCATCGATGTTGTCGATGCTCTCGCGATAGCGTTGCAGCGTCTCGTCGGCCATCGTGGGTGCGCTCTCCAGGGATGATCCGCCCTCTTCGCGGGCGTTGGCGTTTCATGCAAGCCTTGCGTTCGGCGGCGCCAGCCGCCAGAGGATCGGCGACATGACCGCTACCGTGCATCCCTTCCGCACTGCCGAAGCCGGCAAGCCCGCGCCGTCGCTCGATCCGCTGTTCGCGCTGGTTGCCGCCGACATGAACCAGGTCAATGCGGTGATCCTCGAGCGGATGCAGAGCGAGGTGCCGCTGATTCCCGAGCTCGCCGGCCACCTGATCGCGGGCGGCGGCAAGCGGATGCGGCCGATGCTGACGCTCGCCTGCGCGCGGCTGCTCGGCTATGGCGGCACGCGCCACCACAAGCTGGCGGCGATCGTCGAGTTCATCCATACCTCGACGCTGCTCCACGACGATGTCGTCGACGGATCGGGGATGCGGCGCGGCAAGCGCACCGCCAACATCATCTGGGGCAATCCGGCAAGCGTGCTGGTCGGCGACTTCCTGTTCTCGCGCTCGTTCGAGCTGATGGTCGAGGACGGCAGCTTACGCGTGCTGCGCATCCTGTCGGGCGCATCCGCGATCATCGCCGAGGGTGAGGTCAACCAGCTGACCGCGCAGCGCCGGATCGAGACCGACGAGGATCGCTATCTCGCGATCATCGGCGCCAAGACCGCCGCGCTGTTCGCCGCCGCCTGCCGTATCGCCGCCGTCGTCGCCGAGCGCGACGAGGCCGACGAGCAGGCGCTCGACGCCTATGGCCGCAATCTCGGCATCGCCTTCCAGCTGGTCGACGACGCGATCGACTATGCCTCCGACGGCGCGACGATGGGCAAGGACATCGGCGACGATTTCCGCGACGGCAAGGTGACGCTGCCCGTGATCCTCGCCTATGCGCGCGGCGACGCCGAGCAGCGCCGCTTCTGGAAGGACGCGATCGAGGGGCGCCGCGTGTCGGATGCCGATCTGGCGCACGCGACCGCGCTGCTCGAAGACTGCAATGCAGTGACCGATACGCTTGCCCGCGCGCGCCATTACGGCCAGCGCGCGGTCGCGGCGCTGGGGCGCTTCCCCGACGGCCGCGCCAAGGCGGCGCTGGTCGAGGCCGCCGAATTCGCGGTGTCGCGCGCCTTCTAGGGCAGCGTCACAACCCTTCGCCGCCGACCCATTGCGCGTTGGACAGGCGCCGCGCCACCGACCAGGCCTGGCGTCGGATGTCGGGCACCGCGACGATCTCCCAGAACGCGCCGCGGGTCATCGGGCCGACCGCGATCAGCCGGTCGGACGCGGTGCCGTCGCGGCCGATCGCCTGCGAATCCTGGTCGACGTCGATGCCGATCCGCAGCGGATCGGCGCGCAGCAGGCCGCGTCCGGTGAGCGCGCGCAGCAGCGGCTCCTGCGTCGCTGTGAGATCGCCCTGTGGCCCGGTGCCGTTGACGATGCGGCGGACGCGCAGCGTCCCGACGGTGTCGCCGTGGCGCGGGCGGTAGCGGACGATGGCGTGATCGCCGTCGGGGTGGGCGTCGATCAGCTTGGCGGCGCCGACATCGAGCCGGCCGTCCGCGCGCATCGCCTCGATCTTGTCCCATACGGACGGCGCCAGCCGATGACGATGCACGTCCCACCAGGCGCGCAGATGGCGCAGGAAGCGGTGCCGCTCGGGCAGCGCCATCGCGCGCCAGATGCTCTGCGTATAGGGCCGCAGTTCGTCGATCGCGGAACGCCATTCGATCTCGCGCGCACGCGTCCGCACCGCCCTGAGCAGGCCGACCGCGGTGGGTTCGGGGCGCTCGGCGCGCTGCGTCTTGGCCACGCCCTCGGCGTGCGGGCGCGGCAGCAAGCCACGCCGCGATAATGCGACGATGCGCCCGCCAAAGCCCCGCGCGTCGAGCAGCAACGCGATGTCGACCATCGTCAGCCCGGTGCCCAGCACCAGCACGACATCGTCGGGCGCCAGATCGGCGGCGATGTCGGCGCTCCACGGGTCGGCGGCGTAGCAGCCCGCGGGCAAGACGGACGGATCGATCCCCGCCGGCGTGTGCGGCGGTAGATTGCCCGGCGCGAGCACGACGTGGTCGGCGACGATCGCCTCGCCGCCTGCGAGCATCACGCGCATCCCGTCGGCGCCGGGCGCGACGTCGATCGCCTCGGCCTGCACCACGCGCAGCCGGCCCCCCGAGCGCGCGACCGTCTCCGCCAGCAAGGCGTCGAGATAGTCGCCATAGACCAGCCGCGGGGCGAAGCCCTTGATGCGACCGCCGTGTGCCGTCTCGAGCCAGCGCGCGAAATGGCCCGGATCGTCGGGCAGCGCGCTCATATTGTCGGCGCGGACATTGAGCAGGTGATCGGGGTGCGCCGCGGCATAGGCGACGCCGCGCGCGGTGTGCGGCCGCCGCTCGATCAGCGTCGCGCGCGGGCCGTCGTGGCGCAGCAGATTGACCGCGAGCAGCGTGCCCGAAAAGCCGCCACCGATGATCGCCACATGATCGTGTCGCATGCCACTCCCCGCTGTGTCACGCGTCGATGCTCGATCGGGCGGGGGGCGTCAAATCCCAAGGCGGCACCGGCGCGAAGCGATCGCCGAGATGATCGACGAACGCGGTCACCGCGGCAGGCAGCGGATCATGCGCATGGAGCGCATAGATGCCGACGTCGGTCGCGCCCTGCCAGTCGGGCAGCACGCGGACCAGCGCGCCGTTCGCCAGTTCCGCGCCGACATCCCAGGTCGAGCGCAGCGCGATGCCGACGCCGGCGAGCGCGAGCGCGCGCACCACTTCGCTCGAATTGGTGGCGACATAGCTTGCCACCTCAACGAGTCGCTGCACGCCCGCGCGTTCGAGCCGCCACGGCGTCTGGTTCGAGGCGGCGAGCAGGCGGTGCCCGGCGAGATCGCGCAGGCCTGCGGGCGCGCCGTTCCGATCGAGATAGGCAGGCGCGGCGCACAGCAGACGGTGATTGGGCGCGAGCAGCCGCGCGGCGAGGCCGGCGCTCGCGGGTGCGGGCGCGATCCGCACCGCGACGTCGATCCGGTCGGCCATCAGATCGGTAAAGCCGTCGTCGAGCAGCAACTCGACCTGCACCGCGGGATAGGCGTCGAGGAAGGCGGGCAGCGTGGGCGCGACGTGCAGCCGCCCGAACGAGGTCGGCGCCGAGATGCGCAGCGTACCGCTCGGGCGTGCCGCGCGCCCCGCAACCTGCGCCTCGGCGGCGTCGGCGGCGGCGAGGATCGTGCGCACCGCCTCGTAGAAGCCACGCCCCGCCTCGGTCGGGGTCAGGCGCCGGGTCGTGCGATGGATCAGTCGCGCGCCGAGCCGCGTTTCCATCGCGGCCAGCCGCTTCGAGGCGGCGGCGGGCGACAAGCCCAGTTCCCGCCCCGCCGCCGACAGACTGCCGCGCTCGATCGCGGTGGCGAAGAGGCGATAGTCGCGATCCATCATTCGATCCTTCCAGGAGAAGATGCTTTGCCCGATTTCCATCTACCGATGCAATCGACGCGGTCCTATGCTGGCCCCGAAGAGGAGTTATCATGACCGACGACACCGTCATTCCGCGTATCGACAAGGCAGGGCTGGCCGTCGCCGTGCCGCTGGCGCGCTTCATCGACGAGCGCGTCCTGCCCGGCACGGGGATCGAGCCCGAGGCCTTCTGGGCGGGGGCCGCGGGTATCTTCGCGCGTTTCGCGCCCGAGAATCTGGTGCTGCTTGGCAGGCGGGACGATCTCCAGGCGCAGATCGACGCGTGGCACGAGGCGCGCCAGGGCCAGCCGATCGATCCCGCCGCCTATCAGGCGTTCCTGCGCGAGATCGGCTATCTGGTCGACGAGCCCGCGCCGTTCGCGGTGGGCACGGAGCGCGTCGACGACGAGGTCGCGCTCCTTGCCGGGCCGCAGCTCGTCGTGCCGATCCTCAACGCGCGTTTTCTCCTGAACGCGGCGAATGCGCGCTGGGGCAGCCTCTACGACGCGCTCTACGGCACCGACGCGCTGGGCAGCGCGCCGCCTGCCGGCGGCTACGACACCACACGCGGGGCGCAGGTCGTCGCGCGCGCAAAAGCGTTTCTCGACGAGGCGGTGCCGCTCGCCGATGGCAGCTGGGCCGATTTCGCGGGCGGCGCGCCGGCGCTCGCCGACCCGGCGCAGCTGGTCGGGCGCTGGGGCGACACCCTGCTGTTCCGCCACAACGGGCTGCACATCGAGCTGGTCGTCGATCCGTCGAGCCCGATCGGCGCGACCGACCCCGCCGGCATATCCGACGTCATCCTCGAATCCGCGCTGACGACGATCTGCGACCTCGAGGATTCGGTCGCCGCGGTCGATGCCGAGGACAAGGTCGAGGCCTATGCCAATTGGCTGGGTCTGATGACGGGCGATCTCGCCGCCAGCTTCCAGAAGGGCGGCGAGACGCTGACCCGCACGCTGGAGACCGATCGCAGCTACACCGCGCCCGACGGCAGCGAGTTCACGCTGCCCGGCCGCGCGCTGCTGTTCGTGCGCAATGTCGGCCATCTGATGACGACGCCCGCGGTGCTGCTGCCCGATGGCAGCGAGGCGCCCGAGGGCATCCTCGACGGCATCGTCACGTCGACGATCGCGCTCCACGATCTCAATCGCGCGGGCAAATATCTGAACAGCCGCGCGGGCTCGGTCTATATCGTCAAGCCCAAGATGCACGGCCCCGAGGAGGCGGGCTTCACCGATCGGCTGTTCGACGCGATCGAGGATCTGCTGTCGATGCCGCGCCACACGATCAAGGTCGGCGTGATGGACGAGGAGCGCCGCACCTCGGCCAATCTCGCTGCCTGCATCGAGGCGGTGAAGGGCCGGATCATGTTCATCAACACCGGCTTCCTCGATCGCACCGGCGACGAGATGCACACGTCGATGCGGGCCGGCGCGATGATCCGCAAGGGCGAGATGAAGACCTCGAGCTGGATCGACGCCTATGAGAAGCGCAACGTGGCGATCGGGCTGGCGTGCGGGATGGCGGGCAGGGCGCAGATCGGCAAGGGCATGTGGGCGGCGCCCGATCGCATGGCCGACATGCTCGAGCAGAAGATCGGCCATCCCCGATCGGGCGCGAACACCGCCTGGGTGCCCTCGCCGACCGCGGCGACGCTGCATGCGCTGCATTATCATGCGGTCGACGTCGCCGAGCGTCGGCGCGCGATCGAGGAGCAGCCCGTGCCGCCTCTCGACGCGCTGCTGACGATCCCGCTTGCCGAGGGCAAGAACTGGTCGCCGCAGGAGATTGCCGACGAGCTCGACAACAATGCGCAGGGTATCCTCGGCTATGTCGTGCGCTGGGTCGACCAGGGCGTCGGCTGCTCGAAGGTGCCCGACATCCACGATGTCGGGCTGATGGAGGACCGTGCGACGCTGCGTATCTCGTCGCAGCACATGGCGAACTGGATGCTCCACGGTGTCGCGAGCGCGGCCGAGATCGATGCGGCGCTGGTGCGGATGGCGGCGAAGGTCGATGCGCAGAATGCCGGCGACCCGGCATATCGGCCGATGGCGGGCCGCGAGTCCGACAGCCTGGCGTATCAGGCGGCGCGCGCGCTGGTGTTCGAAGGGCTCGAGCAGCCCAATGGCTATACCGAGCCGCTGCTCCATCGCTTCCGCCAGCGGGCGAAGGCGGCGGGGTAGCGCGTCTCCGCTCTGGCTTGTGCTCCTGCGTAGGCAGGAGCCCAGGATTGCGGGCGCTGCGTTTGAAACCCTAGGCTCCTGCCTTCGCAGGAGCACGGAGGTGGCTAACCCCGCCGCGTCGCGAGATGGTGCAGCACGATCCCGCTCGTCGTCGCGACGTTGAGCGAGTCGAAACCGGGCGCCATCGCGATCCGTACGCTCGTCGTCCGCGCGATCAGCGCGGAATCGAGCCCCGGCCCCTCCGAACCGAGCAGCATCGCGTTGCGCCGCTGCGGGCGATAATCGGCGAGCGTCATCGCGCCCGAAGGACTGAGCGCGATCGGTGCGAAGCCATGGCGGTCGAGCAGTGCGAGCGGATCCTCGCTGCGGGCCAGCTTGGCGAACGGCACCAGCAGCGCGGCCCCCACCGACACGCGGATCGCCTTGCGGTAGAGCGGGTCGCAGCAATCCGCGTCGAGCAGGATCGCGCGCGCGCCGAAGGCTGCGGCGTTGCGGAACAGCCCGCCCATATTGTCGTGATTGCCGATCCCCGAGAGCAGCAGCACGTCGCCGTCGCCGGCGATCCCTCCGAGCAACGCCTCGGCATCGGGCGTCGCGATCCGCCGGCCGATCGCGAGGATGCCGCGGTGGAGCGGAAAGCCGGCGATCCCGTCCATCACCGATTGATCGGCGGCGAACACGGGCACGTCGTCGGGCAGCGGGGCGAGCAGGTCGGCGAGCGCGTCCAGCCGGTGCGCGGCGATCAGCAGCGATTGTGGCCGGAACGTCGCCGATGCGATCAGCATCGCCAGCACGACGCGCCCCTCCGCCACGAACAACCCGTCGCGGCCGACCAGGTCGCGCTCGCGAATGTCGCGGTACGCGTCGATGCGCGGGTCGACGGGATCGGTGATAGCGACGATGTTCGGCATCGCGGCGCTGTGCCCGTCGGCGGCGGGATTGTCGACGGGAGCCGTGGTGCAGCTGGGCAGGCGGCGCCGCGCCGCCTCGGGCACCCGGGGCTCGAACCCTTTGGCGACGACGAGGATCGCCCGGTTAGCGCTCGTCGGTGCGCTGCTTGATCTTGTTCGGCAGATCCTTGCCCTTGGTCCGGCGCGAGGGCAGCTGGACCGGATTCTTCTTCTTCCAGTCGGCCCAGCGCATCGGGCCTTCGGGCGTGTCGATCATCATGTCGTCCATCCCGGCCATTCTCTTGTCCCCTCAGGCGGTGATCAGCTCGCGAATGCGATCGGCGAGAATGCCCATCGCGAACGGCTTGGTCAGCACGTGCATCCCCGGATCGAGATGGCCGTGGCTGAGCACCGCATTTTCGGCATAGCCGGTGATGAACAGCACTTTAAGCCCCGGCCTTGCGGTACGCGCGGCATCGGCAAGCTGGCGGCCGTTCATCCCGGCGGGCAGGCCGACGTCGGTGATCAGCAGATCGACGCGCACCTCCGATTGCAACACCTTGAGGCCGCCCGCGCCGTCGACCGCCTCGATCGCGACATAGCCGAGCTCGTGCAGCGCATCGACGACGAGCATCCGCACCGTCGGCTCGTCGTCGACGACGAGCACGGTCTCGCCATCCCGGGCCGGCGCAGGCGCGGACGGCGCCTGCTCGGACGGCGCGGGCACGCCGTCGCCAAGGTGGCGCGGCAGGTAGATGCAGACCAGCGTGCCGGCGCCGACCTCGGAATAGATCCGCACCTGCCCCTCCGACTGGCGCGCGAAGCCATAGACCATCGACAGCCCCAGGCCGGTGCCCTGGCCGATCGGCTTGGTGGTGAAGAAGGGATCGAAGACGCGATCGATCACGCTCTTGGGCATGCCCGTCCCGGTGTCGCTGACGCATAGCGAGATATATTGCCCCGGCGGCAGGTCGCGGTCGCGCGCGGCGCGGTCGTCGAGCCAGCGGTTGGCGGTCTCGATCGTCAGCTTGCCGCCCTCGGGCATCGCGTCGCGCGCGTTGATGCACAGGTTGAGCAGCGCGTTCTCGAGCTGGTTGGCGTCGATGCAGCTGTTCCATAGCCCCGCCGAGGTGACGATCTCGACCTCGATCGCCGGCCCCATAGAACGCTGGATCAACTCCTCCATCCCGGCGACGAGGCGGTTGACCTCGGTGACCACCGGGGTGAGCGTCTGCCGGCGCGAGAAGGCGAGCAGCCGGTGGGTGAGCGACGCGGCGCGCTTGGTCGCGTTCTGCGCCGCCCCGAGATAGCGCTCGACGTCCGCGCCGCGGCCCTGCGCGAGCCGCATCTGGATCATCTCGAGCGAGCCCGAAATGCCGGCAAGCAGATTGTTGAAATCATGCGCGAGGCCGCCGGTGAGCTGCCCGACGGCCTCCATCTTGTGCGCCTGGCGCAGCGCTTCCTCGGTGCGGCGCAACGCCTCCTGCTGCTCGCGCATGGCGGTGACGTCGCGGACCACAGCATAGATCAGCTCGCCGTGCGGCACCGCATTCCAGTTGAACCAGCGATATTCGCCGTCCCTTCGGCGATAGCGGTTGGTGAAGTCGAATATCTTCTCGCCGGCGAGCAGCGCGGCCATCGCGCTCTCGGTGGCGGAAATGTCGTCGGGATGGATGAAGGCGGCGAAGGGATGGCTCTTCAGCTCGGCATCGCTCCACCCGAGCACGTCCTGCCAGGCGGGGTTGATCTCGAGAAAGCGGCCTTCGCGCGTCGACACGCTGAGCAGATCGGGCGACGCTTCCCACAGCGCGTCGCGTTCGGCGGTGCGCTGGCGGACCTCGATCGAGAGCATATCGTTGAGCCGTCGCAGCTCGTCCTCGGCGCGGCGCCGCTCGACCGCATCGCGCGTGCGATCGGCGACCTCGCGGATGAATCCGATCTCGGCCTCGGTCCAGGCGCGGGCATCCTCATGGTTGAGATAGAGCAAGGCGACGAATCCGCCCTGTTCGGTGATCGGCATGTTGACGAACGCGCGCGCCGATATGGCTTCGAGCGCGTCGGCGGCCTGCGCGGTGCGCGGATCGAGCCGCGCGTCGTCGACGACCGCGGTCTCGCCGCGTTTGAGATCCTCGATATAGGAGCCGTATTCGCGGAAATGCAGCGTGCCCGCGAGGCTCTTGATGCCGGGAGCGTTCCAGTCGCGCTCCACGGTGATCGTTTCGGCGACTGGATCGATCGTGCCATAGCCCGCACGGCTCACCGCGAAGGTGGTCGCGAGCATCTCGGACGCGGCATAGGCCAGATCGGCCGGATCGGTCAGTCCGCGCAAGCGGTCGCCCAGCGTGAGCAATGCGGCATGCTGCTTGGAGGCATCGAACGTCCGAGCGCTCTCGCCCTCGGGCGTCGGTTGCGGGATCGGCATTGGCGATGGGTCCGGAAGCGGCAGGGGTGCGATCTAAACGCGACGCCGGGCGGTCGGTTCACCCGATCGGCGCGGTATCGCGCGCCGATCGGTGCCGATCGTTCAATTGCAGGCGGGCACGTAGCTGTTCAACGACGGATCCCAGACCGGCGGGCACCCATAGTCGCCACCGCCATAATAGCCCTGATCGTAGCCGCCATAACCGCCATAGCCGGCATAGTCGCCACCCCAGCCATAGCCGTCGAAGTCGTCGAATCCGACGCCGTAGAAGGGGTAGCCGTAATAGCCGCCGAAACCGCCATACCAGCCGCCATAGCCGCGGCCGCCGCGGTAGCCGCCGCCATGATAGCCGCCGCCACCGTGGAAACCGCCGCCGCCATGATAGCCGCCGCCGCCGCCATGAAAACCGCCGCCGCCGCCACCGCCGCCATGGAAACCGCCGCCGCCACCGCCATGGAAGCCGCCGCCGCCGCCGCCACCGCCGTGCTGCGCCAATGCCGGTGCCGCGGCGATCATCGCGACGCTGCATGCCAGCGCGATCCATCCGCTACGCTTGTTCATACCGATACTCCTTGTCCGCGGGCAGCCCCGCACGCCCGACACCAACGCCGGGACACGATATAGGGTCGCATGGCGCGCGATTTTAGGGGTGCGGTGTCCGTCCTATTCGGCGCGTCGACGCCGAAGGAAGCGGCGCATGCCGGCGGGATCTCGGTGCCGCGATACGGCGGGGGGCGCGTCCGCTACCAGGCGCGTGGTGCCGATCCCGTGCGCGCGCTGACCGCAATCTCGATGTCCTGCAGCTGGCTGCGGCTCATCGCGCCGGTCGCGAGCAGCGCCTTCATCAATTCGTCGACCAACGCGGCCAGGAAATGGAGCTGTGCACGCTCGTCCGCATGATCGACCGTCTCGTCTTCGCCTGCCGCATCCACGCCTTCGTCTCCCGTTCCGATGCGAGCATACACGCGCGCTGCACGATAGGCGAAAAGAAAGCCCCGTCGGCAAGCCGACGGGGCCAAAGTTCGGGGAGGATAGCCGGGCAGGGGGGTACCCGGGTCCTGCCTGCTCAATGCCCCACCTTGATGAAGGTTGCGTGACGCTACCGATATTTTTCAGGAGCTGGCGCCAATGCGGTCGACGCCGCCACGGCTGGCCGGCACGCGCGCGATGCGGGTACCCCGCACGGCCATCGTCGGGTAGCGAGGGGCCGACCCGCAAGGGCAACGGGATCGCGGATCGCACATGTCCGCTATGGAAGGTTGCATGATGACGATTCGATCGCGCCGGTATCTGCGGCGCAGCTTCGCAGGCGCGCTGTTCGTCGCGGCCGGTTTGCTCAATGCCGAGCCCGTCAAAGCCGGTACGGTGGCGCTGACCTTCGACGACCTGCCGATTTTCGGACGCTATGCGACGACCGCCGAGGGCACGGCGATCACCGACGCGCTGCTGGGCGGCTTCCGGCGCCACCATTGGGCGGTCACCGGCTTCGTCAACGAGAGCCAGCTCGAGGGTCGTGACAAGCCGGCGCGCATCGCGTGGCTCAAGCATTGGCTCGACGCCGGGATGGACCTCGGCAATCACAGCTATTCGCACTTCTCGCTCAACACGACGCCGGTCGACGCCTATATCGCGGACGTTGCGCGCGGGCAGGTGGCGACGAGCGCGCTTCTCGCCGCGCGCGGGCGGCGCGAGCGCTGGTATCGCTATCCGTTTCTCGAGACCGGGCTGACGATCGCGACGCGGCACCGTTTCGAGGGCTGGTTGCACGATCATGGCTACCGCGTCGCGCCGGTGACGATGGAGAATTCGGACTGGGAGTTCGCCGAGCCCTATGACGACGCGATCGCGCATGGCGAGACCGTGGAGGCGGCGCGCATCCGCGCGGCCTATCTCGATTTTACCGCCAAGATCGTCGCCTGGTATCAGCAGGCGGGACAGCAACTACTCGGCCGCGAGCCCGCCTTCGTCTTTCTTCTCCACGCCAGTCGCCTCAACGCGATCAGCATCGACGAGCTCGCCGCGATTCTCGACAAGGCGCATCTCCGCGTCGTGCCGCTCGATCGCGCGATGCGCGACCCCGCCTATGCGATCGCCGACACCTATGTCGGCCCCGACGGTGACGAATGGCTGACGCGCTGGTCGCTGACGCTGCACCGCGACCTGCCCTATGGTGCGATCCCCGAGGTGCCCGCGGACATCGCGGCGGCGGACGAGAAGCTCGAGGCGGCGCCAGCACCGCCACCTTCGCCGCCGCCCGCCGCCTCCGCGACGCCGCGCTGACCCCCGGCCGGGGGCGGCCGTTTCCGGGCGATCGCCGCCTGTCGCTGTGCATGTTCGATCGACAGCCGATGGGCGCCGGCGCTAAAGCGGCGCGGTGAAACCCGGCGACGACAAACCCGACCCCGACGCGCTGCTGCGCATCGCCGCGCGCGAGGGACGCGGCAAGCTCAAGCTGTTTCTCGGTGCCGCGCCGGGCGTCGGCAAGACCTATGAGATGCTCGCCCAGGCGGCAGGGCGTCGCAAGGCCGGAATCGACGTCGTGGTCGGCGTCGTCGAGACGCACGGCCGCGCCGAGACCGAGGCGATGACGCGCGGCCTCGAGACGATCCCGCGTGCCGCGATCACCTATCAGGGCCGCACGCTTGCCGAGATGGACCTCGATGCCATCCTCGCGCGCCACCCGGGCCTCGTGCTGGTCGACGAGCTCGCGCACAGCAACGTGCCGGGCAGCCGGCATCCCAAGCGCTATCAGGACGTCGAGGAGCTGCTTGCCGCCGGGATCGACGTCTATTCGACGGTCAACATCCAGCATCTCGAGAGCCTCAACGACGTCGTCGCCTCCTTCACCCACGTCCGCGTGCGCGAGACGGTGCCCGATTCGGTGCTCGAGGCGGCCGAGATCGAGGTGGTCGACATCCCGCCCGACGAGCTGATCGAGCGGCTCAAGGACGGCAAGGTCTATATTCCCGACGAGGCCGCGCGCGCGCTCAACCATTTCTTCTCCAAGTCGAACCTGTCGGCGCTGCGTGAGCTGGCGCTTCGGCGGGCGGCGCAGGCGGTCGACGCGCAGATGCTCGATTATGTCCGCGAACATGCGCTCGCGGGCACCTGGGCGGGGACCGAGCGGATCGTCGTCGCGATCAACGAGCTTCCCGGTGCCGAGCTGCTGGTGCGCACCGCCAAGCGCATTTCGGACGCGCTGCGCGCGCCTTGGACCGCGGTTCATATCGAGACGCCGCGCGCGCGGCATTTCGGCGAGACCGAGCAGCGCCGCATCGCCGCGGCGTTCAATCTCGCCAGCCAGCTCGGCGGGCTGGTCGCGACGGTGCCCGCGGTCTCGGTCTTCCACGGTCTCAGCGCGTTCGCGATTGAGGCGCGCGCGACCCAGCTGATCATCGGCAAGTCGTCGCGTTCGCGCTGGTTCGAGCTGCGCCACAGATCGGTGGTCGATCGGCTGGTCCGCGAGACGTCGGGCATGGCGGTGCACGTTCTGCCGCTCGCCGACGAGATGCTACCCAAGGTGCGCCGCGGGATTGCGCGCGCCGAGCCGGGTGCCTGGCGCGCCTATCTGGCGACGCTGATGATGGTCGCCGCGGTCACCGTCGTTGCGACCGAGCTTTTCCATATCCTCGCGCTCGGCAACGTCGCGCTTCTCTATCTGCTCCCGGTGATGCTCGCCGCCAGCCTGTTCGGGCGCTGGCCGGGGGTGTTCGCGGGGCTCGCCTCGTCGCTCGCCTATAATTTCTTCTTCCTGCCGCCGGTCGGCACGTTCAGCGTCAGCAATCCCGAGAATGTGGTGACGCTGCTGGTGCTGCTCGGGGTCGCCTTCGTCACCAGCCATTTCGCCGCGCGCGCCCGCACGCAGGCCGATCTCGCCGGATCGAGCGCGCGGCAGAACGCGGCGATTGCGGGCTTCGCGCGCCAGCTCACCACAGCGCGCACCGACGAGGAGCTGATGCAGGCGATCTGCGCCGAAGTCGCGCGATTGTTCGACGTGCGCACCGCGCTGCTCACGCCGTCGTCGGCGGGGCCGGTGCTGCGCGCGGCCTATCCGCCCGAGGACCGGCTCGCGACGATCGAGATGGCAGCGGCGCAATGGACGCTCGACAAGGGCCAGCCGGCGGGGCGCGGATCGGATACGCTGACCGCATCGGACTGGCTGTTCCACCCGCTGCGCGCGACCGACCGGACGATGGCGGCGCTGGGCGTCGCCCGCGACGACGGCCGCAACCCGATCCGTTCGGACCAGCTCCAGCTGCTGATGAGCCTGATCGACCAGGCCTCGCTGGTGCTCGACCGGATGCAGATCGAGAACGAGATGCGCGACGTCGCCGAGCTGCGCGAGCGCGACCGGCTGCGTGCCGCGCTGCTCTCGTCCGTAAGCCACGATCTGCGCACGCCGCTGACCGCGATCCGCGCCGCGGTCGACGGGATGCGGCGCGCGCCGACTCCGGCGCTGCTCGACGAGATCGCGACCGAGACCGCGCGGCTCAATCGCTTCGTCGCCAACCTGCTCGACATGGCGCGCGTCGAGGCGGGTGCCTTGCGGCTCACCCTGCAGGCGATCGACCTGACCGATGCGGTCGCCGGGGCGCTCCACGACACGCAGCAGATCCTCGCGGGGCGCGAGGTGCGCATCGAGCTCCCCGCCGATCTGCCGATGGTGCGCGTCGATCCGCAGCTGTTCCATCACGTCCTGATCAATCTGCTCGACAATGCCGGCCGCTATGGCGATCCCGGTACGCCCATCACGGTCACCGCGCAGCGCGATGGCATGGGGCTGACATTATCGGTGTTGGACGAGGGGGCGGGGTTGCCGCCCGGCCAGGAGCAGGCGGTGTTCGAGACCTTCCATCGGCTCGAGGGATCGGACCGATCCAAGGCGGGGGCCGGGCTGGGCCTCGCGATCGTCAAGGGGTTCGCCGACGCGATGGGGATCGGTGTCGAGGCCGCCAACCGCGTCGCGCCTGGCGGCGCGCGCTTCGGCCTGCGCTTCGGCGAGGGCTTGATCGTGCGGCCGCTCGACGAGAAGGCGTTCGCGTGACGATTCCCGCGCTGATCCTCGTCGTCGACGACGAGCCGCCGATCCGCCGGCTGTTGCGTGGCGCGCTCGAGCGCGCTGGCTATGCGGTGATCGAGGCCGGATCGGCGAAGGAGGCGATGGCGTTGCTTGCCGCCAGGGATCCGGCGGTCGTGCTGCTCGACCTCGGGCTTCCCGATCGCGACGGCATCGAACTGATCCCGCTGATCCGCAAGCGATCGAGCGCGACCATCCTGATCGTCTCCGCGCGCGACGCCACCGAGGAAAAGGTCGCCGCGCTCGATCTCGGCGCCGCGGACTATGTCACCAAGCCGTTCGACACCGAGGAATTGCTCGCCCGCGTCCGCGCGGCGCTCCGCCACCGGCTGACCGCGGATGGTGGGCAGACCGTGTTGACCGCGGGCGGGGTGACGATCGACCTGCTCGGCCACCGCGTCACCCGCGACGGCGAGGCGGTGCACCTCACGCCCAAGGAGTTCGTCGCGCTCGCCGAGCTGGCGCGCTTTCCCGGTCGCGTGATCACGCACCAGCAATTGCTGCGCGCGGTCTGGCCCAACGACCATGAACGCCATGTCGAATATCTGCGCGTGCTGATCCGCGGCATCCGTCAGAAGCTCGAGGCCGACCCGGCGCGGCCCTCGCTCGTCGTCAACGAGCTGGGCATCGGCTATCGGTTGATCGGCTCCGCCTGACGCGCCGCGCCGCGCCGCAATGGCCACGCTGTCCACTCGCCGGCCCGGCGCGCCCCGGTGCGCAGCGACAGCCGACCCGCGCGCCGGTTAGCCGCGCGTTCAGGCGACGCGCGGCAACCCCGCGCGCGGATGCGGATGTGCAGCAGGCTGAGGTGATCGGATGATGCGGATACATTGGAAGCCGGGCGGCAGCGATATTGGCTTCAGCTTCATCCTGGCGATCCAGATCGCGGTGATCTTCGTCGTCGCGCCGCTGGCGACGACCGGGGCTGCGTCGGTGGACCTCGTCGAAATGCTGCGGTTCGGGCTGGCCGCGACCACGATGCTGGTGATCGCGCGCCACCCTGCGGTGCGCGCCGCGGTCGCGCTGGCGTTCGTCGCGTCGTTGCTCGCCTCGCTGCACTGGCGGCTCGGGCAGACCGCGAGCGTCATCGCCGAGGTCAAGATTGCGGTCACCATCGGCTTCGACGTGACCGTGGCGACGATCGTCGGAATCGCCGCGTTCGGGCCGGGCAAGGTGACCGTCCACCGCATTCTCGGCGCGGTGATCCTCTATCTCTATGTCGCGCTCGTGTTCGCAGGGCTTTACCGTCTGACGGCGCTGGTGATCGATCACGCCTTCACCGGGCTTGCGCCGGGCCCGCGCGCGCAGTTCGGCGGGATGCTCTATTTCAGCCTCGGCTCTCTCACGACGGGCAGCACCGGCGAGATACTCGCGGTCCACCCGATGGTGCGCAGCCTCGCCAGCCTTGAATCGGTGATCGGCCAGCTCTTCCCTGCGACGCTGCTCGCACGGCTGGTGATGCTGCACGCGGCGAACGCCCCGGGCGAGCAGGCGGGTTAGCGTTCAGCGTCTCGCCGGCGCGTCGAGCGCCGCTTCGGTGGCAGTACCCGGCAGCTCGGCGCGCATCGATGCCGCCACCGCCTCGGCGCGGGCCATCACGCGCAGCACGTTGCCGCCGGCGAGCTTGGCGACGTCGGCGTCGCTCCAGCCGCGGCGCAGCATCTCGGCGAGCAGCGCGGGATAGGTAGAGACGTCGCCAAGCCCTTGGGGGAGGGCATTGTCGACCCCGTCGAAATCCGATCCTATGCCGACATGATCGACCCCTGCGATCTTGGCGATATGGTCGATATGGTCGGCGACGTCGGCGATCGTCACGCGCGGTTCGGGATTGTCGCGGTGCCACTGCGCCAGCGCGGCCGCCGCCTTGTCGGGCTGGCCGATATAGAGCCCGCCGAACGGAGGCGCGTCGAGCCGCACCTTCTCGGCGGCCTCCTCCGCTCCCCAGCGGCGATGCGCCTCGGTCAGATAGGAGGGCGCGAAATTGACCATCACCACGCCGCCATTGGCCGCGACCAGCCTGAGCACCGCGTCGGAGACGTCGCGCGGATGGTCGTCGAGCGCCCGCGCGCTCGAATGCGAGAAGATCACCGGCGCCTTCGAAACGCGCAGTGCGCTCAGCATCGTCGCCTCGCTGACATGGCTCAGATCGACCAGCATGCCGAGCCGGTTGAGTTCGTGCACCACCGCCTCGCCGAACGGGGTGAGCCCGTTATGCCGGGGGTTGTCGGTCGCCGAATCCGCCCAGTCGATCGTCTTCGCGTGGGTCAGCGTGAGATATCCCGCGCCGAGGTCGTGATAGGCGCGCAGCACCGACAGGCTGTCGGCGATCTGGTTGCCGCCCTCGACCCCGATCATCGAGGCGATCCGCCCCGCTCGGTGGATGCGGCGTACGTCATCGGCGGTGCGCGCCAGTGCGAAGGTCTCGGGGTAGCGCGCGACGATATGCTTGACGAGATCGATCTGCTCGAGCGTCTGCTTCACCTGTTCGAGCGGCGGCAGGTCAGCCGACACCCACACCGACCAGAATTGGCCGCCCACCATGCCCTGCCGCAGCCGCGCAATGTCGGTGTTGTACGCGATCGGCCGGGCGCCCAGCCCCGCGCGCAGGTCGAGCGTCCAGCGGCCTTCGCCCTCGCGCTCCCTGAGCGATTCCGCCCAGTCATTATGCCCGTCGATCAGTGGCGTCGCCTTGAGGATGCGCGCGACCCGCGCGGCATCGGGCGGCGGTGCCGGGGCGGCGGCGAGCAGCAGCGGACATGCGCAGGCGAGAAGCGTCTTGATCATGATTTAAGCGTAGCGGGATCGGGGACGGCGACAAGGTGGACGGTTCCCCCGGCGAAAGCCGCGGGCCCAAGCGACAGGCGCGGCGACGGCAACCCTGGGGCCCGGCTTTTGCCGCGGAACGGCGGTCGAGTTGCCCCGGGCACCGCTTGCTTGCCGTATCTGCATACGGATGCTAGCACCGCAGACGGGTGTCGCGCAGAAGATCGTCCTGCCCGCAGGATGATCGCTCCGCGCCCTCAGGCCGGCGCCGTTCCTGGCGGCCGGCGGCTTAGGTTGACCGTCGCCATGTTGCATATCTCGTCCCGCGTCCCCTGCATCCGTGAGGATGTCGGCGCGCGGACGGGACGCCCGGCCGATCCGGCCCGGCATGTGACAGCGACGCGCATGTTCACCAATGTTTCCATCGCGATGGCCCCCAGGCGCTTGGCGCCGGCCGGGCCGTCGACTCCCATGCATTCCAGCTTATCGGCGCACCCGCTGCTTGCGAGCAGCGGCCGGCGCGCCCGGAGAATATATAATGACGACGCGCATGCTGATCGACGCGCGCCACCCGGAAGAGACCCGGGTCGCGGTCGTACAAGGTAACCGGATCGAGGAGTTCGATTTCGAATCGGCCGAACGCAAGCAGCTCAAGGGCAATATCTATCTGGCCAAGGTGACGCGCGTCGAGCCGTCGCTCCAGGCCGCGTTCATCGAGTTTGGCGGTAACCGTCACGGTTTCCTCGCTTTCTCGGAAATCCATCCGGACTATTATCAGATCCCCAAGGAGGATCGCGACGCCTTGCTGCGCGAGGAGGCCGAGGACGCGCTCGCCTTCGCCGACGATGACGACGACGATTATCATGACGACGAGCATGGCGCGGAGGCGTCCGATCACGACATTGACGAGGCTTCGATCGAGCGTCTCGACAATGATGGCGCGCCCGAACCGCTCGACGCTGCCGAGGATCATCCGCACGAGGACGGCGACCATGGCGATGGCGAGCAGGACGAGGCCAAGCGCGTCGCGTCCAAGTCCGCGGGCCGCGGCGGTGACGGCGACCAGGTCGAGGCGCTGCGCCGCCGCCGCCAGAATCTGCGCCGCCGCTACAAGATCCAGGACGTCATCCGCAGGCGGCAGGTGCTGCTGGTGCAGGTCGTCAAGGAGGAGCGCGGCAACAAGGGCGCGGCGCTGACCACCTATTTGTCGCTCGCCGGCCGCTACTGCGTGCTGATGCCCAACACGTCGCATGGCGGCGGCATCTCGCGGAAGATCTCGAACGTCGCCGATCGCAAGCGGCTGAAGTCGATCATGGCGGAGATGAAGCTGCCCAAGACGATGGGCTGCATCGTGCGCACCGCGGGGCTCCAGCGCACCAAGGTCGAGATCAAGCGCGACTTCGACTATCTCGCGCGGCTGTGGGACGGGATCCGCGAGGGCACGCTCAAGTCCGAAGCGCCGGCGCTGATCTACGAGGATTCGAACCTCATCAAGCGCGCGATCCGCGACATCTATTCGCGCGAGATCGACGAGGTGCTGGTCGAGGGTCCCGAGGGCTACAAGACCTCGCGCGAATATATGAAGCTCTTGATGCCGGCGCATGCGAAGAAGATCCGGCCCTATATCGACGCGGTGCCGCTGTTCCAGCGCTTCGGCGTCGAGGACCAGCTGACCGCGATGTACCAGCCTGTCGTTCAGCTCAAGTCGGGCGGCTACCTCGTCATCAACCCGACCGAGGCGCTGGTCTCGATCGACATCAACTCGGGCCGCTCCACTCGCGAGCATAATATCGAGCAGACCGCGACCGCGACCAACCTGGAAGCCGCGCACGAGATCGCGCGCCAGTTGCGGCTGCGCGACATGGCGGGCCTCGTCGTCATCGACTTCATCGACATGGACAACAACTCCAATGTCCGGAAGGTCGAGAAGGCGATGAAGGAGGCGCTGCGCAACGATCGCGCGCGCATCCAGATCGGCCGCATCTCGTCCTTCGGGCTGATGGAGATGAGCCGCCAGCGGCTGCGCACCGGCGTGCTCGAGGCCTCGACGCGTATCTGCCCGCATTGCGAGGGCACAGGCTTCGTCCGCACCGCCTCGTCCGCGGGCCTCTCCGCGCTGCGCCTGCTCGAGGAGGCCGCCGCGCGCGGTCGCGGCACGCTGCTGACGCTGCGCGCCAGCCGCGAAGCGACGATCTATGTGCTCAACCGCAAGCGTGCCGAGATTAGCGAGATCGAGGATCGCTACGGCGTCGAGATCGAGGTGATCCCCGATCATCACGACGAGGGCGCGCGGATGACCGTCGACATCTCCGGCCCGCCGCCGATGCACGCACCCAAGCTGCCGCCGATGCCCGAGCCCGAGCCCGAGGACGATCTGATCGACGAGATCGAGGAGGATGAGGAGGAGCTCGAGGAGGCCTCCGACGAGGAAGAGACCGAGCGTCCGGCCAAGAGCGAGCGCGGTGATCGGCCCGAGCGGTCCGAGCGCGAGGAAGGCGAGGGCGGCCGTCGCCGTCGTCGTCGCCGTCGTCGCGGCGGCCGCCGCGAGGACGGGTCGCCCGAGGGTGCCGAGGGTTCGCACGAGCCCGAGGGCGAAGAGCCGACCAGCGGCAGCGAGGGCGATGCGTCCGACGACATCGTCGCCGAGGGCGCGGCCGAGCAGAGCGAAGCCGAGGCGCAGGCCGAGGGCACGCGCCGCCGTCGGCGCGGGCGTCGCGGCGGTCGCCGTCGCGAGGGTGGCGAGCCGCTGATCATCGATGCCGGCGACGTCGGTCCCGCCGCGACCGATATCGCGGACGGTGGCGTCGCGGTCGCGGCGAACGCCGACATGGCCGAGGTCGTCCCGGTGACCGCGGTCGAGCCCGCGCCGGAGACGGTTGCCAAGCCCCGCGGCCGTCGCCGTCCGCGTGCGCGCACCGCCGAGGAGATCGCGGCCGAGGCACCGGTCGCGGTCGAAGCGGCACCCGTCGCCGAAACCGCGCCGGTTGACGCCGCTGCCGAAGCGCCCGCGCCGAAGCGCCGTCGCAGCCGCAAGTCGGCCGCCGACGCCGCTCCAACCGAGACGCCGGCTGCTGACGCGCCGGTCGTCGAAGCCCCGGTGGAGCCCCAGCCCGAGCCGGTGGCCGAGGACGCCGCCGAGGCGCCCGCGCCTAAGCCGCGCCGTTCGCGCAAGAAGGCGGAGCCCGCGGTCGCGGCCGAACCCGTCGCCGAGCCGGTTGCGGAAGCGGCTGCCGCTGCGGACGCGGCGGACGGCGGAGCGGCGGCCGACGAGCAGCCCGACGACGGCACGCCGCGCCGCGGCTGGTGGCAGCGCACCTTCGGCGCCTGATCGTCCGGGCATGCGCGACCATGCCCTCCCGCGCGCGTCCCGGGCCCGGCTTCACGCCGGGTTCAGGGCGGCGCGGCCAGGGCAGGTCATGGTTTCCGCCCGCCGCGCCGCCGACTCGCTTCCGGGGCGCCTTGCGCGTCTGTTGCTGATCCTGATCCTGTCGGGCGTTTTCGCGGCGCGCCCTGCGCTCGCGCAGGACGACGAGCCGCAGGTGTTGCGCGACACCGAGACCGAGGCCTTTTTCCGCGACATCTCGACGCCGCTCGCCAAGGCGGCGGGGCTCGACACCAGCAAGGTGCAGGTCATCCTGCTGTCCGACCAGTCGATCAACGCGGGCGCGACCTCGGGGCAGATGGTCGGCGTCAATGCCGGCACGATCTTCGCGGCCGACAATGTGCTCGAGCTGCAGGGCGTCATCGCGCATGAATTCGGCCATCTCGCCGGCGGCCATGTTCCGCTCGCGAACGACAATTTCGGCAAGTTCGGCAAGATCAGCCTGCTGTCGCTACTCGCCGGCGTCGCGGCGGTCGCCGCCGGCGCGCCCGAGGCCGGCATGGCGGTGATGGGTGCGGGCACGCAGATCGCGCAGAGCGACGCGCTGGCCTTTTCGCGCGCGCAGGAAGCGAGCGCAGACGCGGCGGGCGCTTCCTATCTGCGCGCGGCGCATCTCTCGGGATCGGGGATGCTGAGCTTCTTCGGCAAGCTCAAGGTCGAGGAATATCGCCTCTCGCCCGCCGACGAGGCGATCAACCCGTTCATGCAGGACCATCCGATGTCGGCCGAGCGCCAGGCGACGCTGGAAAAGGACGTCACCAGCTCGCCCTATTACCACGTCCCCGTCGATCCGGCGCTGGAGGCGCGCTTCCTGCGGATCAAGGCCAAGCTGCAGGGCTTCCTGCTCGATCCGACGACGGTGATGCGCACCTTCCCCGAAAGCGACCGCTCGGTGCCCGCGCATTATGCGCGCGCCTATGCCTGGCATCGCAGCGCTTATCCCGACAAGGCGGATGCCGAGGCCGACGCGTTGCTCGCGACCGCGCCGCTCGATCCCTATTTCAACGAGCTCAAGGGCCAGATCCTGCTCGAGAACGGCCACCCCCGCGAGGCGCTGGCGCCGCTGCGCATCGCGGTCGCGCAGTCGGGCAGCGCGCCGCTGATCTCGGCGATGTTCGGCCATGCGCTGCTCGCCACCGACGATCCGAAGAATTTCGCCGAGGCCGAGCGCGTGCTCAAGGTGTCGGTCGACAAGGATCGCGAGGATCCGCTCGCCTGGTATGCGCTGGGCACGGTCTATGCGCAGCGGGGCGACGAAGCGCACGCCGCGCTCGCCACCGCCGAGCGCTATGCGATGGGCGGAGACGACCGCCTCGCGCGGCAGAATGCCGAGATCGCGATGCGCGGCATCCCCGAAGGCAGCATCGACTATCTGCGCGCGGAGGACATAGCGGTCACCTCGCGCAACAATCTCGACGACAAGGTCAGACACAAACGATGAATGGCAAGAATCTGGCGGGCGGGCTCGCCGCAGCCGCGGCCGGCGCGATCGGCGCGGTGGTGGCGATGCACGGGCTCGACCGCGCGCCGCATCCGGCGGCGACGAGCGCGAGCGTCCAGGCCTATCTCGCGGACCACCCCGAGGCTCTGTCCGAGGCGGTCGACCGCTATCAGGACAGGCAGACCGCGGCGGCGATCGACGCGCACCGCGCCGCGATCGAGACGCCGTTCGCGGGCGCGTATGCGGGCAATCCCAGGGGCGACGTCACGCTGGTCGAATATTTCGACTATGCCTGCGGCTATTGCCGCGCGACCGTCGGCGACATCGACCGGCTGGTGGCGGGCGACCCGGGCGTTCGCGTGGTGTTCAAGGAATTGCCGATCCTGTCGCCGTGGAGCGCGGGCGCCGCGCGGCTCAGCCTCGTCGCGGCACAGAGCGGCAAGTTCGGCGCATTCCACCACCAGCTATATGCGGCGGGCCCGCTCGATTCGGCCAAGGTCGACGCGGCGGGTGCCGCCGCCGGGCTCGATCCGCGCGCCGCCGCCAGCCCCGCGATCGCCGCGGAGCTTGCCGCCAATCTGGATACGGCGCGCGCGCTGCGCCTCTCGGGCACGCCGACCTTTATCGTCGGCAACCAGATGCTGGCGGGTGCGGTCGGCTATCAGGCGCTCAAGGATGCGGTCGACAAGGCGCGGGCGGCGAGGAAGGTCTAGCGCGGCGGCGCTTGCTCAACCGCGCCAAAACCGCTCGCACGGAGCGACGTCGACATGCGTATGATCGCGTGCCGCCTTTGCAGCCTGTCCTTCGACGTCGCTCTGGCCGGACGGCGGCAAAGACTATTTCGCCGGATTGGGCAGCGGCTCGCCTGCGAAATACGCCGCGAGATTGGCGACGAGCATCCCCGCCATCTTCTGCACGGCCACGTCGGTGGCGCCTGCGGTGTGCGGGGTGAGCACCGTATTGGGCACCGCCGCCCAGCGATCCGCCGGCGTCGGCTCGGTCTCGAACACGTCGAGCGCCGCGCCGCCGAGCGTTCCCGCCTCGAGCGCGGCGATCGCCGCCTCCTCGTCGACGAGCTGTCCGCGCGCGACATTGACCAGCAGTCCGTCCCTGCCCAGCGCCGCGATCACCTCGGCGGAGATCAGCCCGACATTGCCGTCATGCGCGCGCGCCGCGACGACGAGGATGTCGCTGTCGCGGGCGAGCGCGAGCAGCGAGTCGGCGCGCGGCCACGAGGCGTCGGGCTTTGCGTTGGGGCCCCACCAGGCGACCTGCATCCGCATCGCCTCGGCGCGACGCGCCACCGCACGACCGATCCCGCCGAGCCCGACGATGCCCAGATTCGCGCCGCCGAGCGACCGCGTCAGCGTCTTGGCGCGGGCGTGCCAGCCGCCCGCGCGCAGCAGACGGTCGCCCGTCACGATCTGGCGGCGATGCCCGACGATCATCCCGATCGCATGATCGGCGACATCCTCGTCATTGGCGTCCTGCGCGTGGCTGACCAGCAGGCCGCGCGATCCGGCCCAGGCGACGTCGATGCCGTCATAGCCGACCGTGAAGCAGGCGATCAGCCCCAGCCGGGGCATCCGATCGACCAGCGCGCGATCGACCGCATATTCGCCCGCGACGACGATCGCGCGGACCGCGGCGAGCTGCGCCTCGGTCGGATCGTCCCATAGCGACAGCACCTCATATTGACCGCCGAGCAGCGCGGCGACGGGCGCGAGGTGGGGCTGCGCGACGAGGATCGTGGGGCGTTCGGTCATGGCGCTCTCCTAGAGCGATCGACGATCGCCGGCCAGCCGCTCAGCCGACGCGGTTGGCGAGCCAGCCGTAGAGAAATGCCTCGTCGGCCGGGCGGCGCTCGGCAAGCGCCAGATAGCGTTCGCCCTGCAGCGCATCGAGCGCCTTGACCAGCACCGCTTGCGCGCCGGACCCGCGGACGCGGAGGAACGCCGCCAGCGCCGCGATCACCGGCGTGTCGATCGCGCCGACGGCCGCCACGTCGCGATAGTCCTTGCCGCCCCGATTGAGCGCGTTGAGCGCGCGGCGCAGGAAGGTGGCGGCCGTGCCCGTGCCCATGTTGACGCCGGTGTCGAAGAGCTCGGCGGCGACCAGCGGCGCGATCGCGCCGATCGCGTCGAGCTGCGGCGTGGTCCAGTAATCGGCGCGGTAGATCGCGATCGCGGTATCGCGCGGCAGCCGTGCCATCGCGCCGACATAGCCGTGCGCGCGCGCGACGGCCTGCGTGATTCCAAAGCAGGTCGGCCCGCTCTTGTCGGCAGGACTGGCGACATAGCCGCCTTCGCGCGCGATCAGTTCATCGATGAGGCTGGTGGGGTCCATGGTCGGCTCCAGGATCGGTGGAGCCGAACCACATAACCAAAAAGGTTCGTGTAGGAAAATGAAATATTCGCCGTGCACGGAGAATGCCATGTGCGAAAAACGCCGCCCCCGATCCCCCGATCGAGATGGCCTTTCCGGACGGGTTGGCGTGACGAAAGGGTCAGGCCACCTTGGTCGCGGCCACCTCCTGCGGATCGCGCAGCACATAGCCGCGGCCCCAGACGGTCTCGATGTAATTTTCGCCCTCGCAGGCGAGGCTGAGCTTCTTGCGCAGCTTGCAGATGAACACGTCGATGATCTTGAGCTCGGGCTCGTCCATCCCGCCGTAGAGATGGTTGAGGAACATCTCCTTGGTCAGCGTCGTGCCCTTGCGCAGCGACAGCAGCTCGAGCATCGCATATTCCTTGCCGGTCAGATGCACGCGGGCATTGTCGACCTCGACCGTCTTGGCGTCGAGATTGACCGCGAGCTTGCCGGTCTTGATGACGGATTGCGAATGGCCCTTCGAGCGGCGCACGATCGCGTGAATGCGCGCGATCAGCTCTTCGCGGTGGAACGGCTTGGTGACGTAGTCGTCGGCGCCGAAGCCCAATGCGCGGACCTTCGATTCCATCTCGGCCGTCCCCGACAGGATCATCACCGGGGTCTGCACCTTGGCGACGCGCAGCTTCTTGAGCACGTCGTAGCCATGCATGTCGGGGAGGTTGAGATCGAGGCAGATCAGATCGTAATCGTAGAGCTTGCCGAGGTCCAAGCCCTCCTCGCCCAGATCGGTCGTGTAGACGTTGAAGCCCTCTGCGCCGAGCATGAGCTCGATGGCCTTGGCCGTCGTCGGTTCGTCTTCGATCAGCAGTACGCGCATGATGTATCCATCCCCGTCAGCTCGGTCCCGTCCCACGACGCGACTGCAGCGGTATTAACTATTACAGGAATGAAGGAAAAAGGTTAACGCCGAGTAAAGCCGATCTGGCGCTCGCGCCGACGAATTTGCCCGAGCGTGGCAGGCGTGGCACAGCGGCCCGATGCTGACCGATCTCGTCCTGTTCATCGACGCCGAGGCGATCGTCCTCGACAAGCCCGCCGGGCTCGCGGTCGATGCCCCGCGCGACGGATCATCGAGCGTGGAGGCTGCGCTCGATACGTTTCGATTCGGTTTCCAGCGCACGCCGAGCGCGGTGCACCGGCTCGATCGCGACACGTCGGGCTGCCTGCTGATCGCGCGCCACCCCAAGGCGCACAAGCGCTTCGCTGCGGCGTTCGAGGCGGGGCTGGTCGAGAAGAGCTATGTCGCGGTGCTGGGCGGCGTACCCGAGGGCGACGGCGGGCGGATCGATCTGCCGCTCGCCAAGCGCTCGACGCGCGAGGAGGGCTGGCGGATGGTCGTCGACCGCCGAGGCAAGGCGGCGGTGACCGACTGGCGGCTGCTCGGCGTGGCCGAGGGTAGGGCGCTGGTCGCGTTCACGCCGCAGACCGGGCGGACGCACCAGCTGCGCGTCCATGCCGCGGAGGGACTGGGCCATGCGATCGTCGGCGACCCGGTCTATGGGCAGGGCGGCGAGCCGATGCTGCTTCATGCGCAGCGGCTCTATCTGCCGCGCGATCCCAAGGCTGCGATCGACGTGACCGCGCCGCTGCCGAAGAGCTTCGCGCGCTGGGCGGGCTTGATTTCGGCCGAGCCCGTCGTCGCTTAGCATCGGCCCCTGTCGCTGGGATGGGGGGCTCAGTCGCGCACCTTGCCGCGCAAGCTCTTGACCGCGCCGCGCTTGGCCTTGCCTTCGACACGGCGCACCTGCGAGCCCTTGGTCGGCTTGGTCGGCTTGCGTCGCTTCGGCACGATCGTCGCCTCCTTGATCAGCGCGACCAGCCGCTCGCGGACCTCGCGGCGGTTCATTTCCTGCGAACGGCTCCCCTCGGACCGCAGCACCAGCACCCCATCGCGCGTCAACCGGGCGCCCGCCAAGTCGCTGAGCCGGTGCTTGACCGCATCGGGCAAGGTGGGCGACCCCCACACGTCGAAGCGCAGCAGCACCGCCGAGTCGGTGGTGTTGACATGCTGCCCGCCGGGCCCGGATGCGCGCGTAAAGCTCTCGGATATCTCGTCGCTGTCGATCGCGATCGAGCGGGTGATGGGGATCGCGACCATCCGCCCCATCTATCCGCCGGACGGCCGACGCGATAGGGTCGCGCCGCGCCCATGCAGGAGCTGTCATGTTCGATTTCGCCGCCCGCCCCGATGCGGACACCGCCACGATCTGGGCCGATCTCGCGGGTGCCGCCGACGCCATTACCGCGGGCGAGCCCGATGCGATCGCCAACATGGCCAATGTCGCCGCCTTGTGCTGGGAGCTGCTTCCCGATCTCAATTGGGCGGGCTTCTACCGGATCGTCGACGGCGAACTCGTGCTCGGGCCGTTCCAGGGCCGTGCGGCATGCATCCGCATCGCGCTCGGCAGCGGCGTGTGCGGTACTGCTGCGGCGACGGCTGCGACCCAGCGGATCGACGATGTTCACGCCTTCCCCGGCCACATCGCCTGCGACGCGGCCTCGGCCTCCGAGCTGGTCGTCCCGATCGTCGTCGCGGGGCGGGTGATCGGCGTGCTCGATCTCGACAGCCCGACGCCCTCGCGCTTCACGCCCGACGATGCGGCGGGCGCGGAGCGGCTCTGCGCTCGGATCGCCGATCGCCTCCGCGGCTGACCCGATTCGGGACTCGCGGCGCGTTCTGTCGCTTGGGCGGTGTGGCTCGCCGGTGCTATGCCGGCCCCCGATCATGGGCTCGCACGTCTTTGCCGTCGTGGGCCGGCTAAAGGGGAACAGAGATGCGGCACATCGGCAAACTGGCAGGCGCGGCGTTCTTCGTCCTCACGCCGATCGCAGCCTTCGCGCAGACGGGTGCGGCGGCCGGTGCGCCGATGCAGCCGGGCAGCTGGGGGCAGGGCGGCTGGCAGGCCGGTACGCCGGGCGTGGTCTATGCGCCGGCGCAGCAAGCCTATGTGCAGCAGGCCTATTCGCAGCCGGGCAGCTGGCAGCGCGCGCCGACCGTGCAAGCGCGCGACTATCGCCGGCTCGATCGGGGCAAGCGCGTGCCGCGCGCCTATCTCGATCCGGCCTATACGGTCAGCGACTGGAATGATTGGGGTTTCGCCACGCCGGCGTCCGGCTTGCGCTGGATCCGCTATTATGACGACGGCCTGTTGATCGACGCCGACGGCCGCGTCGTCGATGCGCGCTACGGCATCGACTGGAATCGCGGACGCGCCAATGGGCCGCGCATGGCCTATGCGGGCGGCGCCATTCCCTATGCGGGTTATGCGGGCTATCCCGCGGCGGGCGCGCCCATCTACGGCTATGCCGGCGGCGCGACGGTCGTCGGCAGCACGCCCGGCGTCACCACCTACCGCGTCGGCCCCGACACGACGGTCACCACCTCGGTCGTGCAGGTGCCCCCGGTGATCGTCGGCGCACCGGCTTATGGCTATGCCAGCGCGGTCGCGCCGGCTTACGGCTATGCAGGCGGTGCGACGACGGTTGCGCCCGCCTATGGCTATGCGGGCGGCGCGACGACGGTCGCCCCGGCCTATGGCTATGCGGGCGGCGCGACGACCGTAGCACCGGCCTATGGCTATGCGGGTGGCGCGACGGCGCTCGGCATGGTGGGGGCGCTGGCCGTCACCACGACGACGACCACGACCGATTACGAGACGGTGCATCCCCGCGCCGTGGTCAAGAGCGCGGCGCGTCGCCGGCCCGTTCGGCACTACCGTCCGCGCTGCGTCCGTGCCGTGAGCTGCCCGGTGCAGGGCAGCTAAACGGTCCCCCGGTCGATCGCCATTCGTCGATCGTCACCGTCGAGCCGTCGAGCCGGATCAGATTGAAGCTGTTGGGCGTGCCGCGCCGCCGCCAGCTGGTGGCGGTGCCGGCCTGCACGACCAGTATCTCCCGGTCGATCGACAGCGCGGCACCGCTCCCCGCGTCAGCAATGCCGACGCTGTGCAGATGATGGTGCCCGGCAAGCACGAGGCGCACGCCTGCGGCTCTCACCGCCTCCAGTGCCCGGTGCGCGCCGCGCAGCGCGGGGGCGATCTCGCCCGGTTCGTCGCCCGGCAGCGGCACCAGCGGATGGTGGGTGACGAGGATTCGCGCAGCCCCCGGCGGCGCTGCGGCGAAGCAATCGGCGATCGCGCGGATCTGGATTCGCGTCAGCCGCCCGTCCTTGACGGTCAGCCCGTGCGCTGAGGCAAGCCCGAGCACCGCCATCTCCTGGTCGGCATACCAGCAGGAGCGCCCGCGCGCGATATAGCGGGTATAGCGCCTGAGCGGCCACAACAGCCGCGACAGCGGCTTGTGCATCGGCACGTCGTGATTGCCGGGCACCACCAACAGGCGCGCGCCCTCCGCCTCCAGCCGCTCGAGGAATCCGGCCGCCGCGGCAAATTGCGATCGATGCGCACGCTGCGTGAGATCACCCGAGACGACGATCAGGTCGGGCCGGATCGCCGAGAGCGCGGCATGGAGATGAGCGACGACCGCGGGCTCGTGCGCGCCGAAATGAAGGTCGGAGATCTGGGCGATCCTGCGCATAGGCGTGTCTACGGGCCAGCCGGGCCCCGGTTCCGCCGTGCCGGATCGAGACGCCGGGGTGTCAGCTCAGGCGTTCGAGCGCCGCGTCGTCGAGCGAGCCGGGCACGATCATCACCGGGCACGGCATCAGCCCCGCCTCGGCACCCGCGAAATAGGCGACCAGCGGGCCCGGCCCGGCGAGCACCTGCGCGCCGAGCACCAGCGCCGCGATCGACGGCCGCTCCTCGAGCAGCGCGCGCACCGCCTTCACCGGCTCGCCCTGACGCACGGTGAGCGTCGGTTCTGCGCCGAGTTCGTCGGCGATCTCGGCCGCGGCCTGGTGCAGCATCGCCTCGGCGCCGAGTTGCGCCTCTTCCTCGAGCGCATCCTGAACGCCGCCCCACTGGACGAACTCCGCAGGCTCGACGATCGCGACCATCTCGACCCGACCCGCGGTCTTGGCGGCGCGTCGGGCGGCGAAGCGCAACGCGACGCGTGCCTCGGCGCTGCCGTCGTAAACGACGAGATAGGTGCGGGGCGTCGCGGCGTCGTCCATCGGGCGAAGCGTGATCCATCGCACCGCTTCACGCAAGCGTCAGCCTTGACCCGTCGCGTCGCAGCGTCGAAATGGGCGCCCTGACCGATCGAGAGGCCGTCCTCGCTTATGCCCATCGAACTCAAGATGCCCGCCCTGTCGCCCACCATGGAGGAGGGCACACTGGCCAAATGGCTGGTGAAGGAAGGCGACGTCGTCAAATCGGGCGATATCCTCGCCGAGATCGAGACCGACAAGGCGACGATGGAATTCGAGGCGGTCGACGAGGGCACGATCGCGCGGATCGTCGTTCCGGAAGGCGCCGACGGCGTCAAGGTCGGGGCGCTGATCGCGCTGTTGCTCGAGGAGGGCGAGGATGCGCCCGCCGCCGCGCCGGCCGCCAAGGCGCCCGCGACGGACCCCGCCAAGGCGGCGGGCGAGGCCAAGGCGCCGCCGCCCGAAGAGAAGGGTTATGGCGCGTCGCCCAAGGACGACGCAGCGATCACCAAGGCGGATGCATCGGCTTCGGCGGGCGTCGCCGTGCCCGCAGAGGCGTCATCGGGCGACCGCGTCAGGGCGACCCCGCTCGCGCGCCGGCTCGCGCAGCAGCAGGGCGTCGATCTCGCTACCGTCGAGGGCTCGGGCCCCAACGGCCGCGTCGTGAAGGCCGATCTCGATGCGGTCAAACCCGCCGCCGTCGGGACCGAGCCGAGCGCCGCGGCCAGCCCGGTCGTCGCGACGCCCGCCAAGCCTGCACCCGTGGCCTCGGCGCCGGCGGTGCCGATCCCCGATATCCCGCACGAGGCGGTCAAGCTGTCGAGCATGCGCAAGGTGATCGCGCGCCGGCTGACCGAATCGAAGCAGCAGGTGCCGCACATCTATCTGACCGTCGACATCCGGCTCGATCCGCTGCTGGCGCTGCGCGAGCAGCTCAACAAGAGCCTTGCGGCGCGCGAGATCAAGCTGTCGGTCAACGACATGCTGATCAAGGCGCTCGCCGTCGCGCTGATCGAGGTGCCGGCGTGCAACGTGATGCTCGCGGGCGACAAGATCGTCACCTTCGCGCGCGCCGACATATCGGTCGCGGTGTCGATTCCAGGCGGGCTGATCACGCCGGTCGTGACCGGCGCGGACACTAAGTCGCTGTCGGCGATCGCGACCGAATTCAAGGATCTGGCCGGCCGGGCGCGCGACGGCAAGCTCAAGCCCGAGGAGTTCCAGGGCGGCACCGCGTCGATCTCCAACATGGGGATGTACGGGATCAAGCAGTTCGACGCGGTGATCAATCCGCCGCAGGGCATGATCATGGCGATCGGCGCGGGCGAGAAGCGGCCGTGGGTCGAAGGCGACGCGCTGACCGTCGCCACGGTGATGTCGGCGACGGGCAGCTTCGATCACCGCGCGATCGACGGCGCGGACGGCGCCAAGCTGATGAAGGCGTTCAAGCGTCTGGTCGAGAATCCACTGGGAATGCTGGCGTGAAGCCGATCGACGATCTGCCGCCCGAAGGCGCGCCGGTGGTGCGCGTGATCGCGATGCCCGCCGACACCAATCCCTATGGCGACATCTTCGGCGGCTGGCTGATGAGCCAGATGGATTCGGCGGCGGGCTCGGTCGCCTCGCGCCACAGTCGCGGCCGTGCGGTCACGATCGCGATGGACGGGATGACCTTCCACCGCCCGGTCTTCGTCGGCGACGAGGTATCCGTGTTCGCCGAGCTGACCACCACCGGCCGTACCTCGATGACGATCGCGGTCGAGGCATGGCGGCGGGCGCGGCACGACGAGGCGACCTACAAGGTTACCGAGGCGCGCTTCACCTTCGTTGCGGTGGGGGAGGATCGCCAGCCCCGTCGGGTGCCGCCGATGGCGCCCGAGGGCGAGATCGAGGCGGCCTGACGATGGCGCTCACCACCGCGGTCGGCCTTGGCGCCGTCGCGGCGGTGACCGTGCCCTGGCTGACGCAGGGGCATGACGATTTGCTCGGTGGCGTGCTGGTCGGCGAATTGGTGCGCATCCCGCTGGGTGGGGGCTTCGAGCTGCATTGGAGCTGGCTGGTGTTCTGCGTCGTCACGTTGATCGCCTGGGGATCGCTGGCGGCGAGCCGGCAGAGATAGGGCGCGGTCGCCCGACGGATTTTGCAGATCGCTCGCCATCATGCGGGCGTCGATGAAGGGACAAGCATGGCCGATACCTACGATCTCGTCGTGTTGGGCTCCGGGCCGGGCGGCTACGTCGCCGCGATCCGCGCGTCGCAGCTCGGTCTCAAGGTCGCGATCGTCGAGCGCGAGCTGCTTGGCGGCATCTGCCTCAACTGGGGCTGCATCCCGACCAAGGCGCTGCTGCGCACGTCGGAAATCTATCATTATTTGACGCATGCCGACGCCTATGGGCTGAGCGCGGGCACCCCCGGCTTCGATCTCGCCAAGGTGGTGACGCGCTCGCGCAAGGTGGCCGGCCAGCTCAACGCCGGCGTCAAGGGACTGATGAAGAAGAACAAGGTGACCGTCGTCGAGGGCGTCGGCACGATCACGGCGCCCGGAAAGCTGACCGTCGTCAAGGACGGCAAGACCAGCGAGCTCGCTGCCAAGGACATCATCGTCGCGACCGGCGCGCGTGCGCGCGATCTGCCCTTCGCCAAGGCCGACGGCGAGCGGATCTGGACCTATCGCCACGCGATGACGCCCAAGGAGATGCCGACCAAGCTGCTCGTCATCGGATCGGGCGCGATCGGCGTCGAGTTCGCCAGCTTCTATTCGGACATGGGCGCCGAGGTGACGATCGTCGAGATGCTCGACCGCGTCCTCCCGGTCGAGGATGCCGAAGTCTCCGAGTTCATGGCGAAGGCGCTCACCAAGCAGGGTTTTCGCCTGCTCACCAAGGCCGGCGTCGAGAGTCTCGCGAACACGGGCAAGGGCGTCACCGCCAAGATCAAGCGCGCCGACGGCACGATCGAGACGGGCGAATACAGCCACTGCATCGTCGCGGTCGGGATCGTCCCCAACACCGAGAATATCGGGATCGAGGCGCTCGGCGTGAAGACGACGCGCGGGCATATCGACACCGACGGCATGTGCCGCACCAACGTGCCCGGCATCTGGGCGATCGGCGACGTGACGGCACCGCCGTGGCTAGCGCACAAGGCGAGCCATGAGGGCGTGATCGCGGCGGAAGCGATCGCCGGCAAGCACCCGCACGCGATGGACAAGCGCAACATCCCCGGCTGCACCTATTCGCGTCCGCAGGTGGCGTCGGTGGGGCTGACCGAGGCGCGCGCGCGCGACGAAGGCTATGAGGTCAAGGTCGGCAAGTTTCCGTTCATCGGCAACGGCAAGGCGATCGCGCTCGGCGAGGCGGAAGGGTTCGTCAAGACGGTGTTCGACGCCAAGACCGGCGAGCTGCTCGGCGCGCACATGATCGGCGCCGAGGTGACCGAGCTGATCGAGGGCTATACCGTCGCCAAACAGCTCGAGACCACCGAGGCCGAGCTGATCGAAACCGTCTTCCCGCACCCGACGTTGAGCGAGATGATGCACGAGAGCGTGCTGTCGGCTTATGGCCGCGCACTGCATTTCTAGCAGAAGAGGCTTGACGAAGCCTCGCTTTACCGTGTTTTTCGGAACGGCGACGGCCATGTTGCGTTGCCGCACGTCCGCTGGTGACCGAATTGAGGAGAATATGAAATGAACAAGGCTCTCACGATCGCCGCGGTTGCGGCTCTCGCGCTCGGCTCGGCCGCGTGCCACAAGTCCGACGATGCGAACACGTCGAACGTGTCCGCGGAAGACAATATGCTGGTGCCCGCCGACGAGAATGCGATGGGCGACGTCAACAGCATGGGCGCGACCGACAATATGGCGATGGACAACAGCGCCATGGCCGGCAACGACACCACCGCGACCAACAACGCGATGTAATGCCGATGGCCGGCGGTGCGGACGCATCGCCGGCCATTTTTTGAAAGACCAGGATGAGCGCCGACCCGATGGCCCAGGAAGGCGCCGGCGAAAGTAAGCTCGTCCTGCTTGCGGCGCTTGTCGCCAATCTCGGCATCGCTGTCGCCAAGTTCGTCGCCGCCGGCATGACCGGCTCCGCGGCGATGCTGACCGAGGGCTTCCACTCGGTCGTCGACAGCCTCAATCAGATTCTGCTGCTCTACGGACAGAAGCGCGCAGCGCGTCCGGCGGATGCGGCACATCCCACCGGCTATGGCCGCGAGCTCTATTTCTGGAGCTTCGTCGTCGCGATCCTGATCTTCGCGACCGGCGCCGGGCTCTCCGTTTACGAAGGCATCGTCCATCTGCGTGCGCCCGAGCCGCCGCAGGATCCGACGATCGCCTATGTCGTCCTGCTCGTCTCGTTCCTTCTCGAAGGCGCGAGCTGGGTCACAGCGGTACGCGGCTTCGCCGGCGCCAAGGGCAGGCAGGGCTGGTGGGAGGCGATCCGTAGCTCGAAGGATCCGCCTGCATTCATCGTATTGTTCGAGGATTCGGCGGCACTGGTCGGACTGGTGATCGCGGGCGCGGGCATCTTCGTCAGCCACCAGACGAGCGACGGACGGTGGGACGGTGTCGCCTCGATCCTGATCGGCGTCGTGCTCGGCGTCGTCGCCGCGCTGCTTGCGCGCGAATCGAAGGATCTGCTGATCGGTGAGCGCGCCTCGCCCGAACTCGTCGCTGCGATCCGTGCCGCGATCGACGACCGGTCCGAGGTGGTGCGCGTCGGCGAGGTCATCACGGTGCATCTCGGCCCGCAATCGGTGTTCGTCGCGACCAGCGTCGATTTCGTCGACTCGGTTTCGGCCGGCGCGGTGGAAGCGCTGATCGCGGATGTCGAGACGAAGCTGCGAGAGGATTGGCCCCAGATTGGATCGGTGTATATCAAGCCGCGATCCTTGGTTAACAATCAAGGTTAACATCGCTTCTTGATGGAGACAGACGTTGCGTCGCCTGCTGCTCGCCGCATTCTGCGCCGCCTGGCCGATCGCTGCCGCAGCGGCCGTCCAGCCGCTCGACAAGCCCGCCATCGCCGCCGCATCGACCACCACCGGCGCCGTCTCCGCTCTCCCGGCAACGACCAGCGTGCACAGCTACGGCGCCCGGCTCGAAGGCTTCGACTATCCGTTTCCTGTCCATCTGTTTCGCGAAACGGTGCAGGGCCAGCCGGTCGAGATGGCCTATATGGAGCTTGCGCCGCAACGGCCGAACGGTCGCACCGTCGTCATGCTGCACGGCAAGAACTTCTGCGGTGCGACCTGGGGGGATACGGCGCGTGTGCTCGCTGCCAGCGGCTACCGCGTGATCGTCCCGGATCAGGTCGGCTTCTGCAAGTCGTCAAAGCCGACGGGTTTCCAATACAGCTTGTACGGCATGGCCGCCATGACCGCGGACCTGTTGCGCTGGCGCGGTGTCACCCGGGCGACGCTGGTCGGCCATTCGCTCGGCGGCCTGGTTGCGATGCGCATGGCGATCGCGATGCCGCAGCTGCTCGACGAGATGATATTGGTCGACCCGCTCGGGCTCGCCGACCGGCTGGCCCAGGGCGTACCCTATATCGGGATCGATCGCGCCGCCGAGATCGAGCGCCGGAAGACCCCCGCCTCGATGAAGGCGTACCAGCTTGGCAGCTATTATCACGGCGTCTGGCACCGCGACTACGACCGCTGGGTCGACATGATCGCGGGCATGTATGCAGGGCCGGGCCGCGCCGCCGTGATCGACGCGCAGGCGCGCACGACCGAGATGATCGAGTCCCAGCCGGTCTCGTACGAATTCGCCCGCATCACCGTGCCGACGATCGTGATGATCGGCACGCTCGACCATAATGTCTTCGGCAAGAGCTGGGCGTCGCCCGAGATTGGCAACCAGCTGCCCGATGCGCCGACGCTTGGCGACAAGGCGGTGGCGAGGATGCGCCGTGCTCGGCTGGTGCCGTTGCCCGGCCTCGGCCACGTTCCCCAGATCGAGGATCCAGCGCGGTTCCAGGTCGCGCTGATCCAGGCGCTGAGCGGCGGGTTCGACTGAGCCGCGCCACGGTTGACCATATCCGAGTCGCTCGCTATAGGCCGCGCTCGCTTGCGGGGCTTGAGGCTCCGGTCTTTCCGTGGGCGAACGCTTGAACATTGCCGAAGCGTGGAAAGAGGCTCGGGCGGGTCGTTAGGTCCCCTGAGCCTTCGTGCATTTGCACGAGCCATGTGTGCGAGTCCGGGCACGGCAAAGTAACCATGTGAAAGGTGAAGGCTTCAATGCCAACGATCAACCAGCTGGTCCGCAAGGGCCGCGATCCGCAGAAGGCCAAGTCCAAGGTCCCTGCGATGGAAGCGAATCCGCAGAAGCGCGGCGTCTGCACGCGCGTCTACACGACGACCCCGAAGAAGCCGAACTCGGCGCTGCGCAAGGTGGCCAAGGTCCGCCTGACCAACCAGCGCGAAGTGATCAGCTACATCCCGGGTGAGGGCCACAACCTCCAGGAGCACTCGGTGGTGCTGATCCGCGGCGGTCGTGTACGCGATCTTCCGGGCGTGCGCTATCATGTGCTGCGCGGCGTGCTCGACACGCAGGGCGTCAAGGATCGCAAGCAGTCCCGCTCCAAATACGGCGCCAAGCGACCGAAGTAAGCCGGTCACCCATACGCGTGTGACCACCAGGCTGAAGTACAAGGAAACAAGATATGTCCCGTCGTCGTCGCCCCGAGAAGCGCGAAATCCTGCCGGATCCCAAATTCGGTGATGTCGTGCTCTCCAAGTTCATGAATTCGGTGATGCTGGACGGCAAGAAGGCCGTCGCCGAAGGCATCATCTACTCCGCGCTCGACGTGATCGAGCAGCGTGCCAAGCGCGATCCGCTCCAGGTGTTCCACGATGCGCTCAACAATGTGCGCCCGGGCATCGAGGTGCGCTCGCGCCGCGTCGGCGGTGCCACCTATCAGGTGCCCGTCGAGGTCCGCACCGAGCGTGCGCAGGCGCTCGCGATCCGCTGGCTGATCGCGGCGGCGCGCAACCGCTCCGAGCACACGATGGATGCGCGCCTGTCGGCCGAGCTGATGGACGCCGCCAACAATCGCGGCAATGCGGTCAAGAAACGCGAAGACACGCACCGCATGGCCGAAGCCAACCGCGCCTTCTCGCATTATCGCTGGTAATGATTATATGGTGGAACGGCGCTTCCGGGTGCCGCTCCACCATCGTCCGTTCGCCCAGAGCGCAGTCGAAGGGCAGCCACCGTCGGCGTACAGCCTTCGACTGCGCTCAGGCCGAATGGGGTTTTCGCAGAACGCC
>CAIQHF010000045.1 GCA_903871605.1 uncultured Sphingomonadaceae bacterium
GCGCAGGCAGGAGCGCAAAGTTTCGAACGCTGTGGCGCCTCGCCTGGCTCCTGCCTGCGCAGGAGCACGGCGGGATATCGAGCGATATTCGGTCAGGCCTCGCGCGTTCCCTTGGCGCGGCACGCGTCCGAGCAGTAGCGGACGTTCGCCCAGTCGCGCGCCCATTTCTTGCGCCAGCTGAACGGCCGGCCGCAGGCGGCGCAGTCCTTGCTCGGCAGGTCGCGCTTGGCGATGCCGTTGGGCATCAGCGTTCGGCGTCGAGGAAGGCGGCGACCGCGCCCAGATCGACGTCGGTCGCGACGAACGTCTCGCCGATCCCGCGCGCGAGGAGGAAGGGCAGGCGCCCGCCCGCCATCTTCTTGTCGTGCAGCATGTGCGCGACCAGCGTCGCGCCGTCGGCGCCCGCGATGCCGGCGGCGGCGAGCGTCGTCGGCAGCCCGACCGCGGCAAGGTGGCGGGTCACGCGCTCGGCGTCGGCGATCGGGCACAGCCCCTGCGCGGCGGAGAAGCGGAAGGCGAGCGCCATGCCGCAAGCGACGCCCTCGCCGTGGAACAGCCGGTCGGAGAAGCCCGTCTCCGCCTCGAGCGCGTGGCCGAAGGTGTGGCCGAGATTGAGCAGCGCGCGGCGGCCGCGGGTCTCGCGCTCGTCTTCGGCGACGATCCGCGCCTTGGACGCGACGCTGATCGCGATCGCGTGCGCGCGCGCCTCGGGGTCGCCCGCGATCAACCGCGCGCCGTTCGCCTCGCACCACGCGAAGAAGGCGGGATCGTCGATCAGCCCATATTTGGCGACCTCGGCATAACCCGCGGCGAGCTGGCGCGGCGGCAGTGTATCGAGCGTGTCGGGATCGATCAGCACGTAGCTCGGCTGGTGAAAGGCGCCGATCAGGTTCTTGCCCGCGCGCGCGTTGATCGCGGTCTTGCCGCCGACCGACGAATCGACCTGCGCGAGCAAGGTCGTCGGGATCTGGACGAAGCCGCATCCGCGCTTGAGGACCGCGCAGGCGAAGCCGACGAGATCGCCGATCACGCCGCCGCCGAGCGCGACGACATGGTCCGATCGCTCGACGCCGAGCGCGATCAGCCGATCGGTCAGCGTCTCGAGCTGCGCCCAGCTCTTGGTCGCCTCGCCGGGCGGCAGCACGATCGGCTCGGCGGCGATCCCGGCATCGCCGAATGCTGCCGCCAGCGTGCCGAGATGCGCGTCGGCGACATGCGAATCGGTGACGATGGCGACGCGCCCGCGCGGCATGAAGCGCGCCAGATGCGCGCCGGCGCGTGCCAGGCCGCCGGCCTCGATCGCGACGTCGTAGCTGCGGTCGGCAAGCGAGACGGGAATGACGGTCATGCGCGGAGGGCCTTGATGATCGCGTCGACCGTCGCATCGTGCGGCAGCGGTTCGGAGCGGACGTGGATGGGGGCGAGCGCGTAGATCGGGTTGCGCAGCGCGGCGAGCTCGCGCAGCACCGCGCGCGGATCGCGGTCCTGCAACAGCGGGCGGTCGTTGCGACGGCGGACGCGATCGACGAGCACGTCAATATCGGCATCGAGCCAGATCGCGGTGGCACGATCGAGGATCAGCGCGCGGGTCTGCTCGTTCATGAACGCGCCGCCGCCCGTCGCGATGACCTTGGGCGTGCCGTCGATCAGCCGCGCTATCACGCGACGCTCGCCGTCGCGAAAGCCCTGCTCGCCGAAGCGATCGAAGATGTCGGGGATGGTGAGGCCCGCGGCGACCTCGATCTCGCGATCGGCATCGACGAAGGGGAGGTGGAGCCGCGCCGCCAGTCGCCGCCCGACGGTCGATTTGCCGACGCCCATCAGCCCGATGAGCACCAGCGGCGATGCGGACGGGGTGGATCGTTGCGGAGGCGGGCTTTGCGGCATGCCGGCGGGGCTATACACAGGGGCGTGGGATCGGGCAAAAGCGCGCTCCTACCAATCGCCGTTCTTTTTCTTGTCCGTCGGCCAACGTTCTTTTTGTCGGGAAGCCCATGTCGCGCGCCAGTCTCGTCCTGATCGTCATCCTCGTCGCCATCGTCGCGGCCCTCGTCTGGCTGTCGCACCGCTCTGGCGGGGTGACGCCGCACCATATCGAGCAGGTGGTGACGCTCAACGGCGCCGCCGATGGCGCGCACTAAGCGTGCGGTCGGGCTGCTGACCGGGGTCGCGCTGCTCGCCGTCGCGATCCCCGCCTTCGGCCAGCAGTCGCCGCAATCGATCCTGCCGCCGGGCTTCGGCGTCGCGCCCAAGGCCGCGCCCGCCGCGCCGCCGCCGCCGCCGTCCTCGGGCAGCGACGACGAGGGTGGCGGCGTGCAGGCGGTGCCGACGCTGTCGCTGGCACCGCCGGCGCCCGACCAGGCGAATGCCGCCGCTGCCGCCGCGGACGACACCACCGACAATGCCACCGACGCCGCAGACGCGGCGGAAGAGGCCGCCGCCGAGCTGCGCAAGCAGGACATTCCCGAGTTTGCGCGCCGCCCGACCGATCATGTCGGCATCCTCGATCCGTCGGTGACGGGCATCCCGGTCGATGGCTTCGGCAATACCGCGGGGCGCTTCCTCGACACGCTGATGGCGCGGCTCGATGCGCCGATCGCGTCGCGCTGGGTTTCGATGCTGCTCAGGCGCGTGCTGACCACCGACATCGGCACGCCGGGCGGGGTCGATCCCTCCGACTGGGTCGCCGAGCGCGCGCTGCTGCTCGCCCGGATGGGCGAGGCGGATGCCGCGCGCCTGCTCGTCCAGCGCGTCGATCCCGACAAGGCGACGCCGCGCTACGACCAAGCCGTGCTCGAATCGGCGCTTGCCGCGGCCGATCCCGCCGCGCTCTGCCCGGTTGCCGACACCGCCGAGACGATGAACCCGCAACCCTTCTGGCCGCTGGCGCGGGCGATGTGCGCAGGGCTTTCGGGCGAGGCGGGGACGGCGAGCGCGCTGGTCGATCGTGCGCGGTCGATGCCCGGTGCGATGCAGGGGATCGACCTGCTGCTCGCGCAGCGTGTCGTCGGCGCGGGCACCGGAAGCCGGCGTGCGGTCAACGTCGAATGGTCGAGCGTCAACGATCTGAGCAGCTGGCGGTTCGGGCTCGCCAGCGCAGTCGGCCTCGCCATCCCTGACAGCCTGCTCGATCAGGGGGGGCTCGCGATGCAGGCGTGGCGCGCGCGCGCGCCGATGCTGCCCGTGCAGAGCCGGCTCGGCGCCGAGCGGACCGCAGCGACGCTGGGGGTGGTGTCGGCGGCCGACCTCGTCGATCTGGTCGCGCAGCAAGCCGAGACGGGCGACGCCTATGCGATGGACGATACGCCTGCCGGGCGGCTGCGCTCCGCTTATGCCGCGCACGACGAGAGCGACCGCGTCGCGGCGCTGCGCGCGCTGTGGGCGGATCCGACCGGCGAGCGTGACCAATATGCCACGCGCATCCTGACCGCGCGGGCCGCCGCGCGGATCGCGCCGTCGTCCGACTATGCCGACGATGCCTCGGCGCTGATCGCGGCGATGCTGTCGGCGGGGCTCGACGTGCAGACCGAGCGCTGGTCGGGGATCGTGCGCTCGGGCAAGGGCACCGCGGGCGACGAGGCCTGGGCGCTGATGGCCGTCGGCGCGCCGCGGCTGCTGGTCGACGTCGACGACGACCGCATCGCGAGGTTCGGCGAGGGCGGGCGCGGCTCGGCGCGTCTGCGTGCGCAGTTCCTGTTCGTCAGCCTGGCGGCGCTCGGCCGGATCAAGCCGATCGACGTCGACCGGCTCGCGCAGCGGCTCGCGGTGCCGCTCGGCCAGCGCAACAGCTGGACGCGCGCGATCGAGGCGGCGACCGCGCGCAACCAGCCCGCGACGGTCGCGCTGCTTGCTGCGGTGGGGATGCAGACGCAGGACTGGTCGCAGGTCTCGCCCGTCTTCCTCTATCATATCGTCGCCTCGCTGCGCGCCGTCGGCTTCGAACCCGAGGCGCGGATGGTCGCGGCCGAAGCCTTGATGCGGACATGAGGCGGGCCGGGTGAGAGCGGGCGCCGCCTTCGCCCACGGCGAGGATGCGCGCGCGATCGAGCGCTTCCTCGAGGCGATGGCGGCGGAATCGGGCGCGTCGCGCAACACGCTGCTTGCCTATGGCACCGATCTGCGCAGCGCCTCGACGCTGCTCGAGGGACGGCTGGCGGCGGCGCAGGCGGATGCGCTCGCGGTGCTGGGCGAGGCATGGCAGCCGCTCGCGCGGGCGACGATCGCGCGCAAGGCCGCGGCGCTCAGGCGCTTCTACGGCTTCCTCGTCGAGGAGGGCGAGCGCGCCGACGATCCCTCGACCGGACTGCCGCGGGGGCCGGTGCGGCGGCCGCTGCCCAAGATCCTGGGCCATGACGAGGTCGACCGGCTGTTCGCGGTGCTGGCCGCGAAAAGCGGCGAGGGCGCGTCGCCCGCCGATATCCGCCTCGTCGCGCTGATCGAGCTGCTCTACGGATCCGGGCTGCGCGCGAGCGAGCTGGTCTCGCTGCCGCGCGCCGCGATCCGCACCGGCCAGCCCTATCTGATCCTCAAGGGCAAGGGCGGGCGCGAGCGGCTGGCGCCGATTTCCGCGCGGGCATTAGCGGCGGTTGCGGCGTGGCGCGCGCTGGTGCCGAGCGGCCAGCCCTGGCTGTTCCCCTCGGGTAAGAGCCATCTCAGCCGCATCCGCCTCTATCAGCTCGTCCAGGCGCTGGGCGCCGAGGCGGGCATTGCGCCCGACAAGATCAGCCCGCACGTCCTGCGCCACGCCTTCGCGACGCATCTGCTTGAGGGCGGCGCGGACCTTCGCGCCTTACAGGCCATGCTCGGCCATGCCGATATCGCCACCACGCAGATCTACACGCATGTCGACAGCCGGCGATTGATCGAACTGGTCAACAGCCGCCACCCGCTCGCCGACGCGCCGCGCGTTGACGCCGTCGACCCGCCGGCTTAACCCGCCACCCCATGACATTCCTCGACTTCGAAAAGCCGATCGCAGAACTCAACGCGCGCGTCGCCGAGCTGCGCGAGACCGCCGATGCCGGCGCGATCGATATCGAGCAGCAGGTCGCCAGCCTCGAGGCCAAGGCCGACAAGATGCTGCGCGACACCTATGCCAAGCTGACGCCGTGGCAGAAGACGCAGGTCGCGCGCCACGCGCAGCGGCCGCATCTCCGGGATTATATCGCCGGCTTCGTCGCCGATTTCATGCCGCTCGCGGGCGACCGCGCCTTTGCCGACGACAAGGCGATCATCGGCGGGCTGGGCCGGATCGGCGAGCGCCGCGTGATGGTGATCGGCCACGAGAAGGGCGACGACACCGCGACGCGGCTCAAGCATAATTTCGGCATGGCCAAGCCCGAGGGCTATCGCAAGGCGATCCGCCTGATGGAGCTCGCCGATCGCTTCCGGCTTCCGGTGGTGACGCTGGTCGATACCTCGGGTGCGTTTCCGGGCGTCCAGGCCGAGGAGCGCGGCCAGGCCGAGGCGATCGCACGCTCGACCGAGACGTGCCTGCAGCTCGGCGTGCCGCTGATCGCGGCGATCGTCGGCGAGGGCGGCTCGGGCGGTGCTGTGGCGCTGGCCGCGGCCAACCGCGTGCTGATGTTCGAGCATGCGGTCTATTCGGTGATCTCGCCCGAGGGCTGCGCCTCGATCCTGTGGCGTACCGCCGAGAAGGCGGCGGACGCGGCGGATGCGATGAAGGTCACCGCGCAGGATCTGCTCAAGCTCGGCGTCGTCGACCGCATCGTGCCGGAGCCGCTGGGTGGCGCGCATCGGGCGCCGGCTGTCGCGATCGCGGCGCTGGGGGCGGCGCTCGGCGAGGAAATCGACGCTCTGGTCGCGCTCGACACCGCCACCGTGCGTCAGCAGCGCCGCGCGAAGTTCCTCGCCGTCGGCTGATCCCGCGCGCGCCGGCGGGCAGCATCCGCCGGACAAGAAAAGGGCGGCGGGATCGCTCCCACCGCCCCAAGAGGTCTCGTAAAAACGATACCCGATATCAGTTGGTCTGGATGTTGCTCGCGACCTTGTTGAAGGTCGACTTGAGGTTGGTGCCGACCGAGGTCATCGCGGTGATCGCGGCGACGGCGATGAGCGCGGCGATCAGGCCATACTCGATGGCCGTGGCGCCCTTGGTGTTCTTCAGAAACTTGCGCATTGGGTTCTCCTGACGTTCAGACCGTAACACTACCCGGCTTCCCCCGTGGGGTCCGCAGCAGCAGTCTTAGTGTTGGTGGGTTGCCAAATGTTTAAGATACGAGGCCGATCGCGCCCCATGGAGATAATCGTTCAGCTGTTCGAGCTGGCGACGTTGTTCGAGACCGCGTTCCAAGTGCTGATGACGTGACTGGCGAGCGTATGGACGGTGCCGACGATCACCAAAAAGACGAGCGCCAGGATGAGACCATATTCGATCACTGCCGCGCCACGCCGGTCGCGTGCGAACTTCCGTATCTGTCGCACACTCGCCCCCGTTTCGCTCCGCGTCTCAGCTTGGGACTATTCTTTATTGCTTAAGGAAGATTTACACGCATGGAACCATGTTTGCCGCCGCGCGGCCTGATGCTGGTCGCAGCCGCCGCGTTGATCGACGGCGACGGCCGGGTGCTCGTGCAGCAGCGCGCGACGGGTGCGCTCGCGGGCCTGTGGGAGTTTCCGGGCGGCAAGATCGAACCCGGCGAGACGCCGGCGGGGGCGCTGATCCGCGAGTTGGACGAGGAACTCGGCATCGATGTCGAGGCGGCGTGCCTCGCGCCCGCGGCGTTTGCGAGCGAGCCGGTCGGCGATCATCACCTGCTGCTCCTGCTGCATGTCTGTCGCAAGTGGCGGGGCATCCCGCGGCCGATCGCGGCGGCCTCGCTGCGCTGGGTGCGACCCGTCGAGCTGTTCGCGCTGCCGATGCCCGAGCCCGATCGACCGCTGATCGGATTGCTCGAGGCGCTGGTCTAGCGCGTGCGCCCGAGCGCGTCGGCGAGCGAGGCGACGGCGCTGCCGCGGCGCGCCGGTCGCGGCTGCGATGTGTCCGGTGCCCAGCCGATCAGATAGACCAGCGCGAACGTCTCGGTGACCCGGCCGTCGCGATCCGCCTGCGCGGCGAAGGCGGCATGCGCGGCGGCGGCCTGCAGCCGCGACAGCGGCGCGGGCGTTCCTGCCAGCACCCCGCCGAGCCCGCCGAAGCGCAGATCCGCGAGCAGACCGTCGAGCGCGCCATAGCGCACGTCGAGCGACTCGCCGTCCGCGACGGGGAGCGCGAACCCCGCGCGCGCGAGCAGGTCGCCCGCCGAGCGTATGTCGACCAGCGGGTGGATGCGCGGGGCGACGCCGCGCGACCCGGCGAGATCCGCGTCGAGCATCGCGGCGCGCAGCCGCGGCAGGCTGCCCGCGCCGACGAAGCCCGCGATGAACAGGCCGTCGGGCCTGAGCACGCGCCGCGCGAGCAGCAGCGCGCCGGGCAGGTCGCTGACGCTGTCGAGCACCCCCGTCGAGACGACCAGATCGAAGGCCCCGTCGGCAAAGGGCAGGCGGTCCTCGTCGCACTGGACGCCGCCCGCGGCGGCGGCGGCGGCAAAGCTCGTATCGGCGGAGACGACGTACATCCCCTGCGAGCGGAGCGCCGCTGCGATCTGCGCGTCGGCGGCGCCGATCACGAGCGCGCGCGAAAAGCTGCGCTCGACCATCTCGAGTCGCGCGAGGATCTCGCCTGCGATGTGGCGGGTGAGAAAGCCGTGATCGGCGAAGCGCGCCATCGCCCGATCGCGGCGGATGCGGCGGCGGCGGCGATCGAAGGGTTCGGAAGCGGGAGGCGGCATGGCGGGGCTTGTGCAGCGCGCGCGCACCGCGGACAAGAGGACATGGCCGCCTCCGCCGCCCGCCTCCTCCGTGCCTGCTGGTCGGCCGGCATCGATTTCGCCTTGCCGCCGCGCTGCCCGGGCTGCGGCTCGATCGTCGAGGGCGACCATCGCTTCTGCGCCGCCTGCTGGCAGGCGCTCGATTTTCTCGGGCCGCCCGCGTGCGCGATGTGCGCGCTGCCATTGCCGCACGATGCGGGCGACGGCGCGCTGTGCGGCGCCTGCCACGCCGCGCCGCGCGCGTTCGACCGCGCTTACGCCGCGGTTGCCTATGGCGAGGTCGCGCGCACCGTCGCGCTGCGGCTCAAATATGGCGGGCGGCCGGGGCTGGCGCGGACGATGGCGGGGCCGATGGCGCGGCTGGTGCGCGATGCGCCGCCCGATCTGCTCGTCGCCGCCGTCCCGCTGCATCGCTGGCGGCTATGGTCGCGCGGCTACAATCAGGCGCTGCTGATCGCGCGGAGCGTCGCCGCACGGACCGGGCTCGCATGCGTGCCCGATCTGCTCGTCCGGACGCGCGCGACGCCGGTGCTGCGCGGGCTGGGGGGCACCGCGCGGGCGCGGACGGTCGCCGGCGCCTTCGCGGTGCCGCAGCACCACCGCGCGCCGATCCGCGGCCGCGCCGTGCTGCTGGTCGACGACGTGTTCACCTCGGGCGCGACCGCCGAGGCCTGCGCCAAGGCGCTCAAGCGCGCGGGTGCCGCCGAGGTGCGGCTGCTCTGCTGGGCGCGCGTGCTGCGCGATGCGGCGGGCGGGCGTTGACATTGGCCGCGCCAATCCACAGGTCCGGAAACAACGAGCGGAGAATATGTGTCATGGCGACGGTCGAGATCTACACCAAAATGGGCTGTCCCTATTGCGCGCGGGCGAAGGCGCTGCTCGATTCGAAGGGCGTCTCCTACGAGGAGACCGACATCACCATGGGTGGCCCCAAGCGCAAGGAGATGCTCGAGCGCGCGCCAGGCCACAGCACCGTCCCCTCGATCTTCATCGACGGCAAGCACGTCGGCGGGTCCGACGATCTCGCCGCGCTCGACGCCGATGGCGGGCTGGACGCGCTGCTCGCCGCCTGACCGCCTTGACGCGCATCGCCCTCCTCCAGACGCGCAGCGGGATCGATCCCGTGGCCAATGCGCGCGCGCTCGTGGGCGGGCTGGAGCAGGCCGCGGCGGGCGGCGCGGCGATCGCCTTCACCCCCGAGATGACCGGGCTGCTCGATCGTGACCGCGCGCGCGCGGCAGGATCGATCGTCGGCGAGCGCGACGATCCGGTGCTGGCGGCGGCGCGCGCGGCGGCGGCGCGGCTCGGGCTGTGGGTCCACCTCGGCTCGCTCGCCGTCCGCCCCGGGGGCGACGAGCCGCGCTACGTCAACCGCGCCTTCCTGATCGACGACGCCGGCGCGATCCGCGCGCGCTACGACAAGCTCCACCTGTTCGACGTCGATCTGGCGAGCGGCGAAAGCTGGCGCGAATCGTCGGCCTATGCGCCGGGGCAGGGGGCGGTCGTCGCGGAGACCCCGGCGGGCATGCTGGGGCTCAGCATCTGCTACGATCTGCGCTTCCCCGATCTCTATCGGGCGCTGAGCGACGCCGGGGCCGAGATCCTCGCCGTCCCCGCCGCCTTCACCGTGCCGACGGGCGAGGCGCATTGGCAGGTGCTGCTGCGCGCGCGCGCGATCGAGGCGGGCTGTTACGTCGTCGCCGCCGCGCAGACCGGCGTGCACGACGACGGCCGCACCACCTACGGCCATTCGCTGGTGATCGATCCGTGGGGCGCGGTGCTGCTCGATATGGGCGCGGCGCCCGGCGTCGGCTTCGCCGAGATCGATCTTTCGCGGCTGCACGAGATCCGCGCGCGCATCCCCGCGCTGCGCCATCGCCGCCCGATCCCCGCGGTGGTGCGCGCGTGATCGTGTTCGATCTGAGCTGCGGCGGCGGCCATGTCTTCGAGGCATGGTTCGGCAGCCAGGCGGATTATGACGGCCAGCGCGACCGCGGGCTGGTGTCGTGCCCGGTCTGCGGCGCGCGCGAGATCGGCAAGGCGCCGATGGCGCCGCGGATTGCGGGGACGGGGACGGGCGCCGGCACCGGTGCGGGCGCGGAGGCAGGCGCCGGCGCGGTCGCGACGGGCGATGCCAAGGCGATGATGCGCGCGATGATGGCGGCGCAGGCCAAGATGCTCAGCGGATCGGAGGATGTCGGGATGCGCTTCGCCGCCGAGGCGCGCGCGATCCATGCGGGCGAGGCCGAGCAGCGCGTCATCCACGGCCGGGCCAGCGTCGTCGAGGCGAAGGCGCTGGTCGCCGACGGCGTACCGGTGGCGCCGCTGCCATTCCCGGTGCGCGACGCTTCGCGCGACAATTGAGCGGCGGCGGCTGAATGCGGGCGGCGTCCGCCTCCGCCACGCTGCCGCTTGAGCGATCGCGATCATCGGGCTAATGGAGCGCCACGGTTCCGTAGCTCAGCCGGATAGAGCGCCACTTTCCTAAAGTGGGCGTCGGGGGTTCGAGTCCCTCCGGGACCACCATCGCTTTCCGTCACCCCGGCGCGCGCCTGCGCCGACCAGCCTCCCGCTATTCGACTATCTCGAACGATCGCATCGGCTTTATGCGGGTCGATCGTGCGAAGGATCGCGCTACAACGCCGGCGTCTTCTCAAGGAGCATGACGATGGCGAAGATATTGGTTCTCTATTACTCGACCTATGGCCACATCGAGCAGATGGCCGAAGCGATGGCGGAGGGCGCGCGTTCGGCGGGCGCCGAGGTGGCGATCCGCCGCGTTCCCGAGACGGTGCCCGAGGCGATCGCCAAGGCGGGCCACTTCAAGCTCGACCAGGCCGCACAGGTCGCGACGATCGCCGAGCTTGCCGATTACGACGCGATCATCGTCGGCACGGGCACGCGCTTCGGCCGGATGTCGTCGCAGCTCGCCGCCTTTCTCGATCAGGCCGGCGGCCTGTGGGCGTCGGGCGCGCTCAACGGCAAGGTCGGCGCGGCGTTCGTCTCGACCGGCAGCCAGCATGGCGGGCAGGAGACGACGCTGTTCTCGATCATCACCAACCTGCTCCATTTCGGCATGACGATCGTCGGCCTTCCGTACAGCTTCCAGGCACAGATGGGCCACGACAAGGTCCGCGGCGGCGCGCCTTATGGGGCGACGACGATCGCGGGGGGCGACGGCTCGCGCCAGCCCGGCGAGGAGGAACTCGACGGCGCGCGCTTCCAGGGCAGGCTGGTCGCCGAGACCGCGGCCAAGCTGTTCGGCTGAGCAAAGTCTTCGCCTGAGCGGTATAGCGCCGGCCGGCTCTTGCCAGCCGGCCGGCGCGACCCGATAGCAGGTGTCATGACTCAAGACTCCGAGGATGGCGACCTGATCGCCGAGGCCCCCAAGATCCCCGTACCCGACGATGTCGCCGAGGCGATCCGGACGCTGATCCGCTGGGCCGGCGACGATCCGACGCGCGAGGGCCTGCTCGACACGCCCAAGCGCGTCGCGCGCGCCTGGAAGGAATATTGCGGCGGCTATGGCGAGGATCCCGCGCACCATCTGACGCGCACCTTCGAGGAGGTCGGCGGCTACGACAATGTCGTGCTGCTGAAGGACATCCCGTTCCAGTCGCACTGCGAGCATCACATGGCGCCGATCATCGGCAAGGCGTCGATCGCCTATCTGCCGAGCGACCGCGTTGTCGGCATCTCCAAGCTCGCGCGCGTGCTGCAGGGCTATGCGCGGCGGCTGCAGGTGCAGGAGCGGCTGACCGCGCAGGTCGCCGACTGCATCTGGGCGCATCTGAAGCCGCAGGGCGTCGCCGTCGTGATCGAGGCGAGCCACGCCTGCATGACCGCGCGCGGCGTGCGCACGCCGGGCGTCGGCATGACCACCAGCCGCGTGCTCGGCTGCTTCCGCGACGACCAGCGCAGCCGGCGCGAGGTGATGGGGCTGATGGGCTATTGACGCGCGCCAAACGGGGCGACGCCTGGCGCCGCCCCGTGATCGCGCTCAGCGATAGCGCCAGCCGCCATGCCAGCGGTCGCGGTGATGCCAGTAGCGATGGCCGTCCCACCAGCCGCGATGGGGATAATAGGTGCCGATCACGACCGGGCCGGGGCCGAAGCCGGGGCCGCGATTGGGCCGGCAATGGCCGTAGGGTCCGCGATGACCGCCGGGGCCGCAGCCCTCGGCCGCGATCGCCGGGCTGAGCGCGGCGAGCGCCGTGCTCGCGGCGATCGCCGCATAAACCAGTTTCCGCATCGTTCGTCTCCTCGTGGTTGGAACGATTCGGAATGTGCGGCGCCGCCGCTGAACCGCGCGTGATACGCTTGTTTCGCTGGCGTTCAGCGGCGCGCGCGACGCTGGGGTGGTTCCGGGCGGAAGCCGGAGCCCAGGCGCGCCGTTCGTGGCGGGCGCAGCGCTTTCGCGGAGCGGTGGGGCCTGGTCCCCGGCATACGCCGGGGAACGGGTTGGGAAGAGGCCCCGTTCCCCGGCGAAAGCCGGGGCCCAGGCCCGCAGTTTGTGGCGGGCGTGGCGCTCGTGCGGAGCGGTGGGGCCTAGACCCCGGCGTGCGCCGGGGAACCGGTTAGGAGCCCCGTTCCCCGGCGAAAGCCGGGGCCCAGGCCCGCGGCCCGTGGCGCACGCAGCGCTCGTGCAGCGAGGTGGGGCCAGGGCTCCGGCGTGCGCCGGGGAACAGGTAAGGCAGAACGCCCCGTTCCCCCGCGCAGGCGGGGGCCCAGGCTCGGGGGGCCGTGGCGGGTGTGGCGCTTCTAGCCAGAGCTGGGACCTGGGCCCCCGCCTGCTCGGGGGATCAGGTGTAGGAATTGCGGACGCACGTCTCCCGCCTCTGCCGCACGGCAAGGGGGAGAGAGAAACGGCCGGCGCCCTCGCGTGCCTCGTGCAAGCGGAGGGTTTTGCGGGGTTCTCATCCCGCGAGAGCCTTCATCGTCGCCGGTCGCCTGATACCGCAAGAAGCTCTCGGAGCCGAAGCGGCCTTTGGGGCGCGGAGATCGATGCGATCTCGGTTGGGGCGGACACTTGGTTATCTGCCGGTCTCCGCGTGGCACGGGAGGCGGCAAGCAGGTGCTGGCCTGGTTGACGACAGTAACGAGGACATCCCTCCGGATGCCAGCGCGCCGGCCGTTCGGACGGTCCCCGGTGCCGTGGCCCCGGCGCCGTCCCATCCCGCTCGACGCACGCCGTGATCGGGGGCGGGGCCGAGCGGGGAAGCGTATAACCGATATGGTTCGTTTTGTCAATATCGATGCGATCGGCGTTTGGGGCCGCATCAATCGATGCTATATTCCGTGCATCACGATGGAAGGCGAGAGATCATGCGGACCACGATCGCGCTCGACGACGCGCTCGTCGCCAAGGCGCAGGCGTTCACCGGTCTCACCGAAAAGTCGTCTCTGGTGCGCGAGGCGCTCAAGGCGCTGATCGAACGCGAAAGCGCGTCGCGCCTCGCGCGTCTCGGCGGCACCGAGCCCGAGATCGCCGCGGTGGCGCGCCGACGTCCCGATCCTGCATGATCCTGGTCGACAGCTCGGTCTGGATCGATCATCTTCGCAAAGACGATCCGATCCTCTCCCGGCTTCTCGACCAGCGCCAGATTCTCACCCACCCGTTCGTGATCGGCGAACTGGCGCTGGGCAGTCTTCGCCAGAGAGATGTAATCCTCGGCGCGCTACGCGGCCTTCCGCGCGCGATGGTCGCGACCGACGACGAGGTCCACGCCTTCATCGACCGCCACGCGCTGCACGGGAGCGGCATCGGCTATGTCGATGCGCATCTGCTCGCGGGAACGATGCTGACCGCCGGCGCGCAACTCTGGACGCGCGACAGGCGGCTTCGCCAAGCGGCCGCGCTTTTAGGGATGGAGGCCGATCAGGATCGGTGAACGAGACGAACTGCGGCGGCTATCAGCGAGGACCCGAGCGTTGCGACGTCCAACGATGTGCAGGACGTGCAGATGGCGCGCCCGTCATCGTCCAGCCGCGACCATGCAACCGCCGACACCCCGGCCCCGAGCCGGGGTCCCGCTGCCTGACGACACGAAAAGAAGCGGGATCCCGGATCAAGTCCGGGATGACGAAGGGATATGACCGCTATCGCCCCACTAGCGGACGTTCGTCAGACGCGGCATTGTACCAGTCATGGCAGCGATCATCTACTTATCGCCCGGCGAGCAGATGCCGGATCGCGGGGACGATCAGCCGTGGTTGATCGTGGAGGCATCGGATGATGGCCAGTTCTTTGGGACCGGTTCAGCGTGGAAGCCAAGCGGCGAATGGGTCGGATATGGCTCGCTGCCCGAGAATGACGGCGCCTTAGCCGACGCCTTGGCAGCGGCGGAGCAATGGGCCGCCAAATACAGTGTTCCTACCATCTGGGTTCAAATTACCCCGTAGATCGCGTTCCCACCATCAATGTTCCATCGGCGGAAGGGCCGCGCCGCACCACGGACAAAAGGCAATCTCTACAGCGCTGCTTCCGCCGTCATGGACCATCAGGCCAAAACCTCCATTCATCTCGGCGATGAAAGCATCCGGGCAATCGGTTCGGTCGGGATGCACCGCACACGTATGCGCAAGATCGCTGGCGAGCCGCTGGCAGCAATACGGGTTGATCATGGCCCCATATGCGCCGAATCCCACCGATGCAGCAACGTCCGCTTCCCACCACTTCAAGACCATCGCCGCCGGAACCCCACGCTTTCCGTAAGCGCCGAACAACGAAAAAGGCCGCCCCCTTTCAGGAGCGGCCTCTTCATCCCGGTCACCCGAGCCTCAAGCGATAGACGATCAGGCCTCGGCCTGCGCCTCTTCGCGGTCCTCGCGCGGGGCGTCGGCGGTGGCGCCGGGCTCTGCGTTGGGATCATAGTCCTCGGTGAAGCCGGCTTCGTCACGCTCGAACATTTCGGCCATGACGTCGACGCCCTTCTCCTGCAGGTCGGCCTCTTCGGGCGAGCGCGCGACGTTGACCTTGATCGACACCGAGACCTCGGCGTGGAGCACGACGCGGACCGTGTGCAGGCCGATCGACTTGATCGGCTTGTCGAGCACGATCTGGCTCTTGGCGACGTGCGCGCCGTCTGCCGTCAGCAGCTCGGCGAGATCGCGCGCCGAGACCGAGCCGTAGAGCTGGCCGACGTTCGACGCCTGACGGATCAGCGTCAGCGTCTTGCCGTCGATGTCCTTCGACTCGGTGACCGCGACCTCGCGACGCTTGGCGTTGTCCGCCTCGATCTGCGCGCGGTTGGCCTCGAACACCTTGCGGTTGGCGGCGTTGCTGCGCAGCGCCTTCTTGTTCGGCAGCAGGAAGTTACGGGCATAGCCGTTCTTCACGGTGACGATGTCGCCGATGGCGCCGAGCTTCTCGACGCGCTCGAGCAGGATCACTTCCATTGTCTGTGCTCCTTACTTGACGACATAGGGGAGCAGGCCGAGATGGCGCGCGCGCTTGATCTCGCGGGCCAGCTCACGCTGCTTCTTGGCGGATACGGCCGTGATACGGCTGGGGACGATCTTGCCGCGCTCGGACACGAAGCCCTGGAGCAACCGGACGTCCTTATAGTCGATCCGGGGGGCATCCTTGGCGGAAAACGGGCAGCTCTTGCGGCGGCGGAAGAATGGACGGGCCATTGTTGGTTCCTAAATCTCGATGAGGGCTCAGGCGGCGTCGCGGTCGGCGCGCTCGCCACGATCGTCGCGACGCGGGCCGCGATCGCCACGGTCGCCGCGATCACCACCACGGTCACCGCGGTCGCCACGACCACCCCGGTCGCCGCGCTCGCTCCGCTCGTTGCGGCGCATCATCGCCGACGGGCCGTCCTCGTGCGTCTCGGTCCGCACGGTCATGTAGCGGATGATGTCCTCGTTGATCGCGATCTGGCGCTCGAGCTCGGTGATCGCGGCCGGCGGCCCGTCGATCTCGAGCATGACGTAATGCGCCTTGCGGTTCTTGGCGATCCGATAGGCGAGCGTGCGCAGGCCCCAGGTCTCGGACTTGATGATGCGTCCGCCGAGGCTTTCGATGATCTTGGTCGATGTCTCGGTCAGCGCGTCGACCTGCGCCTGGGCGAGGTCCTGACGCGCGAGAAACACATGCTCGTACAGAGCCATGTGGTCGTCCTTCCATGTTGGCCGATCGTTGGCGGTCCGCGACCATCGCGGTGCCCCTCCGGCTGTCTTGCAGTGGCTCCGGCGCGCGAGGCGCATCCGGAAGCGCGGGCCTATGGGGGAAGATGGCGGGAAAAGCAAGCGGGGTGCATGTGCTCCTGCGTGCGCAGGAGCACTGGACGTTGCGATGTGCCGTCGTCGTGCTCCGGCGCAGGCCGGAGCGTCGGGAAGCGGACGATGCGCATACTTCGCGGCGCTCCGGCCTGCGCCGGAGCACAGCGAGGCTACTGCACGCGCTGCGCGACCAGCCTGGCCTCGGCGTCGCACCCGGTCGGCTTCGGCGTCGCCGGATCGCGCTGGAGCGCCTGGAGCTCGCTGCGCGCCGCGGCGAGGTCGGCCTGATAGGCCGCGGTGGTCCGCACCACCGCCATCGTCGCGCCCGCCGAAAGCTTGCCACCCTCGACCGCGCTCTCGTTGTGCGCGCCGCAGACGAAGCGGCTGTCGCCATAGGCGCGCCCGCGCGCGAGGATCTGGGTGGCGCGGTCGGGGAGCAGCTCGGTGAGGATCAGCGCCCACGTCCAGCCGAGCGTGGCGTGGCCCGAGGGATAGTCATAGCTCTTGGCGAGCTCGGTCTTGCTGTCGCAGATCGGGCCCTTGTCGATCAGGAAGGGGCGCAGCCGCTTGAAGCTGTTCTTGGCGATGACGGTCTGCCCCTCGGTGTCGACCAGCGCGCGATCGACCAGCGCCTTGGTGCGCGGCGCGTCCTCGGGGGTCAGCGCGACGCCCGCGGAGCAGCTGAAATCATGCATCAGCGCGGGCTGGCGATAGTCGGCGTCCGCGGTCGCGAGCTGGTAGCGCGGGGTGCCGATCATCGCGCGCGTCTGCCTGAAGATCGTGCGGTCGGCCTTGTAGCGCGCATCGCCCTTGACCGGCGCGGGGGGCAGCACCGCCATGACGTCGAACGCGCCATCGTCGAGATAGCCGTGCGGCTTCTGCGCGCCGAGGCTGGTGGAGAGGATCATCGCGCCAAGCGCGAGGGCGACGAGGGGACGGGCGATCATGACGGCGACGCCTGCCACGCCTTGCGCTTGCGCGTCCAGCTTTCTATCGCGGCCGGCTCATAAGGAGAGGATCATGCGCGCGTTCATCTTTCCGGGCCAGGGCAGCCAGGCGGTCGGCATGGGGCAGGCGCTCGCCGCCGCCAGCGTCGCGGCACGCGAGCTGTTCCAGGAGGTCGACGAGGCGCTCGGGCAGAATCTGTTCCGGCTGATGGTCGAGGGGCCGCCCGAGGACCTCCAGCTCACCGAGAACGCGCAGCCCGCGATCATGGCGAACGCGCTGGCGACGCTGCGCGTGCTCGAGCGCGAGGGCGGCATCAGGCTCGCCGACAAGGCGGACTATGTCGCGGGGCACAGCCTCGGCGAATATAGCGCGCTGTGCGCGGCCGAGGCGCTGGGTCTCGCGGCAACCGCCAGGTTGCTGCGCGTGCGCGGGCAGGCGATGCAGGCCGCGGTGCCGGTCGGCGAGGGCGCGATGGCGGCGCTGCTCGGGCTCGATTTTGCCGCCGCGCAGGCGATCGCCGCCGACGCCGCCGAGAATGAGGTGTGCGAGGCCGCCAACGACAATGCGCCGGGTCAGGTGGTGATCTCGGGCTCGAAGGCGGCGGTCGAGCGCGCGGTCGAACTCGCCAAGGTGCGCGGTGGCAAGCGCGCGATGATCCTGCCGGTGTCGGCGCCGTTCCACTGCTCGCTGATGGAGCCCGCCGCGCGCGCGATGGAGCAGGCGCTCGCCAAGGCCGACCTGCGCAGCCCGCTGGTGCCGCTCTACGCCAATGTCACCGCGGAGCCCGTCGCCGATCCCGCCGCGATCCGGACGCTGCTCGTCGATCAGGTCACCGGCACGGTGCGCTGGCGCGAGAGCGTGCTTGCGATGGCGGCGGCGGGGGTGACCGAGTTCGTCGAATTCGGCGGCAAGGTGCTGGGTCCGATGGTCAAGCGCATCGCCCCCGACGCGACCGCGACCAGCGTGGTGACGATGGGCGACATCGAGGCGTTCGCGAAGACGCTGTAAGGCGTTAGGCGCGCACCCCGTTGTACTCCCGCGAAGGCGGGAGCCCAGCGAGACAAGCGCTGCGCCCCGCGGCTCTGGGCCCCCGCCGTCGCGGGGGAACAAGGAAGGGAGAAGAAGACATGTTCGACCTGACAGGCATGACCGCGCTGGTGACCGGCGCGTCCGGCGGGCTCGGCTCGGCGACCGCCAGGGCGCTCGCGGCGCAGGGCGCCAAGGTGGCGCTCTCGGGCACGCGCGAGGCGGTGCTCGCCGAGGTCGCGGCGGGGCTGCCGGGCGATCCCGTGACGCTGACCTGCAACCTCTCGGACCCCGCCGAGGTCGACGGCCTCGTCCCGCGCGCGGTCGAAGCGCTGGGTGGGCGGCTCGACATCCTCGTCAACAACGCCGGCATCACCCGCGACAATCTGGTGATGCGGATGAAGGACGACGAATGGGCGCAGGTGCTTGGCGTCAATCTCGAGGCGGCGTTCCGGCTGATCCGCGCGGCGGCGCGCCCGATGATGAAGCAGCGCTTCGGCCGGATCGTGTCGATCACCTCGGTGGTCGGCGTCACCGGCAATCCGGGGCAGGCCAATTACGCCGCCTCGAAGGCCGGGCTGATCGGGATGTCGAAGAGCCTCGCGCAGGAACTCGCCAGTCGTTCGATCACGGTCAATTGCGTCGCGCCCGGCTTCATCCGCTCGGCGATGACCGACGCGCTGAGCGACGCGCAGAAGGCCGCGATCCTGACCAAGATTCCCGCGGGCGATCTCGGCGCGGGCGAGGACATCGGTGCGGCGGTCGCCTATCTGGCCAGCCGCGAGGCGGGCTATGTCACCGGGCAGACGCTGCACGTCAACGGCGGCATGGCGATGATCTGACGCGAACAAAGCGTGTCGCGGGGCGCGCGGGAAGGCTTGCCAGCCTCCGTCGCCGCGTCTAGGCAAGCCGGCAACAAAACCCTTAGTGAAACGGGAAGGCAGCACATGAGCGAGACCGCCGAGCGCGTTAAGAAGATCGTCGTCGAGCATCTCGGCGTCGAGGCCGACAAGGTCACCGAGGACGCGAGCTTCATCGACGATCTCGGCGCCGACAGCCTCGACATCGTCGAGCTGGTCATGGCGTTCGAGGAAGAATTCGGTGTCGAGATTCCCGACGACGCCGCCGAGAAGATCACGACCGTCAAGGACGCGATCACCTATATCGACAGCCACAAGAGCTGAGGCCGCCGACAGGCGCCGATCATGCGGCCCCCGCCCGGACAGCCGGTGTCGGGGGCCGTTTTGGTATTCGCGCCCTGACGGGCTAGATACGCTCGAGCCGCGCCCGAGCGCGCCGAGAAGAAGAAAGAGGATCAAGCGATGCGCCGCGTAGTCGTCACCGGTCTGGGCCTCGTCACGCCGCTGGGCGCCGACGTCGAGACCGCCTGGGCCAATCTGATCGCCGGCAAGTCCGGCGCGGGGCAGATCACGCATTTCGATGCGAGCGGCTATGTCTGCACGATCGCCTGCGAGGTGAAGCCCGCCGATCACGAATATGGCTTCGATCCCGGCAAGCGCGTTGACCACAAGGTCCAGCGCCAGGTCGATCCGTTCATCATCTACGGCATCGATGCCGCCGGCCAGGCGCTCGAGGATGCCGGGCTGACCGAGATGACGCTCGAGCAGTCGTGGCGCGCGGGCGTCTCGATCGGATCGGGAATCGGCGGCCTGCCGGGGATCGAGAGCGAGTCGGTCGTGCTCCACGAAAAGGGGCCGCGGCGCGTCTCGCCGCATTTCGTCCACGGCCGGCTGATCAATCTGATCTCGGGCCAGGTCTCGATCAAATATGGCCTGCGCGGGCCCAATCATGCGGTCGTCACCGCCTGCTCGACCGGCGCGCACGCGATCGGCGACGCCGCGCGGATGATCGCGATGGACGATGCCGACGTGATGCTCGCGGGTGGCGCCGAGGCGACGATCTGCCCGCTCGGAATCGCCGGCTTCGCGCAGGCGCGCGCGCTCTCGACCGACTTCAACGCGACCCCCGAAAAGGCCAGCCGCCCCTATGACAAGGACCGCGACGGCTTCGTGATGGGCGAGGGCGCGGGCGTTCTCGTGCTCGAGGAATATGAGCATGCCAAGGCACGCGGCGCGAAGATCTATGCCGAGGTGATCGGCTATGGCCTCTCGGGCGACGCCTATCATGTGACCGCGCCGCATCCCGAAGGCGACGGCGCGTTCCGCTCGATGCAGATGGCGCTCAAGAAGTCGGGGCTCAAGCCCGAGGATATCGATTACATCAACGCGCACGGCACCTCGACCCCGCTCGGCGACGAGCTCGAGCTCGGCGCGGTGCGCCGGCTGTTCGGCGATGCGCTGGGCACGCTGTCGATGTCGTCGACCAAGTCGGCGATCGGGCATCTGCTCGGCGGCGCGGGGGCGGTCGAATCGATCTTCTGCATCCTCGCGATCCGCGACCAGATCGTCCCGCCGACGCTCAACCTCGACAATCCGAGCGACAGCTGCCTCGGCGTCGATCTCGTCCCGCACATCGCCAAGAAGCGCAAGGTGACCGCGGTGCTCAACAACTCGTTCGGCTTCGGCGGCACCAACGCCAGCCTGATCATGCGCGCGATCTGATGACGCGGGGCGGCGCGGAAACAGCCCTTCTGTTCTCCCGCGCAGGCGGGAGCCCAGTGCTGCAAGCGCCGTCGCCCATGTCTCTGGGCCCCCGCCTTCGCGGGAGAACGATCGGACGATGAAGCGCCTGCTGATCCTGCTGCTGGCGCTTGCCGCGCTGGCGATCGGCGTGCCGCTGTTCATGTGGCGCGGACCCGGGCCGTTGTCGGCGAGGGCGACCGTGCGCATCCCCGAGGGCGCGACGATCGGCTCGGCCTCGCGCATCCTGGCACAGGCCGGCGCGATCCGCAGCGCGACCTGGTTTCGCGGGCTTGCCGGGCGGCTCGGCTCGCACGACCCGATCCGCGCGGGCGAGTTCGTCATTCCGCCGCATGCGAGCGCGGCGGCGATCCTCGACGCGCTCCAGCACGGCCGCCCCGCGCTGACGCTGCTGACGATCCCCGAGGGGACGCCGTCGGTGATCGTTCACGACAGGCTGATGGCGACGACCGCGCTCGCCGGCGCGGTGCCGGTGCCGCCGGAGGGATCCGTGCTGCCCGACAGCTATGCCTACCAGCCCGGCCAGTCGCGGCTCGCGCTCGTCCAGCGCATGCAGAAGGCGATGGACCGGGCGCTTGCGGCCGAATGGGCGGCGCGCGGCCCCGGGCTCGCGGTCGCGACGCCCAAGCAGGCGCTGATCCTCGCCTCGATCGTCGAGAAGGAGACCGGCGTCGCCGCCGAGCGCACGATGGTCGCGGGCGTCTATGGCAACCGGCTCAAGCTCGCCATGCCGCTGCAGGCCGACCCGACCGTGATCTACCCGATCACCAGGGGGCGGCCGCTCGGCCGGCGCATCCTCGAATCCGAGCTGCACGCCAAGAACGGCTACAACACCTATGCCGAGGTTGGGCTACCGCTTGGGCCGATCTGCAACCCGGGGCGCGCGTCGATCCACGCCGTGCTGCATCCGGCGGTGACCAAGGCGCTCTATTTCGTCGCCAACGGGCAGGGCGGTCACGTCTTCGCCGACACGCTCGCCGAGCATGATGTGAACGTGAAGAAATGGTTCGCGATCCGCCGTGCAAGGGGCGAGATGTAGCTCCAGTTCCCCGGCGAACGCCGGGGCCCAGAGCTGCAAACGCCGCGCCTGAAGCCCTGGACCCCGGCTTTCGCCGGGGAACGGCCGCTCAGCGATAGTTGAAGCTGATGCTGATCCGATCGCTTTTTGCGCGGCCCGCCGGCACTTCGTGGCGCAGCCAGCTCTCCCACAGGAAGAGGCTGCCGACCTTCGGTTCGGCATAGACGAAGGTCCGCGCATCCTCGGGCGCATCGGCGCGGCGCAAGGGGGCGGCCATCATCATCGGCAGGCGCGGATCCTCGAGCTTGAGCCCCGCGGCGCCCTCCGGCACGCGCACATAGACCGTTCCCGAGACGATGCTGTGCGGGTGGATATGCCCCGAATGGCCGCCGGCATGGCCCTTGAGAACATTGACCCACAGGCTGTCGAGGCGGAGCCGTCGCGTGCCGAGGTCGAGCCAGGCCTCGTCGGCGAAGCGGCGGACATGCTTGTCGAGCAGCCGGCGCAGGTCGTCGAACACCGGATTGCGCTGCGGCAGATCGTTGAGCGACGCGTAGGAGGTGTAGCCGGGATAGGCGTGCGCCTTGCACCAGCCGCGCCCCGCGCGGTCCTGCTCGGCAAGGTCGCGCGCGGCCTGCTCGAGCGCGGCGATCAGCCGGGCGTCGTCGATCGCGCCCTCGTAGAAGCGCGTCGCGAACAGGCTGCGCGTGGTCACGGGCGCCGCCTCAAAGCTGGAGCCCGCGCGTCTCGTCCAGCCCAGCCATCAGGTTGAGGTTTTGCACCGCCGCACCGCTCGCGCCCTTGCCGAGATTGTCGAGTGTCGCGGCGAGGCGGAGATGGCCCGTCGCCGGATTGGCGAAGACATGGAGACTGAGCCGGTCGGTGCCCGCGACGTCCTCGATCGTCAGCGCCTTGCGCGCCGCGCTGTCGGCGAGCGATGCGACCGTCACCAGCGGCCAACCCGCATAGGCGTCGGCGAGCGCGGCGTGGATGCGCGCGACCGAGGCGTCGGCGGCGAGCTGCGACAGATGCAGCGGCACCTCGACCAGCATCCCGCGATAGGTGTTGGCGACCGCGGGGGCGAAGATCGGCGGTACCGCCAGCCCGGCATGATGCTGCATTTCGGGAACATGCTTGTGCTCGAGCGTCAGGCCGTAGCCGCGGAAGGCGGTGGGCGCAGCACCCTGCTCATATTCCGCGACCATCGCCTTGCCGCCTCCCGAATAACCCGAGGTGGCATTGGTGACGAGCGGCGTGTCCGCCGGCAGCAATCCCGCGCGCACCAGCGGGCGGACCAGCGCCAGAAAGCCGGTCGGGTAGCAGCCGGGATTGGTGACGAAGCGCGCGCGCGCGATCTCGCTACGCCGCTCCGGCTCGAGTTCGGCAAAACCATAGGTCCAGGCGGGATCGATACGGTGCGCGGTCGAGGCATCGATGAAGCGGACGGGCAGATCGGCCGCCAGCGCGACCGACTCGCGCGCGGCGTCGTCGGGCAGGCACAGGATCGCGATGTCCGCTGCGGCGAGCGCGTCGGCCCGCGCGCGCGCATCCTTGCGGCGATCGTCGGGGAGCAGCGCGAGCGCGACGTCGTCGCGCCCCGCTAGCCGCTCGACGATCTCGATTCCCGTGGTGCCGGCACCGCCGTCGACGAACACGCGGACGGTCATGTCACTCTCCTGATCGCGGTGATGCCGCCGCCCTCCGGCTGGCGCGCGAGCATGTCCGCGAGCGGCTCCGCGACGACCGCCATCCAATGGGCGTTGGCGTGGAGCAGCTCGGTCGCGCTCGTCATGATCCCGACATGGCCGGGAAGGAAGACGAGGTCGCCGCGTGCGAGCGGCGCGGCGTCGGCGACGGGTTCGCCCAACGCCGCCTGCTGGTCGCTGTCGCGCGGCGCGGCGATGCCGGCGAACGCCAGGGCGAGTTGGACGAGCCCCGAGCAGTCGATCCCGTCGCCCGAGCGGCCGCCCCAGCGATAGGGGACGCCGGTCAGCCGCTCGGCGACCGCGACGAAGTCGGGCGCGCGCGCGTCGAGCGGCTCGAGATGGCGACGATGGACGAAGCCGCCGTCCTCCAGCGTGAGGAAGCTGCCATCGTCGTCGACGACCGCCAGCCGTGCGCCCATCGGCAGGCGCTCGCGCACCGGCGCCTTGATGTCGGGGCCGGCGAATGACAGCGCGGCCGCGGCGGACACGATGTGCGTCGCAGCGCAGGTCACGCCGAGCACATCGACGGGCACATAGCCGACATAGCCGTCATGCGCGGAAAAGCCCCACGCCCAGGCGCCGCTGGCATCGACCACCGCAAAAGATTCGCCGCGCAGCAGTTCCGAGACGGCGACGGCGTCGACCGACGGTGCCGCGCGGATCGGGGTCGCCGTGGCGAGACAGCCATGCGCGAGCGGGCGGGCATAATGCGGGGCAAATACGCGATCGGCGAGCGCCAGATCGGCGACGTCGCCGCGGATCGCGTGGATCCGACGGTCGAGCCGGATCGACGGCCCGGCCAGATTGAACCGATCAGGCGAGCGCGGCCTGGCCGACGCTCTGGGGTCGACGTCGCTCCTTGGTGGCGATGAGGCCCTTGAAGCCTTCAAGAAATTCAGCTCCCCGGCTGGTGCGCGTGACGAAGATGTTGCGACGATCGCGCTCGTCGCGCTCGCGGCGCAGATAGCCGAGCCTGCCCAGCGTATTCAAGGCGCGTGTCACCACGGGTTTGGAGACGCCGAGTATCGCGGCGAGCCCGCGCACCGTATGCGGCCCGCTGGTGCGATAGACCAGCAGCAGCAAGGCCATCTGGCGGTTGGTGAGATCGGCCTGGCCCGAGCGCACATAAGCGACGAGCGCGTCCATCCATGTGCTGAGCGTATCGTTCTTCACGCTGCGGTTTTCCTGTGACCAGAGCGGCGGTTGCCGCTGGACCTGCAGGAAAAACACGCGAGAGAGCCGATCGTTTCCTATCCGTTAGAAATAGCGACAGCGATATGACGTCATGTCGTCGCGTATCGCCGGCGCAGCATCTCCCATGCTGCGCGCAGGCCGAGCGCTTCGCCGCCCTTGGGACGCCCCGGCTTGGCCGAGGGCATCCACGCGAACGTATCGAGATGCGCCCAGGGTCGCTCCGCCGGCACGAACGCGTCGAGGAACAGCGCCGCGGTGATCGTCCCCGCGAATCCGCCATCGGGTGCGTTGTTGAGGTCGGCGACGTCGGACTTGAGCATGTCGCGATAGCCGGCCCATAGCGGCAGCCGCCACAGCGGGTCGCCGATCGCCGCCCCCGCGGCGAGCAGATCGCCGGCGAGCGCGTCGTCGTTCGCGAGCAGCGCGGGAAGCTCGGGCCCCAGCGCGACGCGCGCGGCGCCGGTCAGCGTCGCGAAGTCGATGATCAGTTCGGGCTTTGCGTCGCCGTCGCCCTCGGCCGCCTTGGTCAGCGCGTCGCCGAGGATCAGCCGGCCCTCGGCGTCGGTGTTGGCGACCTCGACGCTGAGCCCCTTGCGCGAGGCCAATATGTCGCCCGGCCGCATCGCGTCGCCGGCGATCGCATTCTCGACCGCGGGGACGAGCAGGTGCAGCCGCACCGGCAGCCGCGTGCGCATGATCAGATCGGCGAGCGCGAGCGCGTGCGCGGCGCCGCCCATGTCCTTCTTCATCATCCGCATGCCCGACGGCGGCTTGATGTCGAGCCCGCCCGAATCGAAGCACACCCCCTTGCCCACGATCGCGATGCGGGGATGTGCGGGGTCGCCCCAGTCGAGCTCGATCAGCCGTGGCGCGCGTGCCGGCACCGCCGCGCGGCCAACCGCCGCGATCATCGGATAGTCGCTCTCCAGCGACGCGCCGCGCGTCGTGCGCGTGCTCGCGCCATAGGCGTTGGCCAGATCCTCGACCGCGCCCTGCAACTCGGCCGGCCCCATGTCGTTGGCGGGGGTGTCGACCAGATCGCGCACCATCGCGACCGCGGCGGCCAGCGCGATCGTCTCGTCGATCCGCGCGGGGTCACCGGTCAGCAGCACGCGCTGCGGCGCCGGATCGCCGCGCTTGTAGCGATCGAAGCGATGCTGCGCGAGCAGCCAGCCGAGCGCGGCCGCGCCCGGCGCGGGATCGGAGAGCCGGTAATGCCCCTCGGGCAGCCTGGCGGCGGCGGGCGCCAGATCCCACGGGCCGGGCGTCTCCGGCAGGCCGAGCGCGGCGGACCATTCATCGGCCTTGTTGCCGGGGATCAGCGCGAACTCGCCGGGCTTTGCCTTGAAGCAGGCGGCGGCGGCGGCGGCGCGGACGCGCTCCGGTTGCGCCGCCAGCCAGTCGTCGAAACCGGCGGCGTGGACGAGGTGGATGACATGGCCGGGCTGGCCACGATCGGGGACGAGAAGCGAGGTGAAGTCGGTCATGCGCTGGTGGTAACGCGCGAAACGCGGCGCGTCATCCATCGCCACATGCTGCTCCCCCGCGAGGGGGAGGTGTCAGCGTTGCTGACGGAGGTGGCGGCAGCACGACGCTCGATGCTCTAGCGCCCCGCCGTCATCCCCCTCCGACGCCTTCGGCGCCACCTCCCCCTGGCGGGGGAGGATTATTCGGTTCACACCGCCACGCCGAACAGGTCGTGCTCGTCGGCATCCTCGATCCGCACGGACACGATGTCGCCCTGCGTCAAATGGCCCGCGTCGCGCAGGTGGACCTCGCCGTCGATCTCGGGCGCGTCGGCCTTCGAGCGGCCGGTGGCGCCGTCGCCGTCGACCGCATCGATCAGCACGTCAAGCGTGCGGCCGATCTTGGCCTGCAGCTTGGCCGCCGAGATCGCCGCCGTCTTCTCCATGATCCGCGCATAGCGCTCTTCCTTGACCGCTTCGGGTAGCTGGTCGGGCAGCGCGTTGGCCGCGGCGCCCTCGACCGGCTCGAAGCGGAACGCGCCGACGCGGTCGAGCTGCGCCTCGTCGAGCCAATCCAGGAGATATTGGAAGTCGGCCTCGGTCTCGCCCGGGAAACCGACGACGAAGGTCGAGCGGATCGTGATGTCGGGCGCGATCGCGCGCCAGTTGCGCAGCCGCTCGAGCACCTTGGCCTCGTTGGCGGGACGCTTCATCGCCTTGAGCACCGACGGCGCGGCGTGCTGGAAGGGGATATCGAGATAGGGGAGGACCAGCCCCTCGGCCATCAGCGGGATGACCTGGTCGACATGCGGGTAGGGATAGACATAGTGGAGCCGCACCCAGGCGCCGAGCCTGCCGAGCGCGCGCGCCAGATCGGTCATGTGCGCGCGCACCTCGCCGCCGCCCTTGAGCGGGTAGACCGCATGACGAAGGTCGAGCCCGTAGGCGGAGGTGTCCTGGCTGATTACCAGCAGCTCGCGCGTGCCCGCCGCGACCAGTCGCTCGGCCTCGCGCAGGATCGCGTCGGGGCGTCGGCTGGCCAGATCGCCGCGCAGCGAGGGGATGATGCAGAAGGCGCAGCGATGATTGCAGCCCTCCGAGATCTTGAGATAGCTGTAGTGGCGCGGGGTGAGCTTGAGGTCGCGCTCGGGGACCAGGTTGAGGAAGGCGCTCGGCGGCATCGGCGCCGCCTCGTGCACCGCGCCGACGACCTGCTCATATTCATGCGCGCCGGTGACCGCGAGCACGTTCGGGAAGCGCGCGCGGATCGTCTCCGCCTCCTTGCCCATGCAGCCGGTGACGATGACGCGGCCATTCTCCGCGATCGCCTCGCCGATCGCCTCGAGGCTCTCCTCCTTGGCGCTGTCGAGAAAGCCGCAGGTGTTGACCAGCACGACGTCGGCGCCGGCATAGTCGGGCGACATCGCATAGCCGTCGGCGCGCAGTTTGGTGAGGATGCGCTCGGAATCAACGAGGTTCTTCGGACAGCCGAGCGAGACCATGCCGACTTTCGGCGGGGAGGGGAGGACAGTTGCCATGGGAGCGCGCGCACATAGGGCAGCGCGCACGATTTTGCTAGTGGCGCGGCCCGGCCCGGCCGGTCACGCCGCGTCGGCGAGCGTGGTGCGGTTGCGGCCGTCGAGCTTCGAGCGATAGAGCGCGTGGTCGGCCTCGTCGAGCGCCTCGGCCATGATGCTCTCGAGATGCGCGGTCCCGGTGTTGACCGCCGCGACGCCGAAGCTGACCGTCACCGGCACCGGCGCGCCATCGTCCGAGAAGCCGGTGGCGACCTCGACGCGGATCCGCTCGACCGCCTGCACCGCCTGCTCGGCGGTCGAATTGACGAGCAGCAGCGCGAATTCCTCGCCGCCGATCCGCCCGACCAGATCGCCGGTGCGAAGTCCGCTCGCCAGCCGTGCGCAGATATAGTCGAGCGTGCGGTCGCCGACCGTGTGGCCGAAGCGATCGTTGATGCTCTTGAAATGATCGATGTCCGCGATCGCGACCGCGATCGCCTGCCGCTGCCGGCGGCCGTTGGCGATCGCGCGGACCGCCGCCTCCTGGAAGCCGCGCCGGTTGAGCACGCCGGTCAACGGATCGTGCGAGGCGAGCGCGCGCAGCTCCGCGGCGAGATCCGAGGCGAGCAGCAGCATCGCCGCGATGCCGTTGGCGACGAAGATCGGCATCAGACCGATCAGATAGATGTTGGTGTAGAGCGCGTGCAGCCGGGCATCGCCGGGATGGAGCGCGCTGGCGAGGCTGCTGACGATGAACGTCGATTCGAACAGCGTGAATGCGCAGAGCGTCACGATCAGCGCCCATTCGGCGGCGTCGGGGCTGCGCCCGCGCGGTGCGATCGCGGCGATCACGAAGGGCAGCATGATCAGCGTGAACAGGCTGGCGGTCAGCCACGAAAAGGGTGCCGCGGCCGGGAAGCGACCGATTCCCAGCGACAGCGCGAGCATTAGCGCGGCGGCGATCGACAGCTGCCACCGCCACTCGGGCAGCCCCGCACGCTGCCGCGCGCCGACGACGAGCAACGCCGCCGAGACCAGCATCGAGACCAGCGCCAGCAGCGACAGGAGCGGATGCAGCGGCGCGACCGCCGACCCGATTCCGGCGGCGAGCAGCGCGACCGCATAGAGCCCGTAGGCGATCGACCAGCTCAACGCATGGCGCGGGCGCCCGAATCGCGCCCAGCCGATCGCCATCGCGCCCGCCATGATCAGGCTGAGGAACAGCATCGTCAGATAGGTAATCGCAGCGGTCGACATTTGGATGCTAGCGCTGCGCCGTCGGCAGATAGCGCAGCGGATCGACCGGGGTGCGCTTGTTGCGGATCTCGAAATGGAGCTGGGGCTTGTTGACCGAACCGGTCGCGCCCGCGCGCCCGATCACCTCGCCGCGCCTGACCGACTGGCCGCGCGTGACGAGCAGCTGCTCGGCATGGCCATAGGCGGTGATCCAGCCGTCGCCATGCTTGATCAGGATCAGCCCGCCATAGACCGCGATCGCCGAGCCGGCATAGGCGACGACGCCGTCGGCGGCGGCGTGGATCTCCTCGCCGCGTTCGGCCGCGATGTTGATTCCGTCGTTGCGGCGGCCGTCGCCGGCGGGGCCGAACTTGCCGATGATCTCGCCGCTGAGCGGCCATTGGAATCGGCCGGCGAACGCGCTCGGGGGCGCCACCGCGACATCGGTATGGAGCGGCTTCTTCGGCGTCGCAGTCGCCTGCTTGGGCGCCTCCTTCGCCGGGATGGCGGGCTCCGATCCGGTGGCGAGGTCGTCGATGTTGAGGCTGAACGCCTGCGCGCGCTGCTCGGGGCTCATCCGCGCGGTCTCGGCGGCGCTCGGCAGCAGCAGCCGCTGGCCGTTGCGCAGGATGTACGGCGGCTGGAGGTCGTTGAGATCGGCGACGGTCGACCAGCCGACGCCATAGGCGCGCGCGATCGCGACACCGGTCTGGCCCTGGCGGACGAGATGATAGCGCCCGCCGGGGATCTTGAGCCGCTGCCCGCTGCGCACGTCGAACGGCGGCTGGATCGCATTGGCGCGCGCGATCGCCTCCGAACCCGCGCCCGTGCGGTTGCCGATCGATCGCAGCGTGTCGCCGGGCTTCACGACATAGATCGAATCCGCGATCGTCTGCGCGTCGGGCACCACCTTCTGCGCCACCCAGGCGGGCGTCGGCTGGCTTACCGAGCTGGGAATGTCGATCGCGCGGACATGGCCTTGCGCGTCGGGCGCCTCGCTCGACAGCGGTCTCAGATCGCGATCGTCGTGCCGCCGCGCCTGGCGGCCGGCGTCATGCGGCGCCGGGGGCTCGCCATAGCCTTCGGGCGGCGCGGCACGGGGAATGCAGCCGCTCGTCGCGAGCAGCATGATCGCCGCCACTCCACGCCCGTTCCGCCACGACATCCACCACCCCGCAATAGTCTGCGAGACCCTACGCCGCGGGACCGCCCGCGATCAATAGCGCGCCGCAAGCGACGTCAATGCATCGCGGTAGGTGAGGTCGAGGTGCAACGGCGTGACGGCGACATAGCCGTCGGCCACCGCCTCGAGATCGGTATCGTGCCCCCCGGTCTCGACGACGCCGTGGAAGGACAGCCAGTAATAGGGAAAGCCGCGCGGATCCTTGTGCTTGACCAGGCTGGCGCGGCCATAATCGCGCATGCCCTGGCCGACGACGCGGATGCCCTTGACCCGATCGGCGGGAAGCGCGGGGAAATTGACGTTGACGAGCATCCCCGGCGCGAACGGCATGTCGAGCAGTGGCCGGATCGCGCGCTCGCCCCACGCCTCCGCGCACGTGAACCGGACCGCGTCGCCTTCGCCCTCGCGCGCATAGACCTGGCTCATCGCGATCGAGCGGACGCCGGCGAGCGCGCCTTCCATCGCGGCGGAGACGGTTCCCGAATAGGTGACGTCCTCGCCGAGATTGGCGCCGCGATTGACCCCCGACAGGATCAGGTCGGGCGGCGAACCCAGCACCTCGAGCAGCCCCATCATCACCGAATCGGTCGGCGTGCCGCTCACCGAGAAGCGGCGATCGTCGTGGCGGCGCAGGCGCAGCGGGCGGGTGAGGGTGAGCGAATGCCCCGCGCCCGATTGCTCGTCGGCGGGTGCGACCACCCAGACATCGTCGCTGAACCGGCGCGCGATCGCCTCGGCGACCGCGAGGCCGGGGGCGTGGATGCCGTCGTCGTTGGTGACGAGGATACGCATGTAACTCCTTCCGTTCGCCCCGAGCGACATCGAGGGACATGTTTCGCGCGGTCGCCCGATCGCCGTGCCCCGGGATCGCCCGGCACGACCGGTCTGGGTCAGGCCGGCTCGATGATCGTCAGCCCGCCCATATAGGGTTGCAGCACCTCGGGCACGCGCACCGCGCCCTCGGCGGTCTGGTAATTCTCGATCACCGCGACCAGCGTGCGGCCGACGGCGAGCCCCGAGCCGTTGAGCGTGTGGACGAAGCGCGTTCCCGCCTTCTTGCCCGCGGCGTCGGCGGCGGCGGGGCGGAAGCGCGTGTTCATCCGGCGTGCCTGGAAATCGGTGCAGGTCGAGCAGGACGAGATTTCGCGGTAGCGCCGCTGGCCGGGCAGCCAGACCTCGAGATCGAAGGTGCGCGCCGCGGAAAAGCCCATGTCGCCGGTGCAGAGCAGCATGCGGCGATAGGGGAGGTGGAGCGCCTCGAGCACGCTTTCGGCGGCGCGCGTCATCCGCTCATGCTCGTCGTCGGACTGCTCCGGGGTGACGATCGAGACGAGCTCGACCTTCTCGAACTGGTGCTGGCGGATCATCCCGCGCGTGTCGCGCCCGGCGGCGCCCGCCTCGGCACGGAAGCAGTCGGTGAGCGCGGTCAAGCGCAGCGGCAGCGTCTGCTCGGGCAGGATCTGTTCACGCACATAGTTGGTGAGGCTCACCTCGGCGGTCGGGATCAGCCAGCGGCCGTCGGATGTCTGGAACAGGTCGTCGGCGAATTTGGGGAGCTGGCCGGTGCCGTACAGCGCCTCGGTGCGCACCAGCAGCGGCGGGACGACCTCGACATAGCCGTGCTGCTGCGTCTGGTGATCGAGCATGAACTGGCCGAGCGCGCGGTTGAGCCGCGCGAGCGGTCCCTTGAGATAGACGAAGCGCGCGCCCGACACCGCGGCCGCCGCGTCGAAATCCATGCCGAGCCCGCGGCCGATCTCGTCATGCTCCTTGGCGGCAAAGCCGAGCTCGGTCGCCTCGCCCCATTGGCTGACGACGACATTGCCGTCCTCGTCGGCGCCCTCGGGGACATTGGCGGCGGCGCGGTTGGGCAGGCTTGCGAGCTGCGCGTCGACCTGCGCGCCGAGTTCGGCCCCGCGCGCCTCTTCCGCGGCGATCGTCTCCTTGAGCGCGGCGACCTCGGCCTGCATCGCCTCGCCGCCGGCGCGGTCGCCGCGCGAAAATGCCTGGCCGATCTCCTTCGACAGCCGGTTGCGCTCGGCCTGCGCGGTCTCGGCGGCGAGCGCTGCGGCGCGGCGGCGGCCGTCGAGATCGGCGAAGGCCACGCCGTCGAAGTCGGCGCCGCGGCGCTGCATGGCGGCGGCGAAGGCGTCGGGATCGTCGCGGAGGAGGCGGATATCGTGCATGGTCAGGCGCTATGACCGGGGTGTCGCGGGTTCGCAAGCCTGGCGCTGCTGCAAGCGCGGCGGCGCCGCAGACCTTGCCGCTGCGGGAACCGGGGCACCGGCTGGATCGTATCAGAGCTCGGCTCGACGGGTGCCCGAACCGTTTTGCCCCGTGGCCGGTTGTCCGGCCCAAGCGCGTGACGCACTGGCACCCGTCGTGTGGTTAGACATGAAAGAGGGTTCGATCATGAGCAACATCCGAAACGCCTTGATGCTGGGGGCCTGCCTCGCGGCGCTTCCGGCCGTCGCGGCGGCGCAGACCGCCCCGGCCACCGCCCC
>CAIQHF010000046.1 GCA_903871605.1 uncultured Sphingomonadaceae bacterium
TGCACCAGTGCGGCCTGCCCAAGAAGATGGCGCTCGAGCTGTTCAAGCCGTTCATCTACGCGCGCCTCGACGCCAAGGGTCTGTCGATGACCTTGAAGCAGGCCAAGAAGTGGGTCGAGAAGGAGCGCAAGGAAGTCTGGGATATCCTCGACGAGGTGATCCGCGAGCATCCCGTGATGCTCAACCGTGCGCCGACGCTCCACCGTCTCGGCATCCAGGCGTTCGAGCCCGTGCTGATCGAGGGCAAGGCGATCCAGCTCCACCCACTGGTCTGCTCGGCGTTCAATGCCGACTTCGACGGCGACCAGATGGCCGTGCACGTTCCGCTGAGCCTCGAGGCGCAGCTGGAAGCGCGCGTGCTGATGATGTCGACCAACAACATCCTCTCGCCCGCCAACGGCAAGCCGATCATCGTCCCCTCGCAGGACATGGTGCTGGGCTTGTATTACCTCTCGCTTTCCAAGGAGAAGGAGCCCGGCGAGGGCATGATGATCTCCGACATGATGGAGGTGCATCAGGCGCTCAACGCCAAGGCGGTGACGCTGCACTCGAAGATCGTCAGCCGCGTTCCGCAGACCGACGAGCAGGGCAACCAGTATCTCAAGCGCTACGAGACGACCCCCGGTCGCATGCTGATCGGCGAGTGCCTGCCCAAGTCGTTCAAGGTGCCTTTCGACACGGTCAACCGCGTGCTGACCAAGAAGGACATCGGCGACGTGATCGACGAGGTCTATCGTCACACCGGCCAGAAGGACACGGTGCTGTTCGCCGACGCGATCATGTCGCTCGGCTTCCGCCACGCGTTCCAGGCGGGCATTTCGTTCGGCAAGGACGACATGATCATCCCCGAGGCCAAGGTTCCCCTGGTCGAGGAGACGCGCACGCTCGTGAAGGATTACGAGCAGCAGTATCAGGACGGCCTGATCACGCAGCAGGAGAAGTACAACAAGGTCATCGACGCCTGGTCGCGTTGCGGTGACCGGGTCGCCGCCGAGATGATGAAGGAGATCCAGGCGGTCAAGCACGAGACCGACGGTCCCAACAAGGGTCGCGAGAAGTCGATGAACGCCATCTACATGATGGCGCATTCGGGTGCGCGTGGTTCGGCGGCGCAGATCAAGCAGCTCGCCGGCATGCGCGGCCTGATGGCCAAGCCCTCGGGCGAGATCATCGAGACGCCGATCATCTCGAACTTCAAGGAAGGCCTGACCGTCCTTGAGTATTTCAACTCGACCCACGGCGCTCGCAAGGGCCTCGCGGACACGGCGCTCAAGACCGCCAACTCGGGCTACCTCACCCGCCGTCTGGTCGACGTGTCGCAGGATTGCGTCATCGTCGAGATCGATTGCGGCACCGAGCGCTCGCTGGAGATGAAGGCGATCGTCCAGGGCGGCGCCACCATCGCCAGCCTCGGCGAGCGCATCCTCGGCCGCACCACGGCGGAGGACATCGTCGACAGCAAGACCAACGAGGTGTTGATCCCCGAGGGTACGCTGCTCGACGAGCCCGCGATCGTGCGGATCGAGGCGATCGGCACGCAGGCGGTGCAGATCCGCTCGCCGCTGGTATGCGAGTCGATCGGCGGCGTCTGCGCCACCTGCTACGGGCGCGATCTTGCCCGCGGCACGCCGGTCAACATCGGCGAGGCGGTCGGCGTCATCGCCGCGCAGTCGATCGGCGAGCCCGGCACGCAGCTGACGATGCGGACCTTCCACATCGGCGGCGCCGCGCAGCTTAACGAGACGTCGAACCTCGAGGCCGTCGTCGACGGCACGATCGAGTATCGCGAGCTGCCGACGATCGTCGATCCGCGTGGGCGCAGGGTCTCGATGTCGCGTTCGGGCGAGGTCGCGATCATCGACATGGATGGTCGCGAGCGCTCGACGCATCGCATCCCTTACGGTGCGCATCTGCTCTACACCGACGGGCACATCGTCTCGAAGGGCGATCGCCTGGCCGAGTGGGATCCGTTCATGATGCCGGTCATCACCGAGAAGGCCGGTACGGTGAAGTATCAGGATCTCATCGAGAACCAGACGATCAGCGAGCAGACCGACGAAGCGACCGGCATCGCGCAGAAGGTGGTGATCGAATATCGTGCGACCGCACGGAAGGAAGATCTCCGCCCGCGTCTGACTCTGCTCGACGAGAATTCGGGCGAGGCGGCGCGCTATATGCTCGCACCCGGCGCGAACCTCTCGGTCGAGGACGGCCAGCATGTCGAGGCCGGCGAGGTTCTCGCCCGCGTCAGCCGCGAAGCCGCCAAAACGCGCGACATCACCGGCGGTCTGCCGCGCGTCGCCGAGCTGTTCGAGGCGCGCAAGCCCAAGGAAAACGCGATCATCGCGAAGATCTCGGGCCGCGTCGAATTCGGCAAGGACTACAAGGCCAAGCGCAAGATCATCATCCGCCCGGAAGATGGCTCGGAGCCGGTCGAGTATCTGGTGCCCAAGTCGAAGGTGATCGACGTCCAGGAAGGCGACCACGTCAAGCGCGGCGACAATCTGATCGGCGGCTCGCCCGATCCGCACGACATTCTCGAGGTGCTCGGCATCGAGCCGCTCGCCGAGTATCTCGTGTCGGAAATCCAGGAGGTCTACCGTCTCCAGGGCGTGAAGATCAACGACAAGCACATCGAGACGATCGTTCGCCAGATGCTGCTCAAGGTCGAGATCACCGTCGCGGGCGACTCCACCTTCCTGGTCGGCGAGCAGGTCGAGAAGGAAGACATGGAGGCGGCCAACCGCAAGCTCGCGCTCGAGGGCAAGCAGCCCGCCGAGGGCAAGCCGATCCTGCTGGGCATCACCAAGGCCTCGCTGCAGACGCGCAGCTTCATCTCGGCGGCCTCCTTCCAGGAGACGACGCGGGTGCTGACCGAGGCCTCGGTGCAGGGCAAGATCGACCAGCTCAACGGGCTCAAGGAGAATGTCATCGTCGGGCGTCTGATCCCGGCGGGCACGGGCGCGGGTCTCTCGCGCCTGCGGGTCGCGGCGACCAGCCGCGACGCCGCGCTCCGCGCGCAGCAGCGCTCGTTCGAGGCGGCGATCGCCGCACCGAACAGCGCCGCCGAAGAGCATAATGCCGAGCTCGCCCGCTCGGCGCGCGACGCGACGGGCACCGGCGACGATGCGCTCGCCGAGGTCGTGCCCTCGGGTCACGGCACCGATGCCGATGCGGGTGATTACCTCAACAAGTGACGCCCGCGGCCGGTAACGGTCCGACCAAACCAAGCCCCTTCCGCGAGCGATCGCGGGAGGGGTTTTGTTTTGGGAGCGGCGCAGCCTGCTCTGCCCATGTCGAGGACGACGATCGAACGGCGTTGCGCCCTTCGTTCTCCTGCGAACGCGGGAGCCCAGGGTTTTCGAGCGCCGTGGCTCTTCACCTGGGCTCCTGCCTACCCAGGAGCCGGGCCGACCCGCGCGTTCGAGCAGACCGGATCATAGTAAACCTCTTGACAAATACAACCATATGGGTTACACACCACAGCCGTCCGAACCGCTCGTCTGACGAGGTGGCGGCGCGGGCGGGATGGGGCGGGGGTGCGATCCACCGTCCGAGCGGCCGGCGCGCTGGCATCCGGAGGGATGTCCTTGCATCGACACGTCAACCAGGCCAGCACCTGCTTGCCACCCCCGTGCCACGAGGGGCCCGGCACATAACCAGGTGTCCGCCACAGCGGGAAGCCCGCCACCGGCACGATGGTCGTCCTTCTACGGGCACCGCCGGAAGAGGCAGGCAGGCCCAGAGCGGGGGAGACCACAAGCCCGCAAACCCTCCGCATGCACGAGGCACGCGAGGGCGCCGGTCGCTTCTCTCGACATGCCGCAACCGCGGGATAGGTGCGTCCGCAAATCCAACATTGCAGTCCGCGATCGTGCTTCAGGCTCGTGCGGCCGGGATTGCTGGGATCAGGGACTATCGGTTCGGGGCGGACATTGGCATGAATTGGGCTCTTTGAATCAGCACGTGGCTTCGCCAGCACGCCGCCGGCTTGGCCTGACGGAGAAGCGGCAATCGGTTCTTGCTGCGTGCACGGCCATTTTTTGATCGCGAGGCCAATGCCTGGCACGCGAGGCGAGCGGGCTTTGACGCGTTTCCAGCATGCGCTACGATGGCCGATCTGCAAAGGAAGGCCAATTTGGCGGGACTGATTCATAGAATCGAAGCGATATTCGGACGCGCCAAGCGCTATTTAAATCCGATTGAGTCAGTCGAGTTCAAGGTTTTTCAATACTGGGACGTCGATCTGCCGGATGATATTCGGTCATGGACCGAGACGGTCAAGGCTCGAAGCGATCAGATCGGTTACCGGCTTCTCGATAAGACGGCGGCTCGCGACTTTATCCACCACTCACATGGCAGGCGTTATGTCAGGGCTTTCGACTCATGCGCTCTGCCTGCTATGCAAGCAGACCTACTGCGTCTATGCTTGATGCATGCCGTGGGCGGCCTTTGGATCGACGCCGGATATGAATGCGCGCTGCCGCTAGGCTCCTTCCTTCATCAGACAGGCGAGACGTTCGTACCAGCAGTTCGCGGCTTATTTTATAACGGCGTCTTGATGTTCCGGAAGCCGGGAAATGCGTTTATAGGCCAATGCCTCGAACTGGCCATAGACAACATCGAGAATAGGAGGTGCACCAAAGTTGTCGTTGCCACCGGCCCCGGTGTTTTCAACGCCATCCGCTGGGTATTGGACCGCCGATGGAGACGGTCTCTTAAGATACATGCCCGTGTGCTTGGCTGGGATAAATGGGGTTGGCAGGGTCTTGTTTCGCGGGCGACGCATATAGTGCGGCCCACACCAGCGTTGCTGACAGCCTATGAGGGGCTTACGTCCTTTTCGCCGACCCAACTCGATCCGTGGCTGACTCCGCGATTCGGCGAGTATAAGTCCAAGCCGACATATTGGCATCGCTGGGATCAGAATATCTATACGTAGATATCGGCAGCTTTGCTCGTTTGTGGTGGTCAGCGCTTCGGCCGCTTTCGGCACAGCCACTCGGGAAGCTGCCGTTCTGCAACGGCCTTTCGCATCAGCACGCCGTTTATCTCGCAGCGAGGCGGCGAGCGGTGCGATGGAGAACCCCTCCTCAACGCCTAATGCCAAACGCCAAACTACGACTAAATAGTCGATGATAGCGGCGTGTGCGTTAGAGTGCTGGTCACGACTTGAGTGTCGACACGACCGTTCGGCCAAGAGACCTGCACAGTTACCACGCGCGTCCGTTGGCGCGTGCGGCCTGCCGCATCCAGATCAAAGGTCACAGTGATCGTTCCCGTGACCGTCTCGGCCTCATGAGCTTTAAGTGCCGCGTCCAGCGTCAGCACCTTTTGCGTAAGCTCCGCCACGCCGACGTCTGCCTGGGCACGCTGGCGACGGATGATCGCAGGATCGATTTCTAGCGTGGCAACCAACTTGCCCGGTGACACTTGCCGAAGCGAGGCCGGGGCGCGCGCGTCAGCATCGTTGAATGGAGCGCCGGCCTGAAGTCCGCCGGGTAGGGCGACGCGAGCTAGCCAACGAATTATAGATTGCGGATCACAATCGACGCGGAAGGCGTTCCATGTGAATATTAATTTGCCGCAGACAGTGCGAGAAATCCCCGCTGCTTTCAGCCAGTGATCGCCCCTTACCACCAGTTCCGGTTCATTTAGCAGCCGTACCGTTCCGTCATGCGCTTTCGATACTTCGAAGGGGAATTGCCAATTGCTTGCGCGATCATCCTTCGTTGCATTCCGGGGTAGGTCATATTCGAGGACCTCGCCGTCCGGACGCACGGCCATAACACGCTCAACATAGCTGTCGCGATCCGTGGAGGCACCCTGCGGGCTATCAGCACGGTTGCCGTGCTCCTCCATCTCGCGATCGGTGGTAATCTGGACGGCATCCCCAACGCCGGGCGCAGGCGTCGCTGCAACCGGCGCGACGAGGGCTACCGCGAGCACGAGCATAATCTCCGGCTTCTGCATGATTTACTCCCCAGAGTGTGGCGAGGCTAAGGGCTGCGCCTGACTATTACGCGGCCGGTGCCCAAGACCCTAAGCGCGGCCAGCATTACCCTCTGGTGCCTCTTGCGAGGTGTCCTACCCCTCGCCACGAGACGATTTACGGCAGGTTTCGGGATCGCGCAAATTGGTTGCGAACGGCCAAGTCTGGGCGCAAGCGGACGTAGCAACCGAAGCTGCGCACCATGCCGAACGCGCTGGATGAACTGGGTGCCACCTTCACCGCGATACGGGATGACGTATGGCGGAACGGTCGTAAAATCCCGCCGGCCGTCGCCGATCGGGCGTCCCCGCTCGGGATATTCGGCGAGGTTGTCGCCTGCCGCGATCAGACGCTTCGCCATTCGGTGCGCAGCGTCGGGATCGACGTCGCGAAGATGGCGCGTTCGGCCTTCACGCTGGGCAATATATCGGCATATTTCTGACGGCGCGAGTCGTGACCCATGCGATCGCCCCCGCGCGCGTCCTGGCGGGCGAGGGCTTTATCCACGCGTCGCCCTGGCCCCCCGCCCCCCGACCCGCCATATGCCGGCGATGTCCCCGCCGCTCGGTCTCGCCCTCCCCGACCACGCCACCGCGCCCTTCTGCCCCTCCGAGGTCGAGGGCAGCGTCGCGGTGCCCGCGGACGCCCGGGGCCTCGCCCGACTGCTCCGCTTCGCCGGACCCGGCATGCTGATCGCGGTCGGCTATATGGACCCGGGCAATTGGGCGACCGACATCGCCGCGGGCTCGGGCTACGGGTTCGACCTGCTGTTCGTCGTCGCCGGCGCGAGCCTCGCCGCGATCCTGCTGCAGTCGCTCGCGCTCCGGCTCGGCATCGGGTCGGGGCTCGATCTCGCACAGGCCTGCCGCCAGCGCTACGGCCGCGCGACCAATATCGCGCTGTGGCTGATGGCCGAGATCGCCATCCTCGCCACCGACATCGCCGAGGTGCTCGGCGGCGCGCTCGCGATCAAGCTGCTGCTCGGGCTGCCCTTGCGGAGCGGCATATTGCTCACCGCGTTCGACATGCTGCTCGTCGTCAGCTTGAAGGGCCGCGGCTTCCGGCAGGTCGAGGCGATCGTCACCGCGCTGGTCGCGACGATCGCGGCCTGCTTCGTGATCGAGCTGTGGATCGTGCCGCCCGATCTCGCCGCGCTGGGCACGGGTCTGATCCCCGATCTCGGCCGGCTCGCGCAGCCGGGCGCGCTGGCGGTCGCGATCGGCGTCGTCGGCGCGACCGTGATGCCGCACAATCTCTACCTCCATTCGAGCATCGTCCAGACCCGCCAGATCGCCGACGGCGAAGCCGCGCGACGCCGTGCGATCCGCCTCGCCGACTGGGATTCGGGGCTGTCGCTGCTCGTCGCGGCGCTGGTCAACGGCGCGATCCTCGCGCTCGCGGCGGGCGCCTTCCATCTCTCGGGCCACGCCAGCGTCGCGGGCATCGACGAAGCCTATATGCTGCTCTCGCCGGTCACCGGCGCCAAGGCGGCGGCGTTGTTCTTCGGCATCGCGCTGCTCGCCTCGGGCCAGAGCAGCACCTTCACCGGCACGATCGCGGGCCAGGTCGTGCTCGAGGGCTTCCTCGATCTCAAGATCCCCTGCTGGCAGCGCCGCGTGATCACCCGCCTGCTCGCGATCGTCCCCGCGCTGATCGGCATCGCCTGGCTGGGCGATCACGGCGTCGGGCCGATGCTCGTGGTCAGCCAGATCGTGCTGTCGCTGCAGCTGCCCTTCGCGATCTGGCCGCTGATCCGCACCGCGGGCGATCGCGGCATCATGGGCGGCCTCGCCGCGGGGCCGGCGCGGCGCACCGCCGGCTGGGCGCTGTTCGGCGTCATCTCCGCCGCCAATCTCTGGCTGCTGGCCACGCTTGTCGTCTGAACGGATTGGCGTTTGCCGCGCGGGCCCCTATGGACGGCGGCGATGGACGTTTCCGATCTCCGCGTGGCGCTGTTCAGCGGCAACTATAATTATGTCCGCGACGGCGCCAACCAGGCGCTCAACCGGCTGGTCGAATATCTGCTCCGCCACGGGGCCGCGGTCCGTATCTATTCGCCCAAGGTCAAGCTGCCCGCATTCGATCATGTCGGCGATCTGATCGGCGTGCCTGCGATTCCCTTGCCCGGCCGCGCCGAATATCGGCTGCCCGTGCTGCTCACCCCCGGCGTCAAGAAGGACATCCACCGCTTCGCGCCCAACATGATCCATTGCGCCTCGCCCGAGGTACTCGGCCATGCCGCGGTGCGCTTCGCGCGCAAGAACCATTTGCCCGTCGTCGCCTCGGTCCACACGCGCTTCGAGACCTACCCGCGCTATTATGGCTTCGCCTTCGCCGAGCCGCTGGTGCTCGCCGGGCTGCGCCGATTCTACCGGCGGTGCGACGCGATCTTCGCGCCCTCCGACTCGATGGCGCAGGTGCTGCGCGACCAGCGGATGAACTTCGACGTCGGCATCTGGTCGCGCGGCGTCGAGCGCGACGTCTTCTCGCCCGCGCGGCGCAGCCTCGAATGGCGTCGGTCGCTCGGCATCGGCGACGACGAGGTCGCGATCGGCTTCATCGGCCGGCTGGTGATGGAGAAGGGGCTCGACGTGTTCGCCGACACGATCGACGAACTGCTGCGGCGCGGCGTCCGCCACCGCATCCTCGTCGTCGGCGACGGCCCGGCGCGCGACTGGTTCGACAAGCGCCTGCCGGAGAATGCGGTGTTCGCCGGCTTCCAGGGCGGCGCCGATCTCGGCCGCGCGGCCGCCTCGATGGACGTGCTGTTCAACCCCTCGGTCACCGAAACCTTCGGCAATGTCACGCTCGAGGCGATGGCCGCGGGCATCCCCGTCGTCGCCGCCGACGCGACCGGCAGCCGCAGCCTCGTCGTCCCGCACGTCACCGGCGACCTCGTGCGGCCGGGCGCGATCGTCTCGTTCGCCGACGCGATCGCCCGCTATTGCCGCGAACCCGACGTGCGATCGACCGTTGGCGCGGCCGGGCGCGCGGCCAGCGCCGCCTATGAGTGGGACAAGGTCAACGAGGCGCTGGTCGAGAGCTATTTGCGGATCGAGCGCCAGCGCGAACGCGGCAGCTTCGGTACGCCGGCGCTGCAGCGCGTGCCGTGGCCGGGGAGCCGGCGCGAACGCTGACTGCGCGCCGCCTCTCGCGCGAGCGACGCGACGACAGGCAGCGTCGCGCGACCCCGATGGCACCGCATCCGCCGTGCGAGCGACGCCTGCTACGTATTTTCCGGCCGCCATCGCACCCGGATTGCTAACCGTCATCCCGCATGTTGCGCCGATCGACCTTGTACAGGGCCGGACGTCGCAGGGGCACCGTTCCGGTAGGATGCCGTCACCGGAGAAGACAATGCTGAGCTGGTTTGAGAAGAAGGCTCCGATTCGTGCCAAGTTCAAGGCATTGCTGTTCATCTATGCGACGCTCGCGGGCGCAGGCGTGGGATGCACCGTCCTGGCCGCGCTCGGCAGCCGGTCTGCGGCGATGTTTGCGATCGGCGCCGCGGTCGCGGTCTTCGCGATGACGGTCGTCACCGCGCTGGCCAGCGCCGCCAAGATCTGCCGCCCCTATGTCGATACGGTGGTGCGCATGGAGGCGCTTGCCGCGGGCGATACCCAATCCCCCATCCTCTACACCGAGTATCTCGATTGCGTCGGGCGGATGACCAAGGCGATGGCGGTGTTCGCGCAGAATCTGCACGAGGCGCAGGCGAGCAAGCAGCAGCGCCAGATCGTCAATCAGCTCGGCGACGGTCTCAAGCGGCTCGCGCAGGGTGACCTGCAATGTCGCATCGACTCGGTGTTCCCGCGCGAATTCGAGGATTTGCGCACCAATTTCAACGCGGCGATGTCCGAGCTTTCGGTCGCCATGAAGGCCGTCTCGGCATCCGCATCGGGCATCAAGGTCGGCGCCACCGAGATCCGCCAGGCCTCCGACGATCTCTCGAAGCGCACCGAGCATCAGGCCGCGAGCCTCGAGGAGACCGCCGCCGCGCTCAACCAGTTGACGACATCGGTCCGCGAGGCGGCCGACGGCGCCGACCGGGCGAACGCGCTGGTCTCGTCGGCGCGCGACGATGCCGACCAGGGCGGCGAGATCGTCCGCCGCGCGGTCGATGCGATGGGCGGGATCGCGCGCAGCTCGCGCGAGATCAGCGAGATCATCTCGGTGATCGACGGCATCGCCTTCCAGACCAACCTGCTCGCGCTCAATGCCGGGGTCGAGGCGGCGCGCGCCGGCGACGCGGGCCGCGGCTTCGCGGTGGTCGCCTCCGAGGTCCGCGCGCTCGCCCAGCGCTCGGCCGACGCCGCCAGGGACGTCAAGACGCGGATCACGGGCAGCTCGGAGCAGGTCAGCACCGGCGTCGAGCTCGTCGCGGAAACGGGCAAGGCGCTCGAACGCATCATCAGCCGGGTCGGCGAGGTCAGCGGGCTCGTCTCGGACATCGCCCAGTCCGCCCAGTCGCAGGCGAGCGGCATCCAGCAGGTCAATGCCGCCGTTTCGCAGATGGACAGCATGACGCAGCAGAATGCGGCGATGGTCGAACAGTCGACCGCCGCTGCGCGCAGCCTCGACGGCGAAGCCAATGAGCTGACCACGCAGGTTGGGCGCTTCTCGCTGGGCGGCGACGCCGGGGTGACCGCCGCGACGGTGCGGAAACTGCCTAAGCGCGAGGAACCGAGCGTCCGGCCGCTCCGCCGCGTCGCCCGATCCGCCCCCGCGGGCGGCCGCGCAGCCGCGGCGGCGGCCGTCGCCATCGACGAGGACGACTGGTCGCAATTCTAGACGCGTCGTGCCCGCGCCGCGCGGATCCGGCCTAGCCCGCGACCCAGACGAACGGCAGCGGCGCCTCGCGGAAGGCGAAGCGATCGAGATGCTCGGCGAGCACGCCCTTCATCCGCTCGAGCATGGCGGCATCGGGCGCGTCGAGATGCGCGATCAGCGCGGCATCGCGCGCCTCGAGCGAGGCGACCGCCCCGGTCGGGAAGCGGATCGTCGCATGCGTCGCGTCGAACACCACGTCGAGCTTGTGCGACCAGTGTTTGGCGAGCTGCTGGAGGTAGCGGCTGCCGTGCGTGGTCGCGATCGTCGCGGTGGCGGCGGGTGTCGTCGTGTCGGTCATTCGTGGATAATCCTTCCCCAGCTGGAGGCGGACGCATCGCGGTGCGCCCGTTCGGCGTCGCCCGACGCGGTCCCGCCAGCGGCCGCCCGGGCGGGTCTCGCCTCGGGCAGGCCGAGCCGGCGGCGAAGCAGCTGCAGCCGCGTCATCGCTATAGCCGCTCGATCTTGCGCGCCGCCTCGTCGATCAGCGCGACGATCTCGTGCAGCGTCTCGGGCGCGAGCTCGCCGCCGCCGCGCCGCTGCCCCGTCAGCGTGTTGGCGAGCACCGCGCGCAGATTGTGGATCGCGCGGCGTACCGACATATTCTCGGTCCGCTCGCGCATCGCGCCCAGCGTATCGAGCCGCGCCATCAGCGCGGCGATCTCGTCCGCCTTTTCGGCGAGCAGGCGCGTCCCTTCCGCTGTGACCGCGAAGATCTTGCGGTTGCCGTCGCTCGGCGTCTCCTCGATCTGGCCCATGTCGCCGAGCATCGTGAGCGTCGGATAGACGACGCCGGGGCTGGGCGCATAGGCGCCGCCGGTACGCTCCTCGATCGCGCGGATCAGATCATAGCCGTGGCGGGGCTGGTCGCCGATCAGGCGGAGCAGCACGAGCCGCAGTTCGCCGCCGTCGAAGAGGCGCCGCCGGCCGCCGCGTTCGCCGCGGCCCGCATCGTCCATGCCCCAGCCGCCGAAGCCGCGCTCGCCGAAGCCGCCGCGCATCGCGTGATGGCCATACCCATGACCGTGACGGCCACGGCCGGGATGATCGCCGCGCCCGAAGCCGCGGTCTTGTGTGTGCATTCCGAATCGCATGTTGGTCTCTTTCCAATCCATGATGTTCTTCGATATATCTTAGGCGATCGAAAAAACAACCCCCCACCGCGATGGACGAACAGCACGCTCGCGGGCACCACCTGCGCCCAGGCTTCACTTCTCCGAGGCCCGTGCCCCGGAATGCGCCAAGGCAGGATTACGCCAAGGAGGCTGCGCGCCGGCCACCGACCGCCTATATGAACCTCCATGGCCGACCTCTTCGCCGACACCGCCCCCGCCGCGCTTCCTTCCGAAGCGTCGCCGCTCGCCGACCGGCTGCGCCCGCACGCGCTCGGCGAGGTCGTGGGCCAAGCGCATCTTACCGGCCCCGACGGCGCGATCGGGCGGATGGTCGCCGCCGGCCGCCTCTCCTCGATGATCCTGTGGGGGCCGCCGGGCACGGGCAAGACGACCATCGCCAAGCTGCTCGCCGATGCGGTGGGCCTGCGCTTCGTGATGATCTCGGCGGTCTTCTCGGGCGTCGCGGATCTCAAGAAACTGTTCGCCGAGGCCCGGGATCATGCCCGTACGGGCACGCGGACGCTGCTGTTCGTCGACGAGATCCACCGCTTCAATCGCGCACAGCAGGACGGCTTCCTGCCCTATGTCGAGGACGGCACCGTGATCCTCGTCGGCGCGACCACCGAGAACCCATCGTTCGAGCTCAACGCCGCGCTGCTCAGCCGCGCGCAGGTGCTGATCCTCAACCGGCTCGATGCCGCCGCGCTCGGCGAGCTCGTCGCGCGCGGAGAGGCGGTCGAGGCGCGCCCGCTCCCCGTCACCGACGACGCCCGCGCCGCGCTGATCGCCTCCGCCGACGGCGACGGCCGCTTCCTGCTCAATCAGGTCGAAACGCTGTTCTCGGTCGAGATCGACGATCCGCTCGACCCGCAGGCGCTCGCCGCGCTGCTCCACCGCCGCATGCCGGTTTACGACAAGGACCGCGAGGGGCATTACAATCTGATCTCGGCGCTCCACAAGGCGGTGCGCGGCTCCGATCCACAGGCGGCGCTCTATTATCTGGCGCGCATGCTGGTCGGCGGCGAGGAGCCGCTGTTCCTCGCGCGGCGGCTGGTGCGGATGGCGATCGAGGATATCGGCCTCGCCGATCCGCAGGCGCTGGTCCAGTGCATCGCCGCCAAGGATTGCTACGACTTTCTGGGCTCGCCAGAGGGCGAACTGGCGCTGGCGCAGGCGTGCCTCTATCTCGCCACCGCGCCCAAATCCAACGCCGGCTACAAGGCGTTCGGCGCCGCGCAGCGTTCGGCGCGCGAGACCGGTTCGCTGATGCCGCCCAAGACCATCCTCAACGCGCCGACCAAGCTGATGAAGCAGGTCGGCTACGGCGAGGGCTATGCCTATGATCACGACGCGCCCGATGCCTTCTCGGGCGACGATTACTGGCCCGAGGAGATGACAGCGCAGACCTTCTACGTCCCCTCCCCGCGCGGATTCGAGGCGAAGATCGCCGAGCGGCTCGCCTATTGGGCGGGGCTGAAGGCGGAGCGCCGCGCATGACGTGCGGGGATGCGCGGCGGGGCGAAGACGCGCGCCGACCGCGCCTGGGCCGTTGATCCGGCGTTTCTCGCGCTTCGCCTGCATCGACTGGTCGGGCGCGCAGGGGCGGTGGCAGCGCGGCATTGCGGTTGCGCAATGCGCGGCGGGCGACGCCGCACCCGAGCTCGTCGTGCCGCCGGGCCGGCATTGGTCGCGCGCCGCGGTGCTCGACTGGTTGCTCGATCAGGCCGCCGCGGACGCCGACCTGCTGGTCGGGATCGACTTTTCCCCGTCGCTGCCATTCGATCCGCTCGACGGCTATCTGCCCGGCGTCGCCGACGTGCCGCGTGACGCGGCCGGCCTGTGGCGCGCGGTCGACACCGCATGCATCGCCGATCCGCATCTCGCCGCGACCAGCTTCGTGCGCCGTCCCGACGTCGCGCGGCTGTTCCGTATCGGCGCTGCGACCGGCGACCGCTTCGCGCACCCGGTCGATCGCAACGGCCGGCTGCGCGTTGCCGAACGCCATCCCGATTGCGGCCGGCCGTCCTCCGTCTTCAATCTGGTCGGTGCCGCGCAGGTCGGGCTGTCGAGCCTCACCGGGATGCGCGTGCTCCACCGCCTCGGCGGGCGCATCCCGGTCTGGCCGTTCGATCCCGCCCCCGCCGCGGGCCCGCTGATCGTCGAGGTCTATACCAGCATCGCCGCGATCGCCGCCGGTCGGCCGCGCGGCGCCACTAAGATGCGCAGCATCGAGGCGCGCGATCGGGCGCTCGCCGCCCCCGGAATCGCAAGCGTTCCGATCGACGGCCACGGCCCGATCGACGATCATCGCAGCGACGCGCTGCTCACCGCCGCCTGGCTGCGCCGCGTCGCGGGCCGCGCGGCGTTGTGGTCGCCGGCTGCGCTCACCCGCACGCTCGCCGCAACCGAAGGCTGGACGTTCGGTCTTTCCTGACGCAAAGACGCGGGCGATGCCGGCTTAGCTCAGATGGTAGAGCAGCGGTTTTGTAAACCGAAGGTCGCGGGTTCGATTCCTGCAGCCGGCACCAGCAGCCCGTCCAGCAACGTCCATATCATGCTGGGAAAACGGCGGAAAACTGCGTAAAATGGGGCATCGGGCATCCAGATCCGTCCACCTGAATCCACCCCCGTCCGGGTCGTTTTAGGGGCCAGTTTGGAGCTCTGCCCGTGGCGGACATCACGCCGCCGGAATTGCTTGCTGCGCTGCGCAAACTCGAGCGGCGCGGACATCGCGAGACGGCAAACCGCGGCCCCGACTGCAGGTCGAAAAGATCAGATCGCCGATGAACGTAGCGCATCGACGTCCGATCCACGCTGAAGATGGTACAGGCCCGACGCTCGCTAATGCCGAACAGCTGCCGAGCATGCTCGCCAGCCTTCCGTCGAGCGGCAGGCTTCACCGGTTTTTTCCTGCCACCTTCTTCAGCACGCGTTGTCGAGCACGGCATCGGCGAGCAGTCGTTTGAGCCGGCCGTCTCCTCCTCAAGCACCTTGAGCTTCCGCGCCTGCGACACATCCATGCCGCGATACTTCGCCTTCCACGCATCCAGCGTGGCGCTGCTAACACCGTGCTTTGCGGCACACGTCCGCGGTCTTTATCCAGCCCTCCTGCTCGCGCAGCACCGCGGTGATCTGCTCCTCGCTGGACCTCCCCTTCTTCACCTCCGTCCCCTTACGAAGGCGCCTATAGCTCGAACCAGCGGAGTTTTGGGGGAGCAGGTCAACGCCGGCGCTGGTGGCGACCGCCTATTCCGGATCGGCGCGTGTGAAGAGTCCCGAGGTCGCGATTTCCGAGACCGAGGAATTTAACCTGTATGCACGAGCAACTGCGGGCATCCCTCGCTTGGAATCGCCCAGGCCCCGAAAGGGCTCCGCATCCGTCCTCTCAAGTCAAGATCGCGATCCCGCGATCGCCCATGTTACATTTGGCTTCCGGCGAGAGACGTTGCTGCCAGTTTCAACCGCCGCTAATTCCAAGCATCCGGCGCGTGGACTGCAGCGCGGTCTCGAACGGATCGTGCGTGCGGACGATCTTCACCATCACGCTGGCCCCCAGCCATTGATGATACAGCGTCGCCGCCGCATCACCCGCTGCGCCTGCGAGCCGCAGCGATCCATCGGCGACGCCCGCCTCGATCGCATGTTTCAGTCGCGCGATGATCCCGCTCGTGCCTGCCTTCAGCGCCCGCCGCATCGGCTCGGACAAATCGGAAACCTCCGCGCCGAGTTTCACCGCCAGGCAGCGGCCCTGGCAGTCGAACGCACCCTGATTCTCGCGCCAGTTGGCGAAATACAGCATCACGCGCTCGGCGGCAGTCAGGCCCGGCTTGGCGAAGATCTCGTCCATCTCCGCCAGATAGGACTCGAAATAGGTGGCGAGCATCGCTTCGCCAAACGCGTCCTTCGATCCGAAATAATGGTAGAAGGACCCCTTGGGCACACCCGCCTCGCCCAGAATCTCGGTGAGACCCACAGCGGAGAAGCCCTTGCGGCTCATGATCCTCTGACCAGCGGCGAGGATGGAGGAGCGCGTATCCTTTTCGAGAGTGGTGACATTCATTTTCCTGCACATAGGACGCGATAGACCGGTCGTCTATATGGCTAAACGTTTTTGCGTATCGCCATGAGAGCAAGGCTGCCGTGCGAAACGCGCTTTCAATTCAGCTCTCCAAAAAACGATCTCGATCAAAATAAGGTACTAGACGACCGGTCTATGTGAGCGTATCTCCCCCTCATCGGCCCCGCTAGAAGCCCGGTCGACGATCGAAGCACTGTACGACTTACAGCACATTCGAGACGACCGGTCTAATGGATAGGCGAGACGGCAGATAGCCAGGCCGCACCTGGCAAGTTCAAACGGTTACGAAATGGAGACTCGACATGAAGGTTCTGATGGTTCTCACCTCCCACGACGAGCTCGGCAACACCGGTCGCAAGACCGGCTTCTGGCTCGAGGAACTCGCCGCGCCCTACTATACGTTCAAGCAGGCCGGCGCCGAGATCACGCTCGCATCGCCCGACGGAGGCCGGCCGCCGCTCGACCCGAAGAGCAATGAGCCCGCCAACCAGACCGACGCGACCCGCCAGTTCGAGGCCGATCCCATCGCGACCAACCAGTTGGCCCATACGGTGAAGCTGGCCGACGTGTCGCAGACCGATTTCGATGCCGTCTTCTACCCCGGCGGCCACGGCCCGCTCTGGGATCTCGCCGAGGACACGACCTCGATCGCTTTGATCGAAGCCTTCCTCGCCGCCGGCAAACCCACCGCCTTCGTCTGCCACGCGCCCGGCGTCCTGCGGCATGTCAAAGGCGCCGACGGCCGTCCGCTGGTCGAGGGCAAGAAGGTCACCGGCTTCGCCAATAGCGAGGAGGAGGGTGTCGGCCTCACCGATGTCGTGCCGTTCCTCGTCGAGGACGAACTGAAGGCCAAGGGCGGCCTCTATTCGCGCGGTCCCGACTGGTCCTCCTATGTCATCCAGGACGGACAGCTGATCACCGGCCAAAACCCGGGTTCGTCGCCGGCGACCGCCCGCGCGCTGATCGACGCGGTGGCGGCGTGACCGCCTACGCCGTCATCGTGCGCGAGCGGACCACCGATCCCGATGCCCTCGTGCGGTATCGGGAGCGGGCACCGCTCGCCCGCGAGGCCCATCCACTGACGCCGCTCGCCTTCTATGGCGCGCACGACACGGTGGAGGGCGATGCGGTCGAAGGTGTGGCGATCCTCGCCTTCCCGACGATGGCGGCAGCGCGGGCCTGGTATGCGAGCCCGGAATATCAGGCCGCGCTCCCCCACCGGCTGGCGGGCAGCGTCTCCCGCGTGTTTCTCGTCGCGGGCACGGACGAGCCGCCCGCCGACCCCAGCTAGGACATCGATCATGCGCACTCTGTTGCACTGGCTCGGCTACGCGATCGCCGCCCAGCCCTTCTATTCGGACGAGATCAGGACGGTCCGATCGATATGCCAGGCCTGGCGCCACAGGATGCCCACGCTCGATCGCTTCCTCGCCGACTGAGCTGACGTCCCTCGCGAGAGGACCGTCATACCGACGCGCAAAAACCCGAAGCATGAGGCCTCGATCGCCCCGGTGCAGGGCGGGCGGGCGCACCATCATGCCCAAAGCGCACGACTGAATGCGCCAATCACAGGAAGCACGACGATGAAAGACAGCATGCTCCTCTCACCGACACGGTTGGGCCGTCACACGCTCCGCAACCGCATCGCCTACCCGCCGCTGACGCGGCAACGCGCCGCCCAACCCGGCGACGTCCCGACCGACCTGATGGCCGAATATTATGCGCAGCGCGCGAGCGCCGGGTTGATGATCAGCGAAGGCGCCCAAATCGAACCCCGTGGTCAGGGGTATGCCTGGACGCCCGGCATCTACAGCGCGGCGCAGATCGCGGGATGGCGCAAAGTCACCGATGCCGTCCATGCCGAAGGCGGCGTGATCTTCGCCCAGCTCTGGCACGTCGGCCGCGTCTCGCACGCAGAGCTGCAGCCTGGCGGTGATCCGCCCGTGGCCCCGTCGGCCGTGCAGGCGCAGAAGGTGCGGGCGTTCATCGAGACCGAACCGGGCGTCGGCAGGCTGGTCGAGCCGTCGCTGCCGCGCGCGCTGAGTGTTGCGGAGATCGGTGCGCTGGTCGAATTCTATGCCCAGGCCGCGCGCAATGCGATCGCGGCCGGCTTCGACGGCGTCGAGATCCACGCGGCGAACGGCTATCTGGTGAACCAGTTCATCTCCGCCCACGCCAACCATCGCCAGGACGAATATGGCGGGTCGCTCGAGAACCGCCTGCGTTTTCTGCGCGAGATCGTCGCGGCCGTGGCGGAGGCCGTCGGCCCCGACCGGTTGGGCGTGCGCTTCACGCCGCTGTTCGAGAGCACCGATCAGGACCGCGTCTACATCGGTCTCGTAGAGGCGGACCCGCATCACACCTATATCGAAGCGATCAAGGTGCTGGAGGCCGCCGGCGTCGCCTATCTTTCGATCGCCGAAGCCGATTGGGACAATGCGCCGGATCTCCCCATGTCGTTCCGCAAGGCGGTTCGCCGGGTCTTCAGCGGCCGCATCCTCTATGCCGGCCGCTACACCGCCGAACGCGCCGAACGGCTGCTCGGCACCGGTCTGGCGGATCTGGTCGCCTTTGGTCGCCCATTCATCGCCAATCCGGATCTGCCGGCGCGGATCGCCAACGACTGGCCGCTCAACCCGCTTCGCCCCGAGACGCTCTATGGCGGCGGCGAGGAAGGCTTCACCGACTATCCGCTCCATCCCGGCGCTATCGTTCCCGCGGTCGCGGCCTGATCCGATCCTTGCGGTATCGCTATCTACGGCACCGTGTCCGCACGCGAGAAGCAGCGTCTCGTCGCCCTGCCGGATCGGGAGCGACGACGGAGGCGGCGTTTTGCCTGGTCCGTTAAATTTGTCGGACGCGCATCCCTCGCACCCGAGCTACACGGGGGATCCGCGCGCCCGGCATCGTCGGCGCGTGGATGAAGACCGATCGCCGAGCAAGGCCGTCCCGACGCCGGAGATCGACGCGTACGCCGAGCTTGACCGGTGATCGCGCTGTCCCCGACCCCGACAGCGATCTACTGGAGTCGACGCCCGTCGCCTAATAGTGGCGCCGGATGGCGGCTGGATCGGCCTCCAGAAACGCCTAAAAAACGAAGAACAAGCCAAGCAGGAGATTGAGCGCATCTCCTTCCTTCTGCGTGTAGGTAAAGCTCGGCTTGTCGAGATATTGCAGACCAATCGTCCCGTAGGCCCCTCTGAACAGATGCGCGTTATAGGACCCGGTGATGCTGTTCGTTGCCAGCGCAGCGAAGGTGCCGGTGGTGTCTGCGGTGTCGTTATACGTCGCCGCGAGTCGATGGCTCGTCTGCTGATGCGTGTAGATGAAACTCATCGTATCCAGCGGACGCGCGTCGAACAGGCCCTTCCCATACGCCCGGAACTCGTAATACTGGCTGAACACGCTGGTCTTGGGGCTGGCGTACATCGCCGATCCGCCGACATATATACCGCGGTACGCCTCCTTTTCGGAGCCCGGGCTGATCTGCGTGACCTGGCGATCGAGCAGCGCGTAGAAGCCGGTCTTGGTCGCCGTCCTGTCCGATCCATAGACCGGATAGCGCGTCGTGTTGTGGATCACGCCCGCGCGGAACCAGGTCGACGGCGCATAGGGAAGCGACGGCGTCTTGTACCCGAACTCGTCGATATAGAGCGCGCGCGCGCCCGGCACGTTGAAATGCGTGCTCGACGGGTTGACCGCAAGGTCGGCGAGCGTGCCGCCCGGGCTGACGCTGCGCGCGACGCCGACCATGTTGTAGATCGCCTTAGTTGCATGGAACTTGATCCATGCCGTCGGCTGGCTCACCGCCGAGGACGACAGCCCGAGCTCGCTGGGGATCGCGGCATTGGGCCCGAAGGGGTTCTGGATCTGGCCGCCGACATAAGTGCCGACGAAGGTCGGCGAGTTGCCCATCAGGCCCGCGGCGAACTCGACCCGTCCCTTGAACAGAGACTGATAATAGACCAGCCGATACAGCGTCAGCGCATTGGGAATGAATGGCTCGTAGCTGCTCCTGTTCCAGGTGGTGCCGACCTGCAGCTGGCCACCCTGTATGCCGAGCGTGCCCATGTCGAACGTGCCCAGCGCGATGACGATATTGCCTTCGCTCGGCTTCTGTCCCCAATAGGCCTGCTGGCCGTTATTGCTGCGCGGCCGATCGAGCAGATTGTCAGCGAACGAGGGCTGCTCCCAGGCGAGGAAGCCGATGCCGATCTTCGACAGCGCCGTCCGGTAACCGCCGACGTCGCGGGTCAGCGAATCATCATAGCTGGGAAAGGGGATGTTCCAGCCTTTGATCTCGAGCCGGTCGTGCATCAACTGCAACGCCGTCTTCTGGCCCGGCGGGGCTTCGTTCGCAGGCTGCGCTGGAAGGCTTGTGAGCGGGCTCTGCGAGTCCGTCGTCGGTTGGGTCGCGTCGGTGGCCGACGATGCCTTGGCGGATGCGACGTCGGCGGGTGCGGGATTCGGTGCTTCCGTCGCGGGCGCCTGCATCGACTGTGCCCGCGCTTCGCCACCCGCAAAGCCGGCCAAACCCGCCACCATCGCGGCGACGAACGCCGATCGTCCAGTGAATGCGCGCAGCGGCATCGCGCAGCGCCGCAGATCGACTCGTGCATTGTCCATAGCGTGCAGCACGGCGGCCGCACCTCGCCTGGAAACATCGACGTCCTTCATCCCATCCTCCTCGGTTCACGTCCACACCGTGGCGATCTCCGTCGCCTTCCCGACCGTATGTGCCATGTCCTATCGCGGATCGAAGCATAATCATATATATGATCTTACAGATGTTGAAATTGTTCCACGCTGTTGCGCGTCCAGAGGAAACGCCGATCTTTTTGTCCACGAGTAGCGGCCAGCCGCTGTAAAAATGGGGATCAATGCCCCCAGCGCCGTCATGAACCGCACACCACCAGGCATTGCATGATTGATCTATATGATATAACTATCAGCAGACGCGCTGTTGATCGCGAACTGGCTACCTTCAGACAGGATGCCTAGCCGAGGGTGTATGGATTGCGCTGACGAGGCTAGCAAAAACAAGAACAAGACCACCGCGCACAACGCACAGAGGATGTTCCCGAATGTGGCAGAATCTTGCTTCGACGCAACGACGTGACGAAGCCGCGTCGATGTTGATCGAGTCCGCAACGCATGCACACCAGACGCTGCCCTTTTCGGAGGCGGAACGACGCGTGATCCGCAAGACGGCGTGGCGGCTGATGCCGTTCATCACGCTTTGCTACCTGGTCGCGTATCTGGACCGCAGCAACCTCGGCGTCGCCGCGCTGACGATGATGTCGTCGCTGGGCATGAATGCCGCGCAGTTCGGGATCGCCGCCGGCATCTACTTCTGGGGCTATCAGCTCGGCGAGGTGCCGTCGAACATGGCGATGGTCCGGTTCGGTGCGCGCCTGTGGATCTGCCGAATCATGGTGACCTGGGGGATCGTCGCGATGGCGACGGCGCTGACGGTCGGCTTCAAGAGCCTGCTCGTTCTCCGCTTCGTGCTGGGCGTGGCCGAGGCGGGCTTCATCCCCGGCATCATCTACTATCTCGCGCTCTGGTTCCCGGCTGCGTATCGCGCGCGGATCTTCGTGTCGTTTCTCGCCGCGATCCCCGTGGCGATGATCCTCGGATCGCCAATCTCGGCGGCACTCCTCTATCTTAAGGGCGTTGCCGGTCTCGAGGGCTGGCAGTGGCTGTTCCTGATCGAGGGTCTCCCGGCGATCCTGCTGGGCATCACCTGCCTATTCTACCTGCCGGACCAGCCGGCCGACGCGACCTGGCTGTCGGCGGAGGAGAAGCGCATGCTGATCGCGATCGTCGAACGCGACCGCCGCAACGCAGGCGGTGACGCCCACGAAGCGGGTCGCGCCTCGATCCTCGCCGCGCTTCGCAAGCCCAAGCTGCTGGCGATGATCGTGGTGAGCTTCGCGCTGGCCTCGGGCAGCTACGGCATCGTGTTCTTCTTGCCGCAGATCATCGCCGAATCGGGGACCTCGCTGCTCAAGAACGGCTTCATGTCGACGCTGCCCTTCGTCTTCGCCCTCGTCGCGATGGTCGCGTGGGGGTGGCATTCGGATCACGCGAACGAGCGGCGTTGGCATCTTGCGCTGCCGCTGATCATGGCTGCCGCAGCCTTCGCGGCCGCCGGGTTGATCGACGACCCTGCCTGGAAGCTCGGAATGATCGTGGTGGCCGCGGTCGGGACCTATTCGGCGATGGCGCCCTTCTGGCAGGGTGTCCCACTGCTTGCCGGACGCGGGCAGGTCGGCGCGGTCGTCGTCGCGCTGGTCAGCATGATCGGCAGCATGAGCGGCTTCTTCAGTCCCGCCGTGATGGGTTATATGAAGCATAGCCAGGGCAGCTATCTCGGCGGGTTCGTCTGGATCGCCTTTTTCGTCGGATTGGGTGCGGTGATGAGCCTCACCTCGCTGTTCAAGCGGGACGAAGGACACGTCCATGTCCGGTGAGAACGCCGGCCCGTCGGGGCAGCCCGATTTCGCCGCGGTGTTCGCGCATTTTTCCGCCGGGCTCAAGATCGAGCACCTGCCGCCAGCCGCGATCGACGCGGTCAAGACCAACCTGACCGATACGATGGCCTGCGCGATGGCCGGCTGGTCGGCGGACGGCGTCCAACAAGTCGCAAAGCTGGCGATGGATTGGGGCGGGAAGCCGCAAGCCTCGATCTGGTGCACCGGCGACCGGATTCCCGCGCATCATGCCGCCTGGGTGAACGGCATGATGGCGCACGCGCGCGATTATGACGACACGCACGATCTCGCCGTTCTTCATGCCGGCGTGTCGGTCGTTCCTGCCGCGGTCGCGGCCGCCGAACTCAGTGGCGATGCGACCGGCGCCGATCTCATCTGTGGGATCGCCGCCGGTCTCGAACTGGTCTGCCGGCTTGGCCTGGCGACCAAGGTCAACATTATCGAGAGCGGGTTCATGTACACCTCGCTCTTCGGGCATTTCGCCGCGACCGTGGCGGCTGCGCGCGTCCTGTGTCTCGACGCGGCGCAGACCGCCAACGCGCTCGGCGTCGCGCACAGCCAGGCGGCGGGCACGCATCAGGTCAGCCGCGACGGGGCACTGACCAAGCGCATGCAGCCAGGCTTCGCAGCACAGACCGGCATCGTGTCGGCCTTGCTCTCGAAGGCGGGAATAAACGGAACCATCAACACGTTCGAGGGGATCGACGGGCTGTACCGCACGCATTTCCGCAACGCCTACGATCCCTCCGTGCTGCGATCCGCGCTCGGCGACAAGTTCGAGTTCGTCGGGTTGAGCTACAAGCCCTATCCATGCTGCCGCCTCGCCCATGCTGGTATCGACGCGGCACTGCGCCTGTATCCGAGGATCGCGGGCCGCAGCGAGGAGATCGACGACATCGAGGTCCGCGTGAACCGTCAGGCGTTTGAAGCGGTGTGCACGCCCGCCGCCATGCGCGCGGCACCCGCGACCGTCGTGCAGGCCCAATTCAGCCTTCCCTACACGATCGCCTGGTCGCTGGTGCATGGCACGATCGGCCTGGACGCCTTCACCGCGGACGGCCTCCGCGATGAGGCGGTAGCGCGTATCGCCCCCCGAGTGCGCTGCGTCGTCGACGAGGCGATCGACCGCGTGTCAGGGCGCGGCGTGTCTCCGGCCGCGGTCACCGTGTCGCTGGACGGAAATATGTTCAGCGAGGAGGTCGTGACGCCCCGCGGCGGCCCAGATGCCCTGCTCACCGCCGACGACCTCAATAAGAAACTTGCCGACTGCATGGCGTTCGGCGGCCTGACGTGGCCTGAGGACGCAGCGAGGGAGGTTGTACGCACCGTGTCGGCTCTAGATGGCGCACGCGACATCCGCCGGCTGCTGAGTGCAATAACGGCATCTCCAGCAAAGCCGGCATAGTCGGACTTACAATCCTGTCATCTTCATCGCCGCGGGCGGAAGCCGATCCCCGATCGTATTGATCGCAGCGACGGCGTTCTCGATCGTTTTGAGATCGTCGGCGGTCAGGGTGACTTCGGTTGCAGCGATATTCTCCGCCAGCCTGGCGACTTTGGTCGTGCCCGGGATCGGCACGATCCATGGTCGTTGTGCTAACACCCAAGCGAGCGCCACTTGTGCGGGCGTGGCGGCCTTGCTTGCGGCAATCTCGCGGATCAGCGTGACCAGTTGCATGTTCGTCTCAAGCGCTTCCGGGGCGAAGCGCGGCACCATCGAGCGGAAGTCGGTGCTGGCGAATCGCGTGCTCGTGTCCATTGCGCCGGTGAGAAAACCAGCCCCGAGCGGGCTGAAGGCGACAAAACCGATACCGAGCTCCTCGACCGTCGCAAGAATCTCTTGCTCCGGGGCCCGATACCAGAGCGAATATTCGTTCTGCAGCGCCGCCACCGGTTGGACCATGTGCGCGCGGCGTATCGTCTGGGCACCGGCTTCGGACAATCCGAAATGCTTGACCTTGCCTTCGGCGATCAACTCCCGGACGGTGCCGGCAACGTCCTCAATCGGCACCTGCGGATCGACACGATGCTGATAGAGCAGATCAATCATGTCGATCTTCAGCCGCTTGAGAGAGGCTTCGGCGACAGCCCGGATATGCTCAGGGCGGCTATTGACTCCACCGCTTCGCGCACCTGTCTCTAGATCGATATCAAAGCCGAATTTGGTCGCGATCACGACGTCTTTGCGGACTGGTGCCAGCGCCGCCCCAACCAGCGTTTCATTGATGAATGGGCCATAGGCCTCGGCGGTATCGAAGAATGTGATTCCGCGTTCCACAGCCTCGCGGATGAGGGCGATGCCGGTCTTTGTATCGACGGCCGGGCCATAAGCGTGGCTCAATCCCATGCAGCCGAGGCCCATCGCAGAAACTTCGAGGCCACTACGGCCGAGCATACGTTTTTGCATTGTCGTTCCTTTGCATTGCCTTGTCCCGCCCCGTCGGCTGGTGGGGGGCGCGCCTTGTATCGACATCAGGGGTTTGCCCGCGTGTCGTCCCCGCCAATTAGGTCGCCTCCCGCCCGTCTCATTCACTTGGGCGCGAGTTCGCCGTAGAACCAGGAGGCGGTGACGCCGCCATCCATCAGGATGTCGCTCCCGGTGATGAACGCGCCGTCGCGGCCCATCAGCAACGCGCCGACCACGCCGACCTCGTCGGGCGTGCCCGCGCGCCCTGCCGGCGACAACTCGATCATGCGGCGATAGCCCTCGCCGCGCGGACCCGAGAGCTCGTCATTGGCGAGCGGAGTCATGATGATGCCGGGGCTGATCGTGTTGACCCGCGCGCCGCGCTTGGCCCATTTCACCGCCTCGGCCTTCACCCGCAGCGCGTTGGCGCGCTTGGCGATCTGATAGGCGTTGAGTGGATCGGTCACGATCTCGGGCTGGAGCATCGGCAGCGCGAGCAGTTCCTCGACCGGCGTCGTCGCGAGCGCCGCGTCCTCCTCCGCGGTCAGCGCATGCAGCCGGTGGCCCGACTGCGAGGCGATCACGATCCCCGAGCCGCCCTCGACGATCACCTTGCCGAACTCCTCGAGCAGCAGCGCGGTGCCGTAGAGATCGACCGCGAGGATCGCCTCGGGCGGCGCCTGCGACGGCGAGACGCCGGCGGCATGGATGACGCCCCACACGTCGCCGATCGCGGTGGCGGTCGCGACCAGCGCCTCGACGGAATCGCGCTTGGAGACGTCGACCGCGGTCGTGCTTACGGAAAAGCCCGCATCGTCGAGCACTTTCGCGGCCGCCTTGGCGGTATCCTCGCGCAGATCGGCGAGCAGCACATGCTTGCCCGCGCTGACCCGGCGGGCGATGGCCACGCCGATCGATCCGGCTCCGATGACGACGACGACTTGGGTCATGGGTATCATTTCCTTGTGGAGGCGCGCCTAAGGCGCGGGATCAACGGGCTTCGACATATCCGGCGAGCGCGTCGCGGATCGATTTCGGCTCGTCCTCGAGCGGCATGTTCGCCTTGTCGCCGACGCCGTCGAGCGTCGCGGCATCGTCGGGGGCGAGTCGCGCGAACAGCGCGTCGAGATCCGTCTGCGCGGCGCCGCGTTCGGCGACCAGCTCGAACGTCTTCCCGACCGCCGACGGAGACGTCAGGCTTGCGACGAGGACCTGGGCGATCTGCGCGCGCGCGACCACGCCGTCGCTCGAATCCCCGGCTTGCCGCGTGTCGCCCTGCAAGAAGACCAGCTTGTGCTCGTCAGGCCCATTATAATCGAACCAGCCGGGACGGACGATGGTGTAGGCATTGCCGCTCGCGCGCACAAGCCGCTCGGCCCGGCGCTTCCAGTCATGCGCCTCGGTCCGGCGATTGTAGCTGCCCGTCCGGTTGGTGACGCCGATCGCCGTCATCAGCGCGATCCGCACCGGGCGTCCCCCAAGCGCATCAAGGATGTTATTTACCGCGCCGTAATCGACCGCCTGCGCACCCGATTTTGTGCCATCCGATCCGTGCGTGAAGACGATCGCATCGACGCCGTCGATCGCGGCGACGAGCGTCTCTGGGCGCGTGACGTCGCCCACGACGATCTCGGCATCGGCCGGGAGCCGGCGCGCCTTGTCGGGGCTGCGCACCAGCGCGCGAACCGCATGGCCTTTGCCCAGCGCCTCGGCGACGACCAGACGGCCGATGCTGCCGGTCGAACCCACGACGAGGATGGTGAGCGGGTCGGTGGTCATGGCAAGCTCCTTTGACGATCGATCAGGCCGCGACCGGCGCGCGGCGTGCCGGGATGAGCAGCGTGCACGACAGGCTGCCGATCGCGCAGACGGCGATCACCCAGCCCATCGGCCAGGGCGTGCCGTCGGCGAAGAAGCCGACCAGCGCCGAGCCGACCATGCCGCTGCCATATTGGGTGGCGCCGATCAGCGCCGACACCGCACCCGCGCGGTTGGGAAACAGCGCCATCGCGCCGGTGATCGCGTTGGCGACGATGAAACCGGTGGTCGAGGCGAAGACGAACAATGGAATCGCGAGCCCGGCGAGCCCGCCGAAACCGGACCAGGCGTCGAACGCAAGGACCAGCGCCGCCGCCGTCGCCGCGATCGTGCCGAGGCGCAGCAGGCGATCGCTGCCCAGCCGCGGGACGGCGCGGGCGTTGACCAGGTTCGCGCCCATGATGCCGATCACGCTGGAGCCGAACAGCAGGCCGTAGAGCTGCGCCGGGACGTGGTGATAGCTGATATAGGCGAAGGGCGATCCCGCGACATAGGCGAACATGCCCGCGTAGAAGAAGCCGCCGGCGCCGGCATAGCCGAGCAGAGTCCGGTCGCGCAGCAGCAGCGCGTAGTTGGCGAAGGCGGTCGCCAGCGGTTCCTGGTTGCGCTGCTTGGCCGGCAGCGTCTCGGGCAGCGTATACAAGGCCGCCAGCGTCAGCACGCCGACGCCGACCAGCGTCCAGAAGATCGCGCGCCAGCCGGCCAGCCCCAATATCTGTCCGCCGACCAGCGGCCCGAGCAGCGGCGCGATCGCCATCACGGTCAGCAGCGTGGACATCATCTGCGCGGCGCGGTCGCCCTGATAGAGGTCGCGCACCATCGCGCGGGCGAGCACGACGCTGGCGCAGGCGCCCAACGCCTGGACGATTCGCCAGCCGACCATTGCACCGATGCCGCCGGCCAGCGCGCAGCCGGCCGATCCGATCACGAACAGCACGAGGCCAATCGCGATCGGCGTGCGCCTGCCATAGCGATCGCCGATCGGTCCCCAAGCCAGCATTCCCAGGCTGAACCCGGTCAGATAGGCCGACACGGTCCACTCGACCGCGCCCTGGTTGGCGCGCAGCGCGACGCCCATCGTCGGCATCGCCGGCAGATAGACGTCGGTCGAGATCGAGGCGAAGCCCATCAGCGTGCTCAGGATGCCGAGCACGCGCCAGCCATGCTCCGCCGCTTCGCCGCGCGCGGGCGAATCCGCAACGGGCCCCTCCCCGGTCGTCATGACCGCGGCTTTTGCGATATCGGTCATGACGCTCCCCGTGTTCGACCTGGCGGACGACGGGCCGCAGACGCGGCCCGTCGTCGGGATACTCAGCGGCCCGTCGTCGCCATCAGATGCTCGGGATAGCGCTCGCCCTCCACGGGAATCGCGGCCAGCGCCTCGCCGATCGCCGCGAGATCGCCTGGCGTCAGCGCGAGTTCGGCCGCCGCGATGTTCTCTTCGAAGCGGCTGAGCTTGGTGGTGCCGGGGATCGGCACGATCCAGGGCTTCTGCGCAAGGATCCAGGCGAGCGCGACCTGCGCCGGCGTCGCCTGCTTGTCCGCCGCGATCGCCTTGATGCGGTCGACCAGCGCCTCGTTCTTCTCCATCGCCTCGGCAGTGAAGCGCGGCAGGCCCTTGCGGAAGTCGGTGTCCTCGAGCTTGCTGTCCTTGCTCATCGCGCCGGTCAGGAAGCCCTTGCCGAGCGGGCTGTAGGCGACGAGGCCGATGCCGAGCTCTTCGCAGGCCGCGAAGATGCCGTTGGTCTCGGGGCCACGCGTCCACATCGAATATTCATTCTGCAGCGCGGTCACCGGCTGCACCGCATGCGCCTTGCGCACCGTCGCAGCGCCCGGCTCGGACAGGCCGAAATGCTTGACCTTGCCCGCCTCGATCAGCTCCTTGACCGCGCCCGCGACGTCCTCGATCGGCACGTTGGGATCGACCCGGTGCTGGTAGAACAGGTCGATCTGGTCGATCCCGAGCCGCTTGAGCGACGCGTCGGCGACCGCCTTGATCTGCTCGGGGCGGCTGTTCATGCCCGCCATCTTGCCGTCGACGATGTTGAAACCGAATTTGGTCGCGATCACGACCTGATCGCGGACGGGCTTCAGCGCCTCGCCGACGATCTTCTCGTTGGTATAGGGGCCGTAGACCTCGGCGGTGTCGAAGAAATTCTCGCCGCGCTCGACCGCCTGGCGGATGAGCGTGACGCTCTCGGCGTCGCTCAGCGCATGGCCGTAGCTGAAGTTGAGGCCCATGCAGCCGAAGCCGATCGCCGAGACCTCGAGGCCGCTCTTGCCAAGTTCACGCTTCTGCATCGTCTATCTCCTGCTGCGACGCGCGTCGGCGCGTCATGCCGGATCACAGATAGGGATAGGGACACTTCGCGATTAGGCCGGCTATCGTGCATGAGGTTATATCCGCAGTTCATCAATCGACCACAGCATCGAGCGAATATCGCTGAGGCATGGTGAAGCCGATCGGCTTGGGCCAGCGGCTCAGCGCTTGCTCGCCTCGACATAGTCGCGCTGCATGGGTCCGGTGTAGAGCTGGCGGGGGCGGCCGATCTTCTGGGCGGGATCGGTGATCATCTCGTTCCACTGCGCGACCCAGCCGACGGTGCGGGCGAGCGCGAACAGCACGGTGAACATCGTCGTCGGGAAGCCGATCGCCGAGAGCACCACGCCTGAGTAGAAGTCGACGTTGGGGAACAGCTTCTTGTCGATGAAATAGGGGTCCTTGAGCGCGATCTGCTCGAGCTCGCGCGCGACGTCGAACACCGGATCGGTGACGCCGAGATGGTCGAGCAGCTCGTTCGCGGTCTTCTGCATCGCGGTCGCGCGCGGATCGTAATTCTTGTAGACGCGGTGGCCGAA
>CAIQHF010000047.1 GCA_903871605.1 uncultured Sphingomonadaceae bacterium
CGCGTGCGATGGCGGATCGTGCCGCGCGAGAGGCGGTGCCGCGCGTCGTGCCCGAGCGCGCGCCCGCGCATGTCGAGGCGCCGCGCGCCATCCCCGAGCGCGCACCGCCGCACGTCGAGGCGGCGCGTCCGGCGCCGCATGTCGAGGCTGCGCGACCGACGCCGCATGTCGCGCCGCCGCACGAGGCTCCCCATCCGGCGCCGCCGCATGCTAGCGAACCGCGTCGCGGTGACCATCAGTGATTCTGGAGTAGCGCAGTGCGGGATGGACGAGCGGGATGCTGAAGATACTCGACAAGGCAGGCGGGGCGACCGACGACGACGACGCGCTCGACAAGGCGGTGTGGATCGATCTGTGCCGACCGACCGACGAGGAGATAGCGCGCGTCCAGAAGGCCTATGACATCGCGATCCCCGATCGTGCGCATCTCGCCGAGATCGAGGCGTCGAGCCGGCTGCGCGCCGATCGCGGACGGCTGATCATGAGCGCGCCGCTGGTCGCGCGGCACGGCGAGATCGGAACGCTGTCCCCGACCGGCTTCCTGCTGCTCGAGACGGTGCTGATCACCGTGCGCTTCGGTGAAATGGCGGCCTTCGATTCGGTCCACGAGTCGCTCGCCAAGGCGGCCAGGCCGACCAACGCGCGCGAAGTGTTCGTGCATCTGCTCGAAGATATCGTCGATCGCTCGGCGGATCGGCTCGAGCGCGTGGCGGAGGCGCTGTCCAGCGCCTCGCACGAGATTTTCGCCGAGCCCGAGACGGACAGCCGCAAGCATCGCCTCGCGCATGAGACCAGGCGGCTGCGCGGGTTGATGATCAGCATCGGGCGGTCGAGCGAGCAGATGGTCAAGGTGCGCCATGCCTTTCTCGCGATCGGGCGGATCGCCACCTTCGTCACCGATCGCTGCGAGCCCAAGATCGAGGACGATCTGCGCGAACGGCTGGCGGCGATCCGCCACGACATCGAATCGCTCGACGAATTCGAAAGTTCGCTGACCGGCCGCGTCCAGTTGCTGCTCGATGCCGCGACCGGCTTCATCTCGATCGAACAGAACGAGGTGGTCAAGGTGCTGACCGTGGTCTCGGTCGCGGGTGTGCCGCCGGTGCTCGTGGCCGGGATCTACGGGATGAACTTCCACAATATGCCCGAGCTCGCCTGGCCGTGGGGCTATCCCTTCGCGATGGCGCTGATGGTGGTGACGACGATCCTGCCGATCCTGTGGTTCAAGTGGCGCGACTGGCTGTAGGGATGAGCAGCGCGGTGCGCGCGCCTGCCGCGCCGCGTCGTGCGCACGCCATCGTCCTCCGTCGCCCGCGTCCGTGTCTCGCGGGAAGGCGCGGGATCTCGGCGCTGGCTGGCGAGGATCATTGAGTCGCGTCGCCCAACAGCCCGGCGCGATTTCCCCGCTTGCACATTTCCATCGCTGTCATACATGCTGCACCGCAACAACGGGAGCGACGCCATGACCACCGCCGCATCCGGGCCGGCGCGCCTCGTCCACGGCGCGGGGATCGTGATGTTCGCGCTCGCTATGGGCGGCTTTGCGATCGGCACCACCGAATTCGCCTCGATGAGCCTGCTGCCCTATTTCGCGCGCGGCCTGGGTATCGACGAGCCGACCGCGGGCCATGCGATCAGCGCCTATGCGCTCGGCGTCGTCGTCGGCGCGCCGCTGATCGCGGTGGTCGGCGCCAGGCTCGCGCGGCGTACGCAGCTGATCGCGATGATGGCGGTGTTCGCGGCGGGCAACGCGCTGTCCGCCTGTGCGCCGAGCTACCATTGGCTGCTCCTGTTCCGCTTCCTGTCGGGGCTGCCGCACGGCGCCTATTTCGGGCTCGCCGCCCTGGTCGCGACGACATTGGTGCCGCCCAATCGTCGCACCATGGCGGTTGGCCGGGTGATGCTGGGGCTGACCGTCGCGACCGTGATCGGCGTGCCGGTGGCGAGCTGGGTGGGGCAGGCGGTGGGCTGGCGATCGGGCTTCGTGATCGTCGCGGCGCTTGCCCTGCTGACGATGGCGCTGCTGGCGATCTACGCGCCACGCGATGCCGCAGCGCATGATGCCAGCCCGCTGCGCGAGCTCGGTGCGCTCAGGCGTGGCCAGGTGTGGCTGACGCTGGCGATCGGCGCGATCGGCTTCGGCGGGCTGTTTTCGGTATATACCTATCTCGCGACGACGCTGACCGAAGTCACTCACGTCTCGCCCGCCGTGGTCCCGATCGTGCTCGCGGTGTTCGGGATCGGCATGACGCTGGGCAATATCGTCGTGCCGTGGTTCGCCGATCGCGCGCTGATGGCGACCGCCGGGGGGCTGCTGCTGTTCTCCGCGGCGACGCTGATCATCTTTCCGTGGGCGGCGCCGCATCTCGGCTGGATGATCGTCGACGTGTTCTTCATCGGTGTCGGTGGCGCGCTGGGTACAGTGCTGCAGACGCGGCTGATGGACGTCGCCGAGGATGCGCAGGCGCTCGCCGCCGCGCTCAATCATTCGGCGTTCAATACCGCCAATGCGCTGGGGCCGTTTTTGGGCGGGCTCGCGATCGATGCGGGTCTGGGCTGGACCTCGACGGGGCCGGTCGGCTGCGCGCTGGCGCTGGCCGGGTTTCTGGTGTGGATCGTGGCGTGCCTCGACGCGCGGCGGCGGGTGCGGGTGGCGGCGCTCGCCTGAGCGAGCCGTTCCCGTGGCGCAAGCCGGGGCTCAGGCCCGTAGCGTGTCGCGGGCGCTGCGTCCGATCAGGAAGGCGGGGCCCGCCCTGCGCCGGGGAACCGAAGCGTTCTGGCCTCTTGCCAAACCTTTCCCCGTCCCGCAGGCGGCGCGGATGGGAGAGGGCACCGACACCCGCTGGTGGCGCCGGGAGGCGCGCGCGACGATCGCGCTGGCCTATCCGCTCGTGCTCACCAACCTCGCCCAGGCGCTGATCCAGACCACCGACGTCGTGCTGCTCGGCTGGGCGGGGCCGCGCTTCCTCGCGGCGGGTGCGCTCGGGGTCAATCTGTTCAACGCGTGCATGGTGTTCGGCGTCGGGCTGGTCACCGCCTCGGCGCCGATGATGGCGCGCGCGCTTGGGGCATGCGCGCACAATGTCCGCGACGTGCGGCGCACCGTGCGCCAGGCGATGTGGGCCGCGGTGGCGGTGTCCGCGCCGATGTGGGTGCTGCTGTGGCACGCCGAGGCGATCCTGCTCGCCTTCCACCAGGATGCGGGGCTCGCGCACGACGCCGGGCGGCTGGTGCGGCCGATGATGTTCGGCGTGCTGCCGCTGATGGGCTATTTCGTGCTGCGCTCGTTCGTCTCCGCGCTCGAGCGGCCGGGCTGGGCCTTCCTCGTCGGCGCGGCCGCCGTCGGCTTCAACGCGCTGCTCAACTACAGCCTGATCTTCGGGCGGTTCGGCTTGCCGTCGCTGGGGCTGCTGGGGGCCGGGATCGGCAGCGCCTGCTCGAACCTGCTGATGTTCGTCGGCATGGCGATCGTCGTGATGCGCCATCCTCGGTTTCGCCGCTATCATCTGTTCGGCCGCTTCTGGCGCGCCGACTGGCCGCGTTTCGCGCAGGTCTGGCGGCTGGGGTTGCCGATCGCGGTGACGCTCGGGCTCGAGGTGACGATCTTCAACGCCGCCGTATTCCTGATGGGGCTGATCGGCGCCCCCGAGCTCGCCGCGCACGCGGTCGCGATCCAGATCGCCTCGCTCTGCTTCATGGTGCCGCTCGGGCTCGCGCAGGCGGCGACGGTGCGCGTCGGCTTCGCCTTCGGGCGCGCGGATCGCCGCGGGATCGCACGCGCAGGGTGGACGGCGTTCGCGATCACGATGGCGTTCATGGCGGTGCCGGCGGGTCTGATGCTGCTGGCACCACGCCTGCTCGTCGGGCTGTTCATGGACGTGTCGAACCCCGTCAATGCGCATGTCGCGGCGCTGACGGTCTCGTTCCTGACGGTCGCGGCGCTGTTCCAGTGGGTCGACGGCGCGCAGGCGGTGGGTGCGGGCATGCTGCGGGGGCTGCACGATACCGCGATGCCGATGCTGTTCGCGGGCGTCGGCTATTGGGTGATCGGGCTGGGCACGGCGCTGCTGTTCGGTTTCGGGCTTGGCTGGGGCGGCGTGGGGATCTGGATCGGGCTCGCCGCGGGGCTGGCGACCGCCGCTACGCTGATGGTGACGCGCTGGATGCGGCGCGAGGCGCTGGGGTTGGTGTAGCGCGCCGTGCTCCCGCGTATGCGGGAGCCCAGGTGAAGCGCGCGCTGCGACTGGAACCCTGGGCTCCTGCCTGCGCAGGAGCACGACGTCGCCTCTATCCCCGCGCCAGTTTCGCCAATGCGGTATCGAGTGCCTGGAGGAAGCGCGAGCGATCGGTCTTCGAAAACGGCGCCGCGCCGCCGATCTGGTCGCCGCCGGCGCGCAGGTCCGCCATGATCGCGCGTGTCGCGATCGCGCCGCCGATCGAGCTGGTCGTGAACGGCTTGCCGGTCGGCGCGATCACCATCGCGCCCGCCTTGAGACAGCGGTCGGCGAGCAGGATGTCGGCGGTGACGACCACCGCGTCGGGCCCGGCCAGTTCGGCGATTCGGTCGTCGGCGGCGTCGAAGCCGTCGCTCACCGTCTCGCGGCGGATCAGCGGGTGTGGCGGCACGCGCAGATGCGAATTGGCGACAATCGTGACGGGCACTGCGGTCCGGTAGGCGACCTTGTAGATCTCCTCCTTGACCGGGCAGGCGTCGCCGTCGACGAGGATGCGCGGCATCGGCTTAGCGGCGCGGACCCGTCGGGCGCACGCCGTGCGGCGCGCCGCCCGAGCGCGGGCCGTTGCCGCGCGGCGGACCACCCGGCCCGGCGCGACGCGGCGCACCCGCCTGTGGCGGACCGCGACGCGGTGCGGGCCCACGCGCGGGCGGGCCGCCGGCGGGCACGATGCTCACCTCGCCATTCTCGTCATGCCCCGCGGACTTGCGGATCGCGACCGAGAAACGCTGCGCGGCGTTGGGATCGATCTCGAACAGCGTCTCGTCCTGCGCGATGCGGATCGCGCCGATCTCCTGCTTGGTGATGTGGCCGCGGCGGCAGATCAGCGGCAGAAGCCAGCGTGGGTCGGCATTCTGCGCGCGCCCGATGTCCATGCGGAACCAGACGCCGCCGTCGCCCTCGCGCGCGCCGCCCTGGCGATCGTCGCGGCGCGGCGGCGGGCCGTCATTGCTGTGCTCGACCATCGATTCGGGGGCGGGCAGGCGCGCGCGGTGCGCGTGGACCAGGGCCGCCGCGATATCCTCGGGCGTGCGCTCGGCGATCAGCCGCGCGGCGAGCACGCGATCCTCCTCCTCGACCTCGACCGGCTGGAGCAAGGTTTCGAGCAGCCGCTCGCGATCCGCCTTCATCACGTCCTCGACGGTGGGCGCGTTCATCCATTTGGCGTCGATCTTGGCGCCTTTCAGCATCATGTCGACGCGCCTGCGCCGCTGGTAGGGCACGATCAGCGCGGCGATGCCCTTGCGGCCTGCGCGGCCGGTGCGGCCCGAGCGATGCTGCAGCGCCTCGGCGTCGCGCGGCAGCTCGACATGGACGACGAGGCTGAGCGACGGCAGGTCGAGCCCGCGCGCGGCGACGTCGGTGGCGACGCAGACACGCGCGCGCTTGTCGCGCAGCGCCTGCAGCGCGTTGTTGCGCTCGGACTGGCTGTGCTCGCCCGACAGCGCGACGGCGGAGAAGCCGCGATCGACGAGATTGGCGTGGAGATGGCGCACCGCGTCGCGCGTCGCGCAGAACAGGATCGCGGTGTCGGGCTCGTGGAGGCGGAGCAGGTTGACCACCGCATTCTCGATGTCGGAGGGCGCGACGGTCACCGCCTGATAGCTGATGTCGCCATGACCGCGGTCCTCGCCGACGGTCGAGATGCGCAGCGCGTCCTTCTGGTAGCGCTTGGCGAGCGCGACGATCGGGCGCGGCATCGTCGCCGAGAACAGCATCGTGCGGCGGGCGTCGGGGCTGGCGTCGAGGATCTGCTCGAGATCGTCGCGGAAGCCCATGTCGAGCATCTCGTCGGCCTCGTCGAGAATCGCGACCTTGAGCCCCGAAAGGTCGAGCGCGCCGCGCTCGAGATGATCGCGCAGACGACCAGGCGTGCCGACGACGATATGCGCGCCGTGCGACAGCGCGCGCCGCTCCTTGGAGGCGTCCATCCCGCCGACGCAGGTCGCGACCCAGGCGCGCGCATCCTTGTAGAGCCAGATCAGCTCGCGGCTGACCTGCAGTGCGAGCTCCCGCGTCGGCGCGATGATCAGCGCGCCTGGCTTGCCCGACGGACCGGCGTGGCCGTCGGCGTCGAGCAGCTGCTCGGCCATCGCGATTCCGAAGGCGACGGTCTTGCCCGAGCCGGTCTGCGCGGAGACGATCAGGTCGCGTCCCTGCGCCTCGGGCTCGATCACGGCAGCCTGGACGGCGGTGGGTGCGGCGTATCCGCGCGCGACAAGGGCCTCGGCAAGCGAGGCGGGGAGTGTTGAAAAGGGCATCGCGGGCAGATGGCGATTTCCAGCGCAAGTGCAAGCATATTCGTCATCGCCGCCGCGCTGGAGATCGGCGTGCGGCGAGGCTAGGATGGCCGAAACCCGCGAAGGACAACGACATGCTGGTGCTGCACACCTGGACGACGCCCAATGGAAAGAAAGTGCCGATCCTGATGGAGGAGCTCGGCCTCGCCTATGAGCTCCACTTCGTCGACATCTCGAAGGACGAGCAGTTCGAGCCGAGCTTTCTTGCGATCTCGCCCAACAACAAGATCCCCGCGCTGGTCGATCATGGTGCGGCGGGCGGGCCGCTGTCGATCTTCGAGAGCGGCGCGATCCTCGAATATCTGGCCGACAAGCATCATGGCTTCCTGGCCGCCTCGGGCCATGCGCGCTGGAAGGCGATGGAGTGGCTCTACTGGCAGGTCGGCTCGCTCGGCCCGATGCTGGGGCAGCTCGGCTTCTTCGCGGTTCGCGCGAAGGAGAAGGCGCCGCTCGCGATCGATCGCTTCACCGAGGAGGCGGCGCGGCTGCTCGGCGTGCTCGACCGCCGTCTGAGCGAGGCGCGCTATCTGGCGGGCGACGACTATACGATCGCCGACATCGCCTGCTATCCGTGGATGGTGGGCGCAACGACGATGATGAAGGACGTGCTCGCCGACGCGCTCGCCGGCAAGGACTCGATCGCGCGCTGGATGGACGAACTCGGCGCGCGGCCGGCGGTGCAACGCGGCATGGCGATCAAGCCGCCGGTGGTGGCGGGGTGAGCTACTCCCTCTCCCCAGCGGGGAGAGGGTTGGGGTGAGGGGGAGCGGCGGCGCAGCCGTCGCGTCTCACTTAGGAGGCTGGACACCCTCACCCAACCCTCTCCCTGAGGGAGAGGGCTAGATCAGCCGATCCCGCCGCCGAGCGTCTGGTACAGCGTCACCAAATTGGTCTCGCGCTGGAGCCGCGTCGTCGCCAGCGCCTGCTGCGCGGTGTAGAGCGTGCGCTGCGCGATCAGCGTGGTGAGGAAGCTGTCGATCCCGCCGCGATAGCGCGCCTCGGACAGCGTCGCCGCCTTCCCCGCCGCGGTCGCACCCGCTTCGTGCGCGGCGATCTGCTCGCCGATCGTGCCACGCTGCGCCAGCGCGTCGGAGACCTCGCGGAACGCGGTCTGGACCGATTTCTCGTAGGTCGCGACCGCCGCGTCGCGGTTCGCCTCGGCGTAGCGAAGATTGGCGCGGTTGCGGCCGAAGTCGAACAGCGTGAGCGCGCTCGCCCCGGTCGCGTTCCACGAGAAGGTGCCCCCCGAGAACAGGCTCGAGAGCGAACTCGACGCGGTGCCCGCCGCCGTGGTCAGCGAGATCGTCGGGAAGAAGGCGGCGCGCGCCGCGCCGATATTGGCGTTCTGCGCCTTCAGCTGGTCCTCCGCCTCGATCACGTCGGGGCGCTTGAGCAGCACCGTCGAATCGATCCCGGCGGGAAGCTGCGCCAGCGTATAGTCGGCGGTGCCGAGCTGAGCGGGGAGCAGGTCGGCGGTGACCGTCGTCCCGACGAGCAGGTTGAGCGCGTTCTGGTCCTGCGCGATCTGCGTGGTCAGCTGCGCGATCGCATAGCGTGCGTCCTGCAGATTGGTCTCGGCCTGCTGGACGTCGAGCTCGGAGGCGATGCCCTTGCGGAACTGCGCGCCGGTGATGTCGACCGAGCGCTGGAACGACGTGAGCGTCTCGCGCGAGATGGCGAGCTGGTCCTGGTCGGACGCCATCGTCAGCCACGCCGTCGCGATCTCGGAGATCAGGCCGATCCGTGTCGCATCCTGCGCGGCCTGGGTCGCGAAATAGGCGTCCTGCGCAGCTTTGGTGAGATTGCGGACGCGGCCGAACAGGTCCAGCTCGAACGACGATACGCCGACATCGACCGCGTAGCTCTTCACCGTCCCGCCGCCCGTCGTGCCCGTCGACGTCGTGCCCGAGCTGAGGCTCGAGCCGCTCGACGGGGTGTTGCGCGCGCTCGCGCTGGCATTGGCGGCGATCGTCGGGAACAGGTCGGCGCGCTCGGCGCGATATTGCGCGCGCGCCGCGAGGACGTTGGCGGCGGCGACGCGCAGGTCGCGATTATTGGCGAGGCCGAGCGCGATCACCCGGCGCAGGCGGTCGTCGACGAAGAAATCGCGCCAGCCGATCGCGGCGACGTCGACCGTCCCGGCGGCGGGCGCATAGGCGGGGCCCTGCGGGAATGTCGATGGCGCCGCCAGCGCCGGCCGATGGTAATGCGGTGCGAGATCGCAGCCGGCAAGCATCGTGACGGCGGCGAGAAGCGGGAGGGCGGGGCGACGGATCAAGCGGATGTTCCCGTGGATGGCGCGTCCCCCTGCATGCCCCTCAACACCAGGCGGGGGCGCTTGGCAAGCGCCGGCACTCAGATTTCGAGCTGGCTGCCGAGCTCGACGACGCGGTTGGGCGGCAGCTTGAAGAATTCCATCGCGCTTTCCGCGTTGCGCATCATCCATGCGAACACCTTTTCGCGCCAGATCGCCATGCCCGGGCGCTCGGACGCGATGAGCGTCTGCCGCCCGAGGAAGAAGCTCGTCTCCATCAGCTTGAACGGCGGCCCGCACCGATGCGCGGTGGCGAGCGCTGCGGGAATGTCGATGTCCTGCATGAAGCCGTAGCGCAGCACGATCCGGAAGAAATTATTGGCAAGCTCGGTGACGTCGACGCAGTCCGACTGGTCGACCACCGGGCGGCCCATGATCTTGACCGTCAGGATCACGATGCGTTCGTGCAGCACCTTGTTGTGCTTGAGATTGTGGAGCAGCGCGGGCGGCGCGCCCTCGGGCGAGGCGGACAGGAACACCGCGGTTCCCGACACGCGCTTGACCGACTTCATCGCCGATTCGATGAACAGATCGAGCGGCATCGCATTCTCGAACAATCGCTCGCGCATCAGCCGCCGACCGGTCGACCAGGTGGTGAGCACGGTGAAGGCGCAGGCGCCGACGAGCAGCGGGAACCAGCCGCCATCGGGGATCTTGGTGATGTTCGAGGCGAAATAGGCGCCGTCGACGATCAGGAAGGCGCCGATCATCAGACCCGCCGCCCAGCGGTTCCAGTTCCAGATCGTGAACAGCAGGATGGCGAGCATGCACGAGGTGATGAACATCGTGCCCGTCACCGCGATGCCATAGGCCGAGGCGAGATTGCCCGAGGATTTGAAGCCGAGCACGAGCAGCAGCACGAAGCCGAGCAGCAGCCAGTTGACCAGCGGCACGTAGATCTGCCCCGCCGCCTTGGCGCTGGTGTGCGTGATCTTGAGCCGCGGCAGGAAGCCGAGCTGGATCGCCTGCTGCGTCACCGAAAAGGCGCCCGAGATCACCGCTTGGCTGGCGATCACCGTCGCGACCGTCGCCAGCGCGACGAGCGGCAGCCGCGCCCAATCGGGCGCCATGCGGAAGAAGGGATTGTCGATCGCGGACGGATCGTCGAGCAGCAGCGCCGATTGGCCCAGATAGTTGAGCAGCAGGCAGGGGAAGGCGAGGTACAGCCACGCGACGCTGATCGACCTGCGCCCGAAATGGCCCATGTCGGCGTAGAGCGCCTCGGCGCCTGTCACCGCCAGCACCACGGATCCCAGCGCGAGGAAGGCGAGCATCGGATCGAGCAGGAAGAAGTTGAGCGCCCACCACGGGTTGATCGCGCCGAGAATGCGCGGATCGCGGACGACTCCGCCAATCCCCATCACCCCGATCACGATGAAATAGAACAGCATGATCGGGCCGAAGACCAGCCCGACCTTGGCGGTGCCGCGCGACTGGATCAGGAACAGCCCGATCAGGATCAGAAGCGCGGCGGGGACGATATAGGGCTCGAAGCTGGGCGACACGACCTTGATGCCCTCGACCGCGGACAGCACCGAGATCGCCGGCGTGATGATCGCGTCGCCGTAGAACAGTGCGGTCGCCAGCACGCCGAGCAGCACGATGCCGCGCGTCCACTTCATCCGGTCGCGGTGGCGCACGATCAGCGCGAGCAGCGCGAGGCTTCCGCCTTCGCCGTCGTTGTCGGCGCGCATCGTGACGAGCACATATTTGATCGTGACGACCAGCGTCATCGTCCAGAAGATCAGGCTGAGCACGCCGAAGATATGCGGCCGGTCGATCAGCAGCGGGTGCGGCCCCGCGAAGCTTTCCTTGAGCGAATAGAGCGGCGAGGTGCCGATGTCGCCGAACACCACGCCGATCGCGCCGACCGCGAGCGGCAGCAGCTTGCCGTGCGGCTCGTGGGCCGCACTATCGGCAGGCGCGCTTGCGGCGGGGCTGGGGGTGGGGCTGGCGTCCGACATCTATTCTTGCCGTTCTCATGCGCTTGCGGCGGGGCGCGGGCAAGGCGGGGCGATATGATCGCTCGCACCGGCAAAATCCAGCACCAAAAAAAACCCGCGCTCGAGAGAGCGCGGGCTCGAGGATGGCGTCTCGGGCGCGGTGGCCGTCGACGCGGGGGTTAGAAGCGAAGCTGGCCGAACAGGCCGATCTCGTTGGTGGTCGCGTGCCCGTTGATCGGGATCGACAGCGCCGGGGCATTCTGGTTGGCATAGCCCGAGATCGCCGCGAGCGAGCCGTCGTTGAGGCTCTCGTGCTTGTAGACGAGCGCGATATCGACGATCTTCGCCGGCTCCCACTGGATGCCGCCATTATAATAATGCTGGTGGAACTGCGGGTTGAGATCCTCGCTGTATTTCACCCAGTCGTAACGGCCGAACACGCTCCACTTGGGCGCGAAATTGACGTTGCCGAACAGCGAATAGCCCTCGGACTTGTCGGTCGTCGCGGTCGTCACGTTGTTCCAGTTCTTGGCGTGGAAATATTCGCCGCCGAGCGTGAACAGCTTGTTCTTGTAGCCGATCGCCGCATCCTCGCGGGTCGCGGTATGGAGATGGCCGCCGCCGATATAGGTGACGCCGTTGACCGTCGTGGTGGCGCCGGTGACGGCACCCTGCGTGTCGTTGGCGCGCTTGCCGGTATAGCCCCCGACCGCCGCGAAGAAGCCCTTGTAGCTGGTCGAGAGACGGCCTTCGAAATCGACCGTCTTGGTGACCTTGACGTTGCGATAGCCGCCGCCGTCGATCGCCGAGACCTGATAGCTGATCAGCCCGCCGGCGATATCGCCCAGCACATGGACGCCCCAATCGGCCGAGGTGCCGAAGTTGGTGCGATCGATCAGTGTGTTCTCGATGTGGCGATAGCCATACTGGCCTTCGATGTACGGCACCCACGGCAGATCGGCCGCGCCTGCGCGGATGATGAACGCCGGGTTGAGCTTGGCCTGCAGATAGGCCTTCTTGACGTAGAAGCCGCGGCCGACCAGCGCGGTCGAATTGGCGGGCGAGGCGGCCGAGTTCGCGTTGAAATTATAGTTGGAGGTCGAGCCGACGACGTTGGAGATGTCCATCGTCACATTGCCCGAAAAGATCGGGCTGAAGGTGTGATCGACGCCGATATAGAGCCGCTTGATGTTGAAGCCGGTGCCCGTGCCCGGCTGCTTCACGCCATTGACCTTCTGGCTGATGTTCGAGCCGTTGAAATACATGCGGCCGCTGATCGAGGTGCTGTCGAACCATTGCGGCTTGGGCTTGTTGGCGGCGAGCTGCGTCTTGACCTCGGTCGGCACCGCGGTCTGTGCGGCGGCGGCCTGGGTCTGCGCCGACTGCGCGGCGACCTGCGCGGCGGCTGCCTGGTTTTGCGCGGCGTTGATCTGCGCGGTCGCCTGCGCCGAATTCTGCTCCTGCGCGTCGAGTCGGGCGGTCAGCGCCTCGACCTGCGCGCGCAGCGCCTCGATCTCCGCGCTCTGGCCGGATCGCGCCGCGGCATGCTTGGCGTGATGCACCGGCTTCTTCGCCGCGAATGCCGGCGTCGCGCCGCCCGCGATCAGTGCGATGCCCATGCTCGCACCCGCGAGCAGGCTGAACTTGCTTGTCATGAAGAGCCCCTTTGTCGAACCCGCCGCTCGCGGGCTTCGAGGGGCCGGGTAGCCCGGCTGCGTGACTCATCGGTGATGAGTCCGTTACGCTTCCGTGACAGCGGGCGGGCGTTGCGAAACCGCATCAGCCGATCGATTTACGGGCGTAGGCGACGGAATCGACGGGCAAGCCGTTGCTTTCGCGGGCGTGCCTGATATCGCCCGGCACGGTGTTGCGACGTTGGACCATTCCCCTGCCCCGATCGGAGCGGCAATTCAGCCGGTTCGTGCTCGTCTTCGTCTCGATCGGCTTCCTTGCGCTGATCTGGGCTGCGGGTGCTGCGGGCTGGACGGTCGTGCGGACGCAGGATCATGCGCGCTGGGTCGAGCATACCTATGAGGTCGAACAGCGTATCTCGTCGCTGCGCGTGCTGGTCGAGCGGCTCGAAGTCGCGCGGCGCGGCTATCTGCTGTCGCATCACCCGATCTCGAAGCAGACGTTCGTCGAGACGATCGCGCAGGAGCCGGGGCTGATCGCCGACGTCCGCCGGCTGACCGCGGACAATCCGACGCAGCAGGCACGCATCGGCCTCGTCGAGCGGCTCGTCGCGCGACAGTTTCGCCTGCAGTCGGCATCGATGGCGCTGGCCGATCGCGATCCGGCCGCGGCGATCACCGCGTTCGACCAGGATTCGTCGCTCGGGCTGACCCGGTCGCTGCGGATGCTGACCGACGCGATGCGCGCCGACGAGAATCGATTGCTCGTGCTGCGTATCGCCGCGCAGCGCGACACGGTGCGCAATCTGTTCGCGATCCTCACCGGCTTCGGTGCGCTCGCGATCGCGGTGGCGGTCTTCTCGATCATGGTATTGCGCCGCTATACGCGCAGCCTGGTCGAGGCGCGCGACGCCGAGCGGACGCTGGCCGCCGAACTCGAGGATCGCGTGCGTGCGCGCACCTACGAACTGTCACGCGCCAATGACGAGATCCAGCGCTTCGCCTATATCGTCAGCCACGACCTGCGCTCGCCGCTGGTCAACGTGATGGGCTTCACCGGCGAGCTCGAGGCGGCCGCGAGGCCGCTTGCCGCGCTGATCGATCGGATCGAGGCGGAGGCGCCCCACCTGATGGACGCCGACGCGGCGACGGCGGCGCGCGAGGATCTGCCCGAATCGATCGGTTTCATCCGCACCTCGACGCAGAAGATGGACCGGCTGATCAACGCGATCCTGCGCCTGTCGCGCGAGGGCAAGCGCGTGATGACGCCCGAGCCGATCGACCTGCCCGAGCTGATCGACGGCATCGTCGCGACGCTCCAGCACCGGCTCGACGAACTCGGCGCGACGGTGACGATCGAGCGGCCGATGCCCGGCCTCGTCGCCGATCGCCTCGCGGTCGAGCAGATGCTGTCCAATCTGATCGAGAATGCGGTCAAATATCTCCAGCCCGGTCGTCCCGGCCGGATCACCCTGTCGGCGCGCGCCAACCGCGATCGCGTCACCATCGACATCGCCGACAATGGCCGTGGCATCGATCCGCGCGACCATGACCGTATCTTCGATCTGTTCCGCCGTTCCGGGCAGCAGGACCAGCCCGGCGAGGGAATCGGTCTCGCGCACGTCCGCGCGCTCGCCTATAGGCTCGGTGGACTGATCGACTGCCGTTCGGCGTTGGGCGAAGGCGCGACCTTTTCGCTCGCGCTGCCGGCCAAACCCGCTGCAAGCCAAGGATAAGCCCGTGAACACGCACCAGCCCGTCAACATCGTGATGATCGAGGACGACGAGGGCCATGCCCGCCTGATCGAGAAGAACATCCGCCGCGCCGGGATTTCGAACGACATCCGTCACTTCACCGACGGCACCTCGGCGCTGCATTATCTCTATCATTCGCCCGACGGCCCCGCGCTCAACGGCCCCGCGCTGATCCTGCTCGATCTCAACCTGCCCGACATGAGCGGCACCGACATTCTGATCCGGATCAAGGCCGACGACAGCCCGCTGCGCCGCACGCCGGTGATCGTGCTCACCACCACCGACGACAAGGTCGAGATCCAGCGCTGCTACGATCTGGGCGCCAATGTCTATATCACCAAGCCCGTCGACTATGAGAGCTTCGCGACCGCGATCCGCCAGCTCGGGCTGTTCCTGTCGGTGATCCAGGTGCCGGTGATCGAGCCCGACGCCTGAAATGGTTGCTGCGCGCGTTCTGTACATCGACGACGACGCCGGCCTGTGCCGGTTGGCGATGCGCGCGTTGCAGCGTCTGGGGTATGAGGTCGAGACCGCGCTGAGCGGCGCGGAGGGCGTCGCCAAGGCGCGAGCCACCGCCTTCGATCTGATCGCGGTCGATCATTTCATGCCGGGGCAGGACGGGCTCGCGACGCTCGGCGAGTTGCGTGCGCTGCCCGGGGCGCCGCCGATCGTCTATGTCACCGGTTCGGAGGAGAGCCGCATCGCGGTCGCCGCACTCAAGGCGGGTGCAGTCGACTATGTCGTCAAGTCGATCGGCGAGGATTTCTTCTCGCTGCTCGACAATGCCTTCGGACAGGCGCTGACGACGCGGCGGCTGGCCGAGGAGAAGGCCGCGGTCGACGAGGATCTGCGCCAGTCCAACGCGCGGCTCGAGACGCTGCTCAAGGAGGTCAACCACCGCGTCGCCAACTCGCTGCAGCTGGTCTCGGCCTTCGTCCACATGCAGTCCGCAGCATTGCCCGATCCGGTCGCCAAGGCAGCGCTGCAGGATACGCAGCGGCGCATCCAGGCGGTCGCGCAGGTCCATCGCCGGCTCTATACGGGAGACGGCGTCGATGCGGTGGCGATGGACGATTATCTCTCCGCGCTGGTCGAGGAGCTGCAGGAGACCTGGTCGACGCCGAGCGCGCCGCGCCGGCTGACGCTGGCGAGCGAGCCGATCGAGATGAAGACCGATCGCGCGGTGTCGCTCGGCGTCATCGTCAACGAGCTCGTCTCCAACGCCTGCAAATATGCCTATTCGCAGACGGCGGCGGGCGAGGTGCGCATCGCGCTGGTCCGCGACGGCGAGGATCGCTTCGTGCTGCGCGTCGAGGACGATGGCTGCGGAATCGAGCCGGGCGCGGTCCCCAAGGGCACCGGCCTCGGCACCAAGGTGATCCGCGCGATGGCGCAGAGCCTGCAGGCCGAGCTGAGCTACGATCCGACGCATCGCGGCGTATGCGCGGTGCTCAGCGCGGCGTGCTGAACAGATTCTTCCTCTCCCTGTCGGGGAGAGGGTCGGGGTGAGGGGGAGCGACGCGTCAGCGTCGCGTCCCGCCTCCGGAGGTGGGAGACCCTCACCCAGCCCATTCCCGAAGGGAGGGGGCTTTCGGGGCGTTCGACCCGATCAGCTCGGCCCGCCCGCGCCGCCGCCGCTCAGCATGGGCTTGCCGTGCGGGCGCCCGGTCTCCGCGCTGCGCACCGTCTCGTCGTAGAAGGCGGCGACGTCGCGGTGGAGCATGTGCAGCGCGTCGGGGTTGAGATAGGCCATGTGGCCCGACGGATAATAGCGGAACGCGACATTCTGCGCCTGCGCGGGATCGAGCCCCATATGCTTGATGTCATATTCGGTGCCGAAGAACGGCGTCGCCATGTCGTAATAGCCGTTGAGCGACAGCAGGTGCAGATAGGGGTTGGTGCGCATCGCCGCGGACAGATCGACCGCGACGTCGGGCGAGGTCTGCGCGCCGCGGCCATTGCCCGGTGCCTTGTGCTTGAAGTCCCAGTCGAAGCCGTCGAGCCCATAGGCCGAGACGCGGTACGGCATGTCGGTCTTGTAGTGCAGCTCGCGCTGCACATAGTCCTGGAAGCTGGCGATGAAGGCGCCGCCGATCGCGGTGTCCGACGCGTCATATTCGGGGCGCTCGCCGGCTGCGTCCGCATCGACACCGGTGTAGCGGCTGTCATAGCGGCCGACGGTCAGCCGCTGGTCGCGCAGCAGCTCCTTCTCGAAGCGGCCGAGATCGATGCGCAGATTGGCGGCGAGGATATAGCTCGTCGACAGCCCGGTGAAGGCGGACATCTGCTGCGCGATCTGGTTGCGCGTCGCGGGATCGAGCGCGGAGCCCTGCGCGAGTGCGGCAGCATAGGGCCCGGCGGCGAACGCGCGCGCCTGCTCGACGAAGGTGGCGACGTCGGCGGGCGGGTTGGGCACCTTGTGGTGATACCAGGCGGTCGCCGCGAAGCTCGGCAGATAGTTGATATAGGTCTGGTCGAAGCCCGGCTGGCGGATTCCGTAGTTGAGGATCGACGACAGGATGATCACGCCGTTGAGCGCCATGCCGCGTTCCTGCAGCATGTAGGAGAGCACGCCCGATCGCGTCGTGCCGTAGCTTTCGCCGAAGATGAATTTCGGCGACTGCCAGCGCGCGTTGCGCGTGACATAGCGCATGATCGCGCGCGAAAATCCGTCGGCATCCTGGTCGACGCCCCAGAAATCCTTGTCCTTCTTGTCGCCGAGCGCGCGCGAATAGCCGGTGCCGATCGCATCGACGAAGACGAGGTCGGACTTGTCGAGCAGCGTGTCGCGATTGGCGCCGAACGCATAGGGGGCGGGGCGGATGGTCTCGGGATTGGCGGTCTGGACGCGTTCGGGCGCGAAGCTGCCCATGTGCAGCCACAGCGTCGAGGAGCCGGGGCCGCCATTGTAGAAGAAGGTCACCGGGCGGTGGCTGTAATCCTTTACGCCATCGGCGGTGTAGGCGACGTAGAAGACCGAGGCGATCGGCTTGGCGTCGTCGTCGCGGATGGTGAGCGTGCCCGCGGTCGCGCTATATTTGATTGCGCCCGACTGGGTCTCGGCGACATGGTGCGTGACGACCGCCTGCTCGTCGACCGGCGCCTTGATCCAGCCGGCCTCGGCGGCATCCTCCTTGTCCTGCTGATGCGCCTTGGCGATGTCGGGCTTGTCGGATTTGGCGTCGGCGGGCTTGGCGGCGGCGAGGGCGGGGACGCTCAGCGTGACGGCGAGCGCGAGGAGAGGCAGGCGGAAGCGATGGCGCATGGGGGATCCTGTCAAAATTACGCATACGCGGATCGGCCCCCCGGCCCCTGACCACGTCGCCGCAGTACAGCGGCTTCGCGGGCGCGGCGCAAGACCATAGATGCGATCGTCACCTTGTCCGTCCCCCGAGGGAGGATGGTCAGCCGCCGCCGAGCGCCTCGATCATGAACGCATAGGCCTCCGCCTTTTCGGTGATCGCCTCGTAACGGCCGGACTTGCCGCCATGGCCCGCGCCCATGTTGATCTTGAGCAGCAGCGGATTGGCGTCGGTCTTTTTCGCGCGCAACCGCGCCGCCCATTTGGCGGGCTCCCAATAGGTCACGCGCGGATCGTTGAGGCCCCCGGTGATCAGCATCGGCGGATAGGCCTGGGCGGTGACGTTGTCGTAGGGGCTGTAGCTCGCGATCAGGTCGAACGCCTGCGGGTCGGTGATCGGATTGCCCCATTCGGGCCACTCGCCCGGGGTGAGCGGCAGGCTCTCGTCCTGCATCGTGTTGAGCACGTCGACGAACGGCACGTCGGCGACCACCGCGCCCCACAGATCGGGATCGGTGTTGGCGACGACTCCCATCAGCTCGCCGCCCGCCGACCCGCCCTGGATCGCGATCCGGCCGGGCGCGGCGAATCCGGCGTCGATCAATCCCTTGGCGGCATCGGCGAAGTCATGAAACGTATTCCAGCGCTTCTCCGCCTTGCCGTCGAGATACCAGCCATAGCCGAGATCGTCGCCGCCGCGGATGTGCGCGATCGCGCAGGCCCAGCCGCGATCGAGCAGGCTGAGGCGGTCGGCCGAAAAGCCCGGCGGATAGGCATAGCCATAGGCGCCATAGGCATAGAGATAGAGCGGGCCGTGCCCGTTCTTCTCGAATCCCTTGCGGTACACCACCGAGACGGGGATGCGCCTGCCGTCGCGTGCGGGGAGCATCAGCCGCTCGGTGGCGTAGAGCGACGCATCATAGCCCGACGGCACGTCGCGCACCTTGCGGATCGCCAGCGTCCGCGCATCGGGGTCGTAGTCATAGACGGTGTCGGGCGTCACCATCGAGGCATAGCCGATGCGATAGTCGGGCGTGTCGAACTCGGGATTGGTGCCGAGCCCGGCGGTGTAGCTGGTCTCGGGAAAGGCGACGCGATGCTCCTCGCCGCGATAGGTGCGCAGCCGGATCTGGTCGAGCCCGTCGACGCGCTCCTCGATCACGAGGTGCCGCGCGAAGCTGGTCACGCCGCGCAGATAGACGCCGTCCGATCCCGCGATCACCGTGGTCCAGTCGCCCGGGTTCGCCGGATCGGCCGAGGCGAGGCGGAAATTGACGTGATCGTCGTTGGTCAGCACCCACAATTTGCCGTGTGCGGAGTCGACGCTGTACTGGCGCCTGGCGCGGCGCGGCGAGACCAGCAGCGGCGCCGCGGCGAGATCGTCCGCGGGCAGCAGGCGAATCTCGCTGGTCTCGTGGTCGTTGGTGCCCAGGATGATCCATTGGCGGTCGTGCGTCTGGCCGAGATGGACGTTGAAGCCGATGTCGTCGGTTTCCTCGTACAGCGTCGCGTCCGCGGCGGGATCGTCGCCCAGCCGGTGGCCCCTCGCGCGGAACGTCCGCCAATTGTCGTTGACCTCGGCATAGGCGACGGCGTCCGATCCCGCGCCCCACACCACCGCGCCGTTGACGATCATGCTCACCGTCTCGATGTCCGCGCCGGTCGCCAGGTCGCGGATCCGCAGCGTGAAGCGCTCCGCCCCGCTCGCATCCGCGGACCACGCCGCGAGCCGTCCGTCGGGGCTGACGGCGAGCGCGCCGAGCCTGAAATAGTCGTGGCCCTCGGCCTCCTTGGCCTCGTCGAGCACGACCGCGCCGCCGCCCGATCCATCGGCGCGGCGGCGCCACCAGCAGCGATATTGCGCGCCGGTCTCGAACGCCCACCAGTAGAGCCAGTCGCCGTCGCGGCGCGGCACGGAGGAATCATCCTCCTTCATCCGCCCCTTCATCTCGGCGAAAAGCGTGTCGACCAGCGGCCGCACGGGCGCCATCGCCGCCTCGAAATAGGTGTTCTCCTCGGCGAGGTAGGAGAGCACCGCCGCGTCCTTGACCTCGGGGTAGCCGGCATCCTTGAGCCAGGCATAATCGTCGGTGACGCTTCTCCCGTGGCGTTCGTAGCGGTGCGCGATGCGCTCGGCATGGGGCGGCGCAGGGAGACGGGCGGGATCGATCATGCGGCGCGTTGTGGGGAGCGCTCGCGGCTGAGGCAAGCATTGATGCCGCGCCGGTGCTTCAGCTGGCCGCGGGGGGCGCCGATGGATCGAGCACCACGCGTGCGCGGGGCGCGCTCGTCGGCCTCCGCGCGGTCTTGCGGAGCAGCGCGAGGAAGGCGGGTGCCGCCGAGATGATCTTGGCCTTGTCGAAACAGGCGTCGGCGCCGCGCGCCAGCGCCTCGGTCGCCGCGTCGCTGCCCTCCTTGGTGGTCGACGACACGACGACGACCGGGCAATGCGCGCGGGTGCCCAGCTCGTCGAGAAAGGCGAGGCCGCCAATGCCCGGCATCATCAGATCGAGCGTGACGACATTGGGGCGCGTGCTCGCCATCAGCAGCCGCGCCGTAGCGACGTCGGATGCGATGCCGACCACGCTGCACCCCGGCTGGCCAGAGAGGATCTGCTCGATCATAGCGCGGATCGTTAGCGAATCGTCGATCACGAGAACCCTGAGATCGTCTCGCCGGGCCATTCCATCCTCATCTAACGCGTGTCGCACGCCCGCTTGGAACGTCCGGCCTCGGCGAGGCTAGGCGAAATCGATCGGCAAACATAGCGCGGAGGGGTCGTGTCGGGCGGATGTCGTGACGCGCGCTCCGATCGCTGCTCTTTGCGCGCGGGCGCAACGCGCCTATCTAGACGGGATGTCGACCTATGCAGACCGTCTCGCCGCGCTTCGCGACGAACTCGCCCGCCGCCGCCTCGACGGCTTCGTCGTCCCGCTCACCGACGAGCATATGAGCGAATATGTCGGCGCCTATGCGCAGCGGCTCGCCTGGCTAACCGGGTTCGAGGGATCGGCGGGGAGTGCCGTCGTGCTGTCCGGCGAGGCCGCGATCTTCGTCGACGGACGCTATACGCTGCAGGTGCGCGAACAGGTTTCGGCCGATCAATGGAGCTACCAGTCGCTTCCCGACACATCGATCGCCGCGTGGCTCAAGGTGCATGCGCCGCAGGGCGGGCGGATCGGCTATGATCCCTGGCTGCACACCAGGGGCTGGGTGACGGCCGCCGCCAAGGCGCTCGCCGCGCGCGGCGCCGAGCTGGTCGCGGTCGAGACCAACCCGATCGATGCGGTGTGGATCGACCAGCCGCAGCCGTCGGACGCGCGGCTGGTGGTCCAGTCCGACGCGCTGGCCGGCCGATCGGCGGCGGCGAAGCGGCAGGACATCGCCGACTGGCTGACCGGCGAGCGCGCCGATGCGGTCGTGCTGTCCGCGCTCGATTCGATCGCCTGGGCGTTCAACGTGCGCGGGCAGGATGTCAGCCGCACCCCGGTCGCGCTGGCATATGCGCTGGTCCGCGCCGATGCGACCGCCGACCTGTTCGTCGATCCCGGCAAGATCGACGAGGCCGTCGCCGCGCATCTCGGCAATGCGGTGCGGCTGCAGCCGCGCGCGGCGTTTGCCGGCGCGCTGGAGGGGCTGGCCGGGCAGACGGTGATGGTCGATCCCGATCGCGCGGTGGCGGCGATCTTCGAGCGCCTGGCGCAGGCGGATGCCAGCATCGTCGAGGCGCGCGATCCCGTCGTGCTGCCCAAGGCGATCAAGAACGAGGCGGAGATTGCGGGCACCACCGCCGCGCACGTCCGCGACGGCGCCGCGGTCACGCGCTTCCTGCATTGGGTCGATACCGTCGCCGCCGCGGGCGGACAGGACGAACTCACCGCCGCCGTCCAGCTCGAGGCATTCCGCGCGGAGACCGGCGCGCTCAAGGATCTGTCGTTCGACACGATCTCGGGATCGGGGCCCAACGGCGCGGTCGTCCACTACCGCGTCTCGGAGAAGACGGTGCGGCCGATCGAGCCGGGCACGCTCTATCTGGTCGATTCGGGCGGCCAATATGTCGACGGCACCACCGACATCACGCGCACCGTGGCGATCGGCGCACCCACGCCCGAGATGAAGGACCGCTTCACGCGCGTGCTCAAGGGGCATGTAGCGCTCGCTCGCGCGGTCTTCCCGCAGGGCACGCGCGGCGGGCAACTCGATACGCTCGCGCGGCAATTCCTGTGGGAGGCCGGGCTCGATTACGCGCATGGCACGGGTCATGGCGTCGGCGCTTATCTGGGGGTCCACGAAGGGCCGCAGCGCATCGCCTCGCCCGCGGGCGGGCAGAGCGGCGGGGACGAGCCGCTGCGCCCCGGCATGATCCTGTCCAACGAGCCGGGCTATTACAAGACCGGCGCCTACGGCATCCGGATCGAAAATCTGGTGCTGGTGGTGCCGCACGAGGTGGCGGGCGCGGAAAAACCGCTGATGTGCTTCCACACGCTGACGCTGGCGCCGATCGACCGCCGCCTGATCGACCTTGCGCTGCTCTCGGCCGAGGAGCGACGCTGGCTCGACGCCTATCATGCGCGCGTTGCCGCCGAGATCGGGCCGCTCGTCCCCGCCGAGGTGCGCGAATGGTTGGCGCAGACGACCGCGCCGCTCGCCTAGCGCGAGTCGTCGTCGGGCGCTTCGGGCTCGGCGGGTGGGGGCGAAGGCGGGGGCGATGGCGGCGATTGGGGCGCGCGCGTCTGCGCCTTGCGCCGGTGGAGGTTCTGCCGCAGCGCCTCGGCAAGCCGCTTCTCGCGTTCGGTCCTGGCGTCCATCGCGATCGACTAGGCGGTCGGCCCCCGCCTCCGCAACCCGCCTTGACGGCACCGCGCGCATTCTCCATAGGCGCCACTCGCCGTCCGGCCTGCCGGGCGGGACGCGGGCCGTGCTGCCGTAGCTCAGTGGTAGAGCGCATCCTTGGTAAGGCTGAGGTCGGGAGTTCAATCCTCCCCGGCAGCACCAGCCCGTCGGCAACCGACAGGCTCCCCCGCGACACGCCCCCGATGATCTAGAGCCAGGTGCGCGTGTCGGGCCAGTGCATCGGGTAGTGATTGACATAATGGGCGAGCCGGGGCCGGTCGTGGCGATTGGGGCTGGCGCCGTGCGGGATCTCGTGGCGCCAGATGATCAGATCGCCGGCCCCGCCCGGCACCGTCACCGCGTCGGGTGAAAGATCGACCGTGCGGGGATCGGCGCCGTCCAGCGCGGCGAGCCAGCCCTCCGCCAGCCGATGATGGAATCCCGCCACGACGCGCAACGCTCCCTGATCGGCGTCGGTGTCGGTCAGATAGAGGATCGCCTGCGTCTCGAACGGGATCGGCGGCGTCAGGCTGGCGTCCCAGTGCAGATGCGGGCCGGGGAAGCGGAAGTCGGCGCGTTCCGGCGGGTTGAAGCTCAGCCGGTCGGTCGAGACGATCAGGTCGGCATGGCCGTAGAGCTCTCCGAAACCGCGCGCGACCCGCACCGCCCGGCGCGGCACGTCCATCGATGCGTGCTGGAAATGCTGGACCATGATGCCGTTGGTCCGCGATCCGTACCAGCTGTCGGGATCGTCTGGCGACGCGCCGAGCAGATCCCAGAGATGCGCCGCGATCGCCGCGGCCTCGTCGCGCGCGATCGCCTGCCTAAGGACGACGACGCCGTCACGCTCCCAGGTCGCGCGCTCGGCCGCGGTGAACACCGGCGGATGCGCCATCACCGCGGCCTGCCGCGCGGTCTCGGCCGGCGGCGGCGGCGCCGAATCGTGCCACGCCGCATAGCGCGCGATCCGGTCGCGATCGGGCGGGCCTGCGGTCGCGGCGATCCAGCCGAGAAACGCATCGAAATCGGGGCGCGCCGACGCCAGGTGGCGCAGGGTCTGCTCGAGCCCCAGCCCGAGCGTATCGAGCAGCACGCGCGTCGGGACGGCGACCGCGCGATCGAACGGCGCACGCAGCGTATGGCGCGCCCAGAGTTCGCGCAGTCCGGCAACACGGCCCAGATCGGCGATCGGCGCGCGCATCGCCCGGATAGCAGCGCAGCGTCGTGCCGCGGTCAAGATCGATCGTCGCGACGCGGCGATGGCGGCGCACGCGATCCGCGGGTCTTCCGCGTGTCGGCCGCGCGCGCCGGCGTCCGGTCGCCGGCCGCGACCGGCGGCTCAGGCGCGGGCCATGACGCCACTGCGCATCTCGACCGCGGCAATCTCGGTGAGCGTGGTCAGCACCAGCGCGATCGCCGCGATCAGCGCGCCGCCCAGCATGTCGGCGAGGTAGTGCGTCCCCTCGACCGGCGTCGACAGCAGCATCGCGCAGTTGAGCGCGACCAGCGGCAGCCGCAGCACGCGCGTCCGCCACGCCGCGGCGATGTAGAGCAGCGCGCTGGTGGTGTGGAAGCTCGGCGTGCAGACGATACCGTGGAGCGCACCGATATCGACGACGCGCAACGCATGGTCGCGTAGTTGCGGCAGCAGCTGCGCCTGGAACAGCGCGCTGGTCGGCATATAGGGGATGGCGCCGTGCCACAGGAAGGCGAGCGGGCCGACCGCGGGCACGCGCGGGAACCAGATCAGCGTCAACAGCGCGCCCAGCCAGAAGGAGAGGATCAGCCGTCGCGCGCCGGGCTTGTGATCGATCCAGGCGAAATAGCCGAGCAATATCGCCGGCGAGACGAAGATGCCCGCATAGGCGAGGCGGCCGAGCCGCTGGAGGATCGGATGCGTCGCGACGATCTCGTACCAGCTGACCCAGTCGAAATGGAAGAAATGGTCGATCCGCTCGAGCGAGGGGTCGACGAAGCCGCTGGTCACCGCCGCCACCGGATAGCTCACCACCGCGCCAAGCAGGCTGACCAGCGCGAAGGCGCCGACATATTCGGCCGCATCGCGCGTGACGCGCTGCCCGCGCGTTTCGGGGTTGCGGAGGCGGTAGCGGACCGCGACCAGCGCGATCCCGGCGAAGACCAGCGCGGATCCCGCCGCACCGAGTTCGATCGTTTCGTGAGCGTGAAACAACATGAGGCTTGTCGCCAGAACGCTGAAACACAAGCAAGCGGCCAGCCAGCGGCCCGGAATTGTCGACACCATGAGCGCCGGTAACAGGTCAATCTCCGCGGGTCAGCAACACTAATGTCACATTCGTCGCAAACCGGGCAGGCTTGGTGGCGCCGCTTCGCTTTTGCGACCGACCGACGTAGGAGCGACACACCGATGGCAAGCGAGCGGGGAGGGCCGACGATGCGCAATCTGATCCTGATGCTGGTGGGCGCGCTGCTCGGTGCGGTCGCCTTTCACGTCTATTATCTGCGGCTCGATCCGTCGGTGCGCTGCGGCTGGGATCATCCGATCGATGCGGAGGCGAAGCGGAGCTGCCGCGAGGCGGTGACCATGGCGAGCGCGCACGGCTATGCCGCCAAGGCGCGGCGCGATCTCGATTCGCTGATCGGCCGGGTCACGCACTGACCGGCGAGGCGCGGGCGCCGATCCGCGCCGGCCTCAGTGGAAGTCGCGCGACTTGGGGATGATCCGCACGTCGCGTGGATGCGCGCCGCGCGCCATCTGCGGGTGGACGAAGACGTCGGCGCGCGAGACTTGGATCGGCACCTGCCCCTCCTCGCTCAGCCGGTCGAGCAGCGCGGTGCGGTCGACGATGCGGCTGGCGATCAGGTGGATCACGCCCTCGCGGCTCCTCTGCACCTCGCCCTCGGCCTCCATCAGCCGGGCGGCCATCAGCGGGCGGCGATAGCGTTCGAACTGCCGCGCCCACAGCAGGATGTTGACCACGCCGGTCTCGTCCTCGAGCGTCGCGAAGATCGCATTGCCCTTGCCCGGCCGCTGGCGGACCAGCACGACCCCCGCCACTTTCGCGCGCGATCCGCTGCCGGCAAGCGCGAGCTCGGCGCTGCTCAGGATTCGCTCGCGGCGCAGCGTCGCGCGCAGGAAGAGCAGCGGGTGCGCCTTGAGCGACAGCCGCGTGGTCTGATAATCGGCGGTGACCTGCTCGGCGAGCGGCATCGCGGGCAGCATCGCATCGGGCTCGGCGGCGAGCTCGCGCGCCTGCGCGGCGGCAAAGAGGAGGAGTTCGTGGCCGCCCGGCATCCGCCGCGCCTCCCACGCCGCCTCGCGCCGGCCCTGACCGATCGAGCCGCACGCATCGGCATCGGCGAGCAGGCGCAGCGCGCGCGCGGGTAGTGCGGCGCGGCGCGCGAGCGACTCGATGCTGTCGAACGATCCGTCGGCGTCGCGCGCGGCGGCGATCTTGTGCCCCCATTCCTCGCGGAAACCGTCGATCTGGCGGAAGCCGAGGCGCAGCGCGTGATCCGCGTCGCGGCGGCAGGCGGCGACATTCCATGTCCATCGCGGGTGCGGCGCGCCGCTTGTGGCGTCGGCTTCGAGGCGATTGTCCCACTGGCTGTGGTTGACGTCGACCGAGCGCACATCGACGCCATGATCGCGCGCATCGCGGACGATCTGCGCGGGGGCGTAGAAACCCATAGGCTGCGCGTTGAGCAGGGCCGCGGCGAACACCGCGGGATAATGGCATTTGATCCACGACGAGACATAGACGAGCAGCGCGAAGGAGATGGCGTGGCTCTCCGGGAAGCCGTAGCTGCCGAACCCCTTGATCTGCGCATAGCAGCGCTGCGCGAATGCCTCCTCATAGCCGCGCGCGACCATGCCGCCGACCATCTTCTGCTCGAGTTCGCCGATCGTGCCGACGTTTCGGAAGGTCGCCATCGCGCGGCGCAGCCGGTTGGCCTCGTCGGGTGAAAAGCCCGCCGCGGTGATGGCGAGCTTCATCGCCTGTTCCTGGAACAATGGCACGCCGAAGGTATGGCCCAGCACCTCATGCAGTTCGTCGGCGGGGTAGGGCGGCTTGGGGGAAGGGAAGGGGAAGGGCTTGCCGGTCAGCCGGAACTCCTCGCGGCGGCGCAAATAGGGGTGGACCATGTCGCCCTCGATCGGGCCGGGCCGCACGATCGCGACCTGCACCGCCAGATCGTAGAAGACCCGCGGCTTGAGCCTGGGCAGCATGTTGATCTGCGCGCGGCTCTCGACCTGGAAGACGCCGACGCTGTCGCCCTCGCACAGCATGTCGTAGACCTGCGGATCGTCCTGCGGGATGGTGGCGAGCGACCAGTCGCCGAGCCCATGCTGTTCCATCAGCGCGAACGCCTTGCGGATGCAGGTCAGCATGCCGAGCGCGAGGATGTCGACCTTCATCAGCTTGAGCGCGTCGATGTCGTCCTTGTCCCATTCGATGAAGGTGCGCTCGTCCATCGCGGCGTTGTGGATCGGCACGGTCTCGTCGAGCCGGTCCTGCGTCAGCACGAAGCCGCCGACATGCTGCGAAAGATGGCGCGGCGTGTGGAGCAGCTGGTCGACGATCCATTTGAGCCGCGCGAGATCGGGCGCCGCCAGATCGAAGCCGGCATCGGTGAAGCGCCGCGTCTCCATGCGATCGGAGAAGCTGCCCCACACGGTGCTGGTCAGCCGCGAGGTCATGTCCTCGGACAGGCCGAGCACCTTGCCGACCTCGCGCACCGCGCTGCGCGGGCGGAAGTGGATCACGGTGGCGGCGATGCCGGCGCGGTGGCGGCCATAGCGGCGGTAGATTTCCTGGATCACCTCCTCGCGCCGCTCATGCTCGAAATCGACGTCGATGTCGGGCGGCTCGTTGCGCTCGGCCGAGACGAAACGCGAGAATAGCAGGTTGAACTGTGCGGGATCGACCGAGGTGATGCCGAGGCAGTAGCAGACCGCCGAATTGGCCGCCGACCCGCGCCCCTGGCACAGGATCGGCGGATCGAGCGATCGCGCGAACTTGACCGCTTCGTAGACGGTGAGGAAATAATAGGCATAGTTCCGCTCGCGGATCAGCGCGAACTCGGTGCGCAGCGTCGCCAGCACCTTGTCGGGGATGCCGCCGGGATATCTGTCCTCCTTGGCCAGCCGCAGCGTCTCGTGCTCGAGCCAGTCCTGCGCGTCCCAGCCCCCGGGGACGGGTTCGTGCGGATATTCATAGTGGAGATCGTCGAGCGTGAAGCCGATCCGATCGACTATGTCCTGCCACGCCGTCACCGTCTGCGGCGCCTGGCGGAACAGCCGTGCCATCTCGCGCGCCGGCTTGAGGTGGCGCTCGGCATTGGCGAGCAGGCGCAGGCCCGCCTCGGCGATCGTCGTGCCCTCCCGGATGCAGGTGACGACGTCGTGGAGCGGGCGCTGCGCGGGGGCGGCATAGAGCGCGTCGCAGGTGGCGAGCAGCGGGATGCCGGTCGCCTGCGACAAACGCTGCAGCCGTGCCAGCCGGCGCTGGTCGTCGCCCCGCCGCGGCATCGTCGCGGCGATCCACAGCGGCGCCAGCTTGGCGAGCCGACGCAGCAGGAATTCGTGGGTTTCGTCGGTGATCGCGATCAGCAGCAGCCCCTCCGCCTGCTCGGCCAGATCGGCGAACAGCAGCTCGCACTCGCCCTTTTTCGCGCGGCGGTTGCCCAGCGTCAGCAGCCGGGTAAGTCGGCCCCAGCCCGCGCGGTCGACGGGGTAGGCGACGATGTCGGGCGTGCCGTCGGCGAAGGCGAGCCGCGCGCCGACGATCAGGCGGAAGTCGATGGCGCCGAGCCCCTGCGCCGCTGCATCCTCGCGCGCATCCTTGAGCGCCTTGTAGGCGCGGACCACGCCCGCCACGCTGTTGCGGTCGGCGATGCCGATCGCCTTGTGGCCGAGCGCGAGCGCATGCCCCACCATGTCCGCCGGATGCGAGGCGCCGCGCAGAAAACTATAGTTGGTCGCCGCGATCATTTCCGCGAAATCGGGCGCGTCGGTCATGCGAACAGCCCGTGGAGATACCAGTCGGGGCGATCGGCCTCGTCATAGAGGCCGTGGCGGAACAGCCAGAAGCGCCGTCCGCGAACATCCTCGACGCGGAAATAGTCGCGGGTGAGCAGCGGGTTTGCGGGTCGCCCCGGCACCGCTCCGCGCGTCTCGTCCAGCTGTTCCCCGTCGCAGTCCATCGCGTCGCGGCCCGGGACGGGTCGGACGGTCGAGGCGCCCGGATCGGGCAGGCGGTCGACGCGCACGCGCCACCATTCGCCCGCGATCCGCTCGGGCCCCTCGAAGCGCGCGACCTCGTGCAGCGTGCGCCGCCAGCGGAAACGATGCGGTGGCCCGTCGGGCACTTCGTACATCGTCACCTCGATCCGCTGCGGCGGGTCGAACAGGTGGAGCGGGCGGAGCGGGGGCTCGCCGGGGACGGGGGCTGCCCAGCGCGCCGGATCGGGCAGCGCGATCGCGGGCAGCGCGAGCGCCGCCTGCTCGGGGATGTGCGTGTCGATCTGGCGGAAGCGGCGGATGCGGCCGCCGCCGATGCGCGTGCCGAGCCGATCGACCAGCGCCGCCATCGCCTCCTCGCCGAGCTGCCCGCCTTCGAGCCCGAGCTGCGTCGCCGCCAGCGGCTCGACCAGCGGCACCGCGAGGCGGATCATGTCGAAGCCGAAGCCGGGGTCGATCGGGTCGGCGAGCGCGTCGATCCGCTCGCGCAGCAGCCGCGCGGGGACCTGCGGGTCGCGCGTCGGCAGCCCGGTCTCGACCGCGAGGTCGCGCACCGCGCCGTCGCTGCGATAGAGGCGCGCCGAGAAGCGGCGGCCGCCGCCGCGGCGTTCCTCCAGCGCCAACGCGGCCTCGTGCATCAATGCGTCGAGGACGACCAGCGCATCCTCGGTGCGCGCGATCGGTTCGGCGAAGCGGCGCTCGAACAGCAGCGCGGGCAGCGCGCGACGCGGCACGATGCGGCTGTCGGCGCGGCCGAGCAGCCGGTCGAGCGCGTCGACCATCTCGGCGCCGAAGCGCGCGGCGAGCGGCGCGGTCGGGCGCGCGGCGAGATCGCCGATCGTCTTGAGCCCGGCGCGACGCAGCGCGACGACCATATCCTCGTCGAGCCGCAGCGCCGCGACCGGCAGCCGGCGGAGCGCGCCGGCCTCGTCGGCGGCGGGCATCGTCTGGAAGCGCGCGAGCGCCTGCGCCGCCTCGGGCGATCCCGCGATCGCCAGGCGCAGGTGGATGCCGGCCAGCGCGAAGCGACGTTCGACGTCGGCCGCGAGCGCGGCTTCGTTCGCGAAAATAGGGTCGGCTTCCCCGGTGCAGGCCGGGGCCCGGGCCCCACGTCTCGTATCAGACGGTGCGTTCGCCTCCGGCTGCGGGCCTGGGCCCCGGCCTGCGCCGGGGAACGAGCCGCGCTTCCCACCGCCGCTGCGGAGCGCAAAACTCTCGAGACACCCCGTGATGTCGAGCGTGATCCCGTCGGGCGGATCCAGCGCGACCATCGGCGTCCAGCGATCGCAGCCGTCGGCGAGGCGCTCGAGCCAGAGCCGGTCGGCGAGCGAATCATGATCGATCGCGGCCAGTTCGGGAATCCGCGCGCGCGCGTCCGCCAGTGTCAGCCCGGGGGCGAGCCCCTGCGCCAGCGCATTCGCATCGAGTGCCACGATCCGCATCGCGCCGCGCTGCTTCTCGACGAAGGCGATCGGCGGCTCCAGGGCAGGGTCGCGACGCTCATCCGGCGAGGCGGAACGCCGCTGCGCCGTCCGCCGATCCGCGCTCAGCAGCGGCAGCCACAGCGCCAGATGCCGCCGTGCCGCCTGCCGCGGCCTGGCCGAAGCGGGCGGCTTCACGATCCCACTCCAGCCGCCAGCGTCCACCCGAGGGCCGGCCGCGCTGGCGCAGCAGTTCGACGTCGAGCATGGTGTTGCCCGGCGCCTGCGCCTCGAGCGCGATCGACGGCGCGGCGCGCACCGACCAGCGCGTCTGCGCGGCGCTCGGGCCCGGCTCGGCCTGCGCGCGCAGCATCAGCGCGGTCACCCCGGAGGCCTCGGCGGCGACCGCCAGCCGCCGGCTCGCGGTGAGATCGAGCGCCTGCGGTTGGCGCCACAGCTCGATCACCACCGCCCCCACCTCGGCGCAGCGCACCACGTCCGCCGCGGCGCGCAGCAGCGTCACCGCATCGGGCAGCACCGCCAGCACCAGCCGCGCCGGATCGAGCCCGATCTCGGCGAGCCCGGGCGCATGCAGCCGCCCGCCCTGTCGCTCGGCCTCCTCCTGCCTCAGCCATAGCACGGGCGCTCCGGCTGGCAGCATGAGGCAGGCGAGCATGGCGGCGAAACCCGCGGCGCCCGCCGTCTCGTCGCGCTCGGCGGCGAAGATCTCGTGGAGGCGGGCGCGCGCAAGCCCGCCGCCCAGCGCGCGATCGACGTCGCCCGCGCCGAGCGCCACCAGGGCCGGGGCATCGACCGGCCGCTGCCGCTCGATCCGGGCGATCCTTTCTCGCAAGGCGTGATGCGCATCCACCGACTCGATCGTCCACGTGTTCCTGTTATGTTCTAAATCGCGCCTCGGACGGTGGAGAGTCAAGTCAGGATGGGCGCCCCCGTCTGCGGCTGTGGCCGCGCGTCATCGGATCGGGCTTGCGCGGCGGCTTCCAGCCCGCAGGCGGGGTGACACGCTGCTGGCTGGTGCCCAGCCCCATCGCGCCCGGCTGCTGCCGCGTCAGCCCGGCCGTATCGGCCTGCTCGGCCGCCTCTGGCGACGCGCCGCCGCGGATCAGCGCGATCCGGTCGCGCAGCCGTTTCGCCTCCTCGAAGTCCAATGCCTCGACGGCCGCCTCCATCCGCCTGCGCAATGCGTCGATCGTGTCATCCATCGCAGCAGAACGCGGCGCCCCGACGCAGGCTCCGTGCCGGTCAGCCGACGATCCTTCGGGCAAAGCCGATCATGTCATCGAGCACCGCGGCGCGACCGCGCAGCGGCTTGGCGATCGCGGTGACGAGCCCGACATGACCGACTTTGGGATAGCGTCGCCGCTCGACCGCGACCCCCGCCGCGCCCAGCCTCGCGGCGAGCGATTCGCTGTTGGCGGGGCGGACCACATCGTCCTCGTCGCCGGTCGCGAGGAAGGCGGGGGCGGCGCCGGGGCGGACGAAATTGACCGGCTGCGTCGTCGCGGGATCGGCGACGCCGCCGAACGCCGCCTCGACCACCGCGCCATCGAGCGGGAGGAAGTCATAGGGGCCGGCAAGGCCGATCAGTCCGCGCACCGCCGCGCGATCGGCGCCCAGCCAGCGCGGATCATAAGCGAGCATCGCGGCATCATAGGCGCCCGCCGAATGCCCGGCGAGCAGCAGCCGGCGCGGATCGCCGCCATAGCCTGCGGCATGCGCGATCACCCAGCGTACCGCGCTCGCATTGTCCTCGAGGAAGCCCGGATAGCGGACCTGCGGCACCAGCCGGTAATCGGGGATCGCGACGAGGAAACCCCGCGCGGCGAGCGCCCGGCCGACGAACGCATAGCCGTCCTTGGTCCCCGAATTCCACGATCCGCCGTAGAAGAAGACGATGACCGGCAGGCGGCCGGCCGGCCGTGCGGTGGGCGCGTAGAGGTCGAGCCGCTGGCGCGGATCGCCGCCGAACATCGCCCCGCGCGCCACCACTTCCGCGCCGCTGTCCTTGGGCACCAGCGCGTCGAACGTCTTGAGCGGCGAGCAGGCGCCGACGATCAGGCACAACCATGCGCCGGCGATGCGGCCTCTTCCCAGTCTCACGGTGCGGTCCTTGTCTGTCGAAGCCATGTCGCACGGCGGGTGCTGCTCCAACGCCGCCGACGCCGATATGGGCGCGCCGCCGTCTTGCAAACCGGCTTGCAGGCCGGCGGTGCGACGGCGTTCGCGATTGGGCTTTGCAGCGGCGCCGCTGTGTATTAGCCTGACAATACAGATAAACGCAAAAGGATGCGCAATGCTCCGGTTCGATCCCGATGCGGCGACCGCCGCCTATATGGCGACGCTCTCCCCCGCCGCGCACGCCAAGGCGATCGCCTATACGCAGGGCGGGCATTGGATTTTGCTGTGGAGCTGGCTGGTCACCGTCGCTGCCGCGTGGATCATCCTGCGCTCGGGCGTGCTGCTGCGCGTCCGTGATCGGATCGAGCGGACGCGTCCGCGGCGCAATCTCGCGGTGGTCGGCTGCGTGCTGGTCTTCCTGCTGATCGACTGGCTGATCGAGCTGCCCTGGTCGATCTATTCGGCGTGGTGGCGCGAGGGCCAATATGGGCTCACCAAGCAGGCGTTCGGGGGCTGGCTCGGCGAGGCTATCCTGTCGCTCGCGATCAGCGCGGTCGTCTCGGCGCTGCTTGGGCTGGCGGTCTATGCGCTGATCCGCCGCGCGCCGCGCTGGTGGTGGGCGTGGTCGGGCGGCGTGGTCGTCCTCATGCTCGCGGTGCTGATGATCCTCGGTCCGGTGCTGATCGAGCCGCTGTTCAACACCTATACGCCCGCGCCGCCCGGGCCGACCCGCGACACGGTGGTGGCGCTCGCCAAGGTCAGCGGCGTGCCGTCGGACAAGATCTTCGTCTATAACGGCTCGAAGCAGTCCGAGCGCTACACCGCGAACGTGTCCGGGCTGTTCGGCAGCGCGCGCGTCGCGATGAGCGACACGATGTTCGCGCAAGGCGCCGACATCGCCGAGGTGCGCGGTGTCGTCGGCCACGAGATGGGGCATTATGCGCGGGGCCACGTTTTCTGGGCGGTCGCGGTGCTGGGCGCGCTTTCGGTGCTGTGCCTGTGGATCGTCAGCCTCCTCTTTCCCATAGTGCTGGGCTGGAGCGGGCAGGCGGGGCGGATCGCGGGGGTCGCCGATCCCGCCGGTCTGCCGATCCTGATCGCGATCGTCGCGACGCTGAGCCTGCTCGCGACGCCGCTCACCAACACGCTGACCCGGCTGCAGGAAAGCGACGCGGATCGCTTCTCGCTCGCGCATGCGCACGAGCCCGACGGGCTCTCCAAGGCGCTGGTCAAGACGATCGCGTACCGCGCCTCGTCGCCGTCATGGCTCGAGGAGGCGATTTTCTACGACCATCCCAGCGTCGAGCGCCGCGTGCACCGCGCGATGGTGTGGAAAGCCGAGCATCCGGAATTGGTTGGGAAATAGGGCCAGCGTCCGTCATTCCCGCGAAGGCGGCAATCCATAGACGCTGCGTTCGGTGGACAAGCGCCGCGTTTATGGATCCCGGATCAAGTCCGGGATGACGAAGAAGAAGGGCTCCCGGCCCCTACCTAGGCGACGAGCAATCGGCTCGCCTGCGCGCGCGCCTCGTCGGTCACCTCGGCGCCCGAGAGCATCCGCGCGATCTCCTCGCGGCGCTCGGCGGCGTCGAGCAGGCGGACGCCGGTGCGCGTGACGATGCCGTCATGGCGCTTGGCGATCAGGAACTGGCGGTCGGCGCGCGCCGCGACCTGCGGGCTGTGCGTGACGACGAGCAATTGCGCCTTGCCCGCCAGCCGCGCCAGCCGGTCGCCGATCGCCGAGGCGACCGCGCCGCCGACGCCGCGATCGATCTCGTCGAAGATCATCGTGCGCGCCCCCGCTGCCTCGGCCAGCGCCACCTTGAGCGCGAGGATGAAGCGCGAGAGCTCGCCGCCCGACGCGATCTTGATCAGCGGCGCGAACGGGGCGCCGGGGTTGGTGGCGATCAGGAACTCGACGCGGTCGCGCCCGTCCGGCCCCCATTGCGCCTCGGGCAGCCGCTCGATCGCGGTGCGGAAGCGGGCGGCATCGAGCTTCAGCGGCGCGAGTTCGCCGGCCACCGCGGAATCGAGCCGCGTGGCGGCCGCGCCGCGCGCGGCGGTGAGCGTGGTCGCGGCCGCCTCATAGGCAGCGCGCGACGCGGCGACCTCGCGGGTCATCGCGGCGAGGCCTTCGCCGCCCGCCTCGATCCGTTCGAGCCGGACGGAGAGATCGTCGGCGAGCGCGGCAAGTTCGTCGGGTTGGACGCGGTGCTTGCGCGCCATCCCGCGCAGGTCGAACAGCCGCGTCTCCATATGGTCGAGCCGGTCGGGATCGAAGGCGAGCGCGGCGCCGGCCCGCGCCAGCGCATCCTCCGCCTCGGACGCCTCGATCACCGCGCGATCGAGCGCGGCGAGCGCCGAGGCCAGCGCTTCATGCTCGTGCGCGATCCGATCGAGCCGCCGCGCCGCCTGCCTGAGGCCCGCCAGCGCGCCGTCCGAGCCGTCCAGATGCGCCGACACGCTGGACAGCTCCTCGGCGAGCCGCGCGCCCTTCTGCATCGTCGCGCGCTCGCCGGCGAGCATCTCCTCCTCGCCCGGCTCGGGGGCGAGCTGGCGCAGCTCGGCGACGCTGTGCGCGAGCCATTCGCGGTCGCGCTCGGCGGTCTCGAGATCGGCCTGCGCCGCGGCGAGCGCGGCCTCCGCCTGCCGCCAGCGCGCATGTGCGGCCGCGACCGCCGTCGCGTCGCAGCGCGCGAACGCGTCGAGCAGCGCGCGGTGGCCGCGCGCCGCGAGCAGCCCGCGATCGTCGTGCTGGCCGTGGATCTCGACCAGCCGGCTGGCGAGATCGCGCAGCAAGGCGGCCGAGACGGGCTGGTCGTTGATGCTGGCGCGGCTGCCGCCGTCGGCCTTGACGATGCGCCGCACGATCAGCGGCTCGCCGGGCTCGCCGTCGAGACCGTTGTCGGCGAGCAGCGTCGCGATCGCCGGGTCGTCGTCGATCTCGAAGCTCGCGGTCACCACCGCCTGCGCCGCGCCCTGGCGCACCAGCGTGGTCTCGGCGCGCTGGCCGAGCGCCAGCCCCAGCGCATCGAGCAGGATCGATTTTCCCGCGCCGGTCTCGCCCGTCAGCGCGCCGAGACCGGCGGAGAAATCGAGGTCGAGCGCCTCGATCAGCACGACGTCGCGGATGGCCAGCCGGATCAGCATCCGCGGTCCCTTACGCGATCCGCGCGCTCATGAGAACAGGTGACGAACGAAGGCCGTGGCCCCGCGCATCACTTCGGCGACTTGCCTTTCTCGTGGCGAGCATTGTGCTCGAGCGCCTCGGGCGCCTTCTTCTCGACCAGATTATAGGCGCGCTCATACCATTTCGAGCCGGGATAATTGGCGCCGAGCACCGCGGCTGCGTTCTTCGCCTCCGCGGGGATGCCGAGTGCCAGATAGGATTCGGTGAGCCGTTCGAGCGCCTCGGGGACGTGCGTCGTCGTCTGATATTTGTCGATCACGATGCGGAACCGGTAGATCGAGGCGAGCCACTGCGAACGGCGCTGGTAGAAGCGACCGATCTCCATCTCCTTGCCGCTGAGATGATCGTTGACCAGATCGACCTTGAGCCGCGCATCGGCGGCATATTTGGTGTCGGGATAGCGGCGGATCAGCTCTCCCAGCGCATTGAGCGCCTGCTGCGTGATCTTCTGGTCGCGCGTGACGTCGTTGATCTGCTCATAATAGTCGATCGCGATCAGATAATAGGCATAGGGTGCGTCGCGATTGCCCGGATGGATCGACAGGAAGCGCTGCGCCGACGAGATCGACGTCGTATAGTCGCGCGCCAGATAATAGGAATAGGCGCTCATCAGCTCGGCGCGGCGTGCCCACACCGAATAGGGATGCTGCCGCTCGACCTCGTCGAACAGCTGCGCGGCGAGCTTGTACTGCTTGCGGTCGAGCCGGTCGCGCGCGAGATTGTAGAGCGTGTCGACATCGCGCGCGATGAAGCGCGTGTCCGCCTTCTTCTTGTTGCCGTTGGCGCAGCCGGCAAGCGGCGCGAGGGCAACCGCGGCAAGGGCGGCGAGGAGGAGCGGACGGGTGGCGAGGCGCTGCATGTCACGCTCCTTAGCGGCTCGATCCGGATGTGGGAAGCGGCGCGAACGGGGGGGATAAACGGGTGTGCGCGACAGTTCCGCCGCCGGACTGAATGCGCTCTTAACGCATCTGTGCCAGAAGACGAGCCATGCTGCGCGTACTGACGCTTTCCACCCTGTTTCCCGATGCGACGCGGCCGAGCTTCGGCGTCTTCGTCGAGCGCCAGACGCGTGGACTGGCGGCGCTCGGCGATGTCGAGCTTCAGCTGGTCGCGCCGATCGGCGTGCCGCCCTGGCCGCTGTCGCGCCACCCGAACTGGCGCGCGCTCGCCGCTGTCCCGGCAAGCGAGACATGGCGTGGGCTGACCGTGCATCGGCCCCGCTTTCCGATCCTGCCGGGGATGGGAGCGCTCAATCCGCGATCGATCGCCGGCACGCTGCTGCCGATGCTGCGTGCGCTGCGCAAGGATTTCCGCTTCGACGTGATCGACGCCGAATTCTTCTTCCCCGACGGACCCGCGGCGGTGCGGCTGGGGGGCGCGCTCGGCGTGCCCGTGTCGATCAAGGCGCGCGGCGCCGACATCCATCATTGGGGCCGGCAGCGCGCGACCGCGCGGCTGGTGCGCGAGGCGGGGCGCGCCGCCGGCGGCATGCTCGCGGTGAGCGCGGCGCTCAAGGCGGACATGGTGGCGCTGGGGCTGCCCGCCGAGCGCATCCGCGTCCACTATACGGGGGTCGATCTCGATCGCTTCCGTCCGTCGCCGAATCGCGCGGCGGCGAAGGCGGCGCTGGGCGTGACGGGGCCGATGCTGCTCTCGGTCGGCGCGCTGATCCCGCGCAAGGGGCACGATCTGGCGATCGCGGCGATGGCCGAGCTGCCCGATGCGACGCTGCTGATCGCCGGCCATGGCCCCGAGCGCGCCGCGCTCGAGGCGCTGATCGCGGCGCGCGGGCTCGGCGATCGCGTCCGGCTGCTCGGCAGCCAGCCGCACGATGCCTTGCCGGCGCTGGCGGCGGCCGCCGACGTCGGGGTTCTCGTCTCCTCGTCGGAAGGGCTCGCCAATGCCTGGGTCGAGGCGCTGGCATGCGGCGCACCGATCGTGATCGCCGATGTCGGCGGCGCGCGCGAACTCGTCGACCGGCCCGAGGCGGGGCGGCTGGTGGCGCGCGCGCCGGCGGCGATCGCGGCAGGCGTGCGGGCGGTGCTGGCGGCGGACTATGATCCGCAGGCGGTGCGGGCGACCGCCGAGCGCTTCACCTGGGAGGCCAACGCCACGGCCCTGCGCGCCCATCTGGCGGGGCTGGCGGCGGGGTCGGACGGACCGGCGCGCTAGCGCCGGCGGATCACGCCTTCTCGATCGTGCATTGCAGCGGATGCTGCTGCTGGCGTGCGAAGTCGACGACCTGCGTCGCCTTGCTCTCGGCGACCTCGTGGCTGAACACGCCGCACACACCGACGCCCTTCTGATGGACGTGGAGCATCACGCGCGTGGCATCCTCGATGCTCATCCGGAAGAATCGCTGCAGGCACAGCACGACGAACTCCATCGGCGTATAGTCGTCGTTGAGCATCAGCACCTTGTAGAGCGACGGCTTCTTGGTGCGCGTGCGCGTGCGGGTGGCGACGCCGACACCGTTGCCGGGGTCCTCGCCATCCTTGTTCGCGGCGGTGACGCGGATCGCGCGCGCCGGATCGATGATGTCGTTGTGCATGTGCATGTGTGAGCGAGGATATGGCATCCGCCCGCGGCAGGGCAAGAGGAGTCGGTCAGCTTTGCGTCGCGACGCGCAAAAAGCGCGAACGGCCGCCCCGCATCAGGCGGGACGGCCGTCGGACGCGCGCCGGGGGGCGGCGATCAGATCGCGGCGCTGGCCTTGACCTTCTCGACCGCGACCGCGACGCGGTTGGAAAGCGGCTGCGCGACGTCGCCGGCGAGCTTGAGCCACGCCTCGGTCACCTTGGTGCTCTCGGCGACCGCCGAGTCGAAATAGGACTTCACATAGTCGCTCTGCAGCTTGAACAGCTCGGTCGGCGACTTGGCGGACGCGAAGGTCTTGAACGCGGCGGTGCCGGTCTCGTACGATTTGCGCGCGAAGTCGGCGGCGTTCTGGCCGAGCGTCTCGGCGGCCTTGGCGGCGAGCTTGGACGATTCGACGATCGCCTCGACATTGCCCTTCTGGAACTCGGTGAGCTCCTCGGTCAGCTTGACGCTCTTCTCATAGGCACCCTTGGCGCGGCTGCTCATGTCGCCGAACATCGCCTGGGTGCGCGCGCCGGCCTCGCCGGTGAACTTCTTGGCGCTATCCTGGATCTTGGCCATCGTGTCGGTCATCGTCTTGGGTCCTTCGCTGGGGGTGGCCACCGCGAGAGGCGCCACGGGTTTCGTCGGAGACTGGGTCGGTTTGGCCGGCACCGGCCTGGCGATCGCGGCGGCCGGCTTGGCGGCGATAGCCTTGGCGACGGCGGCTGCGGGCTCGGCGACGGGCGGCTTGGGTTTGGTCTTGGAGCCGAGCGGCCGGCCGCGCTTGGCCTTGGGCGGATCGCCCGCCTTCGCCTCGACACCGGCGATCGCGGGCTTGCCCGCGGCCGGCTTTGCGGCCGCAGGCTTGATCGCGGCCGTCTTGACGGCTGCAGGCTTGGCGACGGCAGACCCGGACTTGGCGGCCGCGACGGGCGTCGCCTTGGGCACCGGGTCGTGGCGCGGTTCGGCCGCGATCGCCGGCGCGGCCTCCACAGCCGAAACGACCGGCTTCGCCTTGGCGGGGACCGGCTTGTTCATACTGTCGGGCATGGACGGATCGCGACCTTCATGAAGCTTATGTTGCAGCGCACAATATACCCGTTCGGGCGAACGGGCAAGGCATTTTGTGCAGTGCAACATGCGCGTCGCGCCGAAGCGATCGGCGGCTGCGGCGAATCGCGTCAGCGCTGCGCGACGTAGCGGCCGGGGGCGTCCTCGATCGGCTTGCGCTTGCCCTTGCCGGGAATGCGCGCACCCTTCGCCGCCACCGTCCGGTCGTCGCGGTCGGCGAGCCAGGCGCGCCAGTCGGGCCACCAACTGCCGGGCGTCTCGCGCGCCTGCGCGATGAAATCGGCAAGCGTCGAGGCTGGTGCGTCGCTGGTCCAATATTGGTATTTATGCGCCGCGGGCGGGTTGACCACGCCCGCGATATGCCCCGATCCGGCGAGCACGAAGCGCAGCGGGCCCGCAAAATGCTCGGTGATCTTCCAGACGCTTTCGGCGGGCGCGATATGATCCTCGCGCCCGGCCTGGACATAGCTCGGCGTCGCGACGCTGCGCAGGTCGATCGGCACCCCCGCGACGCTGATCCCGCCCGGCCGAACGAGCAGATTGTCGCGGTAGAAATCGCGCAGATAGCCGAGGTGCCAGGTCGCCGGCAGATTGGTGGTGTCGCCGTTCCAGTGGAGAAGATCGAAGGCGGGATGATCCTCGCCGAGCAGATAATTCTGGACGACGGTATTCCAGATCAGGTCGCGCCCGCGCAGCAGGTTGAACGAGGCGGCGAGATAGCGGCCGTCGAGATAGCCCTTGCCGCTCGTAAGCTCGGCGAGCAGCGCGAGCTGCTGGTCGTCGATGAACAGCGCGAGGTCGCCGGCGGCGGAGAAATCGACCTGCGCGGTGAAGAAGGTCGCGCTCGCGACCTTGGCCGCCTCGCCCCGCGCGGCGAGCAGCGCGAGCGTCGCCGCCAGCGTCGTCCCGGCGACGCAATAGCCGATCGCGTGCACCGCCTCGACGCCCAGCAGGTCGCGCACGACGTCGATCGCCTCGATCTGCGCGGCGACATAATCGTCGAGCATCGTCGCGGCCAGGCTTTCGTCGGCCGACTTCCACGACACCATGAAGACACTCAGCCCCTCGCCGACCGCCCAGCGCACGAAGCTCTTATCGGGGTTGAGATCGAGAATGTAGAAGCGGTTGATCCACGGCGGGAAGATCACCACCGGGATGGCCGCGACGCGTGCGGTCGTCGGCGCATAATGGACCAGCTGGAACAGCGGCGTCTCGTAGATCACCTTGCCGGGTGTCGAGGCGATCGTCTCGCCCAGCACGAACGCGCGGCTGTCCGAATGGGTGAGCTGGCCGCGGCCGAGATCGGCGAGCAGGTTCTCGAGCCCGCGGAGCAGGCTCTCGCCGCGCGTCGCGACGATCTTCTCGAGCGCGATCGGATTGGTGCCGAGGAAATTGCTGGGCGCGATCGCATCCGTAAAGGCGCGCGTCGCGAACAGCAGCTGCGCGCGCTGCTTGTCGGTCAGCCCTTCGACCGCGCCGACCGAACGCACCATATGCTCGCTGAGCAGCTGATAGGACGACCGGATCAGGTCGAACAGCGGATTGTCGTGCCATTGCGGCGCGGTGAAGCGGCGATCGGGCGTCGCGGCGGCGGCGGGCGCGGCGGCGGCCGGCGCGAGGAAGCGCTTCCACAGCGTCAGGCTGCCCGTCCAGAAATCGGCCTGCGCGTCGGCGAGCTTGGCGGGATCGATGCCCAGCGTCATTGGCTGCGCGAGCGTCATCAGCCGCGAGAAATCGGTCGGCAGCGTCGCGGCGACCGGCGGCTGCGACGCCTGCGCGGCGGCGAATTCGAGCATGAGCTGCTGCGCGCGGCCGATCACCCCGGTCCAGTGCTGCAACTCGTCGAGCGTCGGCGTCAGCAGCGCCGCTGCGCCAAGCGTCTCGCCGTCGGTTTGCGCCATCCTGCCTCTCCGTCGACAAGCGCCTGTGCCGGCGCGTCGTATCCCGCTATACCGCGTGCGCCGCCCGCTTGGCGAGCCATCCGAAAAAGGTCTTTGTCGATGTCCGAGGAATTCTACCGCATCCGTCGCCTGCCCCCCTATGTGTTCGCTGAAGTGAACGCGATGAAGGCAGCGGCGCGCGCGGCGGGCGAGGACATCATCGATCTCGGCATGGGCAATCCCGACGGCGCGCCCGCGCCGCACGTCATCGAGAAGCTGGTCGAGGTCGCGCGCGATCCCAATGCGCACGGCTATTCGGCGTCCAAGGGGATACCGGGTCTGCGCAAGGCGCAGGCGGGCTATTATGCGCGCCGCTTCGGCGTCGAGGTCGATCCCGACAGCGAGGTGGTGGTGACGCTGGGGTCGAAGGAGGGGCTGGCCAATCTCGCGCAGGCGATCACCGCACCCGGCGACGTCGTGCTCGCGCCCAATCCGAGCTACCCGATCCACACCTTCGGCTTCATCATCGCGGGCGCCGCGATCCGCTCGATCCCGGCCGCGCCGGGCCCGGATTTCTTCACGCGGCTCGAACATGCGATCGCCTACACCGTGCCCAAGCCCTCGGTGCTGGTGATGGGCTATCCGTCCAACCCGACCGCCTATGTGGCCGATCTCGCCTTCTACGAGCAGGTCGTCGCCTTCGCCAAGAAGCACAAGCTGTGGGTGCTCTCCGATCTCGCCTATTCGGAAATCTATTTCGGCGACGTGCCGACGCCGTCGATCCTCCAGGTGCCCGGCGCCAAGGACGTCGCGATCGAGTTCACCAGCGTGTCCAAGACCTATTCGATGGCGGGATGGCGGATCGGCTTCGCGGTCGGCAACAAGACGCTGATCGGCGCGCTGACGCGGGTCAAATCCTATCTCGATTATGGCGCCTTCACGCCGATCCAGGCCGCCGCGGTCGCCGCGATCAACGGCCCGCAGGACATCGTCGAGCAGAACCGCCAGCTCTACAAGCGCAGGCGCGACGTGATGGTCGAGAGCTTCGGCCGCGCCGGCTGGGAGCTGCCCGTGCCGGAGGCGTCGATGTTCTGCTGGGCGCCGATTCCGCCCGCGCTCAGGCATCTCGGCGCGCTCGAATTCTCCAAGCAGCTGCTCACCCACGCGCAGGTCGCGGTCGCGCCCGGCGTCGGCTTCGGCGAGGAGGGCGAGGGCTTCGTCCGGCTCGCGCTGGTCGAGAACGAGCACCGCATCCGCCAGGCGGCGCGCAACATCAAGCGCTACCTCCAGTCGATGGGGGTCAACGCGGCCCCGCCGACGCGCCAGGCGGGCTGAACCTGTCGCTTGGCTGACGGGTCCGTTCAGACCCGCGCCATCCGGCGTGGGGCATCGTCACCGACGGGCAACCATTCCGGCGACGGGCGGTTGTGCGGGCGTTATCTGACAGGAGTGGACGATGAAGAAGAGCATTTTGGGCGCGATGACCGCAGCGATGCTGGCGATGCCCGTCGCGATGACGCCGACCGTGGCGTCGGCGCAGCAGTGGCACGGCGACCAGCAGAATTGGGATCCGTCGCATGACTATCGCAACGATCACCGTCACCATGACTCGCGTCGCCTCGGCCGCGACGACCAGGTCTATCATGGCAGCGACGGTCGCTATTATTGCCGGCGCAGCGACGGCACGACCGGCACCGTGATCGGCGCGGTCGGCGGTGGCCTTGCCGGCAATCTGCTCGGCGGCGGAACGCTGGGCACGCTGCTCGGCGCGGGCGGCGGCGCGCTGCTCGGCCGCTCGATCGATCGCGGCCACGTCAAGTGCCGCTGATCTAGCCACCAGGCTCGTCATGCCAGCCTAGGCCGGCATCCCGGGGTGGGCGTCGCGCCCGCCCCGGCGAGATCGCCGGCTTTCGCCGGAATGACGCAGACGGCAGAAGACTTGCCCTCACCCTCCCGTCGTGCCAGCGCATCCCGCGTTGGACGACGGGAGGGTTTTTTGATGGGCCAGGCATTGCGCGTCGCGCTGGCGGGGCTGGGCACGGTCGGCGCGGGCGTCGTCAAGCTGCTCGACGTCAATCGCGAGATCGTCGAGCGCCGCGCCGGTCGCCGGATCGAGATCGTCGCGGTCTCGGCGCGCGACCGCTCGCGCGACCGCGGCATCGATCTGTCACGGTTCGCATGGTGCGACGATGCCGCCGAGCTCGCCTCGCGCGACGATGTCGACGTCGTCGTCGAGCTGATCGGCGGCGCCGACGGCCCCGCGCTGACGCTCGCGCGCCGCACGATCGCGGCCGGCCGCCATTTCGTCACCGCCAACAAGGCGATGATCGCGCATCACGGCATCGGGCTTGCGGGCGACGCCGAGACGGCGGGCGTCGCGCTCAAATATGAGGCCGCAGTCGCGGGCGGCATCCCGGTGATCAAAGGGCTGCGCGAGGGGGCGGCGGCCAATGCGATCGGCCGCGTCTACGGCATCCTCAACGGCACCTGCAATTATATCCTGACGACGATGGAGGCCGAGGGCCGCGACTTCGCCGAGGTGCTCGGAGAGGCGCAGCGCCTGGGCTATGCCGAGGCCGACCCGTCGTTCGACATCGACGGCGTCGACGCGGCACACAAGCTCTCGATCCTGGCAAGCCTCGCCTTCGGCACGCGGATCGACTTCGACGCTGCCGCGGTCACCGGCATCCGCCACGTCATCGCCGCCGACATCGCGCAGGCGCAGGCGCTGGGCTACCGCGTCCGCCTCGTGGGGCTTGCCGAAGCGAGCCCCGAGGGCAGCAGCACCGCCGGGTTGTTCCAGCGCGTCCACGCCTGCCTCGTGCCCCATGCGCATCCGCTCGCGCATGTCGCGGGCTCGCTCAACGCCGTGGTGGCGGAGGGCAATTTCGTCGGCCGGCTGCTGTTCCAGGGGCGCGGCGCGGGCGAGGGGCCGACCGCCTCCGCGGTCGTCGCGGACCTGATCGACATTGCGCGCGGCGAATATGGTCCCGCCTTCGCGATGCCCGTCGCCAGCCTCGCGGCGATGGCGCCGGCCCATAGCGGCGACAGGCGGGGCCGCGCCTATCTGCGCTTCTCGGTCGCCGACCGGCCGGGCGTGCTCGCCGAGATCGCCGCCGCGATGCGCGACGCCGGCGTCTCGATCGAGAGCCTGATCCAGCGCGGCGCGACCCCCGAGGGCGGCGTGCTCGTCGCGATGGTGACGCACGAAGGCCCCGAGCGCGCGGTCACCGACGCGCTGGCGCGGCTCGAGGGATCGAGCAGCCTGCTCGGCACGCCGATGATGATGCATATTCTGGACGTCTAGACACCTCCGTGCTCCTGCGCAGGCAGGAGCCGATGCTTTCCGTTCGTCGCCCCCACGTCCAGCGCTGCCATCCTCGACATCGTAACAGAGCCGCCCTATCGCTCGCCCCGCCAGCCACGTCCGAGGAGCCCCCATGTCGACCGATCCCATCGCCGCAAGCCAGCTTCTCGACCGTGTCCTCGTGCTCGAGATGGTGCGCGTCACCGAGGCGGCCGCGATCGCGGCGGCCAAGCTGATCGGGCGCGGCGACGAGAAGGCGGCCGATGCCGCCGCGGTCGAGGCGATGCGCGCCGCGTTCAACGAGCTCGATTTCGACGGCACGGTGGTGATCGGCGAGGGCGAGCGCGACGAGGCGCCGATGCTCTATATCGGCGAGAAGGTCGGCCGCGGCACCGGCCCCAAGATCGACATTGCGCTCGATCCGCTCGAGGGCACGACGATCTGCGCGACCGGCGGCCCCAACAGCCTCGCGGTGCTGGCGATCGCCGAGGAGGGGTGCCTCTTGAACGCGCCCGACGTCTATATGGACAAGCTCGCGATCGGGCCCGGCTACCCCAAAGGCCTCGTCTCGCTCGACCAGAGCCCGACCGAGCGCGTCGAGGCGTTCGCCAAGGCGAAGGGTGTCGCGCCCTCCGAGATCACCGTGCTCGTCCTCGACCGCCCGCGTCATGAAAAAATGATCGCCGAGCTGCGCGCGCTCGGCACCGGCATCTATCTGATCCCCGACGGCGACGTCGCGGGCGTGATCTCGGTGACCAACCCCGATACGACGATCGACATGTATATGGGCTCGGGCGGCGCGCCCGAGGGCGTGCTCGCGGCCGCCGCGCTCGCGTGCGTCGGCGGCCAGTTCCAGGGCCGGCTGCTGTTCCGCAACGACGACGAGCGCGTTCGCGCCGCCAAATGGGGCGTGACCGACCTCAACCGTATCTACGAGCTCGAGGATCTGGTGAAGGGCGACGCGATTTTCGCCGCGACCGGCGTCACCGCGGGCTCGCTGCTCGACGGCGTCAAGCGCCGCCGCGACGGCGTGCTGACCACCGAGAGCGTGGTGATGCGCGCTTCTTCAGGGACGATCCGCTGGGTCAAGGGCGAGCACCACAAGCGGGGGTGATTTTTCCGCGCGGCGGGTGGACAAGAAGGCCGGGCAGCGATGCGCCGGCCTTTTCCGTGGCTGCGCGCGATCGGCCGGTCGATCGGGGAGGATGCGGGTGCGCGATCTGGTCCTGAAGATGACGATCTCGCTCGACGGCTTCGTCGGCGATCTCGACGGCGGCAATGGCTGGATGTTCGGCACCGACGCGGTGGCCAAGGCCTGGTCGGTCGAGACGCTGCGCGGCGCGGGGCTGCACATCATGGGGAGCCGCACCTTCGCGCGCATGGCCGCGCATTGGCCGACCGCCGACGGTCCGTTCGCGGCACCGATGAACGACATCCCCAAGGCGGTCTTCTCGCGACGCGGGCGGGCGGTGCAGCCGCCCGGTGCGGGGAGCTGGGCCGAGGCGCATGTCGCGCAGGGCGAGCTCGCCGAGGAGGTGGCGGCGCTGAAGGCGCAGCCGGGCAAGCCGATCATCGCGCACGGCGGCGCGGGCTTCGCGCGCAGCCTGGTCGCGGGCGGGATGGTCGATCGGTTCGTGCTGCTGGTGGCGCCGGTGGCGCTGGGGCGCGGCCTGCCGCTGTTCACCGACCTCGCAGCACCACTGCCGCTCGCGCTGATCGAGTCGCGCGCGTTTCCGGGCGGCGCGGTGGCGCAGACCTATCGGCCGGCGTGAGCGGACGAAACCGTTCCCCGGCGTGCGCCGGGGAGCCGCTGAGGAACAGCCCCGTTCCCCCGCGCAGGCGGGGGCCCAGGCTCGCGGCCTGTGGCGGGCGTCGCGCTTCTATCCAGAGCTGGGAACTCGGCCCCGGCCCGCGCGGTGGAACCGCTTGGGGAGAGGTCCCGTTCCCCGGCGAAAGCCGGGGCCCAGGCCCGCGGCTCGTGGCGGGCGTGGCGCTCTTACAGAGAGGTGGGGCCTGGACCCCGGCGTACGCCGGGGAACGGGTTAGAGGGCCCGTTCCCCCGCGCAGGCGGGGGCCCAGGCCCG
>CAIQHF010000048.1 GCA_903871605.1 uncultured Sphingomonadaceae bacterium
CCGGCAGATAACCAGGCGTCCGCCCCAACCGGGATCGCATCGCGTCCGCGCTCCAAAGGTCGACGGCCCAGCCTTCCGGCACAGGCCCACCCGGCATCAGGCGACGGCGAAGATGAAGGCCCTCGCGGGATCCGAGACCCCCGCAAACCCTCCGCTTGCACGAGGCACGCGAGGGCGCCGGCCGTTTCTCTCCCCTTGCCATGCGGCAGAGGCGGGAGAATTGCGTCCGCACATCCTACACCTGTTCCCCCGCGCAGGCGGGGGCCCAGTTCCCAGCTCTGGCTAGAAGCGCCACACCCGCCACGGGCCCCGAGCCTGGGCCCCCGCCTGCGCGGGGGAACGGGGCCTCCTAACCGGTTCCCCGGCGCACGCCGGGGCCCAGGCCCCACCTCTCTGCAAGAGCGCCACGCCCGCCACAGGCTGCGGGCCTGGGCCCCGGCTTTCGCCGGGGAACGGCTCGTGCTGCCTGCCCGGTTCCCGGGCGCACGCCGGGGCCCAGGCCCCACCTCTCCGCACGAGCGCCACGCCCGCCGCGGGCTGCGGGCCTGGGCCCCCGCCTGCGCGGGGGAACGAGGCCTCTTCCCAAGCGGTTCCCCGGCGTCTGCCGCCGGGTCCCGGGCGTCACGCGTCGTTCGCGCCTTCCCGCGTCCGCCGCGCGAGGATCGCGTCGAGCTTCTGCGTCACCGCCGGATCGCGCGCCGCGGGCGCGGTCAGGATCGCCTGGTCGAGCACCGTGTCGATCGGCGATGGCGTTCGCTCGGCCGGCAGCGCGGTCGCGAACGCCGCGACCAGCCGGCGCGCGGTCGCCGAATTGGCGTGCATCTGCGCGACGACGTCGGTGGCGACGACGCCCGCCTCGTCCTCGCGCCAGCAATCATAGTCGGTGACCATGCCGACCAGCGCATAGGGGAGCTCGGCCTCGCGCGCGAGCCGCGCCTCGGGCATCGCGGTCATCCCGATCACGTCGGCGCCCCATTGCCGATAGACGAGGCTTTCGGCGCGGGTCGAGAAGTGCGGGCCTTCCATCGCCAGATAGGTGGCGCCGGTGGCGACGTCGCCGCCGGCCTGCCGGGTCGCCTCGGCGGCGAAGGCGGAGAGCCGCTCGCATACCGGATCGGCGAGCGAGACATGCGCGACCAGCCCGGTGCCGAAGAAGCTCGCCGGCCGCGCGACGGTGCGGTCGATGAACTGCTCGACGATCGCGAAGCGCCCCGGCGGCAATTCCTCGCGCAGCGAGCCGACCGACGAGATGGCGAGGATGTCGGTCGCGCCGAGTCGCTTGAGCGCATCGATATTGGCGCGCGCGTTGATCTCGGAGGGCGGGATGCGGTGCCCGGCGCCGTGGCGCGGCAGGAACAGCAGCCGCGTGTCGCCGATCCGGCCCTCGCGGATGCGGTCCGACGGCGCTCCCCACGGCGTCACGATGTCGTGCCAGCGCGTCTCGGCGAGCCCGTCGAGCGCATAGAGACCCGAGCCGCCGATGATGCCGATCGTCCAGCCGTCCACGCGCGTCTCCTCCTGCGATGCGCGGTGGTTGACGCAAGCGCCCGGTCCCCGCAAGGGCCGATCATGCGCTTCTTCTCCGACAACGCCGCCGCCGTCTCGCCCGCCGTGCTCGAGGCGATGCTCGCCGCCAACCAAGTCGACACCGCCTATGACGGCGATGCGCTCAGCCAGACGCTCGACGGCGTCTTCTCCGATCTGTTCGGCACGGAGTGCGCGGCGCTGTGGGTGTCGACGGGCACCGCGGCCAACTGCCTCGCGCTTGCGGCGATGGTGCCGCCGCATGGCGGCGTCTTCTGCCACGCCGAGGCGCACATCAATTCGGACGAGGCGGGCGCGCCCGAATTCTTCACCCACGGCGCCAAGCTGATGCCGCTCGCCGGCGTCGGCGCCAAGCTGAGCCCGGAGACGGTCGCGGCCGCGCGCAGGGCGATCCGCGCGGACGTCCACCGCGTCCAGCCGCATGCGCTGTCGATCACCAACGCGACCGAATATGGGCTCGTCTATACCCCCGACGAGGTCGCCGCGCTGAGCGCGGTCTGCCGCGACCACGGTCTCGGCCTGCACATGGACGGCGCGCGCTTCGCCAATGCGATCGCGACGCTCGGCTGCCATCCCGGCGACGTGACGTGGCGCGCGGGGGTCGACGCGCTGAGCTTCGGCTTCGTCAAGAATGGCGGTCTGTCGGCGGAGGCGCTGGTGTTCTTCCGCACCGATCTCGCCGAGGTCGCAAAAATCCGCCGCAAGCGCGCGGGGCATCTCAACTCGAAGGGGCGCTACCAGGCCGCGCAGATCCTGGCGCTGCTCGAGGACGACCGCTGGCTCGTCAATGCGCGCGCCGCCAATGGCGCGGCGGCGACGATCGCGGCGGCGGCGGCGGGGCGGCTGCTCTATCCGGTCGAGGCGAACGAGCTGTTCCTGCGGCTGACCGCGGACGAGGCGGCGACGCTGCGCGCGGGCGGCTTCGACTTCTACGACTGGGGCGAGGGCGAGGCGCGGCTGGTCACCTCCTGGGATCAGCCGACCGCCGAGATCGACGCGCTGGCATCCGCGATCCGCGCGCTTCCCTGATGCGCTCGCCCGATTCCGTTCGGCCCGAGCGCTGTCGAAGGCTGCGCGGCGGTGGTGGCTGTGCTTCGACTTCGCTCAGCACGAACGGGGGGCGGATCGGCGGCGACATGACCGGTGGCCATTCCTTCGATCGGCGTCCCCTCACGCCCGTTCGGCCCGAGCGCTGTCGAAGGCCACGCGGCGGTGGCGGCTGTGCTTCGACTTCGCTCAGCACGAACGGGGGGCGGACCGGCGGCGACATGACCGGTGGCCGCTCCTTCGGTCGGCGTCTCCTCACATCCGTTCGGCCTGAGCGCAGTCGAAGGCCACGCGGCGCCGCAACGGCGCCCGACGGGAAAGGGGGTAGGGCATGAGCGAGCCGCTGACCGACACGCGTCCGCTCGATGCCGGCCGGCGCGCGCGCGTCGCGATCCCGTTCATCCTGTGCACGCTGATCTGGTCATCGACCTGGCTGGTGATCCACACCCAGCTCGGCGTGGTGCCGCCCGCCTGGTCGGTCACCTATCGCTTCGCCATCGCGGCGGTGGCGATGATGGCCTATGCGCGGTTCACCGGCGCCAGGCTCGGCTTCGACGCGCGCGAACATGGCCTCGCCGCGATCTATGGCATCGCTCAATATGCGCTCAACTATTTCTGCGTCTATCTTGCCGAGCAGACGGTGACCTCGGGGCTGGTCGCGGTGCTGTTCGCGCTGCTGATCGTGCCCAATGCGCTGTTTGCGTGGATCTTCCTCAAGCAGGGCGTATCGCGCGGCTTCCTGCTCGGCTCGGGCGTCGCCGCGATCGGACTGGTGCTGCTGTTCTGGCACGAGCTCGCCGCGATGCCGCAGGCGCGCGGCGCGATCTGGGCGGGGATCGGCTGGTCGCTGCTCGGCGTGCTGTTCTCGTCGATCGCCAACGTGATGCAGGCCAATCGCGCGGCGCGCGCGATCCCGGTCGCCGCGCTGATCGCCTGGGGGATGCTATGGGGGACCGCATTCGACGCGCTCGCGGCGTGGGCGATGAACGGGCCGCCCGCCTTCGATCCGTCCCCCGCTTATTGGACGGGCATCCTCTATCTCGGGCTGGTCGGCTCGGCGCTGGCCTTCACCTGCTATTTCTACGTGATCCGCGCGATCGGGCCGGGGCGCGCCGCCTATACCAGCGTGCTGAGCCCGGGGCTGGCGATGGGGCTGTCGACGCTGTTCGAGGGATATCGCTGGTCGCCCGAGGCGATCGTCGGCGGGCTGCTGTCGCTCGCCGGGCTGTTCATTGCGCTCCAGGCGAGGCAGTCGGCCAGGCCGGCGCGATAGTCGGCGAAGCGCGGCGACCAGCCGAGCAGCCGCTTCGCGCGGCCGTTGGCGACGCGGCGATTCTCGCCGTAGAAGCCCCGCGCCATCGGCGACAGCCCGGCGTCGTCGAGCGAGAGCAGGGGCGGCGGGGGCAGCCGCAGCAGGCGGCAGGCCTCCTCGATCACCGCATTCTGGCTGGTCGGCCGGTCGTCGGCGATGTTGTAGATGCCCGGCGGCCCGGCGAAGGACGCGATCACGCCCGCGACGATGTCGTCGACATGGATGCGGCTGAACACCTGGTCGGGGAGATCGACGCGGTGCGCGCGGCGCTCGCGGACGCGGTCGAGCGCCGAGCGGCCGGGGCCGTAGATGCCGGGTAGCCGGAAGACGCGCGCGTCGTCGCGCCATCCCTGCCAGCGCGCGTCCGCCTCGACACGCGCCGGGCGGCGGCCGGTGCCCGTGGGGGCTGACTCGTCGACCCAGGCGCCGCCCGTATCGCCATAGACGCCGGTCGAGGAGAGATAGCCGATCCAGCGCGCGGGCGCGTCGGCGAGCCGCGCGCCGTAGCGCGTCAGCACCGGATCGGCCCCCGCGGCATCGGGCGGCACCGAGGAGAGGATGTGCGTCGCCGCCGCGATCGCGGCGCGCACGCCGTCCGCGTCGTCGAACGCCAGCGTGTCCGGCGCGGCCGCGCGCCGCGTCGCGATCACCTGCCAGCCCTCGCCGCGCAGCCACCCGGCGAGGCGCGACGCGGTATAGCCGAGACCGAAGATGAGCATTGTCGCCATGCCGTTCGTTGTAACCGCGCTTCCCCCTCCCTAGAAGGCCTTCATGGACCAGCACGCCGCCATTGCCGCCCCGCCCGCCCCGATCCTCCGCCGCGACTATCGGCCGCCCGCCTGGCTGGTGCCGACCGTCCATCTCGACGTCGATCTCGATCCGTCCGCGACGCGGGTGCGCGCGCGGCTCGCGGTCGCGCGCAACCCCGCCGAGGGCGCGCAGCACGGCCCGCTCGCGCTCGACGGCGCGCCGGGGATGCGCCCGCTTGCGGTGGTCGTCGACGGCCGCCCGCTCGGCGAGGGCGAATGGCGGATCGAGGCGGACCAGCTGCTGGTCGATCTGCCCGGCGACGCGCACGTCGTCGAGACCGAGGTGCTGCTCGCCCCGGACAAGAACACGCAGCTGATGGGGCTCTACGCCTCGGGCGGGATGCTGTGCACGCAGTGCGAGGCGCAGGGCTTCCGGCGGATCACCTTCTTCCCCGATCGCCCCGATGTGCTCAGCCGCTACACCGTGCGGATGACCGCGGATCGCGCCGCCTATCCGGTGCTGCTCGCCAATGGCGACCGCATCGCCGGGGGCGAGGCGGACGCGGGGCGGCACTGGGCCGAATGGTCCGATCCTTTCCCCAAGCCCTGCTATCTCTTCGCGATGGTCGCGGGCGACCTGCAGGCCAATCGCGACCGCTTCGTCACGCAGTCGGGGCGTACCGTCGAGCTCGGCATCTGGGTGCGCGAGGCCGATCTGCCGCGCACCGATCATGCGATGGCGGCGCTCAAGAGCGCGATGGCGTGGGACGAGCGCGTCTATGGCCGCGAATATGATCTGGGCATCTTCAACATCGTCGCGGTCGCCGACTTCAACTTCGGCGCGATGGAGAATAAGGGCCTCAACATCTTCAACTCGCGCTATATCCTGGCCGATCCCGAGACCGCGACCGACGCCGATTACGACGCGATCGCGGGCGTCGTCGCGCACGAATATTTCCACAATTGGTCGGGCAACCGCGTCACCTGCCGCGACTGGTTCCAGCTCTCGCTGAAAGAGGGCTTCACGGTCTTTCGCGACCAGGAATTCTCCGCCGACCAGGGCAGCGCAGCGGTCAAGCGGATCGAGGATGTGCGCGTGCTGCGCGCCGCGCAATTCCCCGAGGATGGCGGCCCGCTCGCGCACCCGATCCGGCCCGATAGCTATATGGAGATCAGCAACTTCTACACCGCGACGATCTACAACAAGGGCGCCGAGATCATCCGCATGATGCACAGCATGCTGGGTGCCGACGGCTTCCGCCAGGGCAGCGACCTCTATTTCGACCGCAACGACGGGACGGCGGCGACCTGCGAGGATTTCGTCCGCGCGATGGAGGATGCCAATGGCGTCGACTTCTCGGACTTCCGCCGCTGGTATGCGCAGGCGGGCACGCCGCGGCTCAAGGCGACGCTGACGCACGAGCCCGGCACCGCGGTCGCGCGGCTGCTGCTCGAGCAGACCGTGCCGCCGACGCCGGGGCAGCCCGACAAGCAGCCGATGCCGCTGCCGATCCGGCTCGCGCTGTTCGGCACGCGGAGCGGCGCACCGATCGTCGAGGAGCGCGTCCATGTGCTCGGCGAGGCGCGCGCGGAGATCCTGTTCGAGGGCGTCGACGAGCCGCCGATATTGTCGATCAACCGCGGCTTCTCGGCGCCGGTGATCGTCGAGACCAACCGCACCACCGCCGATCTCGCCTTCCTCTCCGCGCATGACGACGATCCGTTCGCGCGCTTCGAGGCGATGCAGCAGCTGATGGTCGACACCTTGCTCGCCGCGATCGACGGTCGCCCGGCCGATGCCGAGCCGGTGATCGAGGCGGTGCGCGGCACGCTCGGCGATCCCGCGCTCGATGCCGCGTTCGTCGCGGAGGCGGTGGTGCTGCCGACCGAGGCGTTTCTGGGCGACCAGCTCGCGGTGGTCGATCCCGCCGCGATCCGCCGCGCGCGCGAGGCGTTGCGGCTGGAGCTCGGCCGCGCGCTCGCGAGCGACTGGCGCGCCGTCTATGCCGCAAACACCGCCAACCGCTTCGAATATACCCCGACCGGCAAGGGATCGCGCCGGCTGCGCTCGGTCGCGCTCTCCTATCTCGCCGCGGGCGAGGCGGCGGATGCGCCCGCGCTGGCGCTCGCGCAATATCAGGGCGCGGACAATATGACCGACCGGATGGGCGCGCTCGGCGTGCTCGCCAACGGCACCGAGCCCGAGCGCGACGTCGCGCTCGCGGCGTTCCATGCGCGCTATCATGACGATGCGCTGGTGCTCGACAAATGGTTCACCACGCAGGCGCTGTCGACGCGCGAGGATACGCCCGAGGCGGTCGAGGCGCTCGCCCGCCACGCCGACTTCACCCTCGCCAATCCCAATCGGATGCGCGCGCTGGTCGGCGCGTTCGCGGCCAACCAATATGGCTTCCACCACGCGTCGGGGCGCGGCTACCGCTTCGTCGCCGACATGATCCTGGCCGCCGACAGGCTCAATCCGCAGTCGGCGGCGCGGCTGGTCGGGCCGTTCGGGCGCTGGCGCCGGCTCGAGCCCGCGCGTTCGGCGCTGATGAAGGCCGAGCTCGAACGGATCGCCGCGACGCCGGGCCTCAGCAAGGACGTGTTCGAGCAGGTCTCGAAGAGCTTGGCCTAGGGCGCTTACTGTTCCCCGGCGGAAGCCGGGGTCCAGGCCCAGCGCGCTTTTCAAGTGCCGCGTCCGCCACGGGCTCCGGGCCTGGGCCCCGGCTTTCGCCGGAGAACGGCTGGTTTAGCGCCCCACCCAGTCGGCAACCTGCGCGGCCACTTGATTAGCCACCGTGTTGAGCGCCGGCGCCACCCCCGCCGACGTCGCGGCACTCGCCGGCGCGCTCGCCGAGAAGCGGCGCGTCTGGATGCGGCCGTCGGGATATTGCAGCGTCGCGTCGTAGATCATCGCGACCTGCTGGCTGTCCACATCGAGCCCGAATTGCTGGATCCGGCCGGTCAAGCGCAGCCCCGGCGCCAGATGATAGTCGCGCGGATCGAGCACCGGGCGATCGGTGCGCGCGCGGATCGTCTCGGCGAGCAGGTCGCGGAAGAGATGCGCGGGCGTGTCCGCCCAGGTCGCATCCTTGACATAGGCGAGCGTCGTCTGCCCCGATCGCACCGGCACGCGCACCGCCTGCAGCTCCATCGGCGCGATCGGATAGACGACGGTCACTGCGCGACCCGCCGCCACCGCCTCGCCGCTATCGGCGGGCGCGGTCTGCACGGGGGTCAGCCGCATCAGCTGCGCGGGCGTCTTGGGGCCCAGGCTGATGCAGCCGGGCAGCGCGAGCATGGCCAGCAGCGCGGGCAGCGCGGGCAGGGACGGGGAACGCATCGGGCGGCGCATCTGGCGCATGGTCGTCCTCATTTGTGCGGCTTGTAGTCGGGCAGGCGCTTGCCGCCGAGCACACCCGTCGCCCCGCCCGAATTGAGCTTGGCGGCGGTCTGCGTCAGCGCCTCGGCCATGTCGGAAAGATCGCGGACGAGCTGGTCGATCTGCGGCGCGGTCTGCGTGGTCAGCTGGTCGATGCCGGGCTTGGCGTTCTTGAGCATGACGTTGAGATTGTCCGCGCTCTGCTTGGCCGAATGCGCGGCGTCGCGCAGGTCGCTCATCAGCGGCCGGCCCTGCTTGTCGAGCAGATCGTCGGCGTGGCCCGCCAGCCGGTCGATCGACGCGGCGGCATCGCCCGCCTGCTTCACCGTCACCTGCACGCCCTGCAGCGTCTGGCGTAGCTGCGGGCCTTGCGCCGCGAGATCGCTGGTCAGCGTGTCGATGTTGGAGAGGATGTGGTGGACCGAATTCTGGTTGCGGTCGTCGAGCAGCATGGTGAGCTTGGTCTCGAGCACCGACAGCTTGTTGAGCAGCTCGGGCGCCGAATTGAGCAGCCCCGCGAGCGTTCCCGGCTTGGTCGGGATCACCGGCACGCCGAACGGCCCGACGTCGGTGATCGGCGGCTGGCCCTTCTGCGCGCCGGAGAGGTTGATCTGGCTGACCCCGGTGAAGCCGACGCCCGCGACGGTCGCGGTGGTGCCCTTCAGGATCGGCGTGTTCTCGTCGACCGAGATGCGCACGCGGACCAGCTCGGGGCTGTCGGGAAGCAGCTTGATGTCCTCGATCTTGCCGACCGGCACGCCCGAGAAGGCGACCACCGATCCCTTGGCGAGGCCGTCGACCGAATTGGGGAAGAAGATGTCGTAGCGCTGCTGGTGGCCGTTGCCGACCTGGCTCATCCAGATCAGGAAGGCGATCGCGACCGCGAGGATGCCCAGCACGACGCCGCCCACGAGGATATGGTTCGAGCGCGTCTCCATCAGTCCGTCCTGCCCCCGTCTTGATCCTGCGCCGCCTGCGCCGTGTCGATGCCGCCCGTCGTGTCGCGGTCCATCGCGATCATCTGCTCGCGCCGCCCCTCATCCGCGATCGCGGCGCGTTCCTTCGACTGCGCCGCCGCTCGGCCGCGCGGGCCGTTGAAATATTCCTGGATCCACGGATGATCCAACGCGAGCAATTCGTCGATCGTTCCGACCGCGACGACATGGCGGTCGGCGATCACCGCGACGCGGTCGCAGATCGCGTGCAGCGTGTCGAGGTCGTGCGTGATCAGGAAGACGGTGAGCCCGAGCAGGTCGCGCAGCGCCTTGATCAGCGCGTCGAACGCCTCGGCGCCGATCGGATCGAGCCCCGCGGTCGGCTCGTCGAGGAACAGCAGCTCGGGATCGATCGCGAGCGCGCGCGCGAGCCCCGCGCGCTTGCGCATCCCGCCCGAGAGTTCGGACGGGAATTTGCTCGAGCTTTCGGCGGGCAGCCCGGTCGCGACGATCTTGTACGAGGCGATCTCGTCGAGCAGCAGCTGGTCGAGCGCGGGATAATATTCGCGGATCGGCACCTGGACATTCTCGGCGACGGTCAGCGTCGAGAACAAGGCGCCGTTCTGGAACAGCACGCCCCAGCGGCGGCGGACCTCCTTGCCCTGCGCCTCGCTGCGGTCGCCCATCGATTCGCCGAACACGTCGACCTCGCCCGATTCGGGCTGCTGGAGCCCGATGATCGATCGCATCAGCACCGACTTGCCCGTGCCCGAGCCCCCGACCACGCCGAGGATCTCGCCGCGTTTGACCTCGAGATCGAGATTCTCGTGGACGACCTGCTCGCCGAAGCGATTGGTGAGGTTGCGGACGCGGATCACGACGTCGTCCGCGCGGGCGCGGTCGGCCGGCGCGGCTTCGGCGGCGACGCTCATATCCACCCGATCGCGGCGAAGAACACCGCGAAGAAGGCGTCGAGCACGATCACCAGGAAGATCGACTGGACCACCGCCGAGGTCGTGCGCAGCCCCACCGATTCGGCGCTGCCCTCGACCTGCATGCCCTGGAAGCAGCCCGCCATCGAGATGATCAGCCCGAACACCGGCGCCTTGATCAGCCCCTGATAGACGTCGGTCATCGGCACGACCTCGCGGATCCGCGCGACGAAGGTGACCGGCGGCAGGTTGAGCGAGAACCAGCTGAACAGCCCGCCGCCGATCAGCGCGAGCATCGCGGCGTAGAAGGCGAGCACCGGCATCATCAGGATCGCCGCGGTGACGCGCGGCAGCACCAGCGATTCGATCGGCGACAGCCCGATCGTGCGCATCGCATCGACCTCCTCGGCGAGCCGCATCGAGCCGATCTGCGCGGCGAAGGCCGAGCCCGATCGGCCGGCGACCATGATCGCGGTCATCAGCACGCCCAGTTCGCGGAAGGTGAGCCGGCCGACCAGGTTGATCGTATAGACCTCGGCGCCGAACTGGCGCAGCTGGATCGCGCCCTGCTGCGCGATGACGATGCCGATCAGGAAGCTCATCAGCCCGACGATCGCGAGCGCGTCGACGCCGACCACCTCGAACTGGCGGATCACCGCATTGCCGCGAAACCGCTTGGGATTGAGGATCACCCGCCAGACCGAGATCAGCGTCTCGCCGAAGAAGCCGAGCAGCCCGACCATCGTGCCGCCTGCGGTTGCGGTCGCCAGCCCGATCCGGCCCAGCACGCGCTGGAAGGACGGCGGCTCCTCGGGGGCGCTGCGGAACGGCTGGTCGACATGGCCGACCTTCTCGATCAGGTCCTCCGCCTTCTCGCTGGCGCCCTCGATCCGCACCGCATGGTCGCGCTGGAGGCGGTGGACGAGCCACGCGCCGACGGTGTCGATCCGCTCGACCCCCGACAGGTCGACCGTGTCGGGCGCGTCGGCGAGCTGCTCGAGCCGCGCGGGAATGTCGCCCAGCCGCGCCAGCGTCCATTCGCCGGTGAAGCGCAGCGTGCGGTGGTCCTGCGTGAAGTCGGCGGCCTGGGCTGTCATCTGCCGCGCAAGATGGGGCAGATCGTTACGCCCGGCAAGCCGCGAAGCGCTTCCGCCTCGATTGATGCGCGACGCGGGTGCATGCAGCGGACAAACCTGCCAAAGGGCGGCGGCTGGGAGTGAGTATCATGGATCGCGTCGCCGCTCTGCCCGATGGCGGGCTGATTACCGCATTGCTGCTCGCCGGGCGCAGACCCGGTGTCGATGCGCTCGCCGCGACGCGGGGCGAGACGCTCAAGGCGCTGATCCCCGTCGCGGGAACGCCGATGGTCGCGCGCGTCGTCGCGACCTTGCTCGCGACCCCCGCGATCGGCGCGATCCGCGTGATGACGCAGGACGTCGATCCGATCGCCGCGGTGCTGCCGGCCGACGCGCGGATCGCCTATCTGCGCTCGGGCGACGGCATCGCGCGCTCGATTGCCGCGGCGCTGGCGAGCGGCGCCGCACCCTTCCCGCTGTTCGTCACCACCGCCGACCACGCGCTGCTCACCCCCGCAACGATCGCTGCGTTCCTGCGCGGCGCGGGCGACGCCGACGTCGCGGTCGGCATGGTCGAGCGGCGGATCGTCGAGGCGCGCTTCCCGCAGACCAGGCGGACATGGCTGCGCTTCAGGGGTGGCGACTGGAGCGGCGCCAATCTGTTCTGGTTCGCCGGGCCCGCGGCGCTGCCGGTGATCGAGACCTGGGCGTCGGTCGAGCAGGATCGCAAGAAGGGCTGGAAGCTGATCGCCAAGTTCGGCGTCGGCCTGCTGCTGCGCGCGCTCACCCGCACGATCACGATCCACGACGCGGTGGCGCAGGCCGGGCGCCGGCTCGGTGCCGCGGTGCGGATCGTCGGGCTTGCCGATCCGCTCGCCGCGGTCGATGTCGACAAGCTCGCCGATCTCGAACTTGCCGAGGCGGGATTGGAGGGGCGGGCATGATCGACGGGCCGACCGAATTGGCGATCTACGACATGGATCGCACGATCACGCGCACCGGCACCTATACGCCGTTCCTGATCCACGCCGCGCTCGCGCGTGCGCCGTGGCGGCTGCTGCTGCTGCCCGTCGCGCTGCTGGCGATGCTGGGCTATGCGTGCAAGGCGATGACGCGCGCGCGGCTCAAGGAGATCAACCAGAGCCTGCTGCTCGGCCGGCACATCAGCGCGAAGCATCTCGCGCCGCTGACCGCGCGCTTCGCCGAGCGCACGCTGCGGCTCAACACCCTGCCGGGCGCGCTCCGCCAGATCGCGGCGGATCGCGCCGCCGGCAGGCGGCTGGTGCTGGCGACCGCATCCTACCGGCTCTATGTTCAGGCGATCGCCGACCGGCTCGGCTTCGACGACCTGATCGCGACCAACTCGATCATCGGACTCGACGCGCGCGTGACCGCCAAGATCGACGGCGAGAACGCCTATGGCCCCGCCAAGCTGCGCATGATCGAGGCGTGGATGGCCGATGAAGGGATCGACCGCGCCGCGGTCCGCGTCCGCTTCTATTCGGACCACGCCTCGGACGCGCCGGTGATGGAATGGGCCGACGAGCCGGTCGCGGCCAATCCGAGCCGGCGGATGCGCGCGTTGGCGGCAAGGCGGGGGTGGCCGATCGTCGAGTGGGCGCGGTGACGCGGCGCGGCCGCTGACGCGCCAGCGGCGGACATGCCGTCGCCGTCACCCCGGCCGCGAACCGGGGTCGCGCTGATCGGCCGGAACAAGAAGCGTGATCCCGGATCAAGTCCCGGACGACGAAGGGACATGACCGCTTTCGCTCGATTGTGTTGAAGAACTCCCGCACGACATCGCCACCGAAACGACAAATTTCATTGCTTGCGTATCGTGGCTCCGCCTTGAACCATTCTGGCCTCACGCGAGGCTACAAAAAAACGATCTGTCAGACCCGATGTCATCCGGCGGGCCAGGGCGAGTTTTTAAACGCAATCGCTCCGTTGCGGTTACTCGCGGCATGTTGCTAGCGTCGTGATGGCACGTTCGGTACCTTCAAACCCCGAGGTCGTTTTCATGGTGGGGGGAGCCGTCGGTTGATCATCTTCGAGGTCGTATTCAATCTCATGGGGCTGGTGCTCGGGCTGGCGTTGGTCGAGGTGCTGTCGGGCCTGGCTGGACTGATGAAGATGCGCGGGCGTTTGAAGATCGGGTGGCTCACCCCGCTCCTCGCCGTTTGGATCATGGCCGACGTCACGCAATTCTGGGGTCAGGCCTACGAGATGCGGACCTTGCTCCCGAGCGTCTGGCAGAGTCTTGGTGCCGCGCTCGTGATCACAAGCATCTACTATGTCGCCGCATCGCTCGTAGTCCCTGAAACGACCGAGGGACAGGCGGCCTATGACGAGGCTTACTGGAGGTGGAAGCGGCCAATTTTCGGGCTCGTGCTGTCGTGCAATCTGGCAACATGGCTGATCGGGCTGTTGCTGGGTCGCACATGGACGCGGGACGTCATCGCGATCAACGTCACTTATGCGTTGGCGATACTCGCTATCCTGATCCTGCCGGGCCGGCGTACGAATATCCTGCTACTGATCGTGCTGATCGCCAACGAGGTCTGGGCGTTCGCGACACCGTGACCGCGGTAGCCCTCCCTCATACCTTGCCGATCGCATCCCTCCGGTGGCGACAATTCAGCCCGAAAGACGGCCAACGGGTTCCGAGAGCGAAATCCGCACGGCCGTTGCCGCCATTCCGACCCCCGAACCACGACCCCAAGATCTGACGGGCAGCTATTCCTTTGCCACGCGCTGCTTGGTCACGACGATAGGCACGAGATCGTGGATTTCGCCCAGTCCGGTTTTAGCCGATACAAGGTGTCTAACGGACATTCTGGTCCAGCCGTCCTGCCGACTGCTCACGCCCAATTGCGGTCATAAGTGAGAAGAGCAATAAGGGCAGCATGAAGACGGTCTGGATCAAACAAAGGGTTGGCCTCGGCCTCATCCTCATGCTCGTGTCAGGGGAAGAGTTCTCAAAGCGAAATACCCCGATGGGGTGGCTCTCGCTATTTCTTGGTGTCGCCCTCATTGCCCAGGCCGCGTGGATTGGACGAAAGCGCACACCGTAGCCCTTCTCGTGGAAGTTGCCGGACAGGAAGCGCCCCCTTGCGGACGTTCGGGCCAGCATGGCACGAGGCGACTAACAATGGCTGGGGGACTGAAGTGGTAGAGATCAAAGACGCAGGAGACGAGTTTCACTGGTCGCGGCCGAGGATCGTCGGCCTTGCGTTTGGCGCTGTCGCGTCTCCTCTCTTCGTCGCCTTCGCTGTGTTTGGACATGAAGAGATCGGAGGTATCGTTTGGTTCGCCGCGTGCGTGGGATTGACGATCGCCTATGTGCGGCCGACCCGGCTACGGTCGTTCGTGCAACGACTGATACCAACTACCGCTGAGAAGCGGGAGGGTCGCGCGGCGGCTAAGCGGAACGGCAGCTAACCACCACTTCCAGACATTCCTCTGAATGGGCCGTCCTCTGAAAAAGAGGACCATACGGTCAAGGAATGATCGCTTTTCAAGTGTCGCGATTGCCATCTGCCAGAGGCTCCGGTGCGGAGAGCGCTACGGCAACAATCGGCCCAATAGCGGACAATCCGAGGGCATAGGGTGACCAAAGGTTGTTTACCGGTTAGGTGAGAGCGCTAATGGCGATCGGAAGTCGATCAGCCTTCAGGAGAGTATGTGTGCTTTTTCACACCATGGTCGGATCGAACGACATTGAACGGTCCAAGCGCTTCTACGACACGGTGCTCAGCACCTTGGGTGCAGGGGAAGGGAAGCGGAACATCGCCGACAGCGGCCATACACGTCTGATCTACAATAACGGCAACGGAACCAACTTCATCGTCAGCCAGCCGATCAACGACGAACCGGCAAGTGTCGCCAACGGCAGCACCGTCGCGTTTTCCTGCGACTCGCCCGAGCAGGTGAAGCAGCTTCACGATACCGCTGTTGCTGCTGGCGGAACCTCGATCGAAGCTCCGCCCGGACCGCGCGAAACTGCCTCCATGGGCACCATCGAACTGGCCTATTTCCGTGACCCTGACGGCAACAAACTGTGCGGAATTCATTTTCCTGCCTGATACGTTCGGCACAGGGCCGGTTCTGATCCTAGCGGCCCTCGGTCATGCGATCCCGCGAATGTCCGCTCTCCACCAAAGCACGTCATTCCCGCAAAGGCGGGAATCCATACCGCGTTCGGTCGTCCCGCGCCGCGTCGACTGATCCCGGATCAAGTCCGGGATGACGAGGAAGAGTGATGCGACTGTCCACCCATCAACCGACCTTGACGCCTTTCCAGAAGGCGATGCGGTCGCGGATGTTTTCGGCCTTGGGCTTGGGGTCGGGATAGTACCAGGCGGCGTCGCGGTTGTCGGTGCCGTCGACGTGCAGGCTGTAATAGGACGCGGTGCCCTTCCAGGGGCAGACGCTTGTCGTGGCGCTCGGGCGGAGCAGGGCCGCGTCGACCGCATCCGCGGGAAAATAATGATTGCCCTCGACGACGATCGTGTCGTCGCTGCGCGCGATCAGCGCGCCGTTCCATCGTGCCTCCACCATCGTCAATCGCCTCCAAAATCCCTGTCCGTCAACGGTGCCGCGCGACCGCTGCGGGCGCGCGGCGCCGCCCCGCCTACACCGCCTTCAGCGCCTGCTCGAAGTCGGCGATCAGGTCGTCGGCATTCTCGACGCCGACCGAAATCCGCACCAGATTGTCGGTGATGCCGAGTTCCTGCTTGCGCGCATCGGGCACCGAGAGATGCGTCATCGCCGCCGGCGCCGAGGCGAGCGTCTCGGTGCCGCCGAGGCTCACCGCGAGCTTGGCGATCTTGAGCGCATCGAGGAAGGCGAAGCTCTCGCGCTCGCCGCCGTTCAGATAGAGCGAGAAGGTCGATCCCGCGCCGGTGCAGTGGCGGTCGTAAATGTCGCGCTGGCGCGTGCCGGGCTCGAGGAAGCCGAGATAGCCGACGCTCTCGATCTTGGGATGGTCGCGAAAGAATTCGCACACCCTGACCGCATTTTCGCCCGCGCGGCTCATCCGGAGCTCAAGCGTCTCGAGACTGCGCAGCAGCATCCACGCCGAATGCGGATCGGTGATCGTGCCGATCGTGTTGCGCATCATCCGGATCGGGTTGATCGCCTTCTTCGATCCGGTGACGCCGCCGGCGACGAGGTCGCTGTGCCCGCCGGCATATTTGGTCAGGCTGTAGATGATCAGGTCGGCGCCCTGCTTGAGCGGCTGCTGCCAGAGCGGCCCGAGGAAAGTGTTGTCGATCGCGATCGGCGGCTTGTCCTCGTCGTTCGCGAAGAGGCGATCGCGGACGCGCGCCACCGCCTCGACGTCGACCAGCGCGTTGGTCGGGTTGGCGGGGCTTTCGAGATAGATCAGCGAGACATGCCCCTGCGCCCTGGCGCGATCGACCAGCGCCTCGATCTCGGCTTCGGTCGCGCCCGCGGGAAAGTCGAGGAAGGTGACGCCGAAGCGGCCGAGGATGCGCCCGATCAGCGTCTCGGTCGCGGCATAGAGCGGTGCGGAGTGGACGATCACGTCGCCGGGCTTGACCAGCGCGAGCAGCATCGTCGCGATCGCCGACATGCCCGAGGAGAAGACCAGCGCGTCCTCGGCATCGTCCCAGATGCCGAGCCGGTCCTCGAGTATCTCCTGGTTGGGGCCGTTGAAGCGCGAATAGACGAGACCCTCGGCGCCGCCCGGGCGCTTGCCGGTGACCCCCTCGAAATGGCGTTTGCCCGCCGCGGCATTCTCGAACACGAAGGTCGAGGTCAGGAAGATCGGCGGCTTGAGCGAGCCTTCGGACAGCATCGGATCGAAGGCGTGGCCCATCATCAGCGTCGAGGGGCTGAGCCGCCGGCCGCCGACCTCGAGCACAGGCGTCTTGGGGCGGCGGCGCGGGGTGGCGCCGGACATGTCTGCTTCGGTCTCGGGGATGCTGCTGTCGGTCATGCCATCTCTCTCTCGGATTCGACGCGCTTTGGCGCTATGTTTTCACCCCTAGCCGAACTGGGGAGACATTCCGATGCCGATCGCCGTCGTCTCGATACCCGTTTCCGATCCGTCCGCCGCCCTGACCTTCTATACCGAGACGATGGGCTTCGAGCTGCTCCGCGACATGCCGATGGGGCCACAGATGCGCTGGATCCAGCTCCGCCCCATGACGGGCGGCGCGACGATCGCGCTGGTCACCTGGTTCGAAAGGATGCCGCCGGGCAGCATGCAGGGGCTGATGGTCCACGTCCCCGACATCGATGCCGAGTATGCGCGGCTCACCGGGCTCGGCGTCGCCGCCTCGCCAATCGACGAGCAGCCCTGGGGGCGCTTCACGATGCTGTCCGATCCCGACGGCAATGGCTGGATCGTCGCCACGCTGACCGCGCCGGAGGAAATCGCGGCGAAGGGGTGAACGCGATCCCTGTTCCCCGGCGAAGGCCGGGGTCCAGGCCCCACGTTCGCACTCGCGCGCCGCGCCCGCCGCGATCCTTGGGCCTGGACCCCGGCCTGCGCCGGGGAACTAGACCCCGATGATCGCGATCTGCCGCCCATAGCCGGGCTCGCCGCGGTGCGTCGCGCGGCGGTAGCTGAAGAAGCGCTGCTCGTCGGCATAGGTGTCGAGCCCGAGCGCCTCGATCCGGCGCAGGCCGGCGGTCGCGCAGCGCGAAACGACATAGGCCTCGATGTCGAACTGATGATGGCCCGCCCGGCCATCGAGGAAGAAGCGCTCGTTCTCGGGATCGTCCTCGCAGAAGCGCGCGAGGAAAGCGTCGTCAACCTCGTAGCTGGCGCGCGCGATGCAAGGGCCGATCGCCGCGGCGATGCGCTCGCGGCGTGCGCCGAGCGTCTCCATCGCGGCGACGGTCGCGGCGACGACGCCGCCGATCGCGCCCTTCCACCCGGCATGCGCCGCGCCGACGACACCCGCCTGCGGGTCGGCGAACAGCACCGGCACGCAGTCGGCGGCGAGCACGCCGATCAGCAGATCGGGGCGGTCGGTGACCAGCGCGTCTGCCCTTTCGCGCGCGTCGTCGGCGACGGGCGCGGCGACGATCGCCAGCGCGCTGTGCACCTGATGCACCGTCACCAGCGTCGCGCCGGGCTTGACCTTGTGCGCTGCGCGGCGCCGGTTCTCGACGACGGCGGCATGATCGTCGTCCGATCCGAGACCGACGTTGAGCCCGGCATAGATGCCGGTCGACACGCCGCCGCGCCGCCCGAAGAAGCCATGCGGCACCCCGGCGAGCGCGTCCGCGGTGATCGTCTCGACAGTCGATTCATCGGTCATAGCGCGAGCCGCATCAGATCATCCTCGTCCGCATGGTTGCCGACCATGAACCGGTAGCGGCCGACCCGCTCGAAGCCGTAGCGCTCGTAGAAACGCCGGGCGCGGTGGTTGTCGACATAGACCGACAGGAACAGATCCTCAGCACCCCGCGCCCGCGCGGTCGCGATCACCCACTCCATCGCCGCCTGCGCCGCGCCGCTGCCCTTGTGCGCGGGCAGCACATAGAGCTGGCGCAGCTCGATCGACGGCCGCGGCCGCTCGACCGGGAGCGAGGGCGGGCCGAGCTTGGCGAAGGCGGCGGGCGTGCCGTCGGCCTCGCCGATGCGGATCGCATAGGCGGGATCGGCGAGCTGCGCCGCCCAGTGCATGGGGGTGTGGCCGGCGAGGAAGGCGGCGAGATCGGCGGGGTCGTAGAGCGCGCCGAACGTGTCGGTGAAGCTGTGCGCGAACAGCGCCGCCAGCGCCGCGGCGTCGCCGATCGTGGCGTCGCGATAGTCGATCATGCGGTCCCTTTCTCGAATCCCGCGGGTGTCGGCCAGCCCGGCGCTGTGAGCGCCAGCGCCTTGAACAGCGAGCCCATCTGGTCGGGCGCCACGAGGCGGTCGCGGGCCGCCGCGATCTCGGCGGCGCGATCGGGCGCGGCGCGTGCCAGCGCCGCCGTACGCGCCGCGATCCCCAGCGCGTCCAGCAGCGCGCCCTGCGCGACCAGCGGATGCGCGACCGCGCCCTCGGCGCGCGCCGCCTCGGCGAGCGCGGCGAAATCGACATGCGCGGTCAGATCCTGCTCGCCCGGTGCGTCGAACGGATCGGCGAAGCGATGCGCGCGCAGCGCCTGCAGCGTGTCGCCGGCGCGCGGGCCTTCATAGCCATAGTCGATTGCGAGCAGCGCACCGCCCTGCGCCGCGATCCGCGCCGCCAGCTCGCGCAGGATGCCTGTCGCGGCAGGCGCGGTCTCGATCGTGTCCGCCTCGCGCAGCGCCTCGGGGATCACCGCGTCGAAGCGCTGCTCGCCGACCGTGGCGGCGAAGCGCTCGCCATCGAGCGTCACCATCCGCTCGCGCCACGCGCCGTCGGGGGTGCGGACGAGCTGGCGGACCGGGAGCGCGTCGAAGAATTCGTTGGCGACGATCAGCAGCGGTCGGTCGGCGGGCAGGGTGGCGACGCTGTCGTGATGGATCGCATCGGGCACCGCGGCGCATTGCCGTTCGCTCAGCGCCGGGCTGGTCTCGACCAGATGGACGTGCGGCGAAAGCCCGGCCTTGCGCATCGCGCGCAGCGCGTCGGCGGCGAGCGTCCCGCGCCCCGGCCCGAGCTCGACCCAGGCGACCTCGCCCGCGCCCGACCGCGACCACAGGTCGGCGCACCACAGCCCGATCAGTTCGCCGAACATCTGGCTGATCTCGGGCGCGGTGATGAAGTCGCCCGCCGCGCCCAGCGGATCGCGCGTCGCATAATAATGCGCGTTGGCGAGCGCCATATACTGCGCGAGCGGGATCGGTCCGCCGCCCGCGATCAGCCGTCGCAGCCGGTCGGCGAGGGGGGCGGGCATCGGCTCAGGCGACGCTGGCATTCCCGGCAAAAGGCTCGACGCGCACGCGCCGTCGCTTGGCGGTGGCGATCAGATAGATGCCGAAGATCAGCATCGGCAGGTCGAGTAGCTGCCCCATGTGCAGCGTGGTCGCGAAGAAGGTGCCGGCGAACTGCTGGTCGGGCTCGCGGAAGAATTCGACGAAGAAGCGGAACGCGCCGTAGCCGGTCAGGAACACGCCGGTGAGCAGCCCGGGCCGGTAGCGCGCGGTCGGCGAGCGCCAGAACAGCAGGCTGAGGATCGCGAACAGCACGAGGCCCTCCAGCCCCGCCTCGTAGAGCTCGCTCGGGTGGCGCGGATAGGGGCCGGCCTCGCCCGGGAAGACGATCGCCCACGGCACGTCGGTCACCTTGCCCCACAGCTCGCCGTTGACGAAATTGGCGAGCCGCCCGAAGAACAGCCCGATCGGTGCCACCACCGCGAGATAATCGGCGAAGCGCAGGATGCTGAGCGCGTTCCTGCGACAGAAAAGGATGATCGCGAGGCTGACGCCCAGCGCGCCGCCGTGGAACGACATCCCGCCCTCCCACAGTTTGAGGATGTCGAGCGGGTGCTGGAGGTAGGTGCCGAAATTGTAGAACAGCACATAGCCGATCCGGCCGCCGAGCAGCACGCCGATCGTCGCCCAGAACACGAAGTCGTCGGCATGGCGCCGCGCCATCGGCGCGCCGGGCTGCGCGATCAGCTTGAGGATATACCACCAGCCGACCAGGATCCCCGCGATATAGGCGAGCGAATACCAGCGGATCTGCAGCAAGCCGAGCGACAGCGCAACCGGCGACAGCCCGAGCGAGGTCCAGTGCGTGTAGGCGGCGGGATCGACGGGCGGCAAGGTGGTGTCCTCTCGGGGCGTGGTGCGGCCATCCTTAGAGCGGCGGATGCGCATATTCCACCGCTTCCGCCGCGGGTGGTTTGCCCCCCCGGGCGCGCCACGCTACAGGCGCCAGGCCTGCACCCCAGCAAGAAGAAGCCGGAACCGACATCGTGACGCTCTACATCCGCTTCGCCGACGAGATCGGCCGCATCCTCGACAGCCTCGAGACCGAGGGGCTGCTCCCCGCCGGGCTGCCGCGCCGCGCGGTCTCGATCGAGCCGCCGCGCGATCAGAGCCACGGCGATCTCTCGACCAACGCCGCGATGGTGCTCGCCAAGCCCGCCGGCACCAATCCGCGCGCATTGGCCGCCTTGCTGGTGCCCAGACTGGAAGCGATCGACGGCGTCACCGGCGTCGAGATCGCCGGGCCGGGCTTCGTCAACCTGCGGCTCGCGCCCTCGGTATGGCGCGACGAGCTCGCCGCGATCCTCACGCGACGCGGCGATTACGGCCGCTCGACCGCCGGCGCGGGGCACCGCGTCAACGTCGAATATGTCTCGGCCAACCCGACCGGGCCGATGCACATGGGGCATTGCCGCGGCGCCGTCGTGGGTGATGCGCTCGCCAGCCTGCTCGGCTTCGTCGGTCATCCGGTGACGCGCGAATATTATGTCAACGACGCGGGTTCGCAGGTGCAGACGCTCGGCCGCTCGGCGCATCTGCGCTACCGCGAGGCGCTTGGCGAGGAGATTGGCGAGATCCCCGAGGGCTTCTACCCGGGCGACTATCTCGTGCCCGTCGGCGCCGCGCTCGCCGCCGAGTTCGGTGAACGCTATGCCAAGGCGCCTGAGGCCGAGTGGCTCGACCTGTTCCGCACCAGGGCGGTGGCGGCGATGCTCGACATGATCCGCGCCGATCTCGCGCTGCTCGGCATCCACCACGACCTGTTCGCGTCCGAGGCCGAGGTGCAGGACAGCGGCAAGGTCGACGCCGCTTTCGCCGATCTGACCGCCAAGGGGCTGCTCTACCAGGGCGTGCTAGAGGCCCCCAAGGGCAAACTCCCCGACGATTGGGAGCCGGTCGAGATGACGCTGTTCCGCTCGACGCAGTTCGGCGACGACCAGGATCGCCCGGTGCGCAATTCGAAGGGCGGGCTCACCTATTTCGGCACCGATCTCGCCTATCATGCGCAAAAGGCCGCGGAGGCCGACGAGCTGATCGACATATGGGGTGCCGATCATGCCGGCACGGTCAGCCGCATCCAGGCGGCGGTGACGGCGCTCGCGCCGGACAAGCGGTTCGACGTCAAGCTGGTCCAGATGGTCAAGCTGCTCCGCAATGGCGAGCCGGTGAAGATGTCCAAGCGCTCGGGCCAGTTCGTGACGCTCGCCGACGTGGTGCGCGAGGTCGGCCGCGACGTCGTCCGCTTCACCATGCTGACGCGCAAGGCCGACGCGCAGATGGATTTCGACTTCGCCAAGGTGGTCGAGGCGTCGAAGGACAATCCGGTCTTCTACGTCCAATATGCGCATGCGCGCATCCGCTCGGTGCAGCGCAAGGCGGCCGAGTTGGGTCTGGCGGGCGAGGGTGCGGCGGATCACACCCGGCTCGACGACGAGGAATTGGGCCTCGTCCGCTTCGCCGCGCAATTCCCGCGCGTCGTCGAGCAGGCGGCGGCAACGCGCGAGCCGCATCGCATCGCCTTCTATCTCTACGATCTCGCCGGCGCCTTCCACGCGCTGTGGAATCGGGGCAACGATGCGCCCGAGCGTCGCTTTTTGGTGCAGGACGATCCCGCGACGACACAGGCGCGGCTTTCCCTCGCCGAAGCCATCGGGCAGATAGTGCGAAACGGTCTGGCGATCATGGGGGTCGCCGCGGCCGAGGAGATGTGATGATGTCGGACTTGGGTCGTGGTGGAGCAGCGGACGAGGATCGCCTTCCCTGGCTTGAGCCGGTCGAGGAGGAGGGCACCGACGAAGGTGTCTCCGCCGCGCGGCTGATCGCGGGGCTGGTGGTCGCGCTGGTCGCGCTCGGGCTCGTCGTCGGCGGTGTCTATTGGCTTAAGCAGCGCGCCGGCGGCCAGGGCACGTCGGCGACCGACCCGACGATGATCGCGGCGGCGCCCGGACCGTACAAGGTCAAGCCCGCGGATGCCGGCGGGATGCAGGTCAAGGGCCAGGGCGATTCGAGCTATGCGGCGAGCGAGGGCGCCGATCCCAACGCCAAGATCGATCTCTCCGCCATTCCCGAGGCGCCGATCGCCAAGGGCAAGCCCGCGACCGGTTCGGCCTGGGCCAAGCCCGGCGAGCCCGCCAAGACGGCGACCGTCCCGGCCCCGGCCAAGCCCGCCGAGGTTGCGGCGGCCAAGCCTGCGCCCGAGGCGGCCAAGCCCGCGCCCGTCGCCGCCAAGCCCGTGCCGGCACCCGCCAAGGCCGAGACCGCCGCTGCCGCGCCGGCCGCAGGCGGGACGATCCAGCTTGGCGCGCTCGACAGCCAGGCCAAGGCCGACGCTGCGTGGAAGTCGCTGTCGGGCCGCTATGCCTATCTGGGCGCGCTGACGCATATGGTGGTCAAGGCCGATGTCGGCGGCAAGACCTATTACCGGCTGCGCGCGGCCGCGGGCGGACAGGCCCCGTCAATCTGTTCGAAGCTCAAGGTCGCCGGCGAGGCTTGCACCGTCGTCGGCTGAGGCTTACCGCCTGAGCGCATGATACCGGCCTTTCTGGGCCTCGCCGGGCCGGTGCTCGGCGAGGCGGAACGCAGCTTCTTCCGCGCCGTCGATCCGGCCGGCTATATCCTGTTCAAGCGCAATTGCGTCGATCGCGCGCAGTTGCGCGCGCTGACCGATGCGCTGCGCGCGCTGTCGGGCCGCAGCGATCTGCCGATCCTGATCGACCAGGAGGGTGGCCGCGTGCAGCGTCTCGGCCCGCCCGAATGGCCCAGGCTGCCGGCGGCCGAGCCGTTTGCGAAACTCTACGAGAAGGCGCCGATCTCGGCGATGGAGGCGGCGCGGCTGGGCGCGCTCGCGATTGCGCTGATGCTGCGCGAGGTCGGCGTCAACGTCGATTGCCTGCCGCTGCTCGACGTCCGCCACGCCGATGCCGACGCGATCATCGGCGACCGGTCGCTGGGTGCCGATCCGATCCAGGTCGCCTCGCTCGGCCGGCTGGTGCTCGACGGGCTGCGCGAGGGCGGCGTGGTCGGCGTGGTCAAGCATATGCCGGGGCACGGCCGCGCGATGGCGGACAGTCACAAGGAACTTCCCGTCGTCGCCGCCACCGATGCCGAACTCGCCGACGACATCCGGCCGTTCGAGCGTCTCAACGACGCGCCGATGGGAATGACCGCGCACGTCGTCTATCCCGCCTGGGATGCCGAGCGCTGCGCCAGCCTCTCGCCGGTGGTGATCGCGCAGATCATCCGCGGGCGCATCGGGTTCGACGGGCTGCTGATGTCCGACGATCTGGGGATGAACGCCTTGTCGGGCGGATTTAGCGAACGCGCGGCGGGGGTGATCGCGGCGGGGTGCGACATTGCGCTGCACTGCTCGGGCGATCTCGCCGAGATGGAAGCGGTGGCGGGCGCGCTGGGTGCGATCGCCGAGCCGTCACGCGCGCGGCTCGATCGCGCGATGGCGACGATCGCGGGGGCGGCGCCGGCGGACAGCTTCGAGGATCTCGTCGCGAAACGGGATGCGCTGCTGGCGCTCGCCTGATCCGTTGCGTTTGGCGTCATCGCCCATTTGCAGATGTTCCGACGCGCGTTAGCCTGCTTGCATGGACGCAGAAGACACGCTCACGATCGACATCGACGGCTGGGAGGGCCCGCTTGATCTGCTGCTGACGCTCGCGCGTTCGCAGAAGGTCGATCTGCGCGAGCTGTCGATCCTGGCGTTGGTCGAGCAATATCTCGCCTTCATCACCGACGCGCGTGCGCTCAAGCTCGAGATCGCCGCGGACTATCTGGTGATGGCGGCGTGGCTCGCCTATCTCAAATCGGGGCTGCTGCTGCCGCGCGACCCCGAGGTCGAGCCCGATCCCGCCGAGCTGGCGCTCAGGCTGCAGCTCCGGTTGCAGCGGCTCGACGCGATGCGCGAGGCGGGGGCGCGGCTGATGGCGCGCGACCGGATCGGCCGCGACGTCTTCCTGCGCGGCGCGCCCGAGGGGCTGCGCGTGATCCGCAAGCCCGCCTGGCAGGCCGAGCTCTATGACCTGATCGCCGCCTATGGCGCGGTGACCGCGCGCAACGTCCCGGTGATGCACGTCGTCTCGCGCCGCCCGGTGATGACGCTCGAGGCGGCGCTGCAGCGCGTCGAGGCGATGCTCGGCCACGCGCTCGACTGGACCGCGCTCGAGCGTTTCCTCCCCGCCACCGCCGATCCGTCGCTGACCCGCTCGTCGCGCGCCTCCAGCTTCCTCGCGATGCTCGAGCTCGCCAAGCAGGGCCGCGTCGAGCTCAGGCAAGACGCCGCCTTCGCGACGCTGTGGGTCCGCGCGGCATGATCGGGCAGGACGAGCGCGCGGTCGAGGCCGTGCTGTTCGCCGCGGAGCAGCCGCTCACGCTCGCCGAGATCGGCGCCGCGGCGGGCGAGGGCGTCGATGTCGCGGCGGCGCTTGCCGCGCTTGTCCAAAGCTATGCGCCGCGCGGCATCCACCCGGTCGAGCGTGGCGGACGCTGGCATTTCGAGACCGCGCCCGATCTCGCGCACATCCTGCGCCGGACGCGCGAGGAGCCCCGCAAGCTCAGCCGCGCGGGGATCGAGACGCTCGCGATCATCGCCTATCACGAGCCCGTCAGCCGCGCCGAGATCGAGGCGATCCGCGGCGTCCAGATCAGCAAGGGGACGATCGACGTGCTGATGGAGGCGGGATGGGTGCGGCCGGCGGGCCGCCGCGAGGTGCCGGGGCGCCCGCTCATCTATGCGACCACCGCGGGATTCCTGTCGCACTTCGGTCTCGGCAGCCGCCGCGACCTGCCGGGGATCGACGATCTGCGCGCCGCGGGGCTGCTCGATCCGGTCGACGACATGCTTTTCAACGTCGAGGTGGAAAGCGCCGGCGATGAGGCCTAGATAGGGCGGGTTGTTCCTCCGGAGATTAGTCATGGGCCTGTCCCTTCCGCACATCCTGCTCCTCGCCGTGGTGGCGGTGCTGCTGCTCGGCGGCGGGCGATTCTCGGCGCTGATGGGCGACGTCGCCAAGGGCGTGAAGCAGTTCAAGAAGGGCATGGCCGAGGATGACGGCGACGTCGCCGCGCGTCCCGTGCCGCCGCGCACCACCGCGCAGCTCCAGCAGCAGCCGCCGCTCGATCCCAATCCGGATCGCGGGCTGCAGCCGATGCCCGACGACCGGCCGCACGAATAAGCGCCGGCCCCCTCTCGTTCGCTGAGCGTCGATGTTCGATATCGCCCCGTCCGAAATGATGCTCGTCGCCTTGGTGGCGATCATCTTCATCGGCCCCAAGGATCTGCCGCGCGTGATGCGCTTCGTCGGCCAGTGGGTCGGCAAGGGGCGGACGATGGCGCGCCATTTCCGCACCGCGATGGACGACATGGTGCGCGAGGCGGAGCTGCACGAGATGGAGGTCAAATGGAAGGCCGAGAATGAGCGGATCATGCGCGAGCATGCCGATCTGCTCGCCGTCACCGCCGCGCCGATGACGCAGATCGCGCCGCCCGAGCCTGCGACGGACGCGCCCGGCGAGACGCCGCAGCCGGCGATCGACCACAAGGCCGCCATTCTTGCCGAACCGCAGCGTCCGGCCTGAGCGATGAGCGGGGGCGAGGACGATCTCGACGATACGCGCGCGCCGCTGCTCGAGCATCTGATCGAGCTGCGCCGGCGGCTGATCTGGGCGTTCGGCGCGCTCGGGCTGGCCTTCTGCTTCTGCTATTATTTCGCCGAGAACATCTTTGCGTTTCTCGTCCAGCCGCTGCTGCGCGCGGGGCAGGGCAAGCTGATCTACACCGACGTGTTCGAGGCGTTCTTCGCCAAGCTCAAGGTCGCGCTGTTCTCGGCGATCATGCTGAGCTTCCCGGTGGTCGCCAACCAGATCTGGCGCTTCGTCGCCCCCGGACTCTACAAGAAGGAGAAGCGCGCGCTGCTGCCCTTCCTGATGCTGACCCCGGTGCTGTTCCTGTCGGGCGCGGCGATGGCCTATTATATGGCGATGCCGCTGGCGCTGCACTTCCTGCTCGGCTTCCAGGGCAATGTCGGCGGGATCCAGCAGGAAGCGCTGCCGGCGATCGGCAACTACCTGTCCTTCGTCACCAAATTCCTGTTCGGCTTCGGCGTCGCCTTCCTGCTGCCGGTGCTGCTGATGCTGCTCGAGCGCGCGGGAATCGTGACGCGCGGACAGCTCGTCAAGGGACGCCGCTATGCGGTCGTCGCGATCTTCGGCGTGGCTGCGCTCCTCGCGCCGCCCGATGTCGTGTCGATGCTGCTGCTCGCGGTGCCGCTGGTGCTGCTCTACGAATTCGCGCTGGTCGCGATCTGGTTCACCGAACGCCGGCGCGCGCGCGAAGCGGCCGCCGCCGTCTCCTGAGCCTCGGCCGGTCTTAGACCACAGCGCGTCGTCGATCGCGCCCGTCTCGAATCAAAAAGGCGTCTCGAATCAAAAAGGCGCCGCGGTTGCCCGCGACGCCCGTTCTGGTTCGATGACCGGCTTACTTGCTGGTATCGGCCGCCTTGGTGGTCGCATGACCGACCGACGAGACGTCCTTGCCGGCGCCCGCGACGGTGTTGCAGGCCGACACCGCCAGCGCGCCCATGACCAGCCCAACCGTGAGAATCTTGCGAACCATGATGTTGCTCCTTGCCTGACGAGCGTGATGCATCGTCGCCGGGGAGAGAATGCGCCCCCGAAACAATAGTTCCGCGGTTCGCCGCGCGCATCTTGCGGCACGCACATAGAATTTGGGCCCGGTTGCACCGTCCGGGGGGGATGGACGGGGCAACCGGGCCCGGTGTTTGTGGATAGCGAGAGCGGGGGGGCAAAAGGTCGCTATCCGAACAGTAAAACGGCCCAGAGCGAAGGCGGTTCCGGGCGGCTGCACAATTTTCGCGAAAAAGCGCCCCGCAGGCGGAAGACGATGCCCGCGCGCGGCGCCCGAAGCGGATCGCTATTCGGCGGCACCAGCGCGCGTCGCCTCGTCGAGCACCATGATCTCGATCGTCGCGATGCCGCGCTCCTCGTCGCGTTCGAGCGGCGAGCGGATCTGGCGCGCGAGCCCGCCGATGACGCGTTCGAACAGCTCGAAATGATCGTCGATCGGCGCGGCGGCGCGGGCGAGCGCGGGCGAGCGCACCGACAGCCGGGCGCGATCGGCGCGACCGGCGACGGGCTCGAGCGCGATCGCGATCGTCGTGCCGGGCAGGCGGACCATCGCGGTCTCGATCAGCTCGACGAGCAGGAACGCGACCGAGATGGCGGCGTCCTGCTGGACGTGGAACAGGCCGACGTCGAGGCTGATGACGGGAGGCTTGGCCCTGGCCGGGAGCGAGCCGCGCAGATTGGCGGCGAGCTCGCCGATCAGCGGCCGCAGCGCGATGCCGCGATTGACCTCGAGCTCGGCGAAATGGCTGCGATGGACCAGCGCCAGCGCATCGACGCGACGCTGGATCGTCGCATAGGCGTCGCTCGCCTCGCTCGTGCGCGCGCCGCGTGCGTGGATGTTGAGCAGGCTGGCGACGACCTGGAGGTTGTTCTTAACGCGGTGGTGGACCTCGCGCGTCAGCTTGGTCTGGCGGGCCAGCCCCTCTTCGAGTTCCGCCTCGTGGCGCGTGATCGTCTGCGCCGCGCGCTGGAAGGCGTGGCCGAGCGTGCGGATCTCGAACGCGGGCGTGGTCAGCGGCGGCGTCTCGAAGCGGCCGGTGAGGCGATAGCGGTCGACCGCGTCCTGCATCGCGTCGAGCGGCCGCAGGATCAGCCGATCGACGACCAGCCAGCCAATCGCCGCCGCCGAGATCCACATCAGGATCGGCAGCAGCGTCAGCAGGATCTCGTTGGCGCTGAGCGGCGGCGTGACCACCGTCATCGACAGCGACAGCTGGCCGCCCGCGATCGGCAACGGGGCGAGCGAATCGCGACCCAGCGGCATCGATTCGATCGTCGATAGCGCAAGCTCCTGGCCCGATGCCGCGTCGCGCAGCCGCACCGCATAGCTGCCCTCGAGCGCGTGCGGATGCAGCGACTGCGCGAGCAGCGCGCGGGGCAGCTCGGCCAGCGCCCAGCCGGGCACGTCGTTGGTGCTCGCGATCAGGCGCAGCGTCTGGTCGTCGGCGTCGATCGTCGCGATCGGTGTCGCCCCCGCCGGCCGCATCGGCAGCGTCGCGGTCAGCGGGCGGCTCGAGCAGAGCAGCTTGCCGGCCGGATCGAAGATCGCGACCGCGGCGGAGGGCGCGTCGATCATCGCGACCCCCCATCGGCATCCGGCCGCGCCGCGGCGCTGCGCGGCGTGGAGCACCGCCGCGGTCTGATCGATATAGAGGTTGAAGCGTTCCGCCGTGTCGGTGGCGAGCAGATGCGCCGCGGCCTCGCGGTTGGCGCGGTTGGCCTTGGCGGTCTCGATCGAGGCGAGCGAGGCGATCACGCCGAGCGGTAGCAGCGCCAGCGACAGCACGATCAGAATCTTGAGGCTGGTCGATAGCCGTGCGAACGCACGCAGCGCAGGCGACGGGGACGACATGGGACGCGGTGTTGGTTCCGGGGGCACGCCCGCGTCAGCTAAGCTTGCCCAGGAGGTCCAGCAGTTCGGATGGGACGTCCTCGCTCACCGTCTTGGCATAGACCGATCGGAGCGCGTGGCCGACGTCGCGATCGGCCGGAGCCCCATCCTGTCTCGACGCAGCAGCGCTCGCGGTCTTGCGCTTCGTCTTCTTTTCATCACCCAACGACAACGTGCCCCATCCCCTGTCTTGCACCGATCCCGGCCCGCTTTTGCACGATGCAGACGGTCGGCGGACGCGTTGCGATAAAATCCTCGCGTGGCCGTGGAAACAAAAAAGTCGCACGATGGTTCCACCCTTTGATGAACCATTGATTGCGGGGCGGTCATCACAGGGGCGGGGCGCATGAGCATATGCGGATCCGGCGCTGGGCCAATCGGGGCTCTGCACAGGAATTGGGATAAAAATATGTCGCTTGGACAAGATCTTGCACCGCATCTTCCGTTCGTGCGCCGCTATGCGCGGGCGCTGACCGGCACCCAGAAACAGGGTGATGCCTATGTGCGGGCCACGCTCGAGGCGATCGTCGCAGCGCCGGAAGATTTTCCACGCGACGTCGATCCGCGGCTCGGCCTGTATCGCACCTTCCAGGCGATCTGGTCGTCGGCGAACGTCGAGACCGGCGTCGATGGCGGGCAGGACAATGCGCAGCCCGAGGTGATTGCGCAGGCGCGACTCGCGCGGATCACGCCGCGGTCGCGCCAGGCGCTGCTGCTCACCGCGATGGAGGGCTTCACCAGCGAGGATGCCGCCTATCTGATCGGCGTCGACGCCGACGAGGTCGATGCGCTCGTCGCCGATGCGCTGTCCGAGATCGAGCGCCAGACGCATGCCGACGTGCTGATCATCGAGGACGAGCCGATCATCGCGATGGATCTCGAGACGATCGTGCGCGATCTCGGGCACGGCGTCACCGGCGTCGCGGTTACCCGCGACGAGGCGGTTGCGCAGGCGATGGCGCGGCGCCCAGGCCTCGTGCTCGCCGACATCCAGCTTGCCGACGACAGTTCGGGCATCGATGCGGTCAAGGACATCCTCGCGCAGTTCGAGGTGCCGGTGATCTTCATTACCGCCTTCCCCGAGCGGCTGCTGACCGGCGAGCGGCCCGAGCCGACCTTCCTGATCACCAAGCCGTTCCAGCGCTCGACCGTGAAGGCGGCGATCGCGCAGGCGCTGTTCTTCGATTCGTCGACGGTTCCCGCCTGAGCGGAACCGTCGCACCGGCCCGACGTTGGCATGTCGTAACGATCGGGAGAGTGTCGATGGACGACAATCAGACCCATCTGTCCGCCACCGAGGCTCGGGGCGGGCAGAAGGCGAACACGGTGCGCTACGTGCTCGGCATCTCGCTCGTCGCGATCATCATCATCTTCGCGGCCCTGCTGCTGATCAACCGATAATCGGCGGGCAATGACGTCGGGCCTAGCGCCGACCCTTCGACGCGCCTATCTTCGCCGCGACAACAGAACAACGCGCAGTTTACGCAGGAGCCCGCGGTAACGATGACGACTGACGTTCCGCAGGATGCGGATGGCGACGGTGACGAGGCGGTTCCCTACGTTCACACGCCGCTTCCCGACAATGAGTTCAAGACGCAGCTGGCGCAGGTGATCCCGCATCTGCGCGCGTTCGGCCGGTCGCTGTCGGGCAATCGCGACCTTGCCGATGATCTCGTGCAGGAGACGCTGCTCAAGGCCTGGGCGGCGCGCCAGCGCTTCCAGGCTGGCACCAACATGCGCGCCTGGACCTTCATCATCCTGCGCAATCTGTTCCTCAGCCAGATGCGGCGGGCGCGGTTCAAGGGCGAGTGGGACGAGATCACCGCCAACAAGCTGCTTGCCGCGCCTGCCAGCCAGGATCGCCACGTCGAGCTCGGCGACATGCAGCGGGCGCTTCTGCATCTGCCGCAGCCGCAGCGCGAGGCGCTGATCCTCGTCGGCGCGGGCGGGTTCGCCTATGAGGAGGCGGCGGAGATTTGCGGTTGCGCGGTCGGCACGATCAAGAGCCGGGTGGCGCGCGGGCGCGTCGCGCTCGAGGCGTTGCTGTCGGATGGCAAGCTGCCCTCGCGGCGCACCTATGCGACCGATCCGAACACCACCGCGCTGCAGACGATCATGGATCAGGTCGACGATCTCAGCCGGGATGGGCCGGGCCGATAGGCCTCGCCGCTCAGCGCAGCCGCGCGAGCAGTCTTTCGAAATCCTCCGGGACATCGGTCGAGCAGGCGAACGCGCCGTTCAGCGCATTGCGGACGCCCTGATCGTCGTGCGGCGCGACGATCGTCCGTTGCGGCCCGCCGAGGCGGGCGGCGCTGCCGTCTGACGATTTCCAGTCCTGCTGTGTCATCGCCCTTCAACGTCGCAGGCGCGCGGGGGTTGCGTGCGATCGGCCATCGCGGCATCCCGCAGCGATGAGCGGTGCCGATGTCCTCGCGAGCAGCGGCGCGGCGCTGCGCGAAGCGCTCGCGCGGGCCGATGCCCACGCGCCCTATCTGCGCCGCCTCGCGCGGCGCGAGGCGCGCGTCGCCGACATGCTCGCCGCGGGCGATCTCGAGCAGGCGATGCGGGAGGCGGTCGCGGTCGTCGCAAGCGAAACCGGCGTCGCGGCGCAACTGCGCGGCGAGAAGCGGCGGCTGGCGCTGGCGCTTGCGGTCGGCGATCTTGCCGCGGCCTATCCGCTCGAGACGGTGACCCGGCAACTTTCGGACTTCGCGGATCGCGCGCTCGACGCCGCGATCCGCACCGCGGTCGCCGAGCGGACTCCCGATGCGGCGCCCCGCGGCTTCGCCGCGCTCGCGCTCGGCAAGCATGGCAGCCGCGAGCTCAACTATTCCTCGGACATCGATCCGATCCTGATCTTCGATCCCGACACCCTGCCGCGGCGCGCGCGCGAGGAGCCGGTCGAGGCGGCGGTCCGCATCGCGCGGCGCGTCGTCGAGCTGCTCCAGACGATCGACGGCGACGGCTATGTGTTGCGCGTCGACCTCAGGCTGCGGCCCGCGCCCGAGGCGACGCCGCTCGCGCTGCCGGTGTCGGCGGCGATCGCCTATTACGAGTCGAGCGCGCTGCCGTGGGAGCGCGCCGCCTTCATCCGCGCGCGCGCCGCCGCGGGCGACGTCGCGCTGGGCGCGCGCTTCCTCGATACGATCCGTCCGTTCGTCTGGCGCCGCGCGCTCGATTTCGGCGCGATCGGCGAGATCCGCGCGCTGTCGCGGCGGATTCGCAGCCATTATGAGGCGGGGCAGCGCTTCGGCCCGGGCTATGATCTCAAGCGCGGGCGCGGCGGCATCCGCGAGATCGAGTTCTTCGCGCAGATCCACCAGCTGATCCACGGCGGCCGCGAGCCGGCGCTGCGTGCCCCCGCGACGCTCGACGCGCTCGCGGCGTTGCGCCGCGCCGAGCGGATCGATCCCGCCGAGGCGGATGCTCTGGCCGAGGCCTATCGGCTGTATCGCACGATCGAGCACCGCCTCCAGATGGTCGAGGACCGCCAGACGCACAGCCTGCCGCGGGACGAGGCCGCGCTCGACAATGTCGCGCGGCTCGACGCGCGCGCGGGCGGCGCGGCATTGCTCGATACGCTTGGCCCGCATGTCGAGCGCGTCGGGCGGATATACGATGCGCTCGACGCGCCCGAGGACCGCAGCCTGCCGGCGCGCGCGCCCGATCTGGTCGCGGCGCTCGTCGCCGCCGGCTTCGGCGATGCGAGCGCGGCAGCGGCGCGGATCGCGCATTGGCGGGGCGGCGGCGCGCGCGCGCTGCGTTCGGCGGCGGCGCAGGAGGCGCTCGAGGCGGTGCTGCCCGGGCTGGTCACCGCGCTCGGCGCCGCGCCCGATCCGGCGACCGCACTCAACCGCTTCGACGATATGATCGCCAAGCTGCCGAGCGCGATCAATCTGTTCCGGCTGCTCGAGGCGCGGCCGCCGCTCGCCAAGCTGGTCTGCGACGTGCTCAGCCTCGCGCCGACGCTCGCCGACATGCTCGCGCGCCGCCCCGATCTGATCGACGGGCTGATCGATGCGAGCGCGCTCGATCCGCCCCCCGACGTCGCGACGCTGGCGCGGCGGTTCGCGGGCGCGGGCGGAGAGGATTATCAGTCGCTGCTCGATCGCGTGCGGCGCGAGGTCGGCGAGCTGCGCTTCGCGCAGGGCGTCCAGATCGTCTCGGGCGCGCGCGATCCGCTCGACGTCGCCGGCGGCTATGCGCGGATCGCCGAGGCCGCGCTCGACACGCTGGCGCATGCCGCGATCGCAGAGTTCGAGGCGGTGCACGGCCGCATCCCGCAGGGCGAGCTGCTGATCCTAGCGCTCGGCCGGTTCGGCGGCGGGGCGCTGACGCACGCGTCCGATCTCGATCTCGTCTTCCTGTTCACCGGCGATCATCTCGCCGAATCGGCCGGCGCCAAGCCGCTCGGCGCGACGCAATATTTCAACCGGCTCGCGCAGCGCGTGACCGCGGCCTTGTCGGTGCCGACTGCGGCGGGTCCGCTCTACGAGATCGACACGCGGCTGCGGCCATCGGGCGCGCAGGGGCTGCTCGCGGTCTCGCTCGACAGCTTCGCGCGCTACCAGCGCGAAAATGCCTGGACGTGGGAGCATATGGCGCTGGCTCGCGCGCGCAGCGTGTTCGGATCGGCGGCGGCGCGCACCGCGCTCGATGCGATCGTCGCGACCACGCTGCGCAGCGATCGCGATCCGCTCGGGCTCGTCGCCGATGCGGTCAAGATGCGCGCCGACATCGCCACGCACAAGCCGCCCGCCGGCCCGCTCGACGTCAAGCTGATGCCCGGCGGGCTGGTCGATCTCGAATTCCTCGTCCACGTGACCCAGCTCAACTACCGCATCGGCTTCGATCCAGGGCTCGGGCGGGCGATCCGGGTGCTGGTCGACGCCGGACTGCTGCCGGCCTCGCTTCTCGCGGCGCACGATCTGCTGACCCGGCTGCTCGTCACGATGCGGCTGATCGCGCCGAGTGCCGCCGAGCCCGGCCCCGCCGCGCGCGACGCGATCGCGCGGGCGTGCGCGCTGCCCGATTGGCCGGCGCTGCTTGCCGCGCTCGACGCCGCGCGGCAAAGCGTCGGCGAGGCCTGGCGGCGCGTCGCCGGCGAAGCGGGAGAGCGATGATGGCGAACGAGCTGCAACCCGGAGACATGGCGCCCGACGTCACGCTCACGACGCCCGAGGGCGGCACGCTGACGATCGCGCAGCTGCGCGGCCGCCCGCTCGTCCTCTATTTCTATCCCAAGGACGACACGCCAGGCTGCACCACCGAGGCCAAGGACTTCTCCGCGCGCAAGGGCGCGTTCGATCTGGCGGGCGTCGCGGTGATCGGGGTGTCCAAGAACAGCCCGGCGCAACACGCCCGATTCGCCGCCAAGCATGATCTCAGCATAGGCCTCGCCACCGATGCCGACGACAGCGTGTGCGCGGCGTTCGGCACCTGGATCGAGAAGAGCCTCTACGGCCGCAAATATATGGGGATCGACCGCGCCACCTTCCTGATCGATGCCGACGGGCGGATCGTCCGCGTCTGGCGAAAGGTCAAGGTCGCCGGCCATGCGCAGCAGGTGCTCGAGGCGGCCGAGGCGCTGGCGGCGACGTGATCGGCGCCGGACGGGCGGGGGTCGCCGCGTCAGCGACGATCGCGCAGGCGTGCCGCGCCGTGCTGCGCACCGCCGATCCCCACGAGAAGGCGATGGCCGCGCGCGCGGCGGCGCGCGCCTGGCGGGGCGGGCGGCTCGCGCATCGCTTCGACGTCGCGATGCCCGATACGCCGCCGCGCCCCGCGCACCCGGTGCTGGTCGCGCCGCGCGATCTGCCGCGGCGCAAGCGCGGCGGCTCGGCGCGCGCGCGCGTCGCGATGCTCCACGCCTTCGCGCATATCGAATATGTCGCGATCGATCTCGCCTTCGATTGCGCGGGACGGTTCGGCGAGGGCCTGCCGCGGGGCTTCGTCGACGACTGGCTGAGCGTCGGCGCGGACGAGGCGATGCACTTCGCGCTGCTCGATCGGCGGCTGCGCGCGCTCGGATCGGGCTATGGCGCGCTCAGCGCGCATGACGGGCTGTGGGAAGCGGCGGACCGGACGCGCGACGATCGGCTCGCGCGGCTCGCGGTGGTGCCGATGGCGCTCGAGGCGCGCGGGCTCGACGTGACGCCGGCGACGGTCGCGCGCTTCGAGGCGAACGGCGATAGCGGCTCGGGGCGCGTGCTGATGCGGATCTTCACCGACGAGATCCGCCACGTCGGCATCGGCGCCAAATGGTTCCGTTCGTGCTGCGCGACCGCACGCATCGAGCCCGCGCAGGCGTGGCGAACGCTGCTGTCGGCGCGGTTTCCCGGCCTCGTACGGCCGCCATTCAACGATTCAGCGCGCCAAGCGGCCGGTCTGACGCTGGACTATTACGGCACACTTGCGACATCGGCCTGATCCGGCCAGACGTTAACAGCCGTCAGCGGGAGGGGCATTCCACGAGCGGCAGCGTCACATCATCCTCGTCCGGGGCGATCGTCCCGTGCTTTGGATAGGTCCGGGTGGGAAACAACGTGAAGTCTGATTTCGGCTGCTTTCATAACGCTGCAAACGCGCTTCGGTTTCCGCTCCCATCCAGGATTTTGACGATTGTCGCGCTTGCGGCCGGGCTCGCTGCAACGCCTGCGCTGGCGGCCGATCCGGCAGCGGTTACCGCGACCGCCTCGGTCGGCGCGTTCGACGCGGTCTCGACCGCGGGTCTGGGCGCGCATGCCGACCCGATGTTCCGCACGCTGTTCGACGGCTGGAAGAAGATGGACGCGGTGCCGCACGGCGGGCTGGTCTCGGTGCCCTCGCAGAAGCCGGTGCGCGATTTCCGCTACACCTCGGGTTTCGGCGTACGCGGCAATCCGTTCGGCGGCGGCGGCGAGATGCATCCCGGGCTCGACATGGCCGCCCCGATCGGCACCCCCGTCTATGCCACCGCCGACGGCTATGTCGGCCGCGCCGAGCGCACCTATGGCGGCTACGGCAATCTCGTCCAGCTCGAGCACGGCAAGGGCATCGAGACGCGCTACGGCCATCTCTCGCAGATCCTTGTCCATTCGGGCCAGCACGTCCATCGCGGCGATCTGATCGCGCTGATGGGCTCGACCGGCCGCTCGACCGGCAGCCACCTCCATTATGAGGTCCGCATCGATGGCCGCGCGGTCAATCCGATGCCCTTCCTGCAGACCGCCGATTACATGACCGCGCTGCAGAACCGCACCGCCCCGGCGCATGCCGGCACGCCGCAGATGGCGATGGGCGGCCCCGAGGATCCCGATTCCGACTGATCCGGCAGTCTTGTGCGGCGCGCGCGGATTGAATGACCCGGCCTTGAGGCTTATCTAGCCGTCATGACCGAACCCGCCGCGATCGACATCACCACCGCCGCTGCCGCCCGCGTCGCTGCGATCGCGGCGAAGCAGGGCAAGCCTGCGATGCTGCGTCTTTCGGTCGATGGCGGCGGCTGCGCGGGCTTCCAATATGTCTTCGGCCTCGCCGATGCGCCCGCCGCCGACGACATTCTCGCCGTCCGCGACGGGGTGACGCTGGTCGTCGATCCGGTCAGCCTCGATCTCGTCCGCGGCGCGTCGGTCGACTATGTCGAGTCGCTCGGTGGCGCGGCGTTCAAGGTGGAGAATCCGCAGGCCGCCTCGGGCTGCGGGTGCGGATCGTCCTTCTCGATCTGACGCGTCGCGATCGCACCCTTTCGGTCCCGGCACGAGCCCGCTAGAACGCCGGCGATGCGGATCGCCACCTACAACGTCAACGGTATCAACGCCCGCCTGCCGCGGTTGCTCGAATGGCTCGACGAGGCCAAGCCCGACGTCGCCTGCCTGCAGGAGCTCAAGGCCGACGGCGACCGGATTCCGATCCAGGCGATCGAGGACGCCGGCTACGGCGCGATCTGGCACGGCCAGAAGGGCTTCAACGGCGTCGCGATTCTCGCCCGCGGGGCGCAGCCCGTCGAGCGCCGCCGCGGCCTGCCCGACGATCCCGACGTAACGCACAGCCGCTATATCGAGGCCGAGATCGACGGCGTCGTGATCGCCTCCATCTATCTGCCCAACGGCAATCCGCAGCCCGGCCCCAAATTCGACTATAAGCTCGCCTGGATGGACAGGCTGATCGACCATGCCGCGGCCTTGCTCGTCGAGGAGAAGCCGGTCGTCCTCGCCGGCGACTATAATGTCATCCCCAAGGACATCGACACGTTTTCGGTGCGCGCGATGGCGAACGACGCGCTGGCGCAGCCCGAAAGCCGCGCGGCGCTACGCCGGCTGATCCACCAGGGCTGGACCGACGCGATCCGCGCGCTCCATCCCGAGCCCGAACGTCTCTATACCTTCTGGGACTATCAGGCGGGCGCCTGGGCGCGCGACGCGGGCTTCCGCATCGATCATCTGCTGCTCAGCCCGCAGGCCGCCGATCGGCTCGTCGCCGCCGATGTCGACAAGGCGGTGCGCGGCCGCGAGAAGGCGTCCGACCATGCGCCGACCTGGGCGGAGCTGCGCTGACCCCGATGGCCGAGACACGCGCGCAGGGCCGGGCGGCGCGGATCGCGGCGTTGCTCGTCGCGATCGTCGCGATGCTGTGGATCGGGATCGACGCCGCGCAGCCGCCACGCGCGCTGCCGGTCTCGGCGCCCGCCGCGTCCTTTTCCGCGCAGCGGGCGATGATCGACGTCCGCGCGATCGCGCTGCGCCCGCATCCCGCGGCGAGCGAGGACAATGCGCGCGTGCGCGCCTATCTGGCCACCCGCCTGCGCGCACTCGGCATCGTCCCCGAGGAGCGGCGCTACCTGATCGATCCCGAGGGCTATGCGACGCTGCATCGCTGGAATCCGCAGGCCAGCCACGCAGCCGAGATCGCCGATCTGGTCGGCGTGCTTCCGGGTCGCGACCGCACGCTGCCCGCGGTCGCGGTGATGGCGCATATGGATACGGTGTGGGGCTCGCCCGGTGGCGCCGACGACAGCGCGGGAGTCGCCGCGATCCTCGAGCTGGTGCGCGCGATCCGGGCACGCGGGACGCCCGCGCGCGACATCGTCGTGCTGTTCACCGACGGCGAGGAGATCGGCCTGTCGGGGGCGCGCGCCTTCTGGCCCGCCGACGGCGTCGCCAGTCATGTCGGCGTCGTGGTCAATCTCGAATCGCGCGGCGCCGGCGGGCGCGCGACGATGTTCGAGACGGGTGCGGGCAATGCTGCGATGATCGCGCTGTTCGCCCGCGGCGTCGCGCAGCCGGTGGCGGATTCGATGGCGGTGCTCGCCTATCGCATGATGCCCAACGACACCGATTTCACGGTCTCGCGCGAAAAGGGGCTGCCGGGCTTCAACTTCGCGATGCTCGGGCGGCCGCAATATTATCATTCGCCGCGCGCGACCGCCGACCGGCTCGATCCGCGCACGCTGCAGGATCTGGGCGGGCAGGCGCTCGGAATCGTCTCCGCGCTCGCCTTCGCGCCGAGGCTGCCCGCGGCCGGCGACGATGCCGTCTTCTTCGACGTCGCGGGGCACGGCCTCGTCCATTATGCGATCGCCACGGGATGGCTGATCCTGTTGGTCGCCGCGGTCGCGCTGGGTGTCGCTGTCGCCGGCGCGATGCGGCGCGCGGCCGTGACGCCGGTCGCGCTCGGGCAGGGCTTTGGCGCCGCGATCTGGCTGCTCGTCCATGCCGTGCTGGCGCTCACCGCGTTCAACCTGCTGTCGGGCAGCGCGCGCCACCCCGATTATTATGATCGGCTCGCGGCGCTGCCGATGCTCGAACTGCAGGCCGTGGTGGTCGCCTTCGCCACGCTGCTCGGCTTCCTGATGCTGCGGCGTCCGCCGCGTCGCGTCGCGGGCATGCTGCCCGCCGTGCTGCTGATGCTGATCTGCTGGGCGGCGGGTGGCCCGCATGGCCTGATCCTGGTCGCGGGCCTGCTCGGCATCGCGACCGGCTGGTTCGCGCCGGCTGCGGGCGCGACACGCTGGGGCGGATGGCTGGGCGCGATCACGCTGGTGCTGCTCGTCGCGCTCATCCTCCAGGCCAAGGCGCCGCTGGCGGCGTTCATCTTCGCCTGGCCGGCGCTGCTGCTGGGGATCGCGGCGGCGTTGATCGCCTGGACCGACGCGGCATGGGTGCGGCCGACGAGCGCGGTGCTGGCGGCAGTTGCGGCGATCGCGGTGGGCGCGCCGCTGCTGCCGCTTGCGCACATGACCTTCCTCGGCGTCGGCGCGCCGCTCGCGCCCGCCATGGCGCCGTTCCTGCTGCTCGCCGCCGCCGCGGTCTGGCCGCTGGCGAAGATCGAGCGGGGCTATCGCGCGGCGCTGGTCGCGGTCGCGCTGCTGCTGATCATGTCCGCTGGGGTCGCGCTCCGCGTCCGCACCGCGCCGCTCGCGCCGACGGTGCCGGTGTACGCGCTCGACAAGTAAGCGCGACTAGAGCGGCTTTTCGTAGATCCGGTAGATGCGGTTGAGCTTGCTTTCGATCGCGTCGGCGATCGAGACCATGCCTTGATTATCCTCGAGCACCCAGCCGATCTCGGCGCGCGTCGCACCGAAATTGGCGACCGAGGTGGCGCGGATATATTCGATCATGATGAAGGCCAGCTGCGAGGCCAGCCGCGTCGCCTGCAGCGCGCGCTTCACGCCCATCAGCGGCACGCGCACGGTATGGACGCGCGGCTTTCCCGAGAAGCCGCCATTGAGGCGCCACAGCAGCTTGATGAAGCCGAACGGGAACAGCCGGCCGTCGAGATCCATCTGCATCTCGTTGATGTTGGGCAGCGTCATCATGAAGGCGACGGGCTCGCCCTCGACTTCGGCGATGCGGATCAACTCGTTGAACACGATCGGCTTGAGCTTCTTGCCGGCATAGGCGATCTCGTCGTCGGTCAGCGGCACGAAGCCCCAATTTCCCGACCAGGCATCGTTGAGCAGCGACAGGATCAGCGCGGCTTCCTCGGCGAACTTCGTCTTGTCGACCGAGCGCACGGTGATCCGCGGATTGCGCTCGCCCGAGGCGACGATGCGTTGGATCAGCGGCGGGAAGGGCTTCTCGATGTTGAGATCATAGGTGTTGAGATCCTTGATCTTGGTATAGCCCGCCGCCTCGATCCAGCTCTGGTAGATCGCCTTGTTGTGCCCCATCATCACGGTCGGCGCATGGTCGTGGCCGAAGACGAGCAGGCCTGGCTCGTCCCAGATCGAGATCGAGATCGGGCCAAGCGACCGCGTCATCCCCTCGCCGCGCAGCCAGGCTTCGGCATGCGCGATCAGCGCGGCGCCGACCGCGGCATCCTCCGCCTCGAACATCCCCCAATTGCCGATGCCGGGGCCGCCGCCCTGTTCGGCGGGCATCGTCGCCCAGAGATGATCGATCTGCGCCGAGATACGCCCGACATCCCGGCCGTCGCGGCGGGCGATGAAGAAGGCGGCGTGGCCATGGCCGAACCAGGGATTCTTGCCCGGCGTGATCAGCCCCATCACCTCGTCGCGCAGCGGCGGCACCCAGGCCGGATCGGCGCGATTGAGCTGGAAGGCGACCTCGACGAAGCGCTTCTTCTCGGCCTTGGTCTTTGCCTCGATGAAGCTGATTTCGCCTGCCATGATCTGTCCCTTCGCTGTGCGCGCGCAGGCTTATGCGAAACGACCGGAGCGATTAAGCGATTTCTTCGTCACGCCGCGCGATCGAGCGCGCCCTTGTTGCGCTTGCGGAATTCGGCGGTGGCGATGACGCCGCCCGACAGATCGCGCACGCGGGGATAGGCCTCGGCGACCTCGTCGGTATAGCCGAGGTTGAACACGGTCGGGCTTTTCTTGCGGTTGGCGGCGCCGGGATAATAGGTGCGCCCCAGATGATCCCACCAGAAGTTGGTGATGCCGAAATTGCCCGTCTCGTCGTGGAAATGATGCTCCATGTGACGCTGCTTCATGTGCAGCAGCCACGTGTTGGTGGGCTTGTAGGAAAGGTGCTGGATGCAGTGGAAGAACTCGTTGACGCAGGTCTGGATCATGCCCGTCGCGAACGCCGCCGCGGCGCCGCCGGGGCCGGCGATCAGATAGCCCACCGGGATCGTCGAGAAGGCGACGGTCGGCACGACGTTCATCGGCGATCCGAACAGCACCTCGAGATGATTGGGGTCCTGATGATGGTCGTAGTGGATCCGCTTCCAGGTGCCCGCGAGCCAGCTGATCTTCCACATCCAGCGCGAATGAAGCACCCAGCGGTGCAGCGCGTACCAGACGATTGGGAAGAGCAGCACCGCCGCGGCGATCGACAGCAGCGACCCGCCGATCGTTGCGGGACGATAGAACCAGGCGCCGATCCCGACCGCGGCGAGGCCGAGATAGAGGAGGATCGCGGGATATTGCAGATAGGCGACGATCAGCTGCCTGAGCGTCATCCGGTCGAGATGATGCGACTGCGACCAGAAGCCGGTGCGGCGGATGGCTTTGCTGTTCACGGTGTCACTCGTCCTCGAAGGATGGCAGGGCCAGCTCTTGATGCTCCGCCTTTGGCCCCGCAATGCGGCGCCTTTTGGGCAGCGCGGTGGCGATCACGGTGCGCCTCGCCCGCATCGGCGCCGCCTTCATATAGGCGAGGATCGGGATATTGCACCCGTGACGCGCAATCCGGCCGCTATTCCTCGGTGCGGATCAGCACGGTCTCGCCGATCAGCAGGAACAGCAGAAACGGCGCCCATGCCGCCAGGAACGGCGGATAGGCGCCGAGATTGCCCATCGCGACCGCGAAATTGTCCGCGACGAAATAGGCGAAGCCGAGCGCCATCCCGATGACCGCGCGCAGGAACAGCGCGCCCGACCGCGCGAGCCCGAACGCCGCCACTCCCGCGAGCAGCGGCATCAGCATCGACGAGAGCGGCCCGGCCAGCTTGTGCCACCAGCCGGTCTCGAGCGGCCCGGTCGGGCGACCGGCGGCGGCGAGCTCGTCGATCGCGGTCGCGAGGTCGGTCAGCGAGCGCTCGTCGGCGGCGACGTCGGCGAGGGTGAACTGGTCGGAGCTGATGTGCTGGCCGAATTGGTATCGTGCCATCGCCAGCTCATTGCCCGAGACGACGTCGAACATCGTCGTCCGGGGCGCGGACCAGCCGCCGCCGGGCAGCAGCGCCGCCGATGGCGCCTGGAAGATACGACGCAGCTCGCCGCCGTCGCGATCATAGACGGTGACGCCGATCAGCCGCACCCCGGCGCCCCTGCCGAGCACCTGATTGGCGTGGACGATGTCGTCGCCGTCGCGCACCCAGACGTTGGCGGGATTGGCATGACCCTTGGCGATCGGGCCGTAATCGACATTCTGCCAGGCATCGAGCGTCGCGGTCGCGCGCGTCACCACGCGTTCGTTGAACGCGAACGACACGCCCGCGATGCCGAGGCTCGCCAGCACCAGCGGCGCCAGGATCTGGTGCGCCGAGACGCCGCCCGCCTTCATCGCGATCACTTCGCTGTTCTGGTTGAGCGTCACCAGCGCGATCAGCGTGCCGAGCAGCACCGAGAAGGGCAGCAGGAAGGCGATCAGCTGCGGCACGCGCAGCGCGACATAATGCCAGAGCTGATGCTGGCCGTTGCCCGGATAGGCGAGGATGTCGCCCGATTCGCCGAGCAGATCGAGCGTCTGCAGCACGAACACTAGCGCCGCCAGCACCGCGAGCGTCTTGGTCAGGAAGCTGCGCGCCATATACCAGGCGAGCGTGCGCGACGGGAAGAACTGGAATTCGGGGGCGAGCCTCATGCGGGCACCTGGATTCGCTGCTGCCCCAATCGCGCCCACCGCCGGATCGCCGCGCCGACCTTGGCGGCGACGCGCTCGAGCGCGCCGATCGGCTGGCCGCCGGGCTTGTGCGCGAGCGTATGGTACATCCACCAGATCAGCAGCGAGAAGAGCAGGAAGGGCGTCCACAAGGCGATGATCGGGTTGATCTTGCCGAGCGCGGCGACGGCGGCGGCATATTGGTTGATCTTGTGGTAGGTGACCACCATCACGATCGAGAGGAACACGCCCAGCGCCGAGCTCGACCGCTTGGGCGGCACCGCGAGCGCGACCGAGAGCAGCGGCAACAGGAACATGATCGCCACCTCGACCATCCGGAAGTGGAACTCCGCGCGGCTCTGGATGCGCTCGGCGTCGGTCGCGGTGCCGCTGTGGCCGGTGCGGACCAGCTCGGGGACGGTGAGCTCCTCGTTCTTGATGCCGCGCTGGCGGAAATTGTCGATCTTGGGCAGCGCGATCGGCAGATCCTGGCTGGTGAAGGTCAGCACGCGCGGCGTCTTGAAGCCCGGCGCGTTGGAGACGAGCACGCCCTTGTGCAGCCGGAAGATGATCGTGTCGGGATCGTCGGTGCCAAAGAAGCTGCCGCTCTCGGCGGTGACGGCCGAGACCTTGCCGTCCTCGCCCTCGGTATGGACGAAGATGCCGGAGAGATCGCGCCCGCCATTCTGGCTGTGCTCGATCCGCATCGTGTCCTTCTTGCCCAGCTTGGTGAATTCGCCGACCTTGATCGAGGCGCCGAGCGCGCCCGAGCGCAGCTCGTAGCGCAGCCCCTCATAGGCATATTGCGAATAGGGCTCGACGAAGCCGACGATGCCGAGATTGACCAGCGCGAGCACGAACGCGAACATGTAGGGCACGCGCAGCAGCCGGCCATAGCCCCAGCCGAGCGCGCGCAGCACGTCGAGTTCGGACGACATCGCCAGCCGGCGGAAGGCGAGCAGCGTCCCCAGCATCAGCCCGATCGGCACGCCCAGCGACATATATTCGGGCAGCGTGTTGGCGAGCATCTTCCACACGACGCTGACCGGCCCGCCTTCGCGCACGACGAAATCGAACAGCTTGAGCATCTTGTCGAGCAGCAGCAGCATCGCCGCGAGCACCAGCGTCGAGACCAGCGGAACGACGATCAGCCGGGCGATATAGCGATCGATCAGCGTCAGAAATCTCAAGGTTTGGACGCCTCATGACCATCTTCCGGCCGCATTTGCGACCGATCTAGCACAGGGTGGAGACAGGCGGGTGCGAACGCCCCGTGTCGGTGCCCACGAGCCTATAGCTTCCGGGAGATGCGAGGTCATGTCCAAAGTGCGGATCGGCGCTGGTGCCGCGACGCTGGCCGCCCTGATGGCGCTGCCGGCTGCGGTGGGTGCTGCTCCCGCGGGGCCGTTCGCCGACGTCTGCGCCGCGGGCCAGCCGGCGATGCTCGTCCACGTCGTCGGCTTCAAGCAGCGCACCGGCGTGGTGCGCGTGCAATCCTATGGCGGCGATCCCGATCATTATTTCGACAAGGGCAGCTATCTGAAACGAATCGAACTGCGCGTGCCGGCCGCCGGCGCGCTCGACGTCTGCGTGCCCGTCCCCGCGCCCGGCCGCTATGCGGTCTCGGTGCGCCACGACGTCGACGGCGACGACCATGCCGGCCGCGCGGATGGCGGCGGCATGTCGGGCAATCCGCATCTTTCGCTGTTCGACCTGATGTTCAAGCGCAAGCCGCCCGCCGACGCAGTCGCCGTACCGGTCGGCCACGGCGTGCGCGTCGTGCCCGTCGTGCTCAACTATCTGTCGGGCGGCAGCTTCGCGCCGGTGGCGGGGGCGGTCTGATGGCGCGCGTTGCCCTGCTGTCCAATCCGCGCTCGACGGGCAACCGCTCGCTGCTGCCGCGCATCCGCGCCTTCTGCGCCGAGCATCGCGACGTGTTCCACTATGAGGTCGAGGATGTCGCGCAGATCGGCGACGCGCTGCGCACGATTGCGCGCGTGCGCCCCAAGATCCTGGTCATCAACGGCGGCGACGGCACCGTGCAGGCGACGCTGACCGAGCTCTATCATGGCGATCATTTCGGCGTGACGCCGCCACCGGTCGCGGTGCTGCCCAACGGCAAGACGAACCTGATCGCGCTCGATCTGGGCGCGGTCGGCGATCCGTTGCAGGCGCTGGCGCGGATCATGGAGATCGCCGGCGACGACATGGCGCCGCACATCGTCGCGCGCGAGCTGATCGCGCTGACGCATGGCGAGGTCAATGCGCGCCCGGTGCTGGGCATGTTCCTGGGCGGGGCGGGGCTGGCCGATTCGATGCTCTACTGCCGCAACAAAATCTATCCGCTGGGGCTGCCCAACGGGATCAGCCATCTGCTGACCGGCCTTGCGCTGCTGTTCACGATGATGTTCGGCATCCGCGCCGCCTTCCTGCCGCCCAAGTCCAATCCGATCTCGGTGTCGGTGATCAAGGGCGGCGTGCTGACCGGCACCTTTGCCCTGCTGATCGTGACGACGCTGCAGAAGCTGCTGCTCGGCTGGAAGCAGGCGCAGGGCGGCAATGTCGGCGCGCTCCAGCTGATGATGGTCGAGCAGCGCGCGGGCTCGCTGGTCGGCGCGACGGTGGCGAGCGTGTTCGGACGGCTCGGGCGCAACCCGATGACGGGCGTCCATATCGAGCGCGGCGACGAGATCCGCATCGAGGGCTCGTCGAGCGTGATCCTCGACGGCGAGCTGTTCGAATCGCGCGCGGGCCGCCCGATCGTGCTGACGCCGACCGCGCCCGTGCCCTTCCTCAGCCTGGCCGCTTGAACCGCGCCGGCCGCGCGCGATGACCGACGATCTGCGCGCGCTGGTGGCGGCCGAACTGGCCGAGCCTGTCGAACCGCGCGCCGCGGCGCTCGCCGCGGCGGTGGCGGCGCGCTATCCGCAGGCGGCGCGCGCCGTGCTGTTCTACGGCTCGTGCCTGCGCGAGAAGCGGCTCGACGGGTTGATGCTCGATTTCTACCTGATCGTGTCCGATTATCGTGCGGCTTATGGCAGATCGTGGATGGCGACCGCCAACCGGCTGATCCCCCCCAACGTCTTCCCGTTCGAGGCGGACGGGCTGACGTGCAAATATGCGGTGCTGAGCGCGGCCGATTTCGACCGGCTATGCGGGCCGAAATCGGACAATCCCTCGGTGTGGGCGCGGTTCGCACAGCCCGCCCGGCTGGCATGGGCGGCGGACGTCGGCGCGCGCGAAGCCGCGATCGCGGCGGTGGCGCAGGCGGCGCCGACGCTGATCGCGCGGACCTTGCCGATCGAGGGTCGCGAGCCGGCGGATCCGCTGGATCTGTGGCGCGCGGCGTTCGCGCTCACCTACGGCGCCGAATTGCGCGCCGAACGCCGGAGCCGCTCGGGCAGTATCGTCGATGCCGATCCCGACCGCTATCGCCGCTTCTCCGCGCCGGTGCTCCGCGCGGCACGGCTGCTGGCGCCCGCCCGTCTGACGCGCGGCGCGGCGCTGCGCGGCTGGCGGCGCACCCAACGCCGCGGCAAGGCGCTGACCTTGCTGCGTCTCGCCAAGGCGAGCGCGACCTTCGCGGGCGGGCTCGATTATCTGGCGTGGAAGATCAACCGCCACGCCGGCACCGCGATGACGATCAGGCCGTGGCAGCGGCGCTGGCCGATCCTCGGCGCGCTCACCTTGCTGCCGCGACTCCTGGCGAGGGGAGCGGTGCGCTGAGCGCGCCGGTCACCGCGCGTTCGAGCGCCATCACGGTGAACGGCTTGCGCAGCACCGTCTCTCCCTCCAGCTCGCCGCCGTCGCCCGCCTCGCCGGCATAGCCGGTGACGAAGACGATGCCGACATGCGGGTGGCGCTGACGCACCGTCGCGCACAGTTCGGGCCCCGTCATGCCCGGCATGACGACGTCGCTGATCATCAGGCGGATGTCGGTGCGCGAGTCGAGCAGCGCGAGCGCCTCCGCGCCATTGGCGCAGGTGATCGGGGCGTAGCCCAGTTCGGCGATCGCATCGCCGGTGGCGATCCGCACGCGCGGATCATCCTCGACGATCAGCACGGGTTCGGCGCCCGCCGGGGCCGCCCGGTGGCGCACCGGAATCAGCAGCGTCGGCGCTTGTGCGGGCATGACCGGCTCGGCCGCCGCGATCGTGAGTGCCTTGCCGCGCGGCAGATAGAGCGACACCGTCGTCCCCTCGCCGGGCGCCGAGCGGATCACGACATCGCCTTCGGACTGGCGGACGAAGCCGAAGATCTGGCTGAGGCCCAGCCCGGTGCCCTTGCCGACGGGCTTGGTTGTGAAGAACGGCTCGAACACGCGCTCCTGCACCTTGGCGGTCATGCCGCAGCCGGTGTCGGTCACCGCGATGCGGACATGGTCGCCCGCGGCCGCCTCGCCGATCTCGCCGGGCGCCAGCACGACATTGTCGACCGCGATGGTGAGCGTGCCCGCGCCGTCCATCGCGTCGCGCGCGTTGACCGCGAGGTTGAGCAGCGCGTTCTCGAGCTGGAGCGGATCGACCCACACCGGCCACGCGTCGGCGGCGATGCGCGTCTCGACGACGATCCGCTCGCCGAGCGTGCGCTCGAGCAGTTCGGACATCGCGCGGATCAGCGCACCGGCGTCGAGCGCCTCGGGCAGCAACGGCTCGGCACGCGCGAAGCCGAGCAGCCGGCGGGTCAGCGCCGCCGCGCGGTTGGCGCCGTCCATCGCATTGTCGAGATGGCGGGCGACGTCGCCCGCATCCGCCGCCAGCCGCCGCCGCGCGAGATCGAGGCCGCCGACGACGACCGCGAGCATGTTGTTGAAGTCGTGCGCGATCCCGCCGGTGAGCTGGCCGACCGCCTCCATCTTCTGCATCTGCCGAAGCTGCGCCTCGGCGGCGACGCGCTCGCTCATTTCCTGCCGCAGCCGGTCGCGCGACTCGCTGAGCGCGCGGGTGCGTTCGGAGACGGCGTGCTCGAGCCAGGTCGCGCGGTCGTCGGCGGCCTCGGCGTCCTCGCTCGCCTGGCGCTGCGTGCGGATCGCCGACCAGGTCGCCCAGGCGAGCACTCCCGCGCCCGCGATCAGCGCGATGCCGACCACCGACAGCCACATCACCAATTGGTTGGACAGGTTCGAGGCGGCGTCGGACGCATCGAACCGCGCCGCCAGCACCGCGCGCTCATGATCCGAGATCGCGGTCAGCGTCCGGTCGATCTGCGCGATCAGCTTGGAATGTCCGGCATTGTTGAACAGCAGCAGCGCGGGCCAGCCCTGGCGGTAATAGGCGCGCGTCGCGGTGAGGCCGAGCTCGGTGCCGCGGGCGGTGTAGAGCGTGCGGAGCTGGCGGACCAGCGCGACCTCCTCCGGATCGCGGCCGACCAGCGTCTCGAGCTGGCCGATCTGCGTGCCGGCATCGAGCCAGTCATTATAATAGCTCGTCCCCATGCCGCGGTCGGCGCTGGTCGCGAAACGGCCGAGCGCGGCTTCCGCGCGCGCCATCGCGCTGTCGACCGAGCGCGTGACGAGCATCACGTCGTAGCTGTGGCGCTCCATCTCGAGCGCCTGGTCGCGCGCATTGTTCGAGCGCCCGACCTGGATGATCAGCAGGATGACGAGCGATGCCGCGACCGCCGCGCCGACCAGCACCGCGACGCTGGCGGGCGTCAGCCACCGGCGCGGCGATCCACGCCCGTCGATCACGACGTCGGTGAACCCCGTCCGGTCGCCCCGCTCGGTTTTGGCCAAGCCCATCCCGGCATTCTACTCTCGAACGGCCTGGCGGAGAAGCATCATCCGCTCCGGCTGACCGGTACGCAGCGATCGCGTCCGAGGCAGCGTGGCCTCAGGCGATGCAGCCGACCGCGCGGCCGGCCTGCGCGAACATGTCGATGATCTGGCCGACCTGCTCGTCGCGATGCTCGGCGCACAGCGAGCAGCGCAGCAAATAGGTGCCCGCCGGCGTCGCGGGCGGGCGCGCCATGTTGACGTAGAGGCCGAGCTCGAGCAGCGCCTGCCACATGCCGACCGCCTGCGTCTGGTCGGACAGGATCACCGCGATGATCGCCGATTCGGCCGATTTGGTGCCGAGCGTGAAGCCGAGATCGCGCAAGCCCTGGTGCAGCCGCCGGCTGTTCGCCCACAGCCGTTCGCGCTTGTCGCCGGCATGCATCAGCTTGCGGATCGAGGTCGCCGCGGTCGCCACCACCGACGGCGGCAGCGAGGCGGTGAACACATAGGGCCGGCAGACGAGGCGCAGCACCTCGAACTTGGGATGGTTGGAGACGCAGAAGCCGCCGACCGTGCCGACCGACTTGGAGAAGGTGCCGACGACGAAATCGACATCGTCCTCGACGCCCGCCTCCTCGAACACGCCGCGGCCATGCGCGCCGAAGAAACCCATGCCGTGCGCCTCGTCGCACAGGATCATCGCGCCGTGCTTCTTGGCGACCGCGACCATCTCCTTGAGCGGCGCGATGTCGCCGAGCATCGAATAGACGCCCTCGAGCACGACGAGCTTGCCGGCCTCCTTGGGCAGGCGCCCCAGCCGCTTGTCGAGATCCTCGACGCTGTTGTGGCGGAAGCGGACGATCTCGGCATTGCCCAGCCAGCAGCCGTCATAGATCGAGGCGTGGCTGTCGGCGTCGAGGATGATATAGTCGCCCTTGCCCGCGAGCGTCGAGATCATGCCGAGATTGGCTTGATAGCCCGTCGAGAAGACGATGGCATGATCCATGCCGTAAAAGTCCTTGAGCGCATCCTCGCACTCGCGGTGGCCCTGATAGGTGCCGTTCAAGACGCGGCTGCCGGTGGTGCCCGCGCCGAACTCGTCGAGCGCTCGCTTGCCCGCAGCGACCACGTCGGGGTCGAAGGTCATCCCCATATAATTATAGGTGCCGAGCAGGATGGTGTGCTTGCCGCCGATGATCGCCTCGGTCGGCGACAGCACCTTCTCCATCACGATCGCGAAGGGATCGCGCACGCCGGTGTCGAGCAGCGCCTGGCGCTCGGCGATCAGCGGATCGAATTTGGCGAGCAGATCGGGGGCGGAAGGATGCTCGAGCGCGTCGAGCGGGCGGTCCTCGCGCAGCGTACCGGCGTCGGTCATGCCTTGAGCTTCTCGACCGCGTCGACGAGCTGGCCGATCGTCTCGATCTCGGCCTGCATGTTCATCGTGATGATGATGTCGAACTCGTCCTCGACCGCCGCCACGAAGTCCATCACGGTCAGGCTGTCCCATTCGAGGTCCTGCGCGAAGCGGACGGCGTCGGTCAGCGCGATGCCCTTCTTGTTGAACGGCTCGATCAGGGCTGTCACCTTGGCGAAGGTGTCGTCGCGGTTAGTCATGGCCAATCCTTAGACTTTTCGGGGTCCGCTTGCCAAATGAATGCGGCGGGAAGGGGGCGAAGAGTGGTCGAGAGGCGGCGGCTATCCCGCACGCGTTCCCCGGCGAACGCCGGGGCCCAGCGCTTCAGACGCAGCGCTTGCAACCCTGGGCGCCGGCTTTTGCCCGGGAACGGCGGCGGTCATCGCAGCAGTCCTTCCTCGCGGTAGCTCTCGGCGGCGACCGCAAGCGCGTCGAGCGTTGCGAGCTGCGCGCGCCAGAGATGCGCGGGCGGCCGGAAATCGGGGTTCACCACCCAGTCGTCGTGGAGGAAATAGCGCACGCGATCGGCGGTCAGCTTGGCGTTGGGGCCGCGCACCATCGCATCGAGCCTGGCGCCGGCATGCATCACCCAGGCGGGCACCGGTTGCGGGCGGACGCGCCGGCCGACCGCATGGCCGATCGCCTGCGCGAACTCGCCGTGCGCCCAGCCGTGCGGGCGGCCGTCGTCGGGCTCGTAGATCGCCGCCTGGCTGTCGTCGTCGTCGGGCAGCACCGCAAGCAGCAGCCGGACGAGATCCTGCGCGGCGATCACCGACATCCGCCCACCCGGCGGCAGCGGCACCAGCCCCCGCGCCGCGGCGCGGAACAGCTCGAGCATCTCGCGGTCGCCGGGGCCGAACACCGCGGGCGGCCGCACGATCGTCCAGTCGAGCGCGGAGGCGGCGACGATGATCTCGGCCCGCGCCTTGGACCAGCCATAGTCGCTCAGCCGGGGTTCGCGCGCGGCGAGCGACGAGACGTGGACGAAGCGGCGGATGCCCGCGGCGCGCGTCGCATCGACGATCGCCATCGTGCCCTCGACATTGCCCGCGGCGAAGCCGGCGCGGTCGGGCGCGTTGATCACCCCCGCGACATGCACGACGGCGTCCGCGCCCGCGACGAGCTGCTGGAGCGCGAGCGGCTTCTCGAGCGCGCCATATATCCAGTGGACGCCGTCGCGCGGCGGGCGCGGCGCGCGGGTAAGCGCGCGGACGAGATGGCCCTGCGCGAGCGCGGCGTCGATCAGGTGGCGCCCGACGAAGCCGGTGCCGCCGGTGATCGCCAGCGTGCGGAAACGGTTTCTCATGCCTCCAGTGCTCCTGCGAAGGCAGGAGTCCAGGATTGCGGGCGCGGAGCGTGAAGCCCTGTGCTCCCGCTTTCGCGGGAGAACGGAGAAAGAAAGGTCACAACAGCACCATATGGTCGCGGTGGACGAGCGCCGAGCGCGGGGCATAGCCGAGGATCGATGCGAGCTCCGCGCTGCGCCGGCCCGCGATCAGCTTTGCCTCGCCCGCGTCATATTCGGTCAGTCCCCGCGCCACGGCCCGGCCTTCGGGGCCGACGATATCGATCACGTCGCCACGCGAAAATCCGCCCTCGACAGCCGTGGCGCCGGCCGCGAGCAGGCTTGCGCCGCCGGCGAGTGCGGTGCTCGCGCCGGCATCGATCAGGATGCGGCCGTGCGCGGTCAGCCGGCCTGCGAGCCACGCCTTCCGCGCGCCATTGCCACCGGAAGCCGGGAAGATCGTGCCGCGACCGTCGGCGTCGAAGGCGGCGAGAGGATGGTCGCGGCGCCCACCGACGATCGCCAGATGTGCCCCGGCGGCATGCGCGATCTTCGCGGCGTGCAGCTTGGCGCGCATCCCGCCCGAGCCCATGCCCGAGGCCGAACCGCCGTCCGCCATCGCCATGATCCTGTCGTCCAGAGTCATTACCTCGTCGATCAATTGCGCGTCCGGATCGCTGCCCGGATTGGCGGTGTAGAGTCCGTCGACATCGGAGAGCAGGATCACGCCGCTCGCGCCCGCCGCCTGCGCGACGCGCGCGGCGAGCCGGTCATTGTCGCCGAAGCGGATTTCCTCGGTCGCCACCGTGTCGTTCTCGTTGACCACGGGGACGACGCCCAGCGCGAGCAGCCGCGCGACGGTGGCGCTCGCGTTGAGATAGCGACGGCGATCCTCGAGATCGTCGAGCGTCAGCAGCATCTGCGCGGCGGTCAGCCCCTCGGCGCCGAGCAGTTCGGCCCAGAGCTGCGACAGCGCGATCTGCCCGGTCGCGGCGGCGGCCTGCGCGTCCTCGAGGCAGGCGCGTCCGCCATTGGGCAATCCCAGCCGGCGCGCGCCGAGCGCGATCGCGCCCGAGGAGACGACGATCAGCTTCTGCCCGGCGCGGTGCCGCGCGGCGAGATCCGCGACGACGCCTGCCAGCCAGTCGCGCCGGACGGCGCCGTCGGGGTCGACCAGCAGCGCCGATCCGATCTTGACGACCAGCCGGGGGCAGGATGCGGGGGCGAAACGATCGGCGCGGGTCATGCGGCTACTTCGGCGGGAGGAGGCGTCCGCTTAAGCGGTCGCGCGCCGTGTCACAATGGGGACCAAGGCTCTTCTTCCTGCATCATGCTCGACTGGGCGCTCAGTTCGGACGTCCCACCCGCCGGGCCGATTTCGGCGACCAGCCGGTCGAGCACCTCGGTCAGCCCTTCGCCGGTCGCGCCCGACAGCGGGAGGGGATCGACGCCGCTCGCCTTCTTGAGCGCCTTCATCAGCCTCGTGCGCGTCTTGGCGTCGATCGCGTCGACCTTGTTGAGCGCGAGCAGTTCGGGCTTGTCGATCAGGCCGCCGCCATAGGCGTCGAGCTCGCCGCGGACGATATGATAGGTCTCGATCGGATCGTCGCCGGTCGCATCGACCAAGTGGAGCAGCACGCGGCAGCGCTCGATATGGCCGAGGAAGCGGTCGCCGATCCCGGCGCCGTCGGCGGCGCCCTCGATCAGCCCGGGGATGTCGGCGATGACGAATTCGCGGTCGCGGTGGCTGACCACGCCGAGCTGCGGGCGCACCGTCGTGAACGGATAGTCGCCGACCTTGGCCTTGGCGTTGCTCACCGCGTTGATGAAGGTCGACTTGCCCGCATTGGGGAGGCCGACGAGACCCGCATCGGCGAGCAGCTTGAGCCTGAGCCACACCCACATCTCCTCGCCCGGCCAGCCCGGCCCGTGCTGGCGCGGCGCGCGGTTGGTCGAGGTCTTGTAGCTCAGATTGCCGCGACCACCGTCGCCACCCTTGAGGAACACCTGCTGCTGGCCGGGCACCGTGAAGTCGGCGAGCACGGTCTCGCGGTCGTCGTCGAGCAGCTGCGTGCCGACGGGGACGCGGATGATCAGGTCCTTGCCGCCGGGGCCGGTGCGGTTGGAGCCCGCGCCGCCCTTGCCGCGCGGCGCACGGAAATGCTGCGTGTAGCGGAAGTCGATCAGCGTGTTGAGCCCGGGCACCGCCTCGAAGATGATGTCGCCGCCCTTGCCGCCATTGCCGCCGTCGGGGCCGCCATATTCCATGAATTTTTCACGGCGAAAGCTGACCGCGCCGGGGCCGCCGGCGCCGGAGCTCAGATAGACTTTGGCCTGGTCGAGAAAATGCATGACGGGTCCGGACGAGGAAAGCGCCAGAACGGCGAGGACCGGTCCTCCGTCCGCGATCGGGCAGAGGGCCGGTCTTCGCCGCTCTGACGGTGAAGACGGTTGAAGCGGGCCGCATAGCGTTTTTTGGCGAAGACCGCCAGCCCTGGGCCAGCCTAGCCCGCCTTCCTCGTCATGCCGGACTTGATCCGGCATCCAGAGCCGCAAACGGCGCGCCTGAAGCACTGGATCCCGGATCAAGTCCGGGATGACGGAAGCGAAGTTGGTGCGATGCCCTCACCCCGCGTGCGCGTACATCACGCAATCGACCTCGCCGCCGCGCACCGCGCTCCAGCGCTTCTGCGTTTCGCCCGTCGGCACGAATCCGAGCTTTTCGAGCACGCGGCCGGATGCGGGGTTGTCCGGAAAATGCCCCGAGCGCAGCGATTTGAGTCGTAATCCGTCATGCGCCATGCCGATCACCGCCTGGCCCGCCTCGGTCGCGAAGCCGAGGCCCCAGCAGGGCCGCGCGATCCAATAGTCGAGCTCGGCCGAGTCCTCGTCCTCGGTCTCGCGCAGCGCGATCCCGCCGACCAGCCGGGGGGCGCCGCGGGTGCGCGCGTAGATCAGCAATTCGGGCAGATCGTCGGGCGCGCGATCGCGCAGCAGGAATGCCTCGGCATCCTGCTCGCGATAGGGCCAGGGCGAGCCGGGCAGCTTGTCGATGATCGCCTCGTCGGCGATGGCGGTGTACAGCGCCGGGGCGTCTTCCCCCCAGCCGGGCCGCAACAGCAGCCGTTCGGTCCGTGCGAACATCGTTATCCTAGCCTCTCCCCACGCCCGCCAGAACGCGCCTAGGCGCATCCCGTTACGGGCTCGCGACACTATATTTGCGGGGAGAAGCAAAGAAAAAGGGAGCCGGGCGGTCGCCGTCTCCCTCTTGGCTCCGCTGGCCGCGGAACCCGGGATCGCCCGGACGGACGATCCCCTTGGATGTCCGATTATTCGGCGGCGAGCGCCATCGTGTCGACCGACACATATTTGCGGCCGAGCTTGCCCGCATGGAAGCGCACGCGGCCGTCCGCGGTCGCGAACAGCGTATGGTCCTTGCCGAGGCCGACATTGACGCCCGGATACACCTTGGTGCCGCGCTGGCGGACGATGATGTTGCCGCCGATGACCTCCTGGCCACCGAACTTCTTGACGCCGAGGCGACGGCCGGCCGAGTCGCGACCGTTGCGCGAGGAACCGCCTGCTTTCTTATGTGCCATTTCCGTTTACTCCTTGGTCGCGATCAGGCGTCGGCGGCCGCGGGCGCCTGCGCCTCGACGGGGGCCTTGGCCTGCTTCGCCTTCTTCTGCTCGCCGCCGACCGACAGGATCTCGAGGATCGTGTGATACTGGCGATGGCCGTTGCGGCGACGATAATTGTGGCGGCGACGCTTCTTGAAGACGATCACCTTCTCGCCGCGCGCCTGCGCGATGATCCGCGCCGATACCGAGAGCCCGTCGGTCGACTGCGCCTCGCCGTCGCTGCCCGCGAACAGCACGTCGCCCAGCGACACCGTGGCGCCTGCTTCGCCGTCCATCTTCTCGACGACGATCTTGTCTCCGGCGGCGACGCGATACTGCTTGCCGCCCGTGCGCACGATAGCGAACATGGCTCTCTCTTATAATCTAGACATGACGCGCGGGATGGAGCGTGTGCCCCACGGACCCTCGCGGAAAGACCGGCCGCCTAAGGGATTCGGCAGCGAGTGTCAATCCAAAGTCACGCCGGAGCGGCGGCTAGTGACGATGCTCGCGCCGCAGCGTGTAGCGGCCTTTGGCGAAGCCGTCGAACAGGCCGTCGAGCGCGGGGTGCTCGATCGGCTCCTCGGTGCGGTCGGCAACGAGATTCTGCTGGCTGACATAGGCGACGTAGCTCGATTCGGCATTCTCGGCGAGCAGATGGTAGAAGGGCTGGTCCTTGTCGGGCCGCACGCCTTCGGGAATCGCCTGATACCATTCCTCGGTGTTGGCGAAGACCGGATCGACGTCGAACACGACCCCGCGGAAATCGAGCAGCCTGTGGCGCACGACGTCGCCGACGGTGAAGCTGGCGTGCACGATATTGGGCGCCGCCTTGATCGCGGCGGGGATGCCCGCAGGCGGGCCGGCGAAGTCGGTGCTGTCGTTCATCCGAACCTATCTAGGGCTGTCGTGTCGCGAGGCAAGCGCATCGGCGCTTGGCAAGTTCCGAAATGGTCGCTAATGGCCCCGCCTCACGACCATGGATCGCCCGCCAGAGCGGGTCCCAGCGTTTCTCGCGGAGAGGTGCCAGAGTGGTCGATCGGGACGGTCTCGAAAACCGTTGTGGGTGTGAGCTCACCGTGGGTTCGAATCCCACCCTCTCCGCCAAGAACCCCTCCGCAGGGGGCCACAGCAGTCCACTATGATTGACGATTCTCCCCTGAAACCCAAGCTTTAGCGGCTCGACTCGGCCACAGCCGTGCGCACGCCTCCACCCGAGACGTGGGCGCAAAACGTGGACCCAGTGTTGGAAAAACGTGGTCCCAGCTCCGGGTAAACGTGGTCCCAGCATCGGGAGCATTGTCCTGGAGGATATGATGCTGAGCGACGCCAAGATCCGCTCCGCCAAGCAGCGCGAGAAGCCCCTACAAACTGACCGACGGCTACAGACTCTATGTGCTGGTGAAGCCCGGAGGCTCCAAGCTCTGGAAATGGGGCTATACCTATGGCGACAAGCAGAAGACCATGCACTGCGCAGGCGAGCGCCTGCCGGGCGTCAGGAGCGTTTACTTGCGCGTGGCAGAGCAGTGCTGGCGGACGTTCCTGACGGCAGGCGCTATGCCTTCTGTCCGGTCCTCCTCGGCAAGGTGGCCGGCTTTCTCGATCAGATCATAGAGGTGGAGATAGGTGCGCCAGTTCGCACAGGCCTGCGCGTACCGGCTATGACTCCCCTGCTCGTCGGCCAGATTGCCGAGCGTGACAGCATAATTGCGCAGGCTGCGAATGTTGGCGGGATCCCGTTGCCACGCCTGTCGATAGCTCTCGACCGAATTCTGCATGGCCGCGAAGCCTTGATCCAATTGCCCCAGAATGACGAGCGTTTCGCCGCGCGACTGTTCGAACATCGCGAGCCGCCGCTGCGCGTCATCGTCGTCCGGATCAAAGGCCAGTACGCTGCGTATCTCGGTTTCGGCGCTGTCGAGCAGCGCAAGCGCCTCATGCGGATCGCCATAATCCATCAAGGCCGTCGCCAGATTCCATCGGATGTGCGCCAGCCGGCGCCGCGCTTCCATATTGGCGGGATAGCGTGCCACGGCTCGTTCGAGCGGGGTCAAAGCCGCCCGATAGCTGCTGATCGCCTCCGGATGCCGGTGGAGATAATAGAGTGCATCCGCCTTACGCTCGAACGCCTTGGAGCGCAGCTTGAGCGTGTCGAAATCCTCATCCGTCTGTCGCAGCAGGGCGATCGCCTTGTCCGCCTCCGCGATCGACAGTTCGTTGCGCGTGGCCCAGCGGTCCACGGATGACTGTGCGAGATAATAGCGGCTTCGCTGATAGTCGGAGAGACCCGGATCGTCGGCCAATATCGTCTTCGCCGCCGCCAGATCGCGCGCCGCCCGTTTCTCGTCGCTTTCGCCATTCTGGGCCAGAAAGGCGGAGTCGAGCCTGGCCTCGAACAGCAGCATCCGCGCGGCGGGATCGGTCCTTTTCGCGAGCAGCGCGATCACCGTGTCGATGTTCCGGCGTGACGCCTTGCCGTCCCCCAGGCTCGCCATGCCGGGACTTCCCTCTACATCCGCGAGCCGCAGCAGGCCTCGGGCCGCCTCCAGTCCGACCTCGGGGACATCCGAGCGGCTTTGCGCCAGCCGGTCGAGATAATGTTGCGCGACCTGCGCCACCTGCTGGCGCAGTCTGAGGGTGTGCGGGTGCGCCGCGAGCTCGTCATACAGCGAAAACAGCAGATAGCGCGCCGTTCCCCGGGCGTCGTCGAATCGCGCGGCCGCCTCGATCCGTTCGCGCTGCGTCGATTGATAGCTCCAGCCGGCATAGCCCAGTACACCCATCAGCGTTGCGGATACGCACAGCGCCTTCCAGCGGCGTTGGATGAACTTGCGCGCGATATAGGGATAGCTGCGCGGCAGCGCGACGACGGCTTCGCGGCGCGACCAGCGATCGATGTCTGCGGCCAGATCGGGGACGCTGGCGTAACGCAGTGCCTCGTCGACGGCGGTTGCCTTGTCCGCGATCGCAGCCAGTTCGCGATCCTTGTCCGGCCCGATCGCGACATTCAGCAATCGTCCCAGCGCAAAGACATCGTCGGCGATGGAAGGCGGCGCGCCGGACAGCCGCGCCGGGCTGGCATAGCTGCTGGTCACCGCACCGGACATGAGCACGGCGCTGGCCTCGTCGGTGAGAAGGCGCGCGATCCCGAAGTCGAGCAGGCGAGCCCGCCCGTCCCGATCCACAAGGATATTGCTCGGCTTGAGGTCGCCATGCGCGACGAGGCGGCCATGGGCATAACCGACCGCGCTCAATATCTGGTGGAACAGGGCGAGCCGCTCAGCCAGCGGCACCGCCTCGCACCATGTGTCGAACGGCTCGCCGTCGACAAATTCCATCACCAGGCAGGCGCGCCCGTCATCGGTGTTACCGCCGTCGATCAGCCGGGCGACGTTGGGATGATCGAACCGGGCGAGAATACGGCGCTCGGCGCTAAAGGCCTCTCCCGCCCGCACCCGCAGGTGGGGCTGGATCAGCTTGATCGCCACGGTCTGCTCGAACAGGCCGTCGCTGCGCTCGCCGCGCCAGACCTCCCCCATGCCGCCGGCGCCGATCGGCGCAATGAAGCGGAAGACGCCAAAGCGTTCCGGCGGATCGGTCGGCACGGGATCGACGTCGTCGGGCCATTCGGTCGGCATCGAATCCGACCGCGACCTCCCGTCGATGATCCGCCTGATGCGCTCGACGACCGCCGGCTCTTCGCTCGCGAGCAGGCGGGCGCGCAGCGCTTGGTCGTCGGGATCGGCCGCCAACTGATCGAGCAGCGCCAATACGCGCCGTTCGACAGCGCTCCCCTTGCCGTCAGTCATCGTCCCGCGCCCTTGCGCGCCGCCACGATCGCGCGACCTGCGCCTCCGCCATGCCCTTCTCCCCCCAAGGCTGTGGTCTGCCGACAACCACTGCGCAGACCGGCCAAATTATGGCCACGGCGCGCGACGATTCCCCGTCATGCCGTGATATGATCGAGCAGCCACAACCGCGCCGACTGCCAGCGCCGCGTGACGGTGCGTTGCGACAATCCGGTCGCGGCGACCACTTCGCCTAGCGACAGGCCCAGCATGAAGCGCAGTTCGACGATCTCTGCATGTTCAGGCGAATGGGCGGCAAGCGCGGCCAGTGCGTGGTCGAGTGCCTCCAGGTCGACGAGCTTGCGCGTATCGGGCAGCATCGTAATGATCGCGGGCGCCTGGCGCTTGCCCGCCATCGCCTTGCGCGCCTCGCCGATCAGCACCTGGCGCATGGTTCGCGCCGCCAGCGCGAGCATGTGACTCTGGTCCGCGACCCCATCGAGCTTCGATTTGAGTAGACGGATCGCCGCCTCGTTGGCCAGTTCGGTCGGCTGTATGAAGCGGCCCGCAGCGTCGCCCTGCACCAGGCGGCGGGCGATCCGGCGCATGTCGGCATAGCAGACGGTGATCAGCGCTTCGGGCAGGACGTCTGCTTTGTCCCCTCCATGTATATCGAGCAACAGTCAGTCTCCCGAGACTGGCGCATCTTGTCCCGCCGATGATGCCAAGGGGATTAGGTCATTTCGGTACTGCCGCTTCAAGAGAATATCTGTGTCGGGTTGCGATTTCATGGTCGATCCGGGGACAGCGGCCGGCGATCCGAAATTTTTTTGTGCGCCGTGGCCAGTTTTCGCCCGGCCCGCGCATTCCGTCATGAATGGGGTGGTTCGGCGCGAGTTCCGGCATCTGGCCGCCTGCGGGCCAGTCAGGCGGCATCGGCATTACCGCTCAGGAGCTTTCGGGGGGATGGCTATGAAGAAGACCGGGAAGGGATGTGGGGGGCGCCGGACATCGCTGCGATCCCAACGCCAGAACGTCTGTCATCACGCCCCGCGGCGCAGTGGCAATCCTATTGGCGTTCGGCTTGGCGACGGGCGCGAAATGGCGGGTTCCAAGACGGCGTTCGTGGGGAATGCCCTACGTCTGCGCGCTGGCGCCGCAACCCGGCCAATTGCCGTGCTGGCAAGGATGCTGCTCGGCGCCAGCGCGTTGACCGGGATCGCGCCGACCGGCGTGGCGCATGCGCAATATACGACCTATTTCGTCACCAACGAGCAGCGCGTCCTCGACGCGCTGGCTCTCGCGAATGGCGGCAGCCCGACCGACATCCTGATTCTGCCCCTCGCCGACGGCACCTATCCAACGCTCGCGGTTTCCGGGCGTCAGACGCTGACCGGCGGGTTCGCGATCGACGCCTCTCTCAAGCCCGGCACGGTGAACGAAGGCGTCGGGGGAACAGTCGATTTCGTCGACGGCCTGGTCAATAATGGAACGCTTTACATCATTCCCGCCACGCGCACGATCGCTTCGGATATCTCGGGCAACGGCAACCTGCTCCTCTACAATTTCAACAATACCACGGTTGAAAAAGCGGGCACGCTCACGCTGAGCGGCACGAACAGCTATTCGGGCGGCACCACCGTCTTGGGCGTCAGACCGAACGCCGATCCACTCGCCCAGCATTATTCCGACTTCAAGACAGTCGACCTGCTGTTCAAGAATCCCCAGTCGCTGCCCGCCAGCGGCGACCTCGCCGTCACCAATAATGGTACGGTCGGGTTCGGCTGGGCGTTCGATCAGGCTCTGATCGACCGCATCAAGAACGGAAACATCGGCGAGCCGTTCGGCGGCATCGATCTTGGCGCCGACAATGCGAACCCGCTCGACTTGGCCACCGGCGGCAACTTCATCCTCGGCGCCACCGGCGGCGACTGGACCTACAGCGGCACGCTTGGCGCAGGCGCCACCGGCAATTCGGTGACGGCATCCGGTTACAGCACCAGCAATCCCGTGGTGCCGATCTACCGGCTCGGTGACGGCAACGGCACACTGACGGTGAGCAGCGATCTAACCGGCAATGCCGGCGTCGAGATCCACAACGGCTACACAATCCTCTCGGGCACCAACAGCTACACCGGCGGTACCTATCTCGACTCGATCGGCGTGCTGCAATTTGCCTCGCGGAGCGCGCTCGGTGCGGCGGGCACCAACCCGATCGAACTTGACGCGAAAGCGGTGGTGACGATCCCCGACGTTGCCCAAGACCTGCTCGATCACATCACCCCGGATGCGGCCGGGACCGTCGGTCTGATGACGGACAATGCAAACAACCTCGACTTCACCAACCGGCCGAACGTATCGCTCGGCGTGATCAACGCGAGCCGGGGCGCCGCACTGCCGTCCGTCGTCTATAGCGGCACCGTCACGCCGGGCGGCAACACCTACCGGTTCGGCGGCGGCCTCGGCACGATGACGCTGACCCAGGTGCTGCACGATGACTCGGCGGGCGCGAACAGCCTGGTCGCCAACGCGGGCGGCGCGCTCACCCGCGTGATCCTCCCGCAGGTCGAGACCTATTCGGGTGCCACCAGCGTCGGCGGCGGCGTCCTTCAACTGGGTACGCAGAGCCAGCGCGGCGAGCTCGCGAACACGTCCGCCATCTCGACCGCCTCCGGCTCGACGCTCGCCTTTGCCGAGCCGGACGCGCTGACCCTTGGAATAGACGTCCAGGGCCAGGGCAATCTCGAGCAGGACGGGCCGGGCACGCTGACAATCACGACAGCCCAATCCTATAGCGGCAAGACCGCGATCGCGGGCGGCACGCTGGCGCTCACAGCCGGCGGGTCTCTGGCCAGCAGCAGCGTGGTCGATCTTACCCATGGCGGCGCGAGCCTGTTCGACACCGGCCTCGGCGCGGCGAGCGCCGCCCCCGTGCTCGATATCTCCGCTGCGGGCGACCAGACGTTGCAGCGCCTGACCGGCGACGCCTCGGCGGTCGTCAAGCTCGGCGCCAACTCTTTGAGGCTCGTCGGGCCGGTATCCGATCTGAGCGACGCGTTTGCCGGCACGATCGAAGGCTCGGGCGGTCTTGAGATCGGCTCCAACGCCTTTCTGAAACTCACCGGCGCCAACACCTATACCGGCGTGACCACCGTCGCGGGCCAATTGCAGCTCCTCAATCTCGGCAACGGCGGCAACACCCCGATCTTGACGAGCGGCTTCGTCAACAATGGATCGCTTCTGTTCGCGGCTGTCGGCGATCAGGAGATCGGCGCGCCGATTTCGGGGACCGGCGTCGTCACGTTCATCGGCCCGATCACCCTCATCGGCGACAGCAGCTATACGGGACAGACCGCCCTTGGCATCGCCGGCACGAATACCACGATGCAACTCGGTAACGGAAGCCAACGCGGCATGATCGGCAGCGGGCCGATCAGCATGGACACCGGCCTCGACACCACCCTCGTATTCAACGAGCCGACCGCGACGACCGTGGCGAACGATTTTTCGGGCGGCATCGGCTACCTCGTCCAGAAGGGGCCCGGCGATCTGACGCTCACCGGCGACGGCGCGACGGTGCTGTTCGCCACTGTCGAGTCCGGTTCCAGACTCTTCGTGAACGGAAGCTTCGCGAACCAGTTCGCCACCGTCGATGCGGGTGGCACCCTGGGGGGCACCGGCACGCTGGGCTCGATATCGGTGGCGGACGGTGGCACACTGGTCGGGGTGCAGGGCCAGACGCTCACCACGGGCTTCCTGACGCTCTCCTCCCATTCCCTTGTCAACGTCTCGCTCGGCGCGCCGAGTTCGACCGCGTTGTTCAACGTCACCGGCGACCTGACCCTCGGCGGCAGCTTGAACGTCACGGCCGGCAGCGGCTTCACGTACGGCGCCCACCGTCTGTTCGATTACGGCGGCGCGCTGACCGATAACGGCCTGGTCATCGCCAGCGTCCCTATCGGCTACAATCCCGGCGACTGGTCGCTCGATACCGCCACTGCTGGCGCGATCAGCCTGCTGATTCCCGAGACCGGCAGCGGCACGCAATATTGGGACGGGACGAACATGACCCCGGGCAGTGCCGCCAACGGGCGCGGTGGTTCGGGCGTGTGGAACAGCAGCAACACCAACTGGACCAACGCGGCGGGCACGATCAATGCGCCCTGGGCAAGCCAGAACGCGGTCTTTGCCTCGTCCGGCACGAACAACACGGTAACGGTGGAGGGTTCGCAGACCTTCTCGGGCCTGACCTTCCTGGCGCCAGCGACCTCGAACCCCTATGGCTATACTTTCAACGCCGGCACCGGCGGCGCGCTGGTCACGAATACCGCGGACACGACGATAGACACCCAGGGGAATTCCCCATCCTCCCAATATGCCTATGCCGTGATGAACGTCGCAATCGCGGGCAGCGGCGGGATCTTGAAGACCGGCAACGGCAGCCTCAGCCTCAATCGCGCCAGCAGCTATAGCGGCGGCACGCACATCGAGGCCGGCTATATCTTCATGAACGCCACCGGCGCGCTGGGAAGCGGCAACGTCGCGATTGACGACGGCGGCTATCTGACGGTCGCAGACGGCGTCAGCACCGGCGCGCTGCACCTGACCAACATGGGCGACGCCTTGACCTATCTGGGCGCCAGCGATGCCGGCACCTCCACCATCACCAACGGAAGTGGAGCGACCCTGTTCTTCGATGGCACGTCCTCGGCAAGCCGCGCTACCATCGCCAATGCGGGCCATATCAATGTCACGGACAGCTCTTCTCTCGGCAGCGCCGCGATCGACAATACGGGCGCCGTCACCTTCTTCCTCACGCCGTCCGCAGACAATGCAACCATCGTCAACGAGACGGGAGGCAGTCTCTCACTCGCCAATCTGGGCGGCAGCAAGAGCCTGTCTGTCGGCTCGCTCTCCGGCGGTGGCAGCATCACCCTAGGCGCCAGCACCCTGACCCTCGGCGGGCTGAACCTGAACGATGCCATAGGCGGCGTGATCTCCGGCGCTGGCGGCAACCTGATCAAGACCGGCACCGGCACGCTGACGCTCACCGGAACCGACACATACACCGGCGCCACCACGGTCAACGCCGGCACGCTGCTGGTCAACGGTTCGACCGCGACCTCGTCGCTGACCACCGTTAACAGCGGCGCGACGCTGGGCGGGGCCGGCACGGTGGGCGCGGTAAACGTGGCGGATGGCGGCATCCTCGCCGGCATGCACGGCCGGATGCTGACCATGAGCAGCTTGGCGCTCTCCTCCAATTCCCTCGTCAATGTCACGCTCGGCGCGCCCAGCACCACCGCGCTGTTCAACGTCAGCGGCGCACTGACGCTGGATGGCAGCCTGAACGTCGCCGCCGCCGGCGGCTTCAGCTCCGGCACCTATCGTCTGTTCAACTATGGCGGCGTGCTGACCGATAACGGCCTGGTCATCAGCAGCGTCCCTACCGGCTACAACCCCGGCGACTGGTCGCTCGACACCGCCACCAGTGGGACGGTCAACCTGCTCGTTCCCACTAGCGGGAACGGCGCCCAATATTGGGACGGCAGCAATCTGACTCCCACCGGCACCGCCAATGGCAGCGGCGGCTCGGGCGTATGGAACAGCAGCAACACCAACTGGACCAACGCGGCGGGCACCATCAACGCCGCCTGGGCCTCGCAGAAAGCAGTGTTTGCTGCGACCAACAATAATGAAACCGTGAGGGTCGAGGGGACGCAATCCTTCTCCGGCCTGACCTTCCTGGCGCCGACGACCGGAGCCTACGGCTACACCTTCGACGCCGGCACGGGCGGCGCCCTGGTTGCGAACGCGGCGAGTACCGTGATCGACGTACAGGGTTCCACCAACACCACGACCATGAATCTCGCGATCGGTGGCAGCGGCGGAATCGTGAAAAGCGGAGACGGCAGCCTGCTCTTCAAAGTCGCGAATGCCTATAGCGGCGGGACCAGCGTCGAAGCCGGTTCTCTCTTCATGTTCGCCACCGGCGCGCTGGGCAGTGGAGACGTCACGATCCTCAACAGTGGGCTCGGCGGTCTGACGGTCGAGGATGGCGTCAGCACCGGGGCGTTGCATATCACCAACACGGGCGGTGTCCTCTCCTATGTCGGGACAAGCGACGCGGGCACTTCCGTCATCGCCAATGGCTCGGCCCTGTTCTTCGATGGCTCGTCTTCGGCGGGCCAGGCTTCCATCACCAACACGGGTGATCTTGATTTCCACGATACGTCCTCCGCGGGTGGCGCCACCATTGCCAATGCGGGTAATCTCCTCGTCGGATACAGCTCGTCTCTCGGTACTGCTGCCGTCGACAATACGGGGACCATCACCTTCTATCGCACGCCTTCCGCAGACAATGCCGCCATCGTCAACGAGACGGGGGCAAGCGTCTCTCTCGACAATCTCAGCGGCAGCAAGACGCTTTCCCTCGGCTCCCTCTCCGGCAACGGCAACGTCACCCTCGGCGCCAGTGCCCTGACCCTCGGCAAGCTGAACCGGAATGACACCATAGGCGGCGTGATCTCCGGCCCCGGCAGCCTCACCAAAGCCGGCACCGCTACGCTGACGCTGTCGGGCAGCAATACATATACCGGCGCCACAACGGTCAACGCCGGCACGCTGGTGGTCAACGGTTCGATTGCGCCCTCCTCGCTGACCACGGTGAACAGCGGCGCGACGCTGGGTGGCACCGGCACGGTCGGAGCGACCATCGTCGCCGATGGCGGCATCCTTGCCGGCGTGCAGGGCCAGACACTCACGACCGGCGCCCTGACGCTCTCGTCCGGCGCCAACATCAACGTCGCACTGGGCGCGGCCGGTAACACGGCCGGCCTGTTCAACGTGCAGGGCGATCTCACGCTCGCCGGCACGCTCAACGTCGACGACGCCGGCGGCTTCGGCGCAGGCCTGTATCGCATTATCGACTATACCGGCGCGCTCACCGACAACGGCATCGGCGTGGGCACGATCCCCACCGGCACGACCGGAACCGTGCAAACCTCCATCGCCAGTCAGGTCAATCTGGTGGTCACGCAGACCGGCGGCGGCTCGACGGCCACCGGCCCGTTCGTCTTCTGGGACGGCGCGAACAGCGCGGCCAACGGTGTCGTGGACGGTGGCACGGGCATATGGAGCGCCACCGCGACCAACTGGACCAACACGGCAGCCGACGGGAACGGCGTCTACGATCCGTCGGCCCTGCTGATCTTCGCGGGTACCGCCGGCACGGTCACGGTGGATGCGGGCGGCGGCACGCTTCCCCTGGGCTCCGGCCTCCAATTCGCCAATGACGGCTTTGCGATAAAGGGCGATGGCCTCGAACTGACAGCGACAAGCACCGCCTTCCGGGTTGGCGACGGCACGCAGGCCGGGGCGGGCTATGTCGCCTCCATCGCCTCCAATTTGTCCGGCGCGGGTGGTCTCGACAAGACCGATCTCGGCACGCTCGTCTTGACCGGATCTAACAAATATACCGGCGGCACCAGGATTTCGGGTGGCACGCTCCAGATCGGCGACGGCGGCAAGACTGGCTCGATCATCGGCAACGTAACGAATAACGGCGTGCTGGCTTTCGACCGGGCCGATCTGGTGACCTACGCCGGTGCGATCAGCGGTACGGGTGCGGTCGCCCAGATCGGCGCGGGTACGACCACGCTGAGCGGGGCGAACAGCTATAGCGGCGGGACTGAAATTTCGGGGGGCTCGCTCCGCGGCTCGGCCGCCAGCTTCGGGACGGGCGCGATCCTCGACAATGCCGCGCTCGTTATAGACCAGTCCACAGCTGCAAGTTTCGCCAACAGCATCAACGGGTCGGGCACCTTCATCAAGACCGGCTCGGGCAGCCTCCTCCTGACTGGCAATTCCAGTGCCTTCACCGGCACGACGCACGTGGCGAGCGGCCTGCTGTCGGTGAACGGCGCGCTCGGCGGCACGTTGAACATTCAGTCCGGCGGGCGCCTGCAAGGCAGCGGAACGATCGGCAAGCTGATGGTTGCCTCCGGCGCCACGGTCGCGCCGGGCAACTCCATCGGCACGCTGAAGGTCGGGAGCGTCGCCTTCGCGGCAGGCTCGACCTTCGAGGTTGAAGTCAACGCAGCGGGCCAGTCCGACAAGATCGCCGCCAGCGATACGGCCACGATCAACGGCGGCAGGGTCAGCGTGCTGGCGGGCTCGGGCAATTACGCGGTCAGCACCACTTACACCATCCTGACTGCAGACGGCGGCAGGACGGGCGCGTTCACCGACGGGGTGACCTCCAACCTGGCCTTCCTCGATCCTTCGCTCACCTATGACGCGAACAACGTCTATCTGACGATGAGCCGCAACGACGTGGCCTTCACGTCGGTCGGAACCACTTTCAACCAACGCGCGGCGGGACAGGCGATCGAGAGCCTGGCGAACGGCGCGCTCTACGATGCGGTCGTGCAACTCGATGCTGGTGGCGCCCACGCGGCCTTCGATGCCACGTCGGGCGAAATCCACGCGTCGACGCGAGCCGCGCTGATCGAAGACAGCGCCATTCCCCGCCGCATCGTGCTGCAAAGGCTGGCGGATGACGACGCGCATGGCGCATGGGCACAGGGCATCGGCGACTGGGGCGCAAGCAAAGGCGATGGCAATGCCGCACGCCTCACGCGTGCCAGCGCTGGCTTCCTCACCGGCATCGACGCGCGGCTGGGCGACGATGTGCGGATCGGTATCGCGGGCGGCTATGCCGACAGCACGCTGCGCCTGCCGGGACGCGCGAGTGGCGCCACGTTCGAGCAGGGCTATGTCGTGGGCTATGCCGCGGCCGCCTATGGCCCGCTTCGCCTGCGGGCGGGGTTCGGCTATACCGGCGGCAAGCTCGCCACGCAGCGCTCGATCGCTATCGGCAGCTTCACCGACTCCGACAGCGCCCACTATGACGCCAATGTGATCCAGGCTTTTGGCGAAACAGGGTATCGCACTCGCCTCGGCACGGGCTGGATCGAGCCTTTCGTCGGATTGAGCGTCATCCGCGCTTCAACCAGCGCTTTCGCCGAAACCGGCGGGGATGCGGCGTTGATGGGCAGCAAGGCAGGTGACACGCGAACGGCGTCCACCCTGGGGCTGCGCGTTTCTACAGGCGAATCCGGACCCTTCTCCGTGCGCGGCATGGTCGGCTGGCGTCATCAGTTCGGCGACCTGCTGCCCTTGTCCACCATGCGCTTCATCGCCGGCGGGACAGACCTCGCCGTCGCGGGGACGCCTTTGTCGCGTAGTGGCGCACAGGCCGAGATGACAGCGAACTGGCGGATCACCGGCGCCTTGTCGGCAACCCTCAGCTACAATGGCGCATTGGGATCGGCCGGCTATGACAACAGCGTGCAGGGTGGATTGCAATTCAGGTTCTGATCGCCGCGCCGCCAATCATCGCCAATTGGGTTGCGTCTGCATGTCGAAGACTGACTCCCGCTGGCATGGAGCGTCGAGAAGGAGGGAGAGCTCCAGCTTGCCGGTCGGCCCATCGAGACGGTGACGCAACTGACTGGCTTGGGCTGAGATTGCCAGCATGAAATACTGGCGGTCCGCAACGATAGCCTGGGCGGATCGCGTGACTGCAGCGCTCTGTGGCGCAGCGGCCAATCCTGGCCGAGCCGAAGGCCATAGCGGGACGCCCGCCTTCGCGTGAAACCCGACGGAAGCCGCAAGACCGCTAGCGGTCACTCGCGGATATTTTCGCTTTGCAATTGGCGCCACGACGGATCACTTTGCGGGGGCCGAAAATAGAGTGGCAGGTCGGTAGCTCCTGCGCCCGTTGATCGGGTTCTTCCCAGCCACGGCGTCAACCCAGTTCGTCTGGGGGGGCGCTGACTTGGGTTTCGCGTCCTCCCCGGCTGATGCCGAGGAACGATCATGTTCGATGTTTCGATAGCGACCCTCGTGTTTGCCACGCTGTTCACGGGCGCTGCACTCTATATAAGCCTCGTCGAACATCCTGCCCGTCTCGGATTGGCGGATGGTCCCCTGCTGGCGCAGTGGCGGCTCAGCTACAAGCGAGCGCTTCCAATCCAGTCCGGATTGGCGATTGCCGGGGGCGTAGCTGGGTTGATCGTCGGGCATATGGCGGCAGACGGGCTCTGGTTCGCCGGAAGCGTCTTGTTGCTCGCCAACTGGCCATTCACGCTGCTCGTTATCATGCCTGTCAACAAACGTCTGATGGCAATGCCAGAGCCTGAGGCGGGTTTAGAAAGCAGAGCGATGTTGATCCAATGGGGAAAGCTGCATGACATCAGGAGCGCGCTGGGTGCAGTGACGGTGCTTCTATTCGCGTGGGCGTTGGCAGGCGGCGGCTAATATCTGCCAATTGCCAGGCCGTGTCGTCCATCCGCCTGCCGCTTATCGGATCTGCTAAGAGCGGCTCTAAGAACTGAGATGAAGGAGCCGCCGCTTTCCGAGAAGCGGTGGGGACACTGAACGTTTGCTATCGGGTCAGATCGACAGAGCACGTCGAAGGGAAGCAGCCGGCATCTACAGGCTAGGCGAACAGGGTCAGCCCGCTGTCGCCTGGGCGCGCCGGGCGATCGGCTGAGGTCAGCGCCGCAGCGGCGAGATGTCCTTCTCTTGTTCGATCATCCGGAGCAATCGAAAGCTTTGCTCACCGAGCGGTTGGTGGATGCAATCGGGCTCGCCGACTGGCCTGGCGACCAGGATCGATTGCGTCAGCTCAGCATCGATCCAAAGGTCTATATACCCGTTCGGCGGTCAGGCCGCGAGCTTGTTTCCATAGCCGATGATGACGGTGGCGAGCACGAGCACGCCGACGCCGGTCCAGACGGTCAGGCGCACGCGCGGTGCGGCATCCTTCCACTCGTGGAGAGCGAAGCCCCAGACCGTCCCGAAGATGATGATGCTCGCCATGTGGAGCGTCCAGGACGAGAAGCCGAAGCGCCCCATCTGGCTTTCGCCCATCGTGTAGAAGAAGAACTGGAAATACCACAAAGTCCCGGCCAGCGCGCAGAGCAGATAATTGGCGATCAGCGGGGCCTGGTCCTCGCCGGCGCGGCCGAGCCACTGCCCGGCGCTGCGGTTGCGCACGATCAGCCAGAGGCACCATGTCGCGTTTGTGATCAGGCCGCCGGCCATGACGAGGCAAAGCGTCGGCAGGCCCGTCCAGAGCGGGCCGGTCCCGGCGGCGGCGGACAGCGTCTTGATCGGCTCGCCCGCGGTCAATCCGAAGGCGAAGCAGGCGGACATGATGCCCGAGAAGACCGCGACTGCGATACCCTTGCGGAAATCGAACTCGGCGATCACTTCGGACTTCTGCTTATCGGGCAGTGCGGCGTCCTTGCGGGCGCCGGCGAGCGCGACGATGATGATGCCCGCCATCGTCACGACGAGCCCGAGCAACGTGTAGCGCCCCGACGGTGTTGCGAGCAGCGTATCGTAGAATTTGCCCTGGAAGATCGGCGGGATCAGCGTGCCGAAAATGGTGCAGAGACCCAGCACGACCGCCATGCCCAAGGACAGGCCCAGATAGCGCATGGTGAGTCCGTAGGTGAGGCCGCCAAACCCCCAGAGCATGCCGAACAGCACGCACAGCCCGACGATATGGACGGGCACCTGCGCCATCACGCCGAACAGATTCTCGGTGCGGATCCAGGCGAAGAACCAGGGCGCGATCAGCCACGAGAAGAGCCCGCCGGTCAGCCAGAAAATCTCCCAGCTCCAGCGCCGCACGCCGCGATAGGGAACATAGAAGCTGGCGGAGGCGAGGCCGCCCATCCAGTGAAACAGAACGCCGATCAGCGGGTTCTCACCCATCATATCCTCCTCCGTGCGGGCGCGTGGCCGTTCGTCTTGTTCAATCGAGGTGGAAGACCGTCTCCAGCGGAGCGGTCGCGGGCGAGCCGTCGGCGTTGGTCAGCATCAGCGGCGCCATCGAGCCCCACCATCGCCGCATCACCGGATCGAGCGGCAACCCATCCATCCCGTGATCATCGTTCCGCCACAGCGTCGCGAACAGCGCGTCCGTCTCCGGATCGTGATGGATCGAATAGTCGCGGATCCCCGCCGCCTTGAGGAGCGCGAGCAGGTCGGGCCCAATCGCGTCGTGGCGTCGCCGATATTCGGCGAGGCAGCCGGGCCGGAGTTGCATACGAAAAGCGATCTTCTCCATCAGAGGTCGAGCCCCAGCCGATAGATGCGGTTGGCGTTGCGCCCGAAGAGGTCGCGCCGTTCGTCCTGGCTGAATGGCGCGGCGAAGGCGTGATAGGCTTCCAAATAGCGATCGAAGGGCGCGAACAGCTTGTCGGTCGGGCTGTCGCTGGCGAACATGCAGCGGCGCACGCCGAACACGTCGATCACCTCGCGCAGGATCGGCGCCACGAGGTCGAGCGTCCAGCCGCGATCGATGAAGCCCAACCCCGAAATCTTGACCGAGACGTTCTGACACGCTGCAAGCGCGCGGATACCGTAGCGCCAGCGCGTCATCCCTTCGCGCTCGGTGGGGATCGGCATGCCGAGATGGTTGAGGATCACCGGCACGTCGGGGTGGCGCTGGATCAGCGGCGCGAGCCCCGACATTTGCGGCGCATAGCATTGCAGGTCGAACGAGAGGCCATGACGGCCGAGCATGCCGAAGCCGCGCCACCAATCGTCGTCGAGCGTCACGTCGCGCGGACTATAGGTGCGCATCGGGTTGACGTGCCAGTTGACGATCTGGCGGATGCCGCGGACGTGGGGATGCGCGGCATGGGCTTCGAGCAGCGCCTCGACCGTGGGATCCTCGAGCGGCGCGAAGGCGACGATCCCGCTGGGCAGGCCATGCCGTGCCGCCTGCGTCTCGAGCCAGGCGGTCTCGTCGAGCGCCTGCTCGGCGACAGCGCCCGCATCGATGTGAACGAGTCCACGGACATTCCAGCGCGCGGCGTCGCGCAGATAGTCGACGACGCCATAATCGACCGCGATCGCCTCGGTGCTGCCGTTGGGGCCGCTCTCGTCGAACGGCGGCGTCAGCCACGGGTAGCGGATATGGCCGAGATCCCACAGATGGACATGGGCGTCGACGAAGGGGATCGGATCCAAGCGCCTCTCCAGGTGCGTGGCGGGCGCCTCCCTCTTGCCGGGAAGTTGCGCCCGCGGGGGATTCAGAAGGTGGTGCGTCCGCCCGACGTGTCGAAGGTCGAAGCGGTGGTGAAGCTGCATTCCTCGGAGGCCATGAAGCAGATCATCGCCGCCGATTCCGCCACTTCGCCCAGGCGCGCCATCGGGATCTTGGAGCGCATATAATCGACCTGGCTCTGCGGGAGCTGCGCGAGGATCGGGCTCTCGAAGGTAGCCGGGGTCAACGCATTGGCGATCACGCCTTTCTCGGCGAGCTCCTTGCCCAGCGACTTGGTCAGCCCGATCACCCCTGCCTTTGAGGCGGAGTAAGCGGAGGCATTGGGGTTGCCCTCCTTGCCCGCGACCGAGGCGACGTTGACGATGCGGCCATAGCCGTTGGCCAGCAGGAAGGGCACGACCTCGCGGCAGCAGTAGAAGAGACCGTTCAGATTGATGTCGATCACGCGCTGCCAGCTGTCGATCGGGTATTCGTGGAGCGGCTGGGTGGCGCCGGTGATTCCCGCCGAGCAGACGAGCACATCGATCTTGCCGAGCGCAGCGGCGCTCTCCTTGGCAGCGGCCGCGACGGCGGCGGGATCGGAGACGTCGAGCGAGACGACGTGCGTCGCCCCGATCTCGTCCTTGGTGGCGGCAAGCGCCTCGGCATTCATGTCCCACAGCGCGACCCTGCCGCCCTCTGCGACGATGCGCGCCGCGACGGCCTTGCCGAGCCCCGACGCGCCGCCGGTGACGATCGCGGCGCGGCCCGCATAGCGGCCCTGGTAGACGCTCATTTGGCCTTCCATGCGACGAAATCCTGGCGCTGTTCGCCGAGCTTCTCGATCCCCAGCGTCACGACGTCGCCGGCCTTGAGATACCAGGGCTCGGGCTTCTGCCCGAGGCCGACGCCCGGCGGCGTGCCCGTGGTGATGACGTCGCCAGGCTCGAGCGTCATGATTTGCGAGCAATAGGCGACGATCTGCGCGACGGTGAAGATCATCGTCTTGGTGCTGCCGTCCTGGACCTGCTTGCCGTTGACCGCGAGCCACATCGACAGGTCCTGCGGGTCACCGACCTCGTCGGCGGTGACCAGCCACGGGCCGATCGGGCCGAAGGTCGGGAAGCCCTTGCCCTTGTCCCAGGTCGGGCCGCGCTCGGTCTGCCAGTGGCGCTCGGAGACGTCGTTCACGACGCAGTAGCCGGCCACATAGGAGAGCGCGTCGGCCTCCTCGACATAGCTCGCGGTGCGGCCGATCACGACCCCCAGCTCGACCTCCCAGTCGGTCTTCTTCGAATCGCGCGGGATGGTGACGGGGTCGTTGGGGCCCTGGATGCAATTGACCCATTTATTGAACACCACCGGCTCTTCGGGGATCGGCAGGTTCGATTCGGCGGCATGGTCGGCATAGTTGAGGCCGATCGCGACGAACTTGCCGACGCCCGCGACGGGCGCACCGTAGCGCGTTTCGCCATCGACCAGCGGCAACGACGCGGGATCGATCGCCGCGAGCGTCGCGAGCGATTCGCGGGACAGCGCGGCGCCGGTCAGGTCGGCGAGGTGACCGGACAGGTCGCGAATGCGGCCGTCGGCATCGATCAGGCCGGGCTTCTCGGCGCCCGTGGGGCCGTAGCGGCAGAGCTTCATGCGGGGATCCTCAATGCGTGTAGGGACGATGGAGCGGGATGTCGCGGTTGAGCTCGACGCCGAAGCCCGGCTTGTCGAGTTCCGACGCGCGGATGCGGCCGTTGACGGGGACGGGCTCGCCGAGCAGCTGTGGTGCGAACATCGGCACCACCTTGGTCGGCCCGGGATGCATCATCAGGAATTCGGCGAAGGGCGAATTATGCCGGGTGATGACGAAATGATAGGAATAGACCGACGAGCCATGCGGCACCATCATCACGCCCTTGCTGTCGGCATAGTTGGCGATCTTGATGAGTTCGGTGACGCCGCCGCACCAGCCGACATCGGGCTGGATGATGTCGCAGCATTCCATATCCATCAGCATGCGGAAGCCCCAGCGCGTCGCCTCATGCTCGCCGGTGGTGACGAGCAACCCGGCGGGCACCTTCTTCTTGAGCGCGGCATAGGCCCAATAATCGTCGGGGCTCAGCGCCTCCTCGATCCACTTGAGCCCGCATTCGTTCCAGGCGCGATGCGCGAGCCGCGTGGCATAGTCGAGGTCGAGGCTCATCCAGCAATCGAGCATCAGCCAGAAGTCGTCGCCGCAGCGCGACCGCATCTCGGCAAGTTCGGCGATATTCTTGTGAAGCCCTTCAATCCCTTCGGCGGGGCCGTGGTGGAGCGCCATCTTGCCGCCGATGAACCCCATCTCCTTGGCAAGATCGGGCCGTGCGCCGGTCGCGTAGAAGTGCAGCTCCTCGCGGACATTGCCGCCGAGCAGCTTGTAGACCGGCTCCTGCCGCAGCTTGCCGAGCAGATCCCAGAGCGCGAGATCGACGCCCGAAATGGCGTTCACCACCAGCCCCTTGCGACCATAATATTGGGTCGAGAAATACATCTGGTCCCAGATCTTCTCATAGTCCGCGGGATCGCGCCCCTCGAGGAAGCGGGCGAGATGCTTCTCGACGATGAAGCAGGCGGGCTCGCCGCCGGTGGTGACCGCGAAGCCGATCGTGCCGTCGGTCGCCTCTATCTCGACGACGAGCGTGCCGAGCACGTTGATCCCGAAGCTCTGTCGCGACTGCCGATATTCGGGGTAGCGCGCCATCGGCGTCGCGATGTGGTCGTCGATCCAATGGCCTTCGCCCTGATCATGATAGTCGGCGCCGCCGCCCCGCACCACGAAGGCGCGGACATGAGCTATCTTCGGAAGCGCCATATATCCTCTCGTCTCATAATATGGGACTAGACATCATCTATTGGGACAAGTACGCCGGTTTTCGGAATGGGTCAACGCAGGAAGAATCGCGTGGAGGCATCGACGACAGGCGGCAGCCAGACGCTGCTGCGGGGGCTCGACATCCTCGAAGCGGTCGGTCGCGGCCCGCTGCTGCTCGACGCGCTCGCCGCGGAGCTCGGCCTCACCAAGAGTACGACGCATCGCCTCGCGACGACGCTGGTCGAGCGCGGCTATCTGTCGTCGGCGCCGCGTGCGGGCTATCGGCTGGGGCCCAGGCTGCTCGATCTGGGGTCGCGCGCGCAGCGACAGATCGACCTGATCCAGGTCGCCCGACCGCATCTCGAGGCGCTCGCGACGCTGTCGGGCGATACCGTGCATCTTGGCGTCCGCTCCGACGACAGCGCGCTCTATCTCGACAAGATACCGGGCAATCGCCGGATCGAGATCAGCTCGCGTGTCGGCGATCGCCATGCGCTCACCACCACCGGTCTGGGCAAGGCGCTGCTGCTCGACGGCGACGCCCGATCCTGGAAGGCGCTGCTCGCCGCGGAGGGCGCCAAGGGTGATCGGACCGCGTGGCTCGAGCGGATGCGCGGCTATGCCGATGCCGGTCACGCCTTCGATCTCGAGGAGAATGAGGATCGCATCCGCTGCGTCGCGGCGCCGATCCGCGACGCCAGCGGCGCGATCACCGCCGCGATCAGCGTGTCGAGCGCCGCCCAATATATGAAGGACGACCGTATGGCCGCGCTTGCCGCCGACGTCAGGCGAACCGCCGCGACGATCGGGGCGGGGCTGGGCTGGCACGTCGATTGAAGGAGAAGAGGATGCTTTCCGGCAAGACCCTGCTCATCACCGGCGGATCGTCGGGGATCGGCCGCGCCACCGCGATCGCCGCCGCCAGGGCCGGCGCCGATGTCGCGATCAACTTTTTGGGGCATGACGAGGGCGCCCATTCGGCCGTCGCTGAGATCGAGGCGCTTGGTCGCAAGGCGATCGCGATCGAGGGCGACGTCTCGCTGCGCGACACCGCGCAGACCTTCGTGGCCCGCTCGGTCGAAGCGCTCGGCCGCGTCGATATCTTCGTCTCCAACGCGGGCATCTGCCCGTTCCACGCCTTCCTCGACATGCCCGCCGAGATTTTCGAGCGGACGATGGGCGTCAATCTGCACGGCGCCTTCTACATGGTGCAGGCGGCCGCCAACCAGATGGTCAAGCAGGGCGAGGGCGGGGCGATCGTCGCGGTGTCGTCGATCTCGGCGCTCGTCGGCGGCGAATATCAGACGCATTATACGCCCACCAAGGCGGGCGTGCATTCGCTGATGCAGTCGACCGCGATCGCGCTCGGCAAATATGGCATCCGTTGCAACTCGGTGCTTCCGGGCACGATCCTCACCGAGATCAATCGGGAGGATCTTGCCGACGAGGCGAAGCGGCGGAGGATGGAGGCGCGCATCCCGCTCGGTCGCCTGGGCGAGGCCGATGATCTCGCGGGACCGATCCTCTTCCTCGCCTCCGACATGGCGCGCTACGTCACCGGCGCGGCGCTGCTCGTCGACGGCGGCGCCTTCGTGAACCTCCAATAGGAAGCGTTGGCATGAAGGTCGCTTCCGCGCTCGACTATCGCACGCTCGCCCGGCGGCGGCTGCCGCCCTTTCTGTTCGAATATATCGATGGCGGCTCCTATGCCGAAGTGACGCTCAAGCGGAACGTGGCCGAGCTCGAGCGCATCGCGCTGCGCCAGCGCGTGCTCACCGACGTCTCGACGATCGACCTGACCACCCGGCTGTTCGGCGAGGATCTCGCTTTGCCGATCGGCCTCGGACCGATCGGGCTCGCCGGCATGAACGCGCGTCGCGGCGAGCGGCAGGCGGTCCGCGCCGCGGAGAAGGCGGGAATCCCCTTCGCGCTCTCCACCGTCTCCTGCTGCCCGATCGACGAGGTCGCCGATGCCGCGACCAAGCCCTTCTGGTTCCAGCTCTACATGATCCGCGACCGCGGCTTCATGCGCGAGCTGATCGCCAAGGCGAAGGCGGCGGGCTGCTCGACGATGATCTTCACCGTCGACATGCCGCTGCCGGGCTCGCGCTACCGCGACGTCCATTCGGGGCTGTCGGGGGCATCGGGTCCGCTCGGGCAGCTGCGCCGCCTGTGGCAAGGGGCGACGCATCCCGGCTGGGCATGGGACGTCGGCATCAACGGCCGCCCGCACCAGCTGGGCAACGTCGCGCCGGTGCTCGGCCGCGACAGCGGGCTCGAGGATTTCCTCGGCTGGATGAAGACCAATTTCGATCCCTCGGTGACCTGGAAGGACCTCGACTTCATCCGCGAGACCTGGGACGGCCCGCTGATCATCAAGGGCATACTCGACGCCGAGGACGCGCGCGCCGCCGCCGACATCGGCGCGGACGGGATCGTCGTCTCCAACCATGGCGGGCGCCAGCTCGACGGCGTCCCCGCGACCGTCACCGCGCTGCCGCCGATCGCCGACGCGGTGGGCGAACGGCTGACCGTGCTCGCCGACGGCGGGGTGCGCTCGGGGCTCGATGTCGTCCGGATGCTCGCGCTGGGGGCGAAGGGCGTTCTGCTCGGGCGCGCCTGGGTCTATGCGCTGGCGGGGGCGGGGCAGGCGGGCGTCGAGCATGTCCTGCGCATCTTCGAGGCCGAGATGCGTATCGCCATGGCGTTGACCGGCCGGACGCGGGTCGACCAGATTGACCGGAGCTGCATCGCGGATCTGCCATGACGGCGCCCGCCTCCGATCCGCTCGTCCCCCGGCTGTGCGCGATCGTCGGTCGGTCGCATGTGCTCACGGGCGCGGCCGGGACACGCCGCTTCGCCGCGGGCTATCGCTTCGGAACAGGGCAAGTTCGCCGCCGCCCACATCGACATGCCGGGCAGGCAGGCCGCTTCCGATCATGGTTATAGCGACCGTGTCCGCGCGATCGACGCCGACACGCCGACACACCGACACGCCGGCACACGGTACGCTTCAACGCTGATCCCGCGCGCAGTTCGAGGCTTCGGGCAGCGCGGTCAAGGTGATGCTGTTCGCGGTGCGGCTCGACGCCTTCGCCGAGGAGGCCGGGGCCGCGACCTTCCATATTGGCACCGACGATCCGGGTGATCTCGCCGAATTGCGTCGCGCGCGATCGACACGGCAGACTTACGCCTGGCACCCGAGTTCGTATTTCCCGGCAGCATAGAGGATCGCTATGACGCGCTGACTTGGACTTCCGCTCCCGCCGAGATGCAGCGGATCGACGCCGCGCATCGACGTGATGGGAAGAGTGCGGGCGCCTTAGGCTAGCCATTGCGTAAGCAAAACCGCGCCGACAAAGTTTCAAAGTTCGGCAGCGGAAGAAGATCGTCAGCCCCGATCGGGGAACGCCTCGAACTGCGGCAGCGCGTCGGTAATCTCGAACCAGGGCGCTTTCGAGCCGACGAAGATATGCATGCTGGGCTTGATCGAGGGCTCGTCAAGCAGCGTTCCCATCGCGACGTGGACATATTGCCCATCCCGCACGAGCGAGTAGAGAAGCGAGCCGCACGAGCGGCAATGCGCATCATAGTTCTGCGCATCGTCGCCGTAGCGAAGGATCTCGCCCTCACCTGCTGTGATGGCGAGCCGTGCGGCCTTGGCGCCGGCCAGCGGCTTGAACGCAGCACCGGTCGACCGCCGGCACTGCGAACAATGGCAGTTCAGCGCGTACTCGAACAGGTCATCGACCTCGTAGGTGACACGCCCGCACAGGCAGCTGCCTTTCACCGTCTGGTTCTCGACCGCCATGCAGTTCTCTCGATGTCCCTCTGAGCAACCTGGCCTCGCAAGCTCCACGCTCTGCCGCGTTCGTCGAAGCTCGGGGCTCGACGGCCTTTGTTGCCGCTACCACCCCGCCTCGCGAAGCGTCACCGCCTGCGTCCTGCTGATCGGAGCGACGACGCCACCTGCCAATCTCGCGCTGCCGCTACCCCGCGACCACTTCACCGCCTCAATCGCGTCCGCCGCAACCCACCACGACCGATGCGTACGATAGCCGTACGCCTGACCCAGCTCACCAAGCGCATCCGCAAAGCGGGCGGTGATCATCTCGCAGCCAGCGTCGGTGTGGACCTTGAGATAATGGTCGTGCGCTTCCAGCGCGATGAGCCGTGCGGTGCGGAGCCGCGCTGGTAGCCGCCGCCGGAACAGGGCCTCCGCTTCGGGCAGAGGCGGCGCGACGATCCTGCGTTCCTCGACCACGACCGCAGGCGGTCGCCAGACCAGCGCGCGAATCGTCATAACGAGCAGCGAAATGACCAGAACCCGCCAGGCAAGCTCCCCCAGGTCGTGCCAGCCGAGCGGATAGCGCATCACCACCGTGTTCAGCACCATCACGAGGACCATCACGGGCGGCGTCATGGCCAGGCTATTGACGATCACCCGGCGGCCGAGCGATGCGACCAACCGGCTGAACGCTCTGTCAATCGCGATGCCGATCGCGCCGCCCAGGACGATCGCGGCGAGCCAGTAGACGTAGCGCCGGACGATAGCAGCTTCGCCGGTGCCATACGGCCCGAGCACCCCCATCATCGCGCCGAGCGCCACGAGAATGGCGCCCTCGATCGCAATCCGGCGGAGGTGGGGTGGCACCGTGAAGTTCGCCGCATCCATCCCCGTTCCATTCGCGCAGCCGATGCACCACTCGCGCAGATCACTCTATCGGCCGCGCCGGACTGCTGCAATCTCGCGGGCTCAAGGAGGAGTTCGGTCATGATTACCCTGCGCAGACTTCTTTGGACCCTCGCCGCGATCTCCAGCGCGGGCGTGGCGCTGTATTCCTACCGGTATCTCGGCTACTCCGGCACTCGGTCTCCCGACGTTCTGGCTAATGCGCATGCGACGCCCTGGCTCGTGCTTCACGTTGTGGGCTCGGCCACTGCCCTCCTGTTTGGCTCGGTACAGCTGGTGCCGCGTGTCCGCAGCCGCTGGCCATGGCTGCATCGCCGGGTCGGGCGGCTCTATGCGAGCGGCTGCCTGGTCGGCGGCACGGGTGGCCTCGTCATGGCCTTCGGCTCCACCGCCGGTCCTTGGGCAACGCTCGGGTTCGGCGGGCTGGCGATCGCCTGGCTGGCGACGACGACAATGGCCTGGCGAACGGCAGTCACCCGAGACTATGCCGCACACCGCGCCTGGGCGATCCGCTCCTGGTCGCTGACCTTCGCCGCCGTCACCTTCCGCTTGTGCCTGCCAATCTTCCCCCTGCTCGGGTTGCCGTTCGTCGAGGGCTACCGCGCCGCCTCGATTTACGCGTGGCTGATCAATCTCGGCGTCGCTGAGTGGATCGTGAGACGACCCGGCAGGACTGCGAGCCAGCGGGCCCCCATCAATGCAGCGGACCAAGATAGCCGGCGAGAATCTGCTCCACCCGTGTTCGCCCCCGGATGAACCGGCGTCCAACGTTCGGGCGCTCAGAGCAAGCTGCAAACGCCCGAATGTGGGGCGTCTCGGCCGCACACCTGGCGGCAAAAAATGCTCGTTGGGGCGCGGCACCGCTCGAACTTGGTGCCTCAGCCGCAAAACCTAAAATTCTGGCGGCGACCCCACTAGCCGACGGCATCGAGAAGCCGATGGCCGAAACTTATAGGCGGCAGAGCCGACCTGAATGACCGAATTTAAGTCTTCTTCACGTCGGCGCTTGTCGTTGTTAAGACATCTGCATCTCGTTACGCCGCGGACATGTGCGCTTTTCGTTCGGTGGGGTGCCGGATCAACTCGTCGAGCCGTCGTGCGAGATCCACCTGCCGGAACGGTTTCGCCAAGCGCAGGACATCGTCAGGGACGTCTTCGCCCGCGGCGGCATAGCCGGTGACGAGCAGCGACGGGATATTGAAACCCGACCCCCGCAGCTCAGTGACGAGCGCGCCGCCGGTCATGCCAGGCATCAGATAGTCGCTCACCAGCGCGTCTGCCTCGGTGCCGGACTGGACAGCGGCGATCGCCTGACTCGCCGACCCGAATTCCACGACCGAATATCCGAGATCGCGGAGCATATCCGCCGTCGCGGACCGAACCAGCTCTTCATCATCGACGAGCATCACCGTCGCCGCGCGAGGGGCTGCGATCGCCTCGACCACGTCCGACGACGCCGTTTCGGCCATATCGCGCGTGGCCGGCAGCCATATCTCGACGGACGTTCCCTTGCCGGGAGCACTGGTCAAATTGAGTGTTCCACCGGACTGTGCAGCCAGGCCGTGGATCATCGACAGGCCTAGGCCGGTGCCCTTGCCAACGCCCTTGGTCGAGAAGAAAGGTTCCGTAGCGCGGGCAAGCGTCGCGGCGTCCATCCCCGTCCCGGTGTCGATCGCCGACAGCTGGATGTAGCGCCCTGGCGACAGCCCCAAAGCGTGCACGCCGTCGGTTTCGACGAGCCGGGCCGCCAAGGTCAGGCATCCGCCGCCAGGCATCGCGTCGCGGGCATTGATGGCGAGGTTGAGCAAGGCCAGCTCGAGCTGATTGGGGTCGATTCGCGCCGAGGGGAGATTGCTCGGGACATCGAGTACCACATCGATCGTGGGCCCGAGCGATCGTCGGATCAGATCGACGATCCCATCGATCAGCGCCGCGACGTCCACCGCCTTGGGTTGCAGGGCTTGGCGGCGGGCGAAGGCCAGAAGACGCTGCGTCAGCGTCGCGGCCCGCTCCGCTGCCTGTATGGCGCCGGCGAGCATCTTCTGGGTGCGCTCGTCGTCCTTGTGCCTTCGCCGGACCATATCGAGGCTGCCGACGATAGGCGTGAGCAGATTATTGAAGTCATGCGCGACGCCGCCGGTCAGCTGGCCGATCGCGTCCATCTTGTGCGCCTGTGCGAGCTGGGCGTCGGCCTCCTTGCGATCTGTGACGTCGGATATGACACCGGCGATGCCGACGGCTTGCCCCTTGTCATACCGCACCCGCCCCTTGGACACGATGCAGCGGGTTGCCCCGTCTGCCCGAACGATCGCGCATTCCAGATCAAGCGTGCCGCTGATGAGGGCCTGTGCGAACACCAACTGCATTTCGGCCCGCTGTGATGGAACGACATGCTCCAAGAACGTCTCGAACCGCCAGACGGCGCGGCGTCCCGGATATCCGAAAATCTCGTCGTGCCGTTGCGAGCGCCTCGATTCGCCGGTCAGCAGATCAAGATCCCAGCTTCCCATGCCCGCCGCTTCGAGCGCGATCTCGAGACTACTGCGCGCCGCTTCCAATTCTCGGGTGCGATCGACCACCGCGCGCTCCAGCGTCGCGGCAGCCGCCTTGACCTCGAACTGCCGGGCTCTGGCCTTCAAAGCCGATCGGACGGCGCCCAGCATTGCCTCGGCATGGAGCGGCCGCTCCAACAATACGACATTGCCGAGATCGGCGAGCCTCTCGGTGGCCCGCGCCGAGCGGGGCGCCTTGCCGCCATTGGCAAGCACGATGAAGGGGAGATCCGACCAGGAGGGCTGGCTGGTCGTCCATGCGGCCAGCGCATGCTGATCGACTCCGGCCAATGCCTCCTCGGTAATAAGGACGGCGCCCGCGCCGAGTTGCAGCGCGTCCAGCAGATCCGTCATCGACGCGCAGACGAAGGCATCGATGGCGTTCCGGGACAGGAGATCGGCCGCGATGGCGGCGTCTCGACCACGCGGCGCGAGGACGAGAACGCGCCCGTCCATCAGCCGGCGTGTCCGGCGTCGGTGCCGGCATCGCTGGCCAGAAGGGTCTTGCTCTCCCCCGAGAAGGTCGGAACGCCGGTCAGCACACCCTGGAAGTCGCGCAGCGGCGCGCCGAAGGCGACACCGGAATCGGCGATCCGGAATTCGCGGATGGTGCGCTCGTGCTTTGCGGTGCGCGTCTTGATGACCGAGATCGCTTGGCGGACCTCCCCATAGGCCTCGAAATAGCGAAGCTGGAGCACGGTGTCGGCAAGATAGCTCAGATCGACGTCGGAGCGGATGTCGCCCATGACGCCGTGCAGGCCGAGGATGAGAAGCGAGACGACACCCAGCTGGCCGAGATAGGTCAGCAACTCATGCATCTGGAGAATGAGAAACTGCTCGTTGGGCATCGACTGGAGATAGGCGTTGAGGCTGTCGATCACGACGACCTTGGCGCCATGCTCTTCCACCGCCTGGCGAACCGCGCCCGCGAATTCGCCGGGCGACAGTTCCGCCGGGTCGATCGCGCGCAGCAAAAGCTGGCCATTGTCGACATAAGGCTGGAGATCCATGCCCAGCGCCGCCGACCGCCTCATCAGGGTTGGCAAACGCTCGTCGAACAGGAAGTAGACCGCGTGGTCGCCGCGCTTGAGGGCCGCGACCATGGACTGCACCGAGGCGGTCGTCTTGCCGACGCCGGCAGGGCCGGTGAGCAGCGTCGCGGTGCCGGGGACGAGGCCGCCGCCGAGCAGCGCGTCGAACTCGGCAGAGCCAGTCGAGACGAAATCGTCGGCATATTGGATCCCGTGTTCGGCCGCGACCAGCCGGGGATAAACGCGCAGGCCGCCACGCTCGATCTCGAAATCGTGATAGCCCCCGCGATACCGGACGCCGCGCATCTTCACGATATGGACGCGCCGCCGTTGCGCACCGAAGCCGGACAGGATCTGCTCCAGCGAAATCACGCCGTGCGCGATGCTGTGGAGCTGGACGTCGCTGCCCGACGTGCTCTTGTCGTCGAGGACGAGGACGGTGCAGGCGCGGGTCGTGAAGAAATGCTTGAGTGCCAGGATCTGGCGGCGATAGCGGATCGGGCTTTGCGCGAGCAGGCGCAGCTCCGAGAGGCTATCGATCACGACACGCGTGGGGCGGACCTCGTCGACCTTCGCCATGATGCCGCGCAGCGTCTCACCGAGCTCGACCTCGCTGGGATGGAGCAAAGTCTGCTCCTGATCCTCGGCAAGTCCCTCGGCCGGCACCATCTCGAACAGGCTGATCGGGTCGAGCGACCAGCCATGGGTGTTTGCGACGGCGCGCAGTTCCACCTCGGTTTCGGCAAGCGTGATGTACAATCCGGTCTCGCCGGTTTTCGCGCCCGTAAGGAGGAAGCCGAGCCCTAGCGTCGTCTTGCCCGTTCCGGGGGTGCCTTCGACCAGATAGAGACGATCGGGCGTGAGGCCGCCGCCCAGGATATCGTCGAGTCCCGAAATGCCCGTCAATGCCGGTTTGATATCATCGTCGTTGGTCGGCACTTGGGATCCCCGTTACGGCACTCATCTTGGCGATAAGCGATAACGCGGCTTGGCGTCGATAGATGCAGCGAGGGCGATTGCGCGTGCCATGGATCGGCTTCGAGGGGGAGGGCCTTATCCTTCGAGAGAGCGACTTTACCCGGCTCGGCCCCACCGTCCCCCAAGCCGACGTTGACAGCCGCTACGATAGGAATAGGGGGTATCCCTATGTCCCATCTGTCTCGCCCTGATTCTGATCTCATTGCCCGCATCCGTCGCATTGGCGGTCAGGTCAGCGCCATCGAGCGCGCGCTCACCACGGACGACAGCTGCGCGAAAGTGTTGCATCTCGTCGCTGCAGTGCGGGGTGCCGTGAACGGCCTTCTCGACGAAATCATCGCCGACCATCTCGAGGCGCATGTCGCCCACCCTGATCTCACGGATCAAGAGCGTGCCGAGGGTGCCGAGGAACTGCTGGCGGTGATCCGCCGCTACGCGAAATAGGACGTCCGATGGCCAAGGTACCCAATGCCGACCTCCGATCGCACGACCATGTGTTCCTTGGTGCAGGTCACGAGCGCAACGAGCGCCGTACCTGGTTCGTCATCACGCTCTGCGGGCTCATGATGCTGATCGAGATCGTCGGCGGCATCCTGTTCGGGTCGATCGCGCTGGTCGCCGATGGTCTGCACATGTCGACGCACGCGGGCGCGCTCCTCCTGGCGGCGATGGCCTACACCTTCTCGCGGCGCTACGCGCACGACCCCCGATTCAGCTTCGGGACAGGCAAGCTCGGCGACCTCGCCGGATTCACCAGTGCGATCATACTTGCGATGATCGCGCTGCTGATCGGCTATGAGTCCGTCGCCCGCCTGTTCGCGCCGGTGCCGATCCACTTCGGCGAGGCGATCCCGATCGCCGTGCTTGGGCTGTGCGTCAACGTCGCAAGCGCCTGGGCGCTGAGCGCCGGCGGCCACGATCACGGACACAGCCATGGTCACGGGCATGGTCATGGGCAGGCCCACGACGATCATGACGATCACGATGACGAAGCGCAGCGCATCACGCTGGGCGGCCGGCCGATGCTGCTCTCGATTCACGAGGACGGCGTCCCCCCGCGCTTCCGCTTGGCGGCCGTGGATGGACTCTCCATAACGAGCGAAGCGACCGTCGAGACGGTGCGCGACGGCGGCCTCCGCCAGCGCTTCGACATGGTCCAGCGCGCGGGCTATCTCGAGAGCCGTGAAGAGATTCCCGAGCCCCATGCGTTCGGTGTTCTCGTGAGCGTCGCTGGCCAAGCCGATCGAGCGCACTTCGAGGAGCATGACCACCATCATGCTGCCGACCATCGCGATAACAACATGCGGGCCGCCGTCATCCACGTCGTAGCGGATGCTGCGGTTTCCGTGCTCGTCATCGTCGGATTGCTTCTCGCCCGCACCTTCGGCTGGCTCTGGATGGATCCGGTCGCCGGACTGATCGGCGCCGTCGTGATCGCGAGCTGGTCCTACGGGCTGGTCCGCGACACCGGCGCGATCCTGCTCGACATGCTGCCGAACGCGCGCACCGCGGATCGCATGCGCCGCGCGATCGAGAGTGTCGGAGACGAGGTCGTCGATCTTCATCTGTGGCGGCTCGGCCCCGGCCATCTCGGCGCGATCGTCGCCGTCGCGACCGACACCGATCGGGATGCCGTCTTCTATCGCACCAGGCTCGCCGACATCCCGGCGCTCTCGCATCTGACGGTCGAGGTTTGCCGGGCGGCGGCATGAAAAGCCCCTGTGTGGATATATGCCGCTTCGACGGACGCACCGGATGGTGCGTCGCCTGCGGCCGGACGCTTATCGAAGCCCGCGCCTGGCGCAAATCGTCCCGGCCACAGCGCCTGAAGATCAGCGCCGAACTGCCCCGTCGGCTTGCCAAGCTCGAAGCCCGAGGTGGCTAGCCGATATATTGGAACGCGCTGGCTCCGTGCACCCGCAACCTGTCGGTGGCGAGACCATTGAGCATCGCACGGGAGATTTGCCCGAAGCCTGTCCCATAGGAACGTCGTCATGCCCAAGGTTTCGATCAAGTCCGATTTCAAGGAGCGCGATGCCGCCATTGCGATCAACTCCTACACGACGGTACTGCGCCGACCGCGCGTTCCGCATGAGGTGTTCGCGACCTACTGGCGCGACGTCCACGGCCCGCTCTGCGCGCGCATCCCGGGCCTTGCCTGGTATGTCCAGCATCATTTCGATCGCGAACAGGATGCCCATCTGTGGCCGATGATCGACGGGATTGCGCCGTTTCCCGACTATGAACTCGACGGCGGCGTCGAGATTGGCTTTGCCACTGCCGAGGATCAGGCGGCCTTCAACGATGCGAGCCACATCCTGTTCGCGGACGAGCAGAACATGTTCGCGGCAACGGTCGCCTATGCGCTCCCTGACGGGTCGCGCACGTTCGTCGATCGCATGCCCGATCCGATCCCGAACGGGGATGATGGGATCGACCGCATCCATGTCCACTTCGGCGCCGCCGGCAAGGATGCGGCAGCGTTCGGCAAGTGCATCATCGGGCTCGCCCAGACGCTTGCGGCGGACGATGCCGTCCTGAAGCTTCGTCTCCATCTGCCCGATCGCTACGACAACGCCGAACCGGCTCCTCCCGCTCCGATGGTCGACCATCTGGTCCCGCCCGAACGCGAACTGATCGCGGTGATGGAGATAGCCTTCGAGACCCCTCTGTCTCGCCGCGCGTTTTTCAGCACTGATGCCTTCGGAAACGCCGCGCAGAGCCTCAAGCGCCATATCGCCTGCGCGTCGGCGTTCGCTGTCAGCGGGGTCTACACTTATGTGCGGGACAAGCAGCTGACACTTGCCGGGCTTCGCGGCAGCCGACAGGCGCAGCTGGTCGAGCGGCTCGGCGCCAACAATCAGATCGCGCCGGATGTGTGGGAATTGATGCTGACGGGTCGGCCGTAGCCGCCATCGACCATACGATCGCGGGGCTTGGCCTTGCCTTCGTGATGGAGAACGCTGTTGTCGATCAGATTGCGGAAGGTCGACTTATTCGAGTCCTGGCCGATTGGTGTCCGCCCTTCGCCGGCTATCATCTCTATTATCCGAGCCGTCGGCAGCCCTCGGCGGCCTTCGCCCTGTTGGTCGATGCGTTGCGGCGTCGATCTTGAGGACAAATCTCGGCGACCAACGGTATCGTGCTTGATATGGCGGGGCTTAACCCGCGGCGTTCCGGATGTGTGATCGACGTGGCGATGCTGGTGCCGTGCCTGGCGCCGACGGTGCTACTGCCCGCGCGACGATCTGCATCGTCTGCACTGTCTCCGGAACGCCTGCGCGTGCAACCCCGCGCTGCGGATCGATTGCCTGATGGGTCGGGGACGAGCCCCCAGCGCTTAACACCGCCGCTACGCGGGAAGCGCCTCGCCAAGCCCGGTCCGATGACGATGCGGCGACATCGAGGCCCGCGACGCGGTCCCGTCAGGACGGCCAGACCGATCGCGTCGCCTCCCGCTCCTTGGGGCTCGGCAGGCGTCGCAGCGTGAGACCGTCGTCGGCCCGCCCGACCAGACCCATTTCGGCGAAGGCGTCGAGCCATCCTTCCATCGGCCAACGTCCCCATCGCGCGTGGAATATCCGCGCGTTGCGCACGATATCGGCGACATGCTGGACGGGCGGGTCGTGGCTGTCGTGATATTGGTGACACCCGATTGCGCCGCCGACGAAGAGCAGCGGCAAACCGTCCCTCGCGGCGCGGTATCCGAAATCGGTGTCCTCTCCGCCATAACCGACAAAGCTCTCGTCAAAGCCGCCAAGCGTCTCAAACCTTTGCCGACGGATCGCAAAGGCGAGCGACCAGAACAGGCCCGGGTCGTGCTCCTGCCGTATGCCGCGTGTAGGAAAATCGCGGACCGGATGCGCAAGGCCGCGTGCGAGAAGGTCGTCTTCGGTCCACCCGGTCGTGACCGCGCCGGGGCCGAGATAGCGAACATCCGCGCAGAGCAATGCGTCTTGGTCCGCAAGCGCGTCGGACAATAGACGGATACAGGCGGACATCGGAATACAGTCGACGTCGAGGAAGACGAGACGATCGTGTCGGGCAAGTGCCGCCGCACGGTTGCGCGCCGCGGCCAGCGGCAATCCGGTCGTCGCGAAGCGATCGATCCGGACGGCGAACGACTGGGTGCCGATCGCCACGGGCTCGTCGCTCATGTCGACGACGACGAGTTCGTCGGGCAGCCTGTCGCTCCGCGCGAGGCCGTCGACGAGCTTGTGCAGGTGCGTCGCGCGGTTGCGGACCAGCGTCAGGACCGAGACGCCGTTCATCGCCTTTCCCACAGATCGAGCCGGTAGCGATCATGTCGGTCGGCCCTGATGGCCGAGAAGTCGCCCTCCAACCCTTTCCACAGCGTCTCGACCGCCTCGTCGCCGCTGTGCGGATAGTCGGTCTCGCCGATGAAGTGGACGAGGATGATCCGGCCGCCGGGTGCGACATGCGCGCGCAGCCACGACGCCGCGCGCTCGAGATCGACCATGCCCCAATAATAGGCGACCTCGGACAATATGACGAGATCGAACCCGTCTGCATCGGGCGCCTCGTCCGGAAATGCCATACGCGCCAGCACGACGCCAGGCCGGTCGCCCACGCGCCGGCGCGCCTTGGCGAGTGCCCCGCTGCTGATGTCGATCGCGAGAAGATTGTCGCACAGCGGCGCCAGACGGCCGGTGAGCACACCATGGGCGCAGCCGATCTCGAGTGCCTGGCGATAGCGACGATCGGTTAGCGCATCGTGCGTGTGCGCAAACTTCGCTGCTTCATATTCGCTCGACGCGAGGCGCCAAGGATCGTCGTCGCCGGCGAAGATATCTTCGAAATAGGCGGCGCCGAGGCTCGATCGAGCGGTCATCGATTGGATTCCTGGAGGAAGAGGACGTCGGCGGGCGGCATGACCCGCTTCGAGCGGGCAAGCCGGAAACCGTCACCATATGCGAGCGAAAGCTGGCTGCGATGCGCCGCAAGCGCGCGGCGGCGAACGCCAGGGGCGAGCGGGCCGGTCCGGAGGCGGCGACGGCAGGTGACCGTAGGTTCGCCCCAGACAGGATAGGCGAAGAGCGCGACACGGCGCCGTCCGCGGCGGATCGCGGCTTCGGCCAGCCGGAATGCCGCGACGTGATCGCAATGCCGCTCGCCGGGCCCCGTCACCGCGATCGCATCGATCCGGCGGCGGCGCAGCAGCGCGCCGAGCCGGCCGGCATCGCGATCGAAGCGCGCATCGCCCGGTGCGGGCGGATGCGCGTCCTGCCAACCGATCCGATCGATCGCGACGCGACGGGGCGTCAGACGGTGGACCGCGGTGCGCGCCTCCAATCGGCGGATGGATGCGAGCCGCGGGGTGCCCAGGGCATGCGATCCGGTCCCGTCGGTGACGTACACGACGCCGCCGAGCCGCCGCCGCGCTGCCGCCTCGGCGATCAGTGCACCCGCGCCGAGCGTTTCGTCGTCGGGATGCGGCGCGACCACCAGCCAGCGCGCGCGGGACCAGACGCTCTTTGTCAGTCGCTCGGCCGTCACCACAGCGGATCGCCGTCCCGCCAGGCGTCATGATCAAGGAAAGCGAGCGCGGCTTGATCGCGCGCATGATCCGGACCGGCCTGGCGCAGATAGAGCGAAAGGTCACGGATGATCTTGTCGGCGCGCTCGCCATCGAAGGCGCTGCGTGTGCCGAGCAGCCGCGCCGCCGCCTCCATCACGTCCAGGCCCGCGCGTTCGACGACGCCGCGCGCAAGCTGCGCCACCGCGACCGCGTCGGGATGCTCGTCGGCGAAGCGCAGCGCCGCCTCGGCGACCCAGAAGCCCGCCGTGCGCGTCGCGACGAGCGCGTCGCCGAAGCGCGCACGCTGGACCGGATCGGCGCGTGCAGCCTCGCCCATCGCGCGGCGCACCTCGGCCAGCAACGCTTCGATTCCGCCGAGCTGCACCGCACAGAATCGCCACGCGCCGGCCGTGAAGCGCGGATCGCGGTCATAATCGCCGGGCGCGCCGAGCAGCATCGACGGCTCGACGGCGAGACCGCTCAGATCGTAGCGCCCGCTGACGCTCGCCCGCATCCCGCGTACGCGCCAGCCACTGGCATCGGTGCGGGACGCAATGTTGGCGGGGACGATCGCGAGACGTCGCTCGTCGTCCGTGACCGCGACGGTGACGAGCGCATGATCGAGCCCGCCCGCGCCGCTGGCGAAATGCTTCGTGCCGTCGAGCACAGCGATGTCGCCCGACGACAGGCGAACCCCCGGCGGCGGCTCGCTCGCCCACACGCCGAACCAGGCATCGCGATCGAGCGCGCGCGACAGCCACGCCGTCTGCTCGGGTGTCGCATACCAGTCGAACAGCAGCAAAGCGTTGACATGGCCCTCGTAGAGCCTGCCGATGCTGAGGTCGCTCCGGCCGACTATTCGCAGGGCGTCGCGGATCGCGGCGTGGCGTGCGCGCGCGTCGGTGAACGCTTCGCCACCGGCACCGATCGGGGCGAAGCGGCGGTGATAGCCGGCGCGCGCGAGCAGGCGCAGGCTTTCGAAGGGAAAGAGCGGCGCGGCATCATAGCGCGCACCCAAGGTCGCAAGCCGTTCGACCAGGTCGCTGCGCTCATCGCGGTCGATAGCAGAGGTCGGGATCATGCGGCGTTGCTCCTGGAGGGTTTCGAGGCGACCGCGAGATCGAGCAGCCACCGCGCCACGCGGCCCGCACCGTCCTCGACGTCGAGCGAAGCCAGGACGGCGGGGCCGAGCGTTGCGGCACGGTCGAGCAGACCACCCCATTCGCCCATTCCAGGCCAGCCGGGCGCGACGATGGCAGCGCCGAGCGCCGACAGCCGCGCGGCCTTGGAGGTTTGTTCGTCGTAGGGGCGAGGCTCGGCGATGCAGAGGAAAGGACGTCGATGCGCGATCACCGATCCGACCAGCCCGTCGCCGGCCGCACCGACGACGACACCCGCCGCGGCGATCGCCCGATCGGCATCGTCGACCCAGCCGCGCAATTCGAGATTGGGGGGCGCATCGGCTGGCACGCTGCAGGGGCCGATCACGCGCCAGCGCCGGTCGGGAACGGCACGCGCCGCTTCCGCCCATAGCTCTCCCTCGGCGCCGCCACCGCCGCGCCCGACGACACCGACGACCAGGTCGCGCTCGGGCTCGATCCCGGCTGTGGGCAGGTGCAATCCCGGCGCGTAGAACGTCCGGCGGCGAATATCATCGGGTGTCGCATCGTCGTCGAGCGCGGCATGAAAGGGGGCGAGCAGCGCTGCAGCGCTTGTGAAGGCGTCGCGATGCGGGCGATCGTCGCGGCGTCCGCTCAACCGCACGCAGACGGTCGGAACCGAGGCGAGCCGCGCCAGCATCGCAACCTCCACCGAGACGTCGACCACCATCAATGCGGGACGTGCTTCGGCGATCCATTCCGCGATCCGCGCGACCCGCCGCCGCACGCCCTCATGATCGATCGGCGCATAATGCAGCGAAGGCGGGCGTTCGCCGTGATCGCGACCATCGAACGCGTCGCCCGACAGCCGGTCGTCCGCGAGATCGACGGTCGGGATGGTGCCGGTTCGTCCCGCCAGTCGGGTACCGAGCAGCGTGACCGCCCCGCCCGCCGCCCGCGCGATGGCGAGCGCACGCTGGCGGTGTCCGTCGCCGTGATGATGAACATAATAGCCGATCGCCCGCGTCATTGCCGCTGCAGTTCCGGAAGCGCCATGTCGCACGGCATCGCCGGCAAGGCGCGTTCAGCGCGCGCGACGTCGGCGTGGCTCGCGCGCATCCGCCGTCGCCATCGGACGCGTTCGCGCCAATGATCGAAGGCGGGAACCAGCGGCACATGATCCCGTTCGATCGCGTCGATCCATTGCTGCATGTCGCGCGCCATTCCGCCGGCAGCGCGCCCGGTCGTCCGCGCCGACACCCGCGTCCATACCGCGGGCGGATGGACCAGCTTTCCCCCCACGGCGATCGCGGCCTCGACCAACGCACGATCCTCGCCGGTCGCGAGCAGGGGAACGCCGCCGGCCCGTCGATAGAGTGCGGCGCCCATCGCGAGACTTGCGCCCGTATGATCGCCATGACGCGGCGCCGGATCCCAGGGCTGCGGGTCCGTCTTATCCTCGATTTCGCGCACCTTCTGCCAATAGCTGTCGAAACGACGCTTGAGCGCGAACACGGCAGCCGGCGCGGCGTCGCGATCGTCGAGTTCGATCCGGCCGCCGATGATCAGATCATCCCGCGCCGCCGATGCTGCGATATTCGCCGCAATCCAGCCGGGCGGAGGTCGGCAGTCCGCGTCGGTCGAGATGAGCAGGCCATCGTCGCCGATCCGATCGACGCCGAGCGCCATCGCCGCGCGGCGCGCGGAGCCGACATGCGCGAGCGCGCCGGAAAATTCGTGCTCGACCGCATCGAGCACGACGCGGCCGTGACTGGCGGCTGCCGCTGCGCGCGCGATCGCAAGCGTATCGTCGCGGCTGTTGTTGACGCAAAGGGCCAGAAGCACCGGTTGTTCGATCGTCTGCGTCGCGAGTGCGTCGATCAGCATCGCGATATGCTGCGCCTCATCCCGCGCCGGAACGCAGACGCAGACCGCGCGCGTCATGCGACGCTCAGGATCGGCATCGGGTCCGTGGCCGATGCTGGCATGGCGAACCGGCCCGACACGGCCATCTCCGCGTAGATGTCCTCATAGGCGTCGACCATCCGCTCGGCGTCGCAGCACATCTCCGCGCGCCGGCGACAGGCGGGCCTCTCGAGCAAGACGGCTCGGCGCGCCGCGGCGGCGAGCGCGTCGACGTCGTCCGGATCGGCAAGCACCCCGCAGTGCGGATCGACGATATCGGGAACGCCGCCGCGTCGGAACGCGGCCACCGGCGTGCCGCAGGCGAGTGCTTCCGCGACGACGAGACCATAAGGCTCCTCCCAGCGGGGCGAGCACAGTGCTGCGCGCGCGCCACCGACCAGATTGGCGAGCGCGCCGTGCGACAGATGGCCGACATGGACGACATCGCCCCCCAGTCGCGGCGCGATCTCTGCCGCGAAGAAGGCGCGATCCGATATGGGGCCGGCGATGCGCAATGCGAAGCCGGCACGCCGGGCCGCGTCGATCGCGAGATCGAGCCCTTTCTCGCGCACGATCCGTCCGTACCAGACCAGATAGGGATCGGGATCGGGCGTCGCGCGATACGGGAAATGCGCCAGATCGATGCCATTGGACACGACATGATCGACCGGCGCCACCGCGGACCAGAGCCGCGCCGTCGCGTCCGAAACGGCCACGTAGCGCGATGCGCCGGCGCCCAGGCGTATCCCGCTCTCGAGCCAGCAGAAGGGGGGCGTATGCAGCGTCGTCACCATCGGCGCCGCGATCGTCTCGGCCATGCTGACGGGCAGATAATGAAGCGAATTATTGTGGATCACATCGAAGTCGCGCAATCGCAACTCGGTCATCAGCCGCAGATAGGCATGATGCTCGCGGAAGAAGGCGACGTCATTGGCCTCGTCTATGCCGGTTGCCAGCAGCGAAGTCTCATCGCAAATCGCCTCGACGCCCAGCGTCGGATCGGAGCGCGTCGAGGCAAATAGGGTCACGGCATGCCCACGGCGCTGAAGTGCCTTCGCCAATATGTGCGTATGCGTTTCAAGCCCACCCGCGAAGGGCTCTCCAATCGCATGCTTGAGATGCGCGATGATCGCTATTCGCAACGCGGACTCCTCGGCGAAAAAATGGGAGAAGATCGACCGTCGAGAACGACGTGGTAGAGTAACTCATTGAAACTGGATAATTTCCCGCTAATCTGGATTAGTATTTCTGCGCTGTTGTAGCTGGCGTAGTAAAGGGCGGCGCTGGCTCGAGGGCCGATAGTCATGGCCAGTGGCGTGGCCGGCGTGCGCGGTACGCTGGTGATAGGTGAAAGCGATCCCGCTTTTTGGCGTCGGGCGACGTCAGTGCCATCGAGCGCCGCTTCATGTGGCTTCAGTCCGGCCCGATGCCGCGAACTGCCGCAGCAATATTCGACGACCTCCGTTGGCGCTGGGCCGATTGGCCCTCTTGCCCGTTCTGGCGGTAAGTCGCTTCGCTGGACCACCCGGTCGCGGCCGGTGATGACGGCTTACCCGCCAATAAGCGCTTGCACCTGACGTTGCGTCAGGTGGTACGACTCGTCCCATGATCGAGACACTCGAGATCGGCGAGGTGGCCGAGCAGACCGGCCTCAGCCATCGCGCGCTGCGCTTTTACGAGGCGCGGGGGCTGGTGAAGCCCTTGCGGATGGCCGGGGGCCGCCGCACTTACGGCCCGGGCGAGTTGGCTCGGCTGAACGCCGTGGTGGCGTTGAAACGCGCCGGCTTCAGCCTCGCCGAGATCGCGCTTACACTCGCTGGGCGCCATGCCGACCTCTCCGGTCTGATCCGCGCGCAGATCGCCGACCTCGATCGCAAGCTCGACGGACTCACCGCCTCGCGCGGTCTGCTCGTCACCGTCCAGTCCCGCATCGATCGTGGCGAGCCGATCGACGTCGCGACCCTATGCTCGCTCATCCGTGCAGGAGACGAACAGGTGGAACCCGAAAACTGGAAAGCGGTGACCGACCGCTTTTTCACACCGCGGGAGAAGGCGGAGTGGAAGGAGAAGATGGGCGACGTACCCAATGGCTTCGATCAGGAGGCCTATGGCGCGAAGTGGAAAGAATTGTCCGCCCGCATCGAGGCGGCGATGCCGCTGGACCCCGCGAGCGAGCCGGCGCAGGCCTTCGTCGACGAATGGTTCGCGCTGCTCAAGCCATTCAGCCAGATCGCCACGCCGGCAATGTGGAGCGGCACCGTGCGGATGTACGAGAATATGGATCAATGGCCCGCCAAGGCTGATCCGGGCTTCTCGGCCGCTGTCTGGCGCTTCATCCAGTCCGCAACGCAGGCGCGCCGCGCGGCCGGTGGTACGATCGACGGGCCTGAATGGATGAAGCGAGGATCCTCGACATGACAGCGATGCTTCGCGACCGGCGGTTGGCATGGTTGGCGGTCGCGGGCCTCGTTCTCACCTGGGGCCTGCCGCAGAGCGGAATCGGAGACCGGCTATTCGCCGGAGCCGCGCTCGGCCCCCGGCTGGCGCGCGAAGCGGTCTGGTGGGCGTTCGCCGCGATCATCCTGTTCTGGGTGATCCGCGTCGAGCGTCTGCCGCTCTCCACGATCGGCCTGAAGCGCCCGACCCTCGGCACATTCGGCTGGGGCCTCGGCTTTTCCGTCCTGATGATGGCAAGCGTCATGCTCAGCTTCGCGGTCATCATTCCGGCGCTGGGGATGCATCAGGACATGGCAACGACACGCTCGTTCATCGCGGTGCCGTTCTGGCTGCAATGCGCGACGATGATCCGCGCGGGTGTGTGCGAGGAGATCCTCTATCGCGGCTATCCGATCGAGCGGATCGGCGGGCTGACCGGGCGGCGCTGGATCGGCGCGCTGGTGTCGCTCGCCGCCTTTGTCGCCGCGCATATCGGCTGGGGCCTGTCGCAATTCGTGGTGGTGGCGTTCGGCGGTGTGCTGCTCACCATCCTCTATCTCTGGAAGCGCGATCTGCCCGCCTGCATGATCGCCCACGCACTCACCGATCTTGTCGGTTTCGCGCTGGCGCGCGCGCATGGCTGACAGATCGAGTCCCGAACCGACGATCCCGTTTCGACCGGCCGACGGTTTTCCAATTGCCCTCGCGAGGTCCCGGCGCCTTGAGACCGGGTTGAGACCGGGCCGTCGGCAGGCAGCGACGGTGCTGTATCGATGAGGTTGGCAGCGTGATGCCGATATCCGAGCGGCGCGTCTGGCGCGTGCTCGGCCAGCTCGGGTCGACGCAGAGCAAGGTGCCGCAGCGGCCGCCGAAACGCGGCCGCTGCGGCATAATGACGGCCCCCGCATCCGGCGGGCCGGACTGTGCGGGGCACGTCTGCTGGACATTTCAACGGCGTGAGAAGGTCACGCCCTGCTTTGCCCAATCGCCAACGCTGTGGCACTCGACCTGAGGAATGCGCGAGCCGGTGATGGCATCGCTCTGCAGGCAATATGCGCCGGTCTTGTGGTCGAAGCGGACGGTCGGCTGAGCGCCGGTGTCGGCCATGGCGGCAACCGCGCCGGTGGTGAGCAGGACGGCGGCGGCGGCGCATGCGATGGTGCGGATCATGGTGGTTTCCCTCGAAATCTGGCTCGGCGAGGTTCGTCCCCGTCGATGTAGAGGGCTTTGCACGGGTCGTGCCAAATCATGCACCGCGCCATTATACGGCACTTTCGTCCTTCGCGTCTTCGGTAACGCAAGAAAATGGGCCGATAATTGGCGATTATCGCCGACGGTTGGCAGCCCCGCCGTCGCGCGGCGTACGTGACCGGACATATCATGTTCGATTGCGGACACGCGGCCGCGCAAACACCGCATTGCGCAGCCCCGGGCATAGCGCATTGGCGGCGATAGGTTTCCCGCGGGAATGCCGCTCGGTCGATTGCGGTCAAGTCCGCCGCCCGACGACGGATCGATCGTGGCGTGGCGGCAGGCTTGACCGGGCCCGATGCTCGGTCGATGGCGACGATATGATCGAGTTCTTCGCCTGAACGACATGGGTGGGATGCGTCAGGACGACGATTTCGCCGCGCTCCGGCACCGGATCGGCGCCGCGCGTGCGGCTTTGGTGCTGGCGGAGCATCGCGCGCGGTGATCTGGACCGCGCTCGTACCACTCAAGCCACCCGCGACGCGCAAGGGGCGTCTCGCCGAGCGGCTGTCGCCCGCCGAACGCGAGCGGCTGAGCCTGGCTCTCTTCGAGCGGACGGTCGCCGTGCTCGATGCCGTGCCGGCGATTGGCGCGACCCACCTCCTGTCTGCCGAACGTCCCGATGGCTGGGCCAGGCCATGGTCGCGCGACGAGGGGCGTGGTCTCAACCCCGAGCTCGAGGCGGCGCGTGCCGGTCTCTCCGCCACGCCCCTGCTCGTGATCCATGCCGACCTGCCGCTCCTCGAGGCCGCCGACGTCGCGGCGTTGCTCGCATGCGCGGAAGAGCATGGCTGCGCGATCGCGCCTGACCGGCACGGCGAGGGCACCAACGCCGTCGCGGTCCTGGCGCACCTGCCGTTTCGCTTCGCCTTCGGCGTCGGCAGCTTCGCGCGCCATGCGGCGCAGGCGGGGCCTGCGGCGCGGGTCGATCGGCCTGGGCTGGCGCTCGATTGCGATACGCCGGACGATCTCGATCGCGCGGTCGCGGCCGGTTATCGTCTGCCGGCTTGAGGCGCCATCCGGGCGCGGCCGCGCCGAACGACGGTGACGAGCAGCGCGCACCAGAACAGCTCCAGATAGCAGTGAGGAGAGACGCTGAGATAAGGGTGGTAGCTCAGCAATGCCGGCGCCGTCGCCGCACAGCCAGACAACGCGCTGAACAGCGGCACTGAATAGAGCCGGTCGGAAGCCCCCGGTCGCGGCCAGCGCGAGCCAGACGTCGTTGAACACCTTCGCCAGCCCGCTGTACGCCCGATCTGTTCGCATCGATCGCTACCGGGACGACTTGCGGATCGTCCATCGCCGTCGTCCCTCTCCCGTCCGCCGCGCGTCGGTCGCTGGCGGATCCAGTGGATCGACGCAATGCTGCTTCTTATCGACGCCGGTCTTGAGCGTCAGCTTGGTTCCACCAGCGTGCCGGTAATGGCGATGCCGGCGCCGTCGACCTGATAGGTCTTGTTGAGGAAGATCAGGATCGAGGTGAGCGCCTCGGCCGCGACCGCATTGGCAAGCGCGCCGCCGTGAAGGCCGCGCACACCGAGATCTTTCGCCAGATCGACGCCCACCGCGCGCGCCTCCTTGTCGTCCGAGAAGACGAGCACGTCGCAGGCGACATCCTGATCGGTGGCGAGCTTGTGCGCGGCGACGTTGTGGAAGGCCGAGACCAGCCGCACGCCGTCGCCCAGCACCGCCTGCGCCCTCAGCGCGGCGGAGCCTTCGGGGGGAAGCTGCACGCGCATCACTCTGGGCGGGACCAGCGGCACGGTGGTGTCGATCACGATCTTGCCCGAGACCGCCGCGCGGATCTCGCCGAGCCGCTCCGCCTGCGCTGTCCAGGGCACCGCGCAGACCACGATATCGGCGCGGGTGGCGACATCGACATTGGTTCCGCCGCCGACCGTCACGCCGAAGCGCTCGGACAGGTCAGCGGCGGTCGCCTCGGCGCTCTCGGTGCTGCGCGATCCGATCAGCACGTCATGCCCCGCCTTCGCCCATCGCCCGGCGAGCGCCGCGCCCAGCTTGCCCGTTCCGCCAACGACGCCGATCACCGCCATGCCATGCCCCTTTTCGTCGCTCAGGCCGCCGCGACGCTGCGCGGCTCGCCGTAGAATGTCGTGCGCTTCCGTGCCTGTCGGCCGATCCCCGTCGCCAGCGCCTCGATTGCGGTGGCGTCGAAATGCTGGCCGTTGACCCCGCCCGCCGCGCGCGTGATCGATTCGTCGATCAGCGTGCCGCCGATATCGTTGCACCCCGCCTGAAGCGCCCGAGCGGCCCCCTCCGGCCCCAGCTTCACCCAGCTTGCCTGGATGTTGGGAATGGCGGGCGAAAGGACGAGGCGCGCAATGGAGTGCATCAGCATCGCCTCGCGCCACGTCGGCCCGGACCGGGCCTCGCCCTTGCGCCACATCGGCGCCTCCATGTGGACGAAGGGGAGGGGCACGAATTCGGTGAACCCGCCGGTATCGGCCTGAAGCGCGGCGATGCGCAGCAGGTGGCGCGCCCAATGCTCGGGACGTTCGACATGGCCGTACATGATCGTCGCGGTCGAGCGCAGGCCGACCTCGTGCGCGGCGCGCATCACGTCGAGCCAGCCCCGCGTGCCGAGCTTGTCCGGGCAGATCACGTCGCGGACCGCGTCGTCGAGTATCTCGGCAGCGGTGCCGGGGAGCGAAGACAGGCCGGCGGCCTTCAGCCGGGCGAGATAATCGTGGAGCGGCAGCCCCAGCGTGGCCGCGCCGTGGCTCACCTCCAGCGGCGAGAAGGCGTGGACGTGGATGCCGGGAGCCGCCGTCTTCACCGCCGCTACGATCGAGAGATAGGTCTCGCCGTCATAGTCCGGGTGGATGCCGCCCTGCAGGCAGACCTCGCTCGCGCCCATCGCCAACGCCTCTGCGGCGCGGCGGCCGATCTCGGCGAGATCGAGCCGGTAGGCAGGGCCGCGCTCGCTCTTCGTGCTGCCCTTCGAGAAGGCGCAGAAGGTGCAGCGATAGCCGCATATGTTGGTGTAGTTGATGTTTCGGTTGACCACGTAGGTCACGGCTTCGCCGGCGATCGCGGCGCGCCGGGCGTCTGCGGCGCGGACGATCGCCTCATATTCGGGGGCGCCGCCGGTGAAGAGCGCGGCGATCCGCGTTTCGTCGAGCGCTTCGCCGGCCTCCGCCATGGCCAGCGCACGCGCGACCGCGGCGAGCGGCCGGTCGAATGCCGCCAGGACGATGGGCGCGGGCGGCGTCCGCCCGGTGCCGGCGTGCCATGGATCGGTGCGGGCATGGCCGTGCGCGTCGATCGCGCGCAACACCGGCGCGCGCAGCGACGCGTCCAGCCAGCGTACCGGATCGCGCGCGTGATCGGGACCGATCGCCAGCCGCTCGACCAGCCGCCGCCCCGCCGCCGCGGTCTCGCGCTCAAGCCGCTCCAGCGCGGGCCAAGGAGCCTCCGGATTGACGTGATCGGGCGTGACCGGCGAGACGCCGCCCCAATCGTCGACACCCGCGCGCAGCAGCTGCGCCAGCACAGCGGGGCGCAGGTTCGGCGGTGCCTGGATGCGTACTTCGGGCGGCAGGATCAGCCGCGCCGCGGCGATCGCCCACAGATGCGCCTCTAGCGGCGGTTCGGGCGCATCGACCATCTTCGTGCCGGGTTTGGCGCGGAAATTCTGGACGATCACTTCTTGGATATGCCCATGCGCACGATGGAGATCGCGGATCGCGAGCAGCGCCTCGATCGTCTCGGTGCGCGTCTCGCCGATGCCGATCAACAGGCCGGTGGTGGTCGCGACCTTCTGCCGGCCGAGCGCCGCCAGCGTCTCCAGCCGCACCGCGGGATGCTTGTCGGGCGATCCGAAATGGGGTCCGCCGCGCGCGCTCAGCCGTTCGGAGCCGGTCTCCAGCATGATCCCCATCGAGGCCGCGTGGGGTCGCAGCCGCGCGATCTGCGCCTCATCCATCACGCCCGGATTGAGATGGGGCAGCAGCCCTGTCTCGGCATGGACGGCGGCGGCGACCGCGCCCAGATAGTCGAGCGTCGTCGCGAAACCCATTCTGTCCAGCGCCGCGCGGGCGGCCGGATAGCGCAGCTCGGGCTGGTCGCCGAGCGTGAACAGCGCCTCCTTGCAGCCCACGTCCGCACCGCCGCGCGCGACGGCGACGGCCTCGTCGATCGTCAGATACGGCGCCGGAATATGCCGCGGGGCCGTGGCGAAAGTGCAATAGTGGCAGACATCGCGGCAAAGCCGGGTCAGCGGGATGAACACCTTGCGCGAATAGCTCACGATCCCGCCGCGCGCCGAAAGTGCCACGGCTTCCGCCTCCGCAAGCAGCGCATCGAGCGGCGCCTCGACGAGCGAGAACGGCGGCATCTCGCTCACCATCGCGGGCCGTGCCCAAGACGGGACGGCGCCACGATCTCGCCCTCCCTCGCGATCTGCCAGCGGATATAGCCACCCAGCGCCTCGTGCGCCGCGTCGCCGTCTGCGGCTGCATGCAGCGCCTCGCAAACATGCTGCCGGCGCAACGCGACCCGATCCTCGATCATCGTCAGCGCGGGATAGACGTCCGGATCGTGCGCAGGCGCGCAGTCGGCGCGGATCGCACCGGCGAGCGCGGCATCGCGATCGCCCAGCCAGTCGGCCACATGCGGCAGCAACTCGTGCAGCTTCACCTCCTCATCGAGCAGGGCCTGGCCCTGATGCGCGATCATCGCTTCGGCATAGCGTAGCATAGGATCGATCGTGGCGGCGGCGCTTCGCTCCGAAAGGCCGGAAAGCGTCGGGGCGATAAGATCGTGCTCTCCTCGCGCACCCAGAGCAGAAGATCGATGCGCTGACAGGATCTGCGCGGCGGCTGGCATTCCGTCTCGATGCGCTGCGCCGCTTCCGATCTACACCAGCTCGACGCCGCGCGTGCATCCAGCCGGCGGAGCCCACGCCTCTGTCGTCGGCCCCGGGGCGCATAGGACTTATGGCCGGGTGACGCGCGCGATCTCAGCGCGTAACGCTGATCGTCGTTGCGGGAAGACGGCGGCCATCGACAATTCCGTCGATCGAGACCAGGCGCTGGTTCTCGGTGGAGGAATATGATGATGGGCGGGATGTGTCGGTGATTGGCAATTGGCAGGGTGCCTCCGCCCTTTCCCGGGCCGTGGTCGCGGCGGCGGCGCTGCTCGGCGCGGCGCCCGCGGTCGCCGAGCCCGAGATCTTGGTGACGGGCGCGAGCCTGCCGTTGCCGCCGGGCGACGCCGCCTATGATGTCGCCGCGATCGATCGCGATCGGCTGATCTATTCGGCAAGCGACCGGACCGAGGATATCCTGCGCGATGTCGCGGGCTTCGCGCAATTCCGCCGATCGGATTCGACCTCGGCCCAGCCGACCAGCCAGGGCGCGACGCTGCGCGGGCTTGGTGGCAATGCCTCGTCGCGCGCGCTGCTGACGCTCGACGGCGTGCCCTTCAGCGATCCGTTCGGTGGCTGGGTGACCTATTCGGCGATCGATCCGCAGCGTCTCGGCCTGATCCGCGTGACACGTGGCGGCGGTTCGGGCGTGGCGGGCCCGGGAGCGCTCGCCGGCACGATCGAGCTCGAATCGGCCGGCGCCACGCAACTCGCGCCGCTATGGGCCGATGTCGCCTATGGCAGTCGCAACTCGGTCGATGCGCACGCCGGGGCGTCCGCTGCGATGGGCGGCGGCTTCGGCTTCGTCTCCGCGGCCTATCAGCGCGGCGATGGCTTCGTCCCGATCATTGCGGGCGATCGCGGGCCGGTGGATGTCGCCGCCCCCTATGAGCAGGCGAGCGTCTCGGGGCGTGCCGTCGTTCCGGTGGGCGGGGCGAGCGAGCTTCAGGCTTCCATGCTGGGCTTCTACGATCACCGTACGCGCGGCACCGACTTCACGCCCAACAGCACCAAGGGTGCGGATGCCTCGCTGCGGCTCGTGGGGCGAGGGGCGTGGGGCTATGAGGCGACGGTCTATGGTCAGATCCGCGCTTTCAAGGCGGGTTTCGCCTCGATCAACGCCGCACGCACGACCGTGACGCAGTCGCTGGAGCAATATAGCGTGCCCTCCACCGGACTCGGTGGACGCTTCGAGATCCGTCCGCCGCTGGGGGAGGCGATCCAGCTCCGCCTCGGTGCCGACAGCCGCTATGTCATCGGCCAGACCGACGAGCTCTACTCCTACAGCGCAGGCAATCCGGCCAACCGCCGCGCGGCAGGCGGGCGCTCGCTGACCGTCGGCGCCTTCGCCGATGCCAGCGCCGAGCCGATCGCGGGGGTGACGCTCACCGCGGGCGGGCGGATCGACCGGTGGCAGATCATGGACGGCTTCCTGCGCCAGAATGCGTTGGCGACGGAGGCCGTGCTGGCAGGGACTCGCGTCTATCCCGATCGCTCGGGCTGGCGGCCGACGGGGCGCGGGGGTATCGCGTTCAGGCCCGGTGACGGCGCGCTGACGGTACGCGGGGCGGCCTATCTCGGCTGGCGCCTGCCGACGCTGAACGAACTCTATCGGCCCTATCGCGTCGGGCAGGATTCGACGGTCGCCAACGCGCTGCTCAGGCCCGAAAGGCTCAAGGGCGTCGATGGTGGGATCGATTATGATCCGCTCTCCAATCTCCATTTCGCGGCGACAGCTTTCTACAACCGGCTCGCGGATGCGATCGGCAACGTCACCGTCACCGGTGCGCAGCGTACCACGCTGTGCCCGGGAATCTCGGCGGCGGGGAGCTGCTACCAGCGCCAGAACCTGCACGCGATCGTCTCGAAGGGCGCCGAGGTGGATGCGCGCTTCAGCGTGCGCGCGTGGAGCCTGAGCGCCTCCTATGCCTATACGGACGCGCATGTCAGCGCCCCGGGCCAGCCGCTCGACGGACTTCAGCCGGCGCAGACCGCGCGGCACCAGGCATCGGCGACGCTGGCCTGGGCGCCGGCGATCGTGCGCCTCTCGACGACGTTGCGCTATGTCGGCCCGCAATATGAGGACGATCTCAACACCGAGAAGCTGAGGGGCGCGGTGACGCTGGACGCAGCGGCGCTGATCCCGCTCGCGCATCGCTTCTCGGTTGAGCTGCGCGGCGAGAACGTGACCAACACGCGCGTCGAGGCCGGCATATCGGGGAGCGACGTCATCGAGCGCGCGACGCCGCGAACGCTGTGGGTCGGGCTGCGCTACGGCGAGAGCGGAACGCGAGGCTGATCAGGGCGCAGCCGTCGCGGAGACGAGCGGACGGCCGATCTCACGCCATCGGCCGACGCTGTCGCTGTACCAAGAACCAGTGCATGCCCCGGGCGTCGGATTTTGTCGCTCGAGATCGGACGACGCGGCACGCACGGCGCGATCGGTTTCACTGATGTGCCGCTTCATGGCGGACACTGTGGCCGTGCGTGACGGCTGCGTCGTCTGCTCCTGCAGCATGGCCGTCAGCCGCCGCGCACCGGCGCGCCGGCGGCGTCGAGCGCTTGGGCCTCGGCCTCGGTGAAGACGCGCGAGCGGACAATGAAACGCACCCCTTCGGGACCCTCGAGCGAGAAACCGGCGCCGCGCCCCGGCACGACGTCGATCGTCACCTGCGTGTGCTGCCAATATTCGAACTGCGCCGCGCCGATCCACACCGGCACGCCGCCGGCGACATGGCCGAGCAGCACGTCCTGCCCGCCGACGCGGAACTCGCCCGCCGGGTAGCACATCGGAGCCGATCCGTCGCAGCAGCCGCCCGACTGGTGAAACATGAGCCTGCCGTGGATGCCCTCGAGATGCGCGATCATCGCGTCCGCCGCGGGCGTGGCGAGGATGCGGGGCGGGGCGTCCATCGGCGAGGCTTCCGAAACAGAGGAGAGTGGCGGCGCAAAAACCCTCCCCTGCAGGGGGAGGGTTTCATGGTCGATCAGAAGAAGCCGAGCGCCTTGGGGCTGTAGCTGACGAGTAGATTCTTGGTCTGCTGGTAGTGATCGAGCATCATCTTATGGTTTTCGCGCCCGATGCCCGACTGCTTGTAGCCGCCAAACGCCGCGTGTGCGGGATATTGATGATAGCAGTTGGTCCATACGCGCCCTGCCTGGATGGCGCGGCCGGTGCGATAGGCCCGCGTCCCGTCGCGCGTCCACACGCCCGCGCCGAGCCCGTACAGCGTGTCGTTGGCGATCGTGAGCGCGTCGGCATCGTCCTTGAAGGTGGTGACCGCGAGCACCGGCCCGAAAATCTCCTCCTGGAAGACGCGCATCTTGTTGTGGCCCTCAAGGATCGTCGGGTCGACATAATAGCCGCTCGCCAGCTCGCCGCCGAGATCGGCGCGCGTGCCCCCGGTGAGCACCTTGGCGCCCTCGGCCTTGCCGATGTCGATATAGGAGAGGATCTTTTCGAGCTGGTCGTTGGATGCCTGCGCGCCGACCATCGTCGCCATGTCGAGCGGCGAGCCCTGCTTGATCCTCTTCACGCGCGCGATCGCCTTCTCCATGAAGCGATCATAGATGCTCTCGTGGATCAGCGCGCGGCTCGGGCAGGTGCAGACCTCGCCCTGGTTGAGCGCGAACATCGCGAAGCCCTCGAGCGCCTTGTCGAGGAAATCGTCGTCCTCGGCCATCACGTCGGCGAAGAAGATGTTGGGCGACTTGCCGCCGAGCTCGAGCGTCACCGGAATCAGATTCTCGGTGGCATATTGCATGATCAGCCGGCCGGTGGTCGTCTCGCCGGTGAACGCGATCTTGGCGATGCGCCTGTTCTGGGCGAGCGGCTTGCCCGCCTCGACGCCGAAGCCGTTGACGACGTTGAGCACGCCGGGCGGCAGCAGGTCGGCGATCGCCTCCATCAGCACCATGATCGACATCGGCGTCTGCTCGGCGGGCTTGAGCACGATGCAATTGCCCGCGGCGAGCGCGGGCGCAAGCTTCCACACCGCCATCAGCAACGGGAAGTTCCACGGGATGATCTGCCCGACGACGCCGAGCGGCTCGTGGAAATGATAGGCGATGGTGTCGTGGTCGATCTCGGATATGCCGCCCTCCTGCGCGCGCAGGCAGCCGGCGAAATAGCGGAAATGATCGACCGCGAGCGGCAGGTCGGCGAGCGTCGTCTCGCGGATCGGCTTGCCGTTGTCGATCGTCTCGACCAGCGCGAGCAGGTCGAGCTTCTCCTCGATACGATCGGCGATGCGCAGCAGCACCAACGCACGCTCGGCCGGCGACGTCGTGCCCCATTTGTCCTTGGCGGCATGCGCGGCGTCGAGCGCGAGCTCGATGTCGGCGGCCGACGAGCGCGCGACCTGGCAGACCGTCTTGCCCGTCACCGGCGAGGGATTGTCGAAATAGCGCCCCTCGACGGGCGCGACCCATTTGCCGCCGATGAAATTGTCATATTTCGAGCGGATGGCGATATCGCCTTTGAGCTGTTCGAGCGCCTGCTGCAGCATGTGAACTCTCCTGTCTGGTCGATCCCGGTCGACTCGCGAATTGCCGGACGCACCGTGCCACATTTTGGCGCGAGATTGCCATTGCACCAAAGCGCAATCGGCCTCGGTTGCGCATTACCCCGGAAGCGCCGCGCAATATTGTGAAGAGGCGTTTCGATGGCGATTGCGGGCATGCGAGCCTGCCGGCGAAACGGGGCGAGGACGATCTCATCACCGTCTCAAAGCCGGGCCTCTACGGCATCAAGGGCAACCGCATCAGTCGATGGGCATGGTCGCATTGGTCGAGGCCGGGAAGGAGTGCGCCGGCATTCTCGACGCTAGGCTTGCGCCGATCCAGAGAATGGCCGCATTGCCTAGGCCGGTGATGATGTCGCGCAGGTTGACCTGCGCGATCGAGGCGGGGAGTTGCGTGGCGACCGCGGATATGACGCACATGCCCGCCGCGATGCCCAGGAACCGGCTCGAGCGTGTCGCGGCCCAAAGCCCGATGAAATGCAGGCCGACGATGATGCCGACGGCCTGGATGAAATATCCCTGCCATCCCAGATGCGGCAGCAGGGCCGATGCCGCATAGATTGCGGCGACCTCCGCGATCACCGCGATCTGATAGGCTTTTCGGCCGAACAGACGCTCGGGCGCGCCCGAAGCCGGCTGGTTCGCGCGCCACAGCCGGATGATCAGCAGTGCGGTTATCAAGGCCGCGAGCGCGGCCGCCGGCAGCCGCCAGGCGGGTGGCAGCGCGAACGCGGCGATGAGCGCCCATAGTCCGCCGAACAATGTCCCGATCGTCGCGGGGATGGGTCGCGAAGGGCGTGCGTCTGCCATAGGTCACGCTAACCTCGCACCGACGGCTGCGCAACGCATGCGGGCCACGCCGTCGCTACCACATCGGGATCGACGTCGCGTCGGCGATCCGGGCGCGGCCGGGGAGGACGGACCGCGCGAAGATGGGAACCATCCCTGTCCGTCGCCGCTTGCTCGTTCGCTACAAGAGAGGATCGCATGCCGACCATCAAATATCGCGCCCATGGCCATCGCCCGCCGCCGCAACCGATCAGGATCACCGTCCCGGGCTGGGCCGGGGCCAAGGATGCTCGCGTCGATGGCAGCCATGAGCAGCCCTGGCATTGCATTCCCTTCTCCGAAAGTGCGCGCTACGGCGTCGAACTCGTCTATCCGTTCGACGATGAGCTTCGCGTGCGCACGCTCGACGGCCGGGTGACGCTGGATGCCGAGTGGGGCGTCCCGCCCGATCCCGACATGATGTGGCCTCCATTTCGCCCATTCGGCGAGGATTTCTACTCCTATCAGATTTCGCTGGATCTGGAGGTGCCGGCCGGATGGGCGATCCGGACCGAGCCGCATCCCCGCTACTTCACCGATGCTACGAACACGACGCCGCTCGCCGTGCCGGCGCTGATCCGCAGCGACTGGTGGCCGATGATGTTTTTCTGCATCTTCAAGGCGCCACCGCCCGGCGTGACGCATATCTTCCGCAAGGGGGAGGGTTTCATCAGTCTGATCGCGCTGCCGGCCGATCCCGAACTCGAACTCATCCCGATGACCGATGAGGAAGCGGCGCAACGCGAGATGCGGTCGCGCCGGCTCGCCGCGAGCCGCGACGCGCTCGCGGAAGGAACGAAATGGGTATCCTCGACCAATACGGTGTTCGACGGGACGTATCGCAACATGGCCCGCGCGGTCAGGGCGCGGACCAGGTCGCCGGGCGCGTGATCGAAATGCGCCGCCCGGCAGGGTGCCAGGCGGCGCGACTTCCGCGCTCAATAATGATTGTGGTGGTGGTGGTGGTGGTGGTGGTGATGGACCGGCCGACGCACCCATCCGCCATTATTCCAATAATAGCCGTTCTGCATGTACCAGCGCCGGTCGTGATGATGGTGGTGGTGATGATGGTGATGATGCGGCGCATATTGGACGTCTTCGAAGCGAGCCGGTTGCGCCGCATATTGCGCGTCGGCCAAGCTTAGCCTCGCCCCCGCGTCGGGCACGGGCTCGAGGAGATCGGCGTAGGACGCGGCCACGGGTATGGGCGCCTCCGCCTGCGAGGGCGCGGCGAACGCGGCGCCGGCGGCAAGCGCCGCGGCGGTTCCGAGCGCAATCTTGGTCTTGGTTTCCACAGCATCCTCCTCGAATTTATAGCCTCCCGGGCAAACGCAGGTGCAGGTCGTTCGATCCATCGCGTAGGCGCGCGCCGTTGCGCGGCTGTCGCCCGCTTCGCAGCAACCCCGGCGGGCAACTCCGTCGCGATCCCGTCGCGATCCTGCCAGATCGCGGCTAGGCGTGCCCGCCCATGGCCACTATGCTCGAGCGCGGGGAGAATGCCGGACTCGATGCTTGTTGCGCAGATCAGCGACCTCCACGTCAAGGCGGGGGCGGGGGGCGAGTAGAATAGTCGCCGCCTGCGGCATGTCGTCGAGTATCTGCGGGCGCTTCCTCTCGTTCCCGACATGCTCGTCGTCAGCGGCGACATGACCGAGGACGGTGCGGAACCGTCCTATCGGATATTGCACGATATCCTCGCGCCTTTGGACATCCCCACGCTGTTTGCGGTTGGAAATCATGATCGCCGTGCGGCGCTGCGGACGGTGTTTCCCGACGTGCCGTTCAACGACGGCTTTGCGCAATATGCGGTCGAGCTCCCGGATCGTCGCGTCATCGTGCTCGACACGCTCGAAGAGGGGCAGGACGGCGGCGCATTTTGTGCACGCCGTGCCGAGTGGCTGCGCACGACGCTCGAAGCGCGCGAGGATGCCGATACGCTGATCGTGCTGCATCATCCGCCATCATGCACCGGCATCGATTGGATGGACATCCATCCCGAGGACGGCTGGACCGAAAGGCTGGCGCGGGTGATCCGCGACCATCGCCAGGTGGTCGCGCTGATCGCGGGCCACGTCCACCGGCCGGTCGCGATGGCTTGGCAGGGCCGTATCCTGACCATCACGACGTCGACCGCGCCGCAGGTCGCGCTCGATCTCCGGCCGATCGATCCCGCGCATCCAGATGGTCGCGCGCTGATCGTCGACGAGCCGCCGGGACTAGCCTTACACCGCTGGACGGCGACGGGGATCGCCACGCATTTCGATGTCGTCGACAAGCCGGATACGATCGTGCGTTTCGATCATCGTCACCGCGCGATGATCGAAGAGCTTACCCGGACGCGGCCTTCCGACTGACACCCGTCGCGCAGTCGGACAGCCTCGTCAGTTCGGCATGGGCGCGTTGCCGACCAATATGTCGTTGCCGAAGCCGGTGACCGGATCGTCGATGATGTTCGACGTGCTGAACTGGACGCTGACGCGCACCGGCGGCTCGTAGATGCGCGACGGGAAGCCGTCGTAGCGATAATGGCTGCGATCGACATTGTGCCGCACCGTATCCTGTATGCCGCCCAGCGTGGCTTTGACGTCCTGAGCATATTGCACGACCGGCAAGGGTGTCGGCGTGGGCGTTGGCGTCGGCGTGGGCGTCGGTGTTGGGGTCGGCGTGGGTGTCGGCGTTGGTGTTGGTGTCGGCGTGGGTGTTGGTGTCGGTGTTGGCGTCGGCGTTGGCGTGGGTGTCGGTGTTGGCGTGGGCGTTGGCGTTGGCGTGGGTGTTGGTGTCGGCGTCGGCGTCGGCGTCGGCGTGGGCGTTGGCGTCGGTGTGGGCGTTGGCGTTGGCGTGGGCGTGGGCGTTGGCGTCGGCGTCGGTGTGGGCGTGGGCGTTGGCGTCGGTGTTGGTGTTGGTGTTGGTGTCGGCGTTTGCGGCTGGCAGCCTTGCGCGCCGATCACGCAGCCATTGACCGTCGAGTTGCTCGCCAAAGGCGTCGTGCTGTCGCCATCGTTCAACGCCAGTTCCGGGCCGACCGCGGCGCCGGTGTCGTAGCCGCCGCTGGCATTGGCGATCCGGCCGTTGATCACCGCTTCGATCGGATTGCCCTGCGTCGATATCAGGCGGACGCCGCCCTGGCCTGCGGTGAAGCCGGCACGGTCGGCGGTCGCGGTGCCGCCGCTGTTCTGGACATAGACGCCGGTGGCGACGGCAAAGGTGATCGCGCCGGCCTCGATATAGCCGGCGGGCGCGACGGCGCCGTCATTGATGTCGAGGATCGCGCCGCGCGCCTCGATGCTGTCGGCGCTACCCAGTGCGTCGATCGTCTGCTGGCTAGCGGCGGTCACCGTGTCGCCGATCAGCGTCAGCCCCCCGGTCGGGCTGCCATTGGCATCGAGCACGCGCACCGAGCCCGTCGGCGTCGTGATGCTGAGCGCGCGACCCGCGCTGAGCAACAGCACATCCGCGGCACCCGCATTGCCGACCAGGAGATTGCCCGCGACGTTGATCGTGCCGGTCGTCGCGAAGACCAGGCCGCCGCCGCCGATATTGCCGTTGGGCGTCCCGTCGGCCGCGAAGCCGGCGCCGGACCCGATCACGCCAAGGTCGCGGATCAGCAGATCGACAGGGATGGCGCCGTCATTGTCGGCGGCGACGAAGGCGACCGCATTTCCGTGGATACGCGAGAATTCGGCATTCGAGAGGACATAGCCGATGCCGTCGTCGCCGCCGCCGACGATCGCGCCCTTTGCATTGCTGCTGTCGAGCGTCACCGTACCGCCGCTGATCGCCGCATTGCCGTCGAGCATGATGTCGTTCGAGGTGGTCGCGATATTGGCGGCGTGCGCGACCCCCGTCAGATGCAGCAGACCGCCCGCATCGAGGCCGATCGTGCCCAGCGCGCTGAGCGTGCCGGCGGTCAGCGTCCCCGCCTGCGCGGTAAGCCCGAGCGACGAGCCCGCGCTCGCGCTGTCGACGGTGAGGTCGTCCGCGGCAGTGATGCCGAGCGCGCCCTTGGCGATTGCCGAGGCGACGTGGAGCGAGCCGTTCGAGCCGAGCGTGATGTTGTTGCCCGCGATCGTCAGCGCCGAGGGTGTGTCGAGCCCGAGCGCGGTGATGTCGCCGGTCTGCGAACTGAGGAAGATGCCCGTCGGCGCGCTGAGGCCGTCGACGCTGAGCGTGCCGACGGTGGCGATGCGGATGTTCGATCCGTCGCTTTCATTGTCGGTCCCGCCGGTGGCCGTCGCGCTCAGCGCGCCGAGGTCGGCGGTCTGCGCGTTGACGACCACGTCGTCGCCGGCGGTTGCGGTCTGCAGCGCGACAGCGCCTTGCGTCGCATCGACGGTGACGTCGTGGAGCGCGCTCAGGCTCGAAGCGGTGATGTCGCCCGACGAGGTGAGCGCGATGTTGGAGCCCGCATTGACGTCAACGACGTCAAAATTGCCGCCCCCGACGGTCACCGAGCCGCTGCGCGAGGTGATATCGGTCGCCGAAATTGCCGCACCGCCCTTGGCATCGAGCATCACATCGCCGCCGGCGTCGAGCGTTCTGAGCGTGATCGCGCCAAGCCCAGCGGTGGTAACGTCGATCGCTCCGCCGGCGGCGGACAGCGTGTCGGCGGTGATGCTGCCGTCGCCGGCCGTGCTCAGCAGGATGCGATTGGCGGCGCTCGCCTGGCTCAGCTGAAGGTCCCCGACGGTGCGCACGAAGATGTTGGACCCGTCGCTATTCTGATCGAAGCCCCCCGTATTGGTCGTCCGGAGCGTGGCGAGATCGGCGCTCTGCGCATCGATCGTGATGTCGTCGCCGACGGTCGCCGAAGTCAGCGCGAGCGCGCCCTGATCCGCCACGGTGATATCGTGCGTCGCGGTCATGCTGTCGGCGACGATCGGGCCCGACGCGGTCAGCGCGATGCTGTTGCCCGCGGCGATGTTGCCGAGGGTGAGCGTGCCGCCTGTCGCGTCGACGGATGCGTTGCTGCTGATCCCGTCGGCGTCGATCTCGCCGCCGCCGTCGGCGGTCAGCGCGACGTCGCCAACGGCGCTGAGCGTCTTGAGGCCGATCGTCTGCCCGACCGCCATGTTGGTGGTGTGGACGGTGATGCCTGTCGACCGCGCGGTCAGCGTATCGGCGGTGATCGCGCCGGACGACGAGATGAGTTTGATACCGTAGGCGGCATCCGCGCTGGATAGTTTGAGATCGCCCGCTGTCGTGACGAAGATGTTGGCGCCGTCGCTATTCTGGTCGAACCCGCCCGTATTGGTGGTCTTGAGCGTTTGCAGCGTGGCGCTCTGCGCGCTGATCGTGATGTCGTCGCCGGCGGTGACACCGTTGAGCGTCAGCGCGGCCTGGTCGTTGACCGTGACGTCACGAACGGCGGCGAGATTGGCGCCGGTGACGCCGCCGGAACTGGTCAAGGCGATGCTGGTGCCGGCCTGGATATCGCCGAGCGAAAGCACGCCACCGTTCGCATTGACCGCTGCGTTGGAGGTGATCCCCGTGGCATCGATCTCGCCGCCGCCCGCGGCGGTCAGATCGATATCGCCATTGGCGCTGAGCGTCGTGACGCCGATCGTCTTGCCGCTCGCGGTGGCGACGGAGATGCCGGTCGCCTGTGCGGTCAGCGTGTCGGCGGTGATCGCGCCCCCGCTCGAGGTCAGCTTGATCCCGTACACGGCGTCGGCGGTCGACAGCGCAATGTCGCCCTGCGCGGTGACGAAGATGTTGGACCCGTCGCTATTCTGGTCGAATCCACCGGAGTTGGTCGTCTTGAGCGCCGTGAGATCGGTGCTCTGCGCGCCGATCGTGATGTCGTCGCCCGCGGTTGCGGTGGCGAGCGTGAGGTGCGCGGCGGTGTCGATCGTGATGTCGCGCGTCGCGACGAGATTGGTGAGCGTCGTCGCGGTCGTGGTCGAGGTGGCGGTGAGCGCGATGCTGGTTCCGGCGGTGATGTCGCCGAGCGTCAGCGCGTCGCCGTCCGCGGTCACCGATCCGTTGGACGTGATCCCGTTGGCGATCACCGTCCCCCCGCGCGCGGTCGTGAGAAGGATGTTGCCGTTGGCGCTGAGCGTGTCGAGCGTGATGCCGTGGCCCGCCGATCCGCTCACGGTGATGCCGGTCGATCGCGCCGTCAGCGTGCCCGCCTTTATGTCTCCCGCGGTCGAGGTCAGCCTGATCCCGTAGGCTGCGTCGGCGCTGGACAGCGCAAGATCGCCCGCGGTGGTGACGAAGATGTTGGAGCCGTCGCTATTCTGGTCGAATCCGCCGGTATTGGAGGTCGCGAGCGTCTGGAGATCGGCACTCTGCGCGCTGATCGTGATGTCGTCGCCCGCGGTGACGTTGTGGAGCACCAGCGCCGCAGGCGTGCTGATCGTGACGTCGCGGCCTGCCGACAGATCATGGAGCGTGGTCGCGGTGGTGGCGTCGGTGGCGGTGAGCGCGATGCTGGTCGCCGCCGCAATGTCGCCGAACGACAGCACGCCCCCGCTCGCATTGAGCGATCCGCCGCGCGAGGTGAGGCCGGTGGCGGTGATCGTGCCGCCGCCCGAGGCGGCCAGGTCGATGTCGCCCGGTGCATCGAGCGTCTGCAGGTCGATCGCGTGGCCACCCGCGACGTCGACGCTGATGCTCGTCGATTCCGCCTTCAGCGTCGTGGCGGTAATGTCGCCCGCGGTCGAGGTCAGCTTGATGCCGTAGGCGGCGTCGGCGCTGACCAGCGAGAGTCTGCCCGCGGTGGTGACGAAGATGTTCGAGCCGTCGCTATTCTGGTCGAATCCGCCCGTATTGGTGGTCTTGAGCGTCTGCAGATCGGCACTTTGCGCGTTGATCGTGATGTCGTCGCCGGCGGTGACGCTGGTCAGCGTCAGCCGCCCCTTGCTGGTAATCGTCACGTCGCGCGATGCGATCAGGTCGGCGAGCGTGGTCGGGCTGGTCGTGCCCGACGCGGCGAGGACGATGTTGGCGGCGGCGATGTCGCCCATCGACAGCGTTCCGGCCTTGGCCGTCACCGTGCCGTTGGTCGTGATGCCGCTGGCGTCGATCTCGCCGGCGCCGCCCGAGCCGAGCGCGATGTCGCCATTGGCGGTGAGCGTCGTCACTTTGATCAGGCTGGCGCCGCCGGTCTTGACCGAGATCCCTGTCGCCTGCGCGGTGAGCGTGTCGGCGGTGATCGGCCCTGCCGACGCGTCGAGGCTGATCCCGTAGATCGCGTTGGCCGAGCTGAGCGTGATCGCGCCGGCGGTGGTGACGAAGATGTTGGACCCGTCGCTATTCTGGTCGAACCCGCCGGTATTGGTCGTCTTGAGCGTTTGCAGATCGGCGGTCGCGGCGTTGATCGTGATGTCGTCGCCGGCGGTCGCGCCGGCAAGCGTCAGCGCGCCTTTCGCCGTCACCGTGACATCGCGTGTCGCCGTGAGGCTGGTCGCGCCGACGGTGCCCGTGCTGGTCAGCGCGATGCTCGATCCCGCATTGATCGTGCCGAATGTCATCGCGCCGCCGCTCGCGGTCACCGATCCGCCGTTGGAGACGAGGTTGGTCGCGCCGATCGCGCCCGTGCCCGCGTCGAGCGCGACATCGCTGGCTGACTGGATGGTTACGAGGTTGATGCTGCCATTGCCGGTCTTGACGCCGATCCCGCCGCCGTCGGTGATCAGCGATGATGTGTCGATGTTGCCCGATACCGAGGTGAGCGCGATCGCGTTGACCGCATGCGCGCTGACCAGCCCGAGTTTGCCGCTCGTCGTCAACCGGATGTTCGACCCGTCGCTATTCTGGTCGAATCCGCCGGTGTTGGTGGTGGTCAGCGTCCCGAGATCGCTGCTTGCCGCGCCGATCACGATGTCGTCGCCTGCCGCCGCCGAGGTCATCGACACCGCGCCGGTCGCGCTGACCGTGATGTCGTGGGTCGCGCTCAGATCACCCAGCGCGAACGCCCCGCCGGTGATGTCGATCGCGTTTCCCGAAGTGAGCGTCGCGCCGCCGGTCGTGCCATCGGTGTCGATCGTGATCGTATCGGGCGACTCGATGCGCTTGAGCGGCACCACGCCCGATGTCGCGATCGACGCGGTCGACGAGGAGAACAGGCTGAGCGGCGCGGTGATCGTCGCGTTCGCCACCTCGATCGCCCCGGCGCTGCCGAAATTGCCCGGGTCGGTCCCGGCGTCGAGACCGTGAATGTCACGTCCGGCGGCGAGCACCACCTCGCCGTTCTCGACGCTCGCCGAGGTCGCGGCATCGAAGCCGAGCGTCCCCGCGACGAGCATGTCGATCGCGGCGCCCTTGGAGACGGCGACCAGATAGATACGATGCGGGTCCGCGGCGCTGGTCGCGGCGGGGCCGGTGGTCGTGCCGCTGTGGCTGAGGATGCCAGGTCCGCCCGCGCCCGATCCGCCGAGCACCTGGATGTCGAACAGGCCGGCATTATAGGTCAGATCGACGCTCTCGGCGGCGACGAGCGCTGCCGATCCGTTGACGTCGATCGTTCCTGCCTGGCTGATCGCGGGGGCGCTCAACGCGACATAGCTGCCCGCCGTCGATGCGGTGATCGTCGCGCCCGCCATGATCGTGATCGCCGCGGCGGGCGTCGGGCCGGGGCGGAGCTGGATCTGCCCGTTGCTGCCGAACAACGCGTTATTGGTACCAACCGCGACCGGGTTGGCGGTGAGCAGCAGGCTGCCGACATTGAACGCGCCGGTCGATCCGACGATGATCCCGCCGGGGCTGTAGAACCACAGCGCACCGCCCGGCGTCGTCGTCTGCCCCGCAAAGCCGTTGACCGTGCCGTTGAACCCGATCGCGCGACTGGTGTCGGTCGGCAGGATGCGGTTGAGCACGACATAATTGCCGCCGACCGTGGCGCTGCCATTATAGGTGGCGACGGTGCCGGCCGGGAGGAAATCGATCGTCCCGGTGCCGCGCTGGTTGGTCGGCGTCCAGTCGATGATGGCGGTCGGCGAGCCGGCGGTGATCGTGTCGCGGCCGGTGACCTTGCGATTGATCGTGACATTGCCCGCGACGACGACCGGATTGCCCTGGAACGCCTGCGCGCGCAGCGCGACGGGCACGCCCATCGCAGCAAGCGCTATCGATGCCGAACAGCTTGCGCGCAACCGTTGACGTGCCGAGGTGCGATGTGCGGCGGTCATATTGTCCGATGCGTCCATCTGCCCCCCGCGCGTCCTCGATCGGCCGGATGATCCGGCGACGGGCTCGAACCTTGCAAGCCTTGCACACGCATGCGCTACAAATGGGGTGACCGACGCGGCTAACGCCGAAGAGAAGCGATCCATCCCCACGGACCGATGGGCTATTTGCTGAATAGCGCTCACCACCGCCAAAGAACAAGCACGAATGCGTCACTGTCGGGAGGGCCCATTCTATTCGACGGCGACAATCCGAGTCGGTGCCACGGTCGTTACGGCAGCAGCCTCGTCGTCAGATTGACCAGCAGCCGCACGTCGCCGCGCTGGCTCTCGAACGGCGTGCGGCGAAGCGGCGCGGCGAGCATCACCTCGAGCCGTGCGCGATCGCCCCACGCGGCGCGAACGCCGCCGCCCGCCGAATAGAGGCGCTGGGGATCGCGAACTCCCGCCAATGCGCCCCGCGTCCATAGCCACGCCGCATCGACGAACAGGAAGGGCTGGACCGCCAGGCTCTTCGCACTCGACGGCGTCAGCTTGCCGAACCGCAACTCGTTCTGCATCCCGTAACCGCTGTCGCCGACCAGCGCACCCGCGTCATAGCCGCGCCCGACAGTATAATTCCCCGCCGAATATTGCTCGTAGCTGAGCAGCGGATCGAACGCATATTGCGCGCGCGGGCTGATCGCGATCGTGAACTTGGGATCGGGGCGCAGCTCGATCGTGCCGCCGAGCCGGATCAGCGCGCCCTGCGGATCGGCGTCGAGCCGGCTCAGCGAGGGCAGGGTGAAACAGCGCAGATAGGGTGACGGGCCGCAATCGCGACTGGCGCCGAGCCCTGCAATGCCCTTGCGGACCTCGAGCGATCCGGCGATCCGCCAGCGCGGCTCGGCGGCGCTATAGCCGGTGGTGTCGGCGAGACTTGCGGGATCGATCGCGCTCAGGTCGGCGCGGCCATAGAGAACGCGTAGGCGGTCCTCGGTGAACGGTGCCCCGCCGAAACGGAGCCGCTGGTCGACGATGTCGAGTCCGCCCGACAGGCGCAGTGTCTCCGCCTGGCGCCGGATCAGCGGATAGCTTGCCTCGACGGTGCCGATCAGCGTCCGCGCGCGCAACGGATCGCCATTGCCCAGATCGGGCCGCGTCCATGCATAGGTGAAATGGCCGGCCAGCGTCAGCCCGCTATTGCCCGGGCGAAGCTCATAGGCGGCCTGGACGACGCTTTGCTCGTGAACATCGGCCGTATTGTACACGCCGATCACGGCGCGGTCGCCCAACCCGACGAGATCGTTGAGTTCGGCGGTCGCCAGGCCCGACCACCGCCCGACCGCATGCGATCCGTAATTCTGGACGTTGATCGTCACCGCCAACGGCATGCGCGAGACGATGACGTCGCCGACCACCTCGCCCGCCACGGTTCCGGCGGGGCGCAGCGCGAGGCGGATCTCATAGCCGGGCAGGTCGCCTGCGAGCAGCAGTCGCCGCTCGGCGACGGCCTGGTTGAACGGCTGCCCGTCCTTGAGCGCATCGAGATAGGCGGCGATCAGGCGCTCGGCGTGGCCGGTATCGCCACGGACGTGGATCGCGACCAGCTTGGCCATGATCACCGACAGGTGGATCGTGCCGTCGCCGATCCGCTGCGGCGGCACCTGGACTGCGGCCAGATAGCCTTGCCGGCGCAGGATCGCGGCGGCGCCATCGCGGATCGCGCAGACCGTGGCGAGCGGCACGGGATGGCCGATCGCACCCGCATAGGCGGCGCGCAGCGGGGCGGGATCGACGCCCTGCAGCCCGTCGAACACGACGTCTGTGAGCGTCACCGTGATACCGGCATAGCGGGGGTCGTCGAGCGGGCAGGGGCCACGTTCGATGCCGCCGGAGACGGTCAGCCGCGAGCGCGGCGTCGCCTGCGTGGCGGTCGGCAGGCGGTTGATCTCCTCGCGCGTCGGCGGCGCGATCCCGGTGCCGGGATGCGGCACGGTCTGTGCGGCGAGCGGCGCCGCCGTCGCCGCTATCGCGGCGCCGGTCGCCCATCGCCGAACGGCGGTACACCACAGCATCATGCCCCCATCCCCGTCTCTATCCCTGCCTGGCGGTGGTCGCGATCAACACGTCGATCTGTCCCTGGCAGGCATGCGCCACGAGCGTGCCGGCCAGCGTCGGCATGTCGACGGGCGCCGGCCCGACGAGCCGAAGGTGGATCGTGGTGCCGGCCGGCGGCGTACCCGCACCGGTTATGCGATAGTCGCCGTCTGGCACGACCGGCAGCTTGGCCGGCCAGGGCTGCGTCGCCTGCCCCTTGATCCAGTCGAGCGAGGCGGTGGCGCCGCCGGGTGCGCGCATCGTCGAGTGGCCGGCAACCTCGGAATCGCCGCGCCAGATCGTCACCTTTTTGGTGTCGGTGAGGCAAGCGGTGCCGCTTTCGGCAATGTCGACGAACCAGATGTTGGGTCGGCGGGGCGGACCCGAATCGGCAAGATTGTTGCGGACCGCCCCGATCCGTGCGCGCCGTCGCGTGCTGGCGCCAGCGAGCGAGGCGAGGCTGGTCGTCGCGGTCGATGCCAGGCCGGCGACGAAGCTTCCCGGTCCCTGCAGCGTCCGCGTGCCACGCGAATCGAGCAGCACGAGTTCGTCGTTGGTGCGCAGCACGATGCGGGTCGCATCGGGCATCGTCCGGCCGGCGACATATCGTGCGGAGGACGGCCCGATCGCGCGCAACACCATCACATCCGCGATTGCGGCATTCGTCGCAACCGGCAAGACAGCGGCAAGCAACAGACAGTAAACGCGTCGGTCATTCCAGCGCATGATGACCTCCTGGGCCGATTTTCTCGAGACGAGCGAGAAGCTTAGTCAATGCTGTATCATCGCCGCATGTCGCCGCATAGCGCTCCAGATCTTCTAGCGCCGATCCATCGCCGGCATCGAACCGGCGCAGTAGTTGCGTCAGCGCGTCGATATCGGCGCGCGATATGTCGGGGACCGGCTCGAAAACCTGCACCGGCGTCGAGCGGCCGCGCAGCAGGACGCGACCCATCGGCCTGAGCGGCGGATCGGTCATCGCCGCGGCCGCCTCGGCGCTGACCAGCGCCCGCGTCGAAAGTGCCTTGTTGGCGCCCTCCAGCCGTGCCGCGGTGTTCATCGCGTCGCCGAGCGCGGTATATTGGATGCGGCCTTCGCCACCGAAATTGCCGACCACCACCTCGCCGCGGTGGAGCCCGACGCGGGTGCGGCCGATCGGCGGCAGACCGGCGGGCGCCTCGCGCCGGAACCGTTCGCCCGCCTCGGCGATCGCGATGCAGGCGGCGAGCGCGCGATCGCCGTCGTCGGGACGCGCGATCGGCGCGCCCCAGAAGGCCACGATCGCGTCGCCGACGAACTTGTCGATCGTGCCGCCATGATCGAGCACGACCGCGCTCAGCATGTCGAGATAATGGTTGAACACCACCGACAGCGTCTCGGGTTCGATCGCGTGGGACAGCTTGGTGAAGCCCTCCATATCGCTGAACAGCGCGAAGATCGTGGCGCGCTCGCCATGCAGCTTGAGCCGGGCGGGATCCTTGATGATCGCGGCGGCGACGTCGCGCGGCAGATAGCGCCCGAGCGCACCCTGCGCGAAGCGTCGCTGCTCGGAGCCGATCCCGCGCGCCGCCGCCGATGCGGCGATATAGGCGAGCGTCCAGCCGACCAGCCACCCGAAGGCGGGCAGGCCCTGCGTGTCGAACGACCAGCGTTGCAGCGCGACGGGAAGCAGCACGATCGTCACTATGCACATGGCGAGCAGCACGGCGAGCACCCACCGCCTCGCCTCCGACGCGCCGATCGCCGCACCCGCGAGCACCGCGATGATCGCCATCAGCCATAGGATGCCTGTCGGGATCGCTGTGAAGCGCCTCGCGTCGAGCCGCTGCGCGAGCATCGCTGCGTGGATGTCGAGGCCGCTGCTGGTATGGCGCGTCAGGCGCGAGATGGGCGTGTCGAACTGGTCGACGTCGGTGATGTGGCCGCCGATCAGCACGATCTTGCCGGCGATGCGATCGGCGAGGAAGCGCGCGCCAAGATCGCTGTCGAGCGTCTCGATCGGCAACCATGTGAAGACGTCGCGATCGTTGAGCCGCGGCAGGCGATAGGCGATGCCGCGATCATAATGCGCGAAACCGCCCGCGCCCGCGAGGCTGGCGACCAGCGTCGGCGGCAGGCGGGGATCGGGCTTGGGCCAGTTGCGCACGACGCCGTCCTCGGCATCGGTCTCCAGCTTGATGCTTGCGGGATGAACGTTGCGTCCGGCCAGCGCCGCGAAGAATTTGCGCTCGAACCCCTCCTGCCAGAGCGCCATCTCCTCGGGATTGGTCGCGTTGGTGGCAAAGCCCAGATAGACCGGCGTGCGCATCGCGCGCAGCGCCGCGATCAGCAGCGGGTCCTCGGCCTGCGGCTCGTCGATCAGCATGTCGATGCCGATGCGCTTTGCACCCATCCCGTCGATCCGTCGGAGCGTGCGCGCGAGCAGTGCGCGGTCGAGCGGCGAACGCCGGGCGGTCAGCCGCAACGTGTCGTCGGTATAGATCACCTCGACGATCCGCGGATCCTCGTCGACCCGGGGTGCGGCGATCAGGAGCCGCGTGTCGTACATCCAGCGCTCGACCTGCTGGGACAGCGCCGCCTGCCAGGAATAGCGCGCGACGAGCAGCGCCACGACGATGAGCATCGCGGTGATCGCCGAGCGCGCGACGCCGATCCGCCCGATCGTCCGCAGCAGCGGTGCGGCGCCCGTCACCGAGCGCGCAGCACCGGCCGCGCGCCGTCGCCGATCAGCGCGAAGCCCGCCCAATAATAGGGGTGCGAGGTCGCCGGCGTCATCATCAGCCGACGCTCGGCGACACGCAGCGCTTCTGCCATGGGGGTGCCGGGCGGGGCCGTGAACAGCCCGTCGATCAGGCGCTGCGTCGCCTGATAGTCATCGGGCGCGGGCCAGTGGCTGGCGAGCACCGCGCGCGCCCCCGCGCCGATGAACGCGCGCACCAGCCCGTCGAGCGCATTGCCGCCGCCGCTGGTAATGCCGGCCGCGCGCGTCGCCGCGACGTCGGCGGTGCCGGCGGTGTCGCAGGCCGACAGCACGACCAGGTCCGCGTCCAGATGGAGCCCGTAGATTTCGCCATAGCCGAGCAACCCGTCCGATCCGCTGCCGCCGAACGAGGTGAGCAGTGCCGGCGTCGCGGGGCATTCGGGGCGCGGTGCGGTGACCAGCCCGTGCGTCGCGAAATGGAGGATGCGATAGTCCGCCAGGTCGGTGCGCGCCGCGATCGCGCTGTCGGTGAAGCGCGCGTCGGTCACGATGCTCGCGTCGGTCATGCCGATCACGCGCTGCGCGGTCTCGAGTTCGGCGGCCGAGATCGGGTGGCTCCAGGTCGAGAGCGGCCAGCGACAGTCGATCGCGCCGCTGGGCGGCGTAAAGGCGGTGAGCTGGAGGAAGGGTGCGACCGGCGCATTATGGCCGAAGCCCAGATAGCCGCGCGTCGCCGACGAGGGCATCGTCGCGCGGACGTCGCGGAAGGCGCGCGCGGACAGCGCGGTGCTGATCTCGGCGCGGCCGCCGAGCCAGTCGATCCCGGTCATGTCGAACGGATCGGCGCCGGGGACGGCGAGCCGCGCGCGGTAGCGATCGAGCCCGGGCTGCGTTGCGATCAGCAGCGCCACGGGCAATCGCTGCATCGCGCCGTCGGGCTCGAAGACCAGATGGTCGGTGCGCGCGATCGCATCGGCGGCAGGGCCCGTCAGATCGACATAGAGGCGCCGCGCGGCGGGCGCGTCGAACGGGTAGGTCATCGGCTTGCCGTCCTCGACGATCGCGATCGTCGCGCGGATCGCGTCGACCCGGCGGCCGAGTTCGTCAGGCCCCAATGGCAGCCTCCAGGCCTGCGTCGTCGCGGGCGTGATCAGCAGGCCGAAAATCGCGTCACCCGCGATCGTCAGCTTCCAATAGGCTTCGCCCGGACGCAGCGCGGCACGCAACTCGCCCAGCGACGGCGGCTGCGTCGCGATCGCACGATAGGCGGGATATTGCGCAAGCTGCGCCTGCGTCGCGCTCTGTTCGGCTTCGATCTTCGCGATCTGCGCGCGATCGGCGGCGATGCCGGCGCGATCGGCAGGCGAGGGATCGGCAAGCGATGCAAGACGTGCGAGCTCGACGCGCAGCGCACTCGCCTGTCGCGCCTCGTTGAGCGATTGGCGGAAGATGCGCCCGGCCTCGCCCGTGCCACCCGACAGTTCGCGCGCGAGCGTGGCCTGCGTGTCCGCGACCCCGGGGCGCAGCAGCACCTGGCTGGCGAGGAACAGATCATCGTAGAGCGCCGGGTCGCTCGGCGCGCGTTCGACGAGCAACGCGAAATAGGGTTGGAGCAGATTGGCCATCGCACCCGTCGTGCCGCCCGCGGCGCTGAGCGAGGCGACCACCGCGTGGTAGAGCGCCAGTGCGTCGCGATCGCGTCGCTGCCGCGCATAAAATCCCGCAAGCCGCGCTTCCGCTGCATCGAGCACCACCGATTCCGGATATTCGAGCGCGATCGCATCGACCGCCTGCTTGAGCAGCGTCTCCGCCCGGGCACGATCGCCGGCCGCCTCGGCGAGCATGGCCTGGTCGGTCATCACCTGCGCACGCAGGCGCGCGACCGACGCGACGCGACCGGCGCGGACCTGATCGAGCGCGGCAAGCGCCGATGCGCAGGCGACCGCTGCCTCGGCGGGGTGCCGCTGGAGACGCAGGACCGTGCCGCGGATCGCGACTGCCTGCGCGTCGAGGATCGCGACCTTTTCCGCCGGCGTCAGCGCCGCGGTCGACGAATCGCCGAGTTGTCGCGCAAGCGCCGCGCCCTCGTTCATCGCGATCGCGAGATCGACGTCGATCTCGCTTGCCGCGGCAGCCGACATCCGGAGCGGCGCCACCGGTTCGTCGAGCACGGTGAGCGCGTCGCCGAGCCGCTGCTGATTGAGCAGGTGGAGCGCCCGATAATTGCGACGCAGGCGCAGCTCGACGGGATCGCGGGTGGCGACCAGCGTGGCCTGCGCGAACAGCGCGTCGGCCTGGTCGATGTCGCCGAGATCGGATTGCTGCAGCGCGCGGTTGACGAGATATTCGCCGACGTCCTTGGTTGCTGCGCGGTCGCCCGTCGTCTCGGCGGTGCGATGGAGCAGCGTGTCGAAGAATTCGGATGCCTCGGCGTAGCTGCCGCCATTATTGCGTCGATAGCCTTCGGCAAGCGCCAGTGCGGGATCGAGGCTGCCCGCCTGCGCGCGCGCGAAACTCACGGGATCGCCGCGCTCGGTCAGCGAAATGCTGATCGTGCCCGGTACCAGACGGTCTGCGACGATCGTGCGCAGCCCCAGCTCGAGTGCGGAACGATAGCCGGCGAGCCCCTCGGCGGCATAGAGCGTGCGATCGCGCGTCACGCGCAGCAGGTCGTAGGCGAGCCCGTCGGGGCGGGTGCAGCGACGCACGCTAACCGTGCCGGCGTCGGCGAGTTGCGCGCGTGACGTCGGCCCGCACGCCAGCACGGGATCACGTCGCGCGTCGAGCCGTGCCGCCGGATCGGCCGCACCGAGGCGCAGCGCGTAGAGGTGCCCGACGGGGGCTGCCGCATCGCGGCACACCATCGCATAGGCGCGATCGAACAGTGCCGGCGCTGCGGGGTCGGCGGGTGTCGCCTGGACCTGGCACAGCGTGTCGCCGCCGACGCCAAGCCGGAAGCTGTCGGACATGCTCGGGCGGACGATCGGCGACGCGCCAATCGTCGGCAGTGCAGCGATCGCCCATAATGCGGTCAGCAGGCCCCGCATATCCGCTGACTCCCCATCCACGCCTGAGCGGCGAACGCCGCGACACAGGGCGGCCTCATGTGGCGAACGCGGACGCTACTGGACGAGCGTCGCACACGCGCGGCGCCGGGAGGAGGGAAGCGCTACTTACGCACGTCGAAGAGACACGCTCGTCATGCTCGACGAGCCGTTGGACCGGTCAGTGCCTGGAATAATGGACGAACTGCACGAGGAAGGTAACCAAACTCGACGTCAGGCCGACCAGAAACACGCGATAGGCATAGCCCAGCCAGTAATATTTACGTTTGAACAATACCGTGCCGTTTTGATAGATGTCACGCGCCATTGTGCGATAGATCGACTCGTCGTGCCGCAGCACCTCGAGCATCCGCTCGATATACTCTTCCTCGGTGAAGCGCTTGAACGAACCGAAGAACAGGAGGTTGACCGGGCCGAAGCTCCGCGAGCTGATCGCCGGCAGGATCGCGACCGCGGCGAGCACGGCCGCGAGGAAGGAAAAGGCGCCGAGCACCAGCAGCGGCGCGAATGCGAGGCTGCCGTAATTGGACTGGCCGACCGCGATGGTGAAGATCACGAAGGTGGTGCCCATCAGGATCGACGCCTTCTGGTCCGCCATCTGGCTCAGCTGGATATGCGCCTGTTGCGTCGCGCACATCATCTCGATGGCATTTTCGGGGATCGATTTCGGCTCGGTTTGGGCATCCTCGGTCATGGTTCGCTCCGGTCCGGCACGGTGGCCATGCTCGCATGCCATTCGGGCGTTGCCAAGCCGCATCGGTCGCGGCGCCGAGCCGCGGCGCGACCGATGCCGGGCCGCGCCCGTCCCGAGCGCCATGCGGGCCGGACCGCTCTCGCCCGGTCTTGCTCGCCCGGCTCTGCTCGCGGTTCACGAACGGAAAAACCGGCATCGACGGCGTCTGTCCCTGCGGCTAGGGGCAGGCGCATGACATCAGAGATAACCATCCGCCGTCCCGACGACTGGCATGTGCATCTTCGCGATGGCGACATGCTCGCGGCCGTCGTCGGCCATACGGCGCACCAGTTCGCGCGCGCGATCGTGATGCCGAACCTGACGCCGCCGGTCGTCAGCATAGCGGCGGCAACGGCCTATCGCGGCCGGATCCTCGCCGCTTTGCCGGCCGGCGCGGACTTCAGCCCGCTGATGACCTGCTATTTGACGGACGACGCGGATCCGGCCGAGATCGCGCGTGGCTATCAAGAGCGCGTGTTCGCCGCCTGCAAGCTCTACCCCGCCCATGCCACGACCAACTCAGCGCATGGCGTCACCGATATCCGCGCGCTCGCCGGCGTGCTCGAGACGATGCAACGGATCGGCATGCCCCTGCTGGTCCACGGCGAGGTCACCGATCGCGACGTCGACATCTTCGATCGCGAGGCGGTGTTCATCGAGCGCGTGCTCGCGCCGCTGGTGCGGGACTTCCCGGCGCTCAAGATCGTGCTCGAACATATCACCACCAGCGAGGCGGTCGCCTTCGTCGCGGACGGCGGGGCGCAGATCGGTGCGACGATCACGCCGCAACATCTGGTGATCAACCGCAACGCGATCTTCGATGGTGGCATCCGTCCGCATGCCTACTGCCTGCCCGTGGCCAAGCGCGAGCGGCACCGGCTCGCGGTTCGCAAGGCGGCGGTATCGGGTTCGCCCAAATTCTTTCTCGGCACCGACAGCGCGCCGCACAGCGTCGGTCGCAAGGAATCGGCGTGCGGGTGCGCCGGCATCTTCAACGCTCCGTTCGCGCTGGAAAGCTACGCCCAGGTGTTCGACGAGGAAAATGCGCTCGATCGGCTCGAGGGCTTTGCCTCGGAGCATGGGCCGAATTTCTACGGCCTGCCGCTGAACGAAGGTTCGGTCACGCTCAGGCGCGAGGATATCGGTGTACCGGCTGCGATCACCGCAGGCGAGATCAGCCTTGTTCCCTTCCATGCCGGCGAAACGATCGGCTGGCGGTTCGTCGACGAGACGCCGCGACCGGTCATCGGCGCGGCCCCCGTCGCGACGAATCGCTAATCCAACCGTCGCAGCGCATCGCCGATCGTCTCGACGATCATGCCGATCTCCTTCTCGTCGACGATGAGCGGCGGCGAGAGCGCGATGATGTCGCCGGTCACGCGAACGAGCAGCCCGCGCGCGAAGCAATCGACGAACGCCTCGTAGCCGCGCGAGCCCGGAGCGCCCTCGCGCGGCGCGATCTCGATCCCGCCGACGAGCCCGATCGTCCGGACGTCGATGACGTGGGGGGCGCTCCTGAGCGAGAATAGCGCGTCCTGCCAGCATTGCGCGATCGTGGACGCGCGCGTCATCAGGCCCTCGCTTGCGTAGATGTCGAGCGTCGCCAGCCCCGCCGCGCACGCCACCGGGTGCCCGGAATAGGTATAGCCGTGGAACAGCTCGATCGCGGGCTCCGGGCCGATCATCAGCGCGTCGTGAACCGCGCGGCTGGCGAACACCGCGCCCATCGGCAGCGCGCCGTTGGTCAGGCCCTTGGCGGTGGTCACCAGATCGGGCACCACACCGAACAAGTCCGTCGCGAACGGAGCGCCCAGCCGTCCGAAGCCGGTGATCACCTCGTCGAAGATGAGCAGGATGCCGTGCCGCGTCGCGATCGCGCGCAGGCGCTCGAGATAGCCCTTTGGCGGCAGCAGCACGCCGGTCGATCCGGCGACGGGCTCGACGATCACCGCGGCGATCGTCTCGGCGCCGTGCAGCTGGACGAGCCGCTCGAGATCGTCGGCCAGCTCGGCGCCATATCCGGGCAGATCGCGCGAAAAGGCGTTGCGGGCGATGTCGTGGGTGTGGCGCAGATGGTCCACGCCGGTCAGCAGCGGGCCGAAAGTGCGGCGGTTGTTGATCAGCCCGCCGACCGAAATGCCCCCGAAGCCGACACCATGATAGCCGCGCTCGCGCCCGATCAGCCGGGTCCGCGTTCCCTGTCCGATCGCCCGCTGATAGGCGAGCGCGATCTTGAGCGCGGTATCGACCGATTCCGAACCGGAACCGGTGAAGAACACCCGGTCGAGCCCGCCCGGTGCGATCTCGGCCAGCCGCTCGGCGAATTGGAAGGCAAGCGGATGCCCCATCTGGAAGGAGGGCGCATAGTCCATCGTGCGCAGTTGGTGCGCCACCGCATCGGCAATCTCTTCGCGACCATGGCCTGCGTTGACGCACCACAATCCCGACGTGCCGTCGAGGATGCGGCGGCCGTCGTCGCTGGTGTAATACATGCCCTGTGCGGCCACGAGCTGGCGCGGCGCCTGCTTGAATTGGCGGTTCGCCGTGAAAGGCATCCAATAGGCATCGAGATGCGCGCGGTTCGATCCGCTCTGGCCGTCCATGCTGATCTGCTCCCCTCGGACGCCGCTGCCGCATGGCAAGGGCGCATCGCTGCGAAGCCCGGGCTGTGCCTGATGCGATGATCGGGGCTCGCGCGTCTGTGATCGCAGACGGTCGCGTTGCTGGCAAGATATTTTGGCGTCAGGCGGCGAGCGCGTCTCCGCCCAATTCGCTCTCGCGGATCAGGTTCATGCCGTCGCCGATGTCGCCCGCGATCGCGCTGTGAAGCCTGGCCGCGTCGCGCTCCGCGATCGCCTGGGTGGCGACGAGATGTTGGTCGACCAGATTGGCGGTGCCGAAGCGGCCATAGACGACGCGCATGAACGGCCCGAACTGCATCCACAGCATTTCGATCATGCGGTTGAGCGTCTCCATGCCGTTCGCCTGGTAGATCAGCGAGTGGAAACGGAAGTTGGATTCCATATAGCCGTTGACGTCGCCGTCGCGGAGCGCCTGATCGGTGCTCGCGTCGGCCTCGCGGATGGCGCGCAGCCGCGCCGCATCGATGTGCTCGAGCGCATCGACCGCTGCGGCGGGTTCGAGCAGTAGCCGGCAGTGCATGATTTCCTCGAACCGCGCACGCGTCATCACCGGCACCATGATCTTGCGCTTCGAGCGGATCTCTACGGCGCCTTCGGCGGCCAACCGACTGAGCGCATCGCGTACGGGCATCTGGCTGACCCCGAGCTGCTGTGCCAATCCGCGTGTCGAGATGCCGACGCCCGGCGCGATCTTGCCCGTGATCAGACGGTAGCGCAGGCCGTCATACACGCTCTGCCGCAACGAGGGCGCGTCGCCGTCGACGGCGGATGCCTGGACTCGCGCCAACCCCGATTTCTGGCTAACCTCTCTCATTGACCTCATCCGATTCCAGCCATCGCGCCGCGCGGGCCCCGTTCCCATGTCCGAACGCACCGCCAGCGAAATGGGCCGACTCCCGTTTGACGGAAGAACGGCGTTCGCGCTAGCTGTGATCACGCGATGCCTTCTCCATCCACGCCCGATCCCGAAGCGCATTATCCCGCGTCTTATTATGCCGCGACGCGTGGCGAGAGCCCCGTAGCGTCTCCGCTCGTCGGCGAGACGCGCGCCGACGTCTGCATCGTCGGCGGCGGATTCACCGGCCTGTCGGCCGCGTTGCGGCTGGCCGAACGCGGTGTGTCGGTGGCGTTGCTCGAAGGCGGGCCGCTGGGCTGGGGCGCCTCGGGGCGCAACGGCGGGCAGGTCCATGTCGGGATGCGCCGCGAGCAGGATTGGCTGGAGAAGGCGGTGGGCCGCGACGACGCCGAGCATCTCTGGCGGATCGCGATCGACGCGCGCGACGATCTCGATCGGCTGATGCGCGAGCATCGGATCGACTGCGATTACCGGCCGGGCTATCTCCACGCCGATCACAAGGCGCGGTACGTTTCGGACACGCGCGACAATGTCGAGTTGCTCCAGAGCCGTTATGGCTATCCGCACATCCGCTTCGTCGATCGCGAGGAGATTCGTACGCTGGTCGCGGGCGGCGCGTATCATGGCGGCAGCCTCGATCTGCGCGGCGGCCATCTCCACCCGCTCAACCTGTCGCTCGGCATCGCGCGGGCCGCCGCGGCGGCAGGGGCAGGGCTGCACGCGCATTCGCATGCGACTGCGATCGCGCCCTGCGCCAGCGGCTGGCGCGTTGCGACGGCGCAGGGCGCGGTCGTCGCGGACAAGGTGCTGCTCGCCTGCGGCGGCTATCTGCGCGGGCTAGACCGGACCGTCGATGCGCGGGTGATGCCGATCAACAATTATGTCGCGGTCACCGCGCCGCTCGGCGAGGATCGCGCGCGCGCGCTGATCCGGGACGGCCTCGCCGTCTCGGACTCGCGCTTCGTCGTCTATTATTACCGCATGACTCCCGACCAGCGGCTGCTGTTCGGCGGTGGCGAGAGCTACTCCTATCGCTTCCCCGCGGACATCGCCAATTTTGTCCGCCCGCATATGGCGCGTGTCTTTCCACAGCTCGCCGAGGTGCCGATCGACTATGCCTGGGGCGGGACGCTCAGCATTACCGCGACGCGGATGCCGTTCGTGCGGGAGGTGCGGCCGGGCATCATCAATGTCAGCGGACTGTCCGGGCTGGGGGTCGTGCTGGCGCCCTATTTCGGCAGGATCGTCGGCGACGCGATCGCCGGCGGACATGGCGATTTCGATCGGCTCGCGCGGCTGCCGGTTCCAAGTCTCCCGGGCGGGCGGCTGTTCCGCTGGCCGACGATGGTCGCGGCGATGACCGTCTTCGCGCTGCGCGACAGGCTTTAGGCGCCCAGCAACTCGCCCACCGCACGGTGTGCCTGATCGATCGCGCTGTCGGTATAGGCGGCGGCGCCAGAATCCGAATTGGCGATGACGACGGGCCCGAAGCGCCGACGACCGACGACATGCGGGCGCTCGCTTTCCGGAATGTCCCAAGGATCGTAGAGCGGATTATATTCATAGGCATAGCCGTGCGGCCAGCGATTGACCGTGATCGCGGCGATATCCCGATCGGCATCGAAGCCGCCGCCCGCCAGCGCGCGGCTCATCTGGTCGCGGACATGCCGCTCGAACGTCTCGAGCGGGGTGTTGATCAACTGCCAACGGCCTGCGCGATGCTGGTCGCGTTCGGTCGGCAGACCGGGCTGGCAGGGGGTGCGCAGGACGTGAACCATGATCGGATCGTCGGGTGACCTCGGCCCCGTCGATCCCCCGATTTCGGGGCCGGGAAACAGCCGGAACGAGGAGAAATAGCCGCCCGGGCAGTTGACCCTGTCGATGCCCAGCCGGTCGAACGCGCGCCAGTTGCGCAGCGCCACGCTCGTATATACCAGCGGGATCTTGACCAATTCGTGCAGCGCGGCCTTTTGCGCCTCGGGCAATTCGGGCAGCAAATAGGGGATGATCATGTTGTAGCAGGCGAGCACGACATGCTTGCCGCCCACCGTCCGGATCTTGCCGGCCTGCACATAGCTGACGTCGACTCCGCCCGCCGGTCGCGGCAGCACGCGCACCGCCACGCTGTTGAGGCGGATGCGGACGGGCTGGCCGGGCCGGTCGAGCCGGGCATAATCGAACCGCGCGGCGACGAGATCCTCGATCGGCCCGGCCGGCGCGATGCCCGGCACGAGATCGCGGACCAGCGCGCGCGCGACGGTCGCGTTGCCGTCGGGGAAGTGAAAGGTCTGCGATCCGCCGACGCTGCTGTAGCCGGCCGCGGTATTGCCCATCCGCGCGGTGATCGTGTGATCGAGCTTCATTCCCTTGAAGCCGGGTTCGCCAATGCCCCAGCAATCGAGCGCCGGCTCCGCATCGATGCCGATGCCGAATTCGCCGTGCGTGCTCGCCTGATAATAGCCGATCACCTGCGGATCGACCTTGGCGACATCGCGCAGGAAATCGGCGTAGCTGATGCGCGACAGACGGTCCATCTTCTGCGCGACGCTCAGCCCGGGCAGATAGTCGACGTCGCCCGTCTCGATTCGCGCGATGTCGCGTCTGGCCTGCTCCGAAAGCGGCGCGTCGCGCAGCGCCGCGAGATAGTCGGCCGCGGTCGCTGTCGCGCGATCGGGCAGGACGACAAGGGCATCGCGGCCATAGCTCGCCGTGTCGAAGAATATCGCCTGGCGCAGATGGCGGCCGGTGATCGCAGCCGATACGCGGTGCGCCTTTTCCAGTTCGGCCGGTCTAATCCCCAGCGTCGCCAGCAGCCCCGATGCGACGGCACTATAGGGACGGGGGCTGTCGATCTCCATCGTGCCGCCGTTGAGCAGCAGCAATTTGCCGTCGACCTCGACCTCGTTGCGCTTGGCATGGCCGCCGAAATCGTCGTGATTCTCGACGATCAGGATGCGCGCGTCCGGCTGCGCCTGGCGGTAGAAGTGCGCAGCGGACAGCCCGCTGATCCCGCCGCCGACGACGATCAGGTCATAGGGATCGTCGACGCGCTCGGCATGCTCGATCCGCAGCGTGCCGTCGCGAAGCGCATGCGCATTTTCGAAGGATCCGGGATGGCTGCCGCGCATACCGGTGCGGATCGGCGGATAATAGCCGTTCGCATTCTGCGCTTCGTCGCTCCCGGACGCGACGACGCCGCTCGAGCATCCCGCCGCGATCACGCCCATCGCTGCGCCCAGCCCGGCGAGCAGATCGCGCCGTTCGATGCCCTCGCGCTGGTCGCCATCCGAAGCGGTCATCGTCCCCCTCCTGTATTCCGAGAAAAGGGATAGCTCAGGCCGCACGCACGCGCGTGATCACATCCTCATAGAGGCGCGACATCGCTTCGCCGTTATACTTGGCATATTCGCACTTATCGAGGATCGCCTTGGGCGGAAAGATGACCGGATTGTCGCGATAGTCGGGGCCCATCAGCGCGGCCGCGGCGGCGTTGGGCGTCGGGTAGCGGATCGTCCTGGTGATCTCGGCCCCCGCCTGCGCGTCGAGCAAATAGTTGATGAATTCGGTGGCGAGCGCCGGATTGGGCGCGCCCTTCGGGATGCACAGGCAATCCGAGGATACCTGGCTGCCTTCGCCGGGGACGACGAAATCGAGATCCTTGTCCTCGCGCATCACCTGCGCGATGTCGCCATTATATTCGATCACGATGTCGATATCGCCCGAGAGCAGCAGATCCTGGCCGTTATCGTCGTGGAATACCGCGACGTTGGGCTTCTGCTTGGTGAGCATCGCCTGGACCCTGGAAAGCGCCGCCGGATCCTTGCTGTTCATGTCATCGCCCATGTACTTGAGGACGAGCCGGCAGAGGTCACCCGCTTCGGCGAGCAGGCCGATGCGACCCTTGTAGCGGTCGGAATCGAACACCCATTTCCAGCTGTCGGGCACGCCCTGGATCTTCGACTTGCGATAGCCGAGCCCGAGCACCAGCCAGGTGTAGGGCATTGAATATCGGCGCCCGGGATCGAAGGCGACGTTCTGGAAACCGGGCGCGATATTCTTGAAATTGGGAATCTTCGCTCGATCGAGCGGGAGCAGCATGTCCGCATCGATCATGCGCTCGACGAAATCGTTGGTCGGCACGATCACGTCATATCCCTGATTGCCGCCGCGCAGCTTGGCGAACAGCTCGTCATTATTGGCGAACAGGCTCATCTTGACGCCGATGCCGGTCGCCTTCTTGAAATCCTTGAGCGTCGTCGCCCCAATATAGGTATCCCAATTATAGAAGTTGATGCTCTTGCCCCGCGCACCGCAGCCGGCGAGGCCGGTCAGCGAGATCCCGACTGCCGCCGCGCCGATGCCGGCCAGGAAGCCGCGCCGCGAACCGGCAATGACGCCCGGCTGCGTGAAGTCAGAGGCCATTGGCGGCATTCCCCGTGTCGATGATGGTCGGACCCTGTGATGCCAGATACTCCATCAAATCGGGCGCGCGTCAACCATCAGTTGGCTCGGGCGGCCGAGGCGCGAAGCATCCCAGCGTCGTTCCGTTCGATATATCCCGCAGCGCGGCATAAGCTTGACCGCACAGCCGAGCTGTGATCACATCACATCGGGGGTGAAGCTGAACGGAATCGGCGGCGTTTGGGGGGCCAAAACATGCATCCACGTCCTATTGTCACGGGTCTGCTGCTGCTGCTCTCCGCCGGGATGCCGGTTGCGGGCGCGATCGGAGCCGATGCGCCCGCGCCTGCCGATCCGGCGACGCCCGCCGGTACGTCGCCCGATACGGGCGAGATCGTCGTCACCGCGACGCGCCAGTCCCAGGCGATCTCCAAGGTGCCGATCAGCATCAGCGCCTTTTCGCAGGCGACGCTCGACGTGAAGGGCATGAAGTCCTTCGCCGATGTAGCGCGGTTCACGCCCGGCGTGCGGTTCGATCCGACCTCCAACAATATCAGCATCCGCGGCATCTCGTCGGATGGCGGCGCCGGCACGACCGGCATCTATATCGACGATACGCCGATCCAGATCCGTGGCCTCGGTTTCAGTTCGGACAATTCGCTGCCCGCGATCTTCGATCTCGAGCGTGTCGAGGTGCTGCGCGGACCGCAGGGCACGTTGTTCGGCGCCGGGTCGGAAGGCGGCACGGTGCGCTACATCACGCCGCAGCCGGGCTTGAAGACCTTCACCACCTATGATCGCGCCGAGGTCTCGACCACGGCGCACGGCGGCATGAGCTATGAGGTCGGATCGGCGGTCGGCGGGCCGATCGTCGAGGACAGGCTCGGCTTTCGCGTCAGCGCCTGGCATCGCCGCGATGGCGGCTATATCGATCATGTCGACGGGCAGACCGGCGCGGTCGATGCCAAGAACATCAACCATGGCGACGTGACCGTGCTGCGCGGCGCGCTGGCATTCCAGCCGGTCGACGATCTGCTGATCACGCCATCGGTGCAATATCAGCACCGCAAGACCAACGCGTCGGACAATTTCTTCGTCGGCCTGTCCGATCCGTCCGACGGCGTGTTCCGCACGAGCACACCCGAATATCGCGGCACGAAGGATCGCTACGTGCTGCCGACGCTCAACGTCAAATATGATTTCGACGGCGCGTCGCTGATCGCCAACTCGTCCTATTTCAAACGCAAGAACGTCACCGGCTATAACGGCACGCTGTACGATCTGTCCTATTATCAATCCTGTTATCTCGACGGCTGCGGCTTCACCAGCGGTACCGACGCGAACGGCAACAGCATCGGCATGCAGGGCAGCACCGACGCCAATCCCGGTCCGCTCTACCCGTTCCTGACGTCGACGGGCATCGAAAAGGCGCTGCCTTACTATCTCAGCCCCTCGGTCGTCACCAATACACAGAGGATCTTCACGCAGGAGGTGCGGCTTCAGTCGACCGATGCCAATGCCAGGCTGAATTGGGTGGTCGGCGCCTTCTACCAGCACAGTCACCAGCGCAGCACCGAAGAGCTTGTCGATCCGCTCGGTGACGCGCTGTTCAACTTCATCTCCGGCGGCGAATATCCGACGCTCGAGAGCTTCTTCGGCGCGCCGCTCTATAATGGCAAAGACAGTTATATCAACAATTCGGTCGCAACCGAGTCGCAGATCGCAGGCTTTGCGAACGTCAGCTACGAGATATTCCGCGGCTTCAAGGTGGTCGCCGGTGCACGCTACGCCAAGACCAAATTCTCGGTGGTCAATTTCGCCGACGGCCCGCAGAATGGCGGCCGGTCCGAGGGGGCGGGCAAGAGTTCGGACAAGCCGTTCACCCCCAAGCTCGGCGTGAGCTACCAGGTCGATCAGAAAAATCTATTCTATGCGACCTGGTCGAAGGGATTCCGCGCGGCCGGCGCCAATCCGCCCGTGCCGTTCGATCCCTGCGCGGACGACCTGACCGCGCTCGGCCTGCCCAATGGCGCCCCCGTCTCCTACAAGTCGGATACCGTCAAGAGCATCGAGGTGGGCAGCAAGAACAGGCTGTTCGACAACCGGTTGACGGTCGATGCATCGATCTACCAGGTCGACTGGAGCAACATCCAGCAGATCGTCAATTTGCCCGAATGCGCGATCCGCTTCATCGACAATCTCGGCAAGGCCCGGAGCCGCGGCTTCGATCTCCAGTTGTCGCTGAGACCCGTGCACGGCGTCACGATCGACAGCGCGATCGGCTATAATCGCACGCGCTATACCCAGAATGCGACGCTGGCGCCCGGCGGATCTGTGGTCGTCAACGAGGGCGACGCGATCGAGGGCGCGCCGTGGACGATCAGTGTCGGCGCGCAATATGATTTCCCGCTCGGCGGCCGCGATTTCTACGCGCGCGGCGACGTCGAATATAAGAGTCGCCTCAAGACGCCGACGACGGACCGCGATCCCAACAGCGCCAACTATGATCCCGGGCTGATCGCGCCCGCTGCCAGCACCTTCGTCAGCCTGCGTGCGGGTGCCGTATTGGGCGGCGCCAACATCTCGCTGTTCGTCGACAATCTGCTCAACAGCGCGCCGCAACTTGGCTACACGCACCAGGATAGCGACACGCTGCTCTACGAGAATTCGACGTTCCGGCCGCGCACCGTCGGATTGACGGTCACCTACAGGTAGCGCGCGTCGCGTATCGGCACCGGTCGCGACGTGACTTGGCGCTTCCAAACGATGCATCGTTGCGATAGTGTGTGATCACAGATTGCTGGGGAAGAGGTTGTGGCCGAGGCTGACGGACTGTTGTTGAACCGTGCGGCTGCCGCCGAGCTTCGTTATCCGACCGAGGCGCTGATCGACGGACAGTCGCGCGCCGCGGCCGATGGCGCTCGCTTCGCCAATATCGGCCCCGGTGACGGCCGTTCGCTGGGCGATGTCGCCGCGGGCGGCGCCCGCGACGTCGATGCCGCCGTCGCCTCGGCGCGTGCGGCGTTCGACGACGGCCGCTGGCGCGATCAATCCGCCAAGGCCAAGAAGGCGCTGCTGTTCGCCTTTGCCGATACGCTTGCGCGGCACGCCGACGAACTGGCGCTGCTCGAGTCGCTCGATACGGGCAAGCCGATCGCGCAGGCGCGCGGAAGCGACATTCCCGGCTCGGTCGAGGCGACGCGTTACTATGCCGAAGCGCTCGACAAGCTCACCGGTGAAGTCGCGCCACCCAGCCCGACGCGGCTATCCTATGCGGTGCACGAACCGCTTGGCGTGGTGGGCGCGATCGTGCCGTGGAACTTCCCTCTGCTGATGGCGATGTGGAAGGTGGCACCCGCGCTGGCGATGGGCAATTCGGTGGTGCTCAAGCCCGCCGAGCAATCGCCGATGACCGCGATCCGCATGGCCGAGCTCGCGCTGGAGGCGGGGTTGCCGCCGGGCGTGCTAAACGTCGTGCCCGGCACCGGCGAGGCCGCGGGCCGCGCGCTCGCCATGCACATGGACGTCGACATGGTCGCCTTCACCGGATCGGGTCCGGTCGGGCGCAAGCTGATGCGCTATTCGGGCGACAGCAACCTCAAGCGGATCAGTCTCGAGCTCGGCGGCAAGTCGCCCCAGATCGTCTTCCCCGATTGTCCCGATCTCGATGCGGCGGCGCAGGCCGCGGCGTGGGGCGTGTTCTACAATCAGGGGCAGGTCTGCACCTCGGCGTCACGGTTGCTCGTCCACGAGGATATCAAGGCCGAATTCGTCGCGCGCGTCGTCGAGATCGCCAGGACGATCGTACCCGGGGACCCGCTCGATCCCGCGACCAGCTTCGGCGCGATGGTGAGCGAGGCGCAGATGAACACGGCGCTGCGCTATATCGGCATCGCCGAGCAGGAAGGTGGCAAACCCTTGCTCGCGGGCGGTCGCGTGCGCGCCGAAACCGGCGGCTTCTACGTCGCGCCGACGATCTTCGGCATCCAGCCGGGCGTTACGCTGGCGCGCGAGGAGGTGTTTGGGCCGGTGCTCGGCGTGATCGGTTTCTCGAGCGACGAGGAGGCGTTCGCGATCGCCAACGACACCGTGTACGGCCTCGCCGCCGGCATATGGACCGCCGACGTCGATCGCGCGCACGCCGCCGCGCGACGGCTCAAGGCCGGGCTGGTGTGGATCAACGGCTGGGACAGCTGCGACATCACGATGCCGTTCGGCGGCTTCAAGCAATCGGGCTTTGGCCGCGACAGAAGCATGCACGCGCTCGCCAAATATGCCGATCTCAAGGCGATCACCTTCACGCTCAGGCCGAGCCGATGAGCGGTTTTGCGGCCGAACCGGCGGAAGCGGAGGCGTTCCTCGCGGCGCATCCCGGAATCGCCTATGTCGAGACCTTCTTCACCTCGCTGAACGGCGTCCCGCGCGGCAAGCGGTTGCGGCGCGTCGAGCTTGCCAAAGTCTATGAGGGCGGGGCGTTCGTGCCCGGATCGATCGCGGCGGTGGATATCCTTGGCGCGGATTGCGAGGAGTCCGGGCTCGTCTGGGAAACCGGCGATGCGGATTGCATCATGTCGCCGGTGCCGGGCGGGATCGTCCCGGCGCCTTGGCTGGGCGCCGACGTCGCGCAGGTGATGTGCTCGCTCGAGGAACTGGACGGCACGCGCAATCCGTTCGATCCGCGTACCGTGTTGGCGCGCGTCCTCGATCGGTTCGCGGCCGACGGCCTCGCTCCGATGGTCGCGTGCGAGCTCGAATTCTATCTCGTCGAATCGCGACGCGGCCATGTCCGGCTGCGGCGCTCGCCGATCACCGGACGGGCACCCTATGGCGGCGAGGCGCACGGGCTTTCGGAGACCGAGGACGCCGCCGATTTCCTCCGCGCGCTGTGGGCGTCGGCCGACGCGCAGGGCCTGCCGCTCGAGGGCGTCAGCTCCGAAGCCTCGCCCGGCCAGCTCGAGCTGACGCTGCACCACCGCGCCGATGCATTGCGTGCGGCCGACGAGGCGGTCGCCTTCAAGCGCGCCGCCAAGGGTGTCGCACGGACCTTGCGGTGCGAGGCGACGTTCATGGCCAAGCCCTTCGCCGACATCGCCGGCTCGGGGATGCACATCCACATGAGCATGCTCGATGCGGCGGGCACCAACATCTTCGCGTCCGACGATGCGGAAGGCACGCCGCTGCTGCGCCATGCGATCGGCGGGATGGCGGCGACGATGGCGGACGCGATGGCGGTGCTCGCCCCCAATGCGAACAGCTACCGCCGCTATGTCGCGCGCAGCTATGCGCCCGTGGCGCCGATCTGGGGCGTGAACAACCGTACCGTGGCGCTGCGCATACCCGCCGGCAGCGCCGCATCGCGTCGCGTCGAGCACCGTGTCGCGGGGGCGGATGCCAACCCCTATCTCGCGCTCGCCGTCGTGCTCGCGGGTGCGCATCACGGCCTGACGAACGCTATCGATCCGGGGCCCCCGGTGACGGGCGACGGCTATGCCGCCGCGGCGGCGTCAGGCAGCCGACTGCCGACCGACTGGGTCGCGGCGGTGGACCGTTTCGCGGCCTCCGCAGTGATGCGCGATTATCTCGGCGATCGCTTCGTCGATCTGTTCGCCACCGTGAAGCGCACCGAGCAGGCGCGCTTCAACGCGGTGGTCACGTCGCTCGATCACGACTGGTATCTGCAGAACGCCTGAGGGGAGCCGGGACATGCAGGATTGGAGGGACGCCAAGGGGCCATTCGCCGCGATCTTCGGAGCGCCGGCGCTGTGGCTGCTCGCCTTCTTCCTGATCCCGCTGGCGATCGTCTGGGCCTACAGCTTCGGGCGGCCGACCGGGCTTACCGATATCGCGATCACCGGCACGTTCGCCAATTATGTCCGTACCGCCGATCCGGTCTATCTCGGCATCTTCGCCAAATCGATCTGGTTCGCGGCGATCACGACATTGTTGTGCCTCGTCGTCGGCTTCCCGATCGCCTTGGTGATCACCTTCGCGTCCGAACGCGGCAAGGCGCTGCTGCTGCTCGCGATCATGCTGCCCTTCTGGACCAATCTGCTGATCCGAACCTACGCGCTGATGGCGATGCTGCGCACCGAGGGTTATGTGAACACCTCGCTCGGCTGGCTGGGGATCGGGCCGCTGCCGCTGCTCCACAATAATTTCGCGGTCACGCTGGGGCTCGTCTATGTCAACCTGCCGTTCCTCGTACTGCCGCTCTATTCCGCGCTCGACCGGCTCGACAAGTCGCTGCTCGAGGCGAGCCTCGATCTCGGCGCCGGGCATCTGCGGACGATTCGCGAGATCGTCATCCCGCTCGCGCTGCCGGGCATACTTTCGGGCCTTTTGATCACCTTCATTCCCGCGCTCGGCTCCTATCTCACCCCCGATCTGCTCGGCGGGCCCGACAGCCAGATGATCGCCAACGTCATCGAGCGCCAGTTCAAGCGCGCCAATGACTGGCCGTTCGGCGCCGCGCTGTCCTTCATCCTGATGTATCTCACCTTCATCTGCATCGCGGGGCAGGGCTTGCTCGCCCGTCGCCGCGAAAAGGCGGGTGCGGTATGACGCTCCGCACGCGCAGCCGCGAGGCCAAGGGGCCACTCGATTATGCGCGCAACTGGCCGCTGCGGATCTGGATCGCGCTGGTGCTGGTGTTCCTCTATGCGCCGCTTGCCTGCCTGGTCGCCTTCAGCTTCAACGAGAGCCGCCGCAACATCGTTTGGACGGGCTTCACCTTCGATTGGTACGGCACCGTCTTCGGCGACGACGAGCTGATCACCGCCTTCGTCAATTCGCTGACGATCGCCGCGCTCTCGACGCTGGCGAGCGTCGTGCTGGGCGCGCTGGTCGCGGTCGCGCTGTGGCGGTTCCGCTTCCCGTTCAAGCCGGTGTTCGACGGGCTGGTGGCGCTGCCGATCGTCGTGCCGGAAATCTGCATGGGCGTGTCGATGCTGGTGTTCTTCTCGCGCGTGGTGCCGTGGCCGACCGATCTGCCGTGGCCGCTCGATCTCGGCGCCATCGTCATCGCGCACATCTCGTTCAGCTTCCCGTTCGTCGCGGTGATCGTCCGGGCGCGGCTCGCCTCGTTCAATCGCGAGCTCGAGGAAGCGGCGAAGGATCTGGGGGCAGGCGAGTTCCGCGCGTTTATCGACGTGCTGGTGCCGCATATGCGGCCCGCGCTGATCGCCGGCGCGCTGCTCGCCTTCACGCTCAGCCTCGATGATTTCGTGATCACCTTCTTCACCTCGGGCCCCGACACGGTGACCTTCCCGGTCAAGGTCTATTCGATGGTGCGCTTCTCGGTAACGCCCGAGGTCAATGCCGCCTCGACGCTGCTGATGGCGGTCACGGTGGTGCTGACGCTGATCGGCCTCAAGATGCAGGGCAAGGACGTCGCCAAGATGGGGAATGGCTGAGATGACCGCAAAGACGCTCATCCGGATCGAGGGGCTGACGAAGCGGTTCGGCGATTTCGTGGCGGTCGACGACGTGTCGCTGGAGATCGGCGAGGGCGAGTTCTTCGCGCTGCTCGGCCCGTCGGGGTGCGGCAAGACGACGCTGCTGCGGATGCTGGCGGGGCTCGAGATGCCGAGCGAGGGGCGCATCCTGATCGACGGCGCCGATATGAGCCGCGTCCCGCCCAACAAGCGGCCGGTCAATATGGTGTTCCAGTCCTACGCCGTGTTTCCACACATGAGCGTGAAGGACAATGTCGCCTATGGTCTCAAGGTCGACGGGGTGCCGGCCAAGCAGCGCGAGGCGCGGGTCTATGATGCGCTGGCGCTGGTCAAGCTCGAGGATTTTGCCGAGCGCAAGCCCGATCAGCTGTCGGGCGGCCAGCGCCAGCGTGTCGCGCTCGCACGTGCGCTGGTCAAGCGCCCCAAGGTTCTGCTGCTCGACGAACCGCTGTCTGCGCTCGACGCCAAGCTGCGCGAGGCGATGCGCTTCGAGCTTGCCCAGATCCAGGACAAGGTCGGCGTCACCTTCGTCATGGTGACGCACGATCAGGACGAGGCGCTGGCGATGGCGGGGCGCTGCGCGCTGATGCAGAAGGGTGTGCTGCAGCAGGTCGCGACGCCGAGCGATCTCTACGAATATCCCAACAATCGCTTCGTCGCGGATTTCATCGGCAGCATCAATCTGTTCGAGGGCCGTCTCGCGGTCGACGAGCCCGATCATGCGGTGATCCAATGCCCGGCGCTCGATACCCCGATCTATGTCGATCATGGCGTGACGGGGGCGAGCGGCGCCACCGTATGGGCCGGCATCCGCCCGGAAAAGATCGACATGGTGCCAAGGCACGGCGAAGCGCGACCGGATCGCGACGGCGCCTCCGCCGGGCATAATCTCGCCGCCGGCCAGATCCGCAACAGCGCCTATCTGGGCTCGGAGACGGTATATGAGGTCGCGCTAGCGGGCGGGACGATCGTCAAGGTGCTGCGCTCCAACACGCGCCGCTACGAGGAACGCGGCTTCGACGACGGCGATGCCGTCTGGCTCAGCTGGCATGCGCGCTCGCCGGTGGTGCTGCTGTCATGAGCGCGCGCCCCGTCATCGGCATCGTCTGCTGTTCGCGCAGCGTCGGCCACGAGATCGCGCAGGCGGTGATCGATCGCTATCTCGCCGCCGCGATCGTCCATGCCGATTGCGCTGCGCTGCTGATCCCCGCACGGCCGGATCTGATGAGCGCGCGCGAGGTTGTGGGGCGGCTCGATGGCCTGCTGCTGACCGGCAGCCCCTCCAACGTCGCACCGGCGCGCTATGGCGACGAAGGGGCCGGCGCCGGCCCCTTCGATCCCGGACGCGACGCGATGAGCATCGCGCTGGTCGAGGCGATGATCGGGAGGGCGCGGCCGGTGTTCGGCATCTGCCGGGGCTTCCAGGAGCTCAACGTCGCGTTCGGCGGCACGCTCGCGCGCGACCTGGGTGAGCCGGGGCGGCCGCTTCCCCACCATGCGACGGACGACGTCTCGTTCGACGCGATGTTCGCGCACGAGCATGAGGTCGCATTGACCGAGGGCGGCGTGCTGGCCGGCGCCTTGGGACGCGACATGCTGCGCGTCAACTCGGTCCATTTTCAGGGGATCGGCACGCTCGGCGCGGGGCTGGCGATCGAGGCGACCGCACCCGATGGCGTGATCGAGGCGGTTTCGGCCCACCCCAATGGCGCGAGCGTGCTGGGCGTGCAGTGGCACCCCGAATGGCAGACCGATCGGGACGCTGCGTCGAAGGAGTTTTTCGGGCTGTTCGGGCGCGCGCTGCGCGGCGAGCCGGTCCATGCCAAACGCGATGAAGACAGGGAAACCGTAGCATGAGCAGGCGCAATCACGATATCGCGGAGCTGCGTCGGCTCGACGTCGCGCATCATCTGCCGGCGCAATCGAGCTACAAGCTGCAGCGCGACCTCGGCGGCAGCCGCATCATCACGCGCGCCGAGGGATCGACGCTCTACGACGGCGACGGCAACGCGATCCTCGACGGGATGGCGGGGCTGTGGTGCGTCGACGTCGGCTATGGGCGTGCCGAGCTGGCCGAGGTGGCCTATGAGCAGATGCTCGAGCTGCCCTATTACAACACCTTCTTCCGTACCGCGACGCCGCCCCCGGTCGAACTCGCCGCCAAGCTCGCCGGGCTGCTCGGCGGCGAGCTCCAGCACATCTTCTTCAACAATAGCGGATCGGAATCGAACGACACCGTCTTCCGCCTCGTGCGCTATTACTGGGATTTGAAGGGCGAGCCCGATCGCAAGGTCTTCATCAGCCGCCACAATGCCTATCACGGATCGACCGTTGCCGCCGCGAGCCTGGGCGGGATGAGCTACATGCACGTCCAGGGCGACCTGCCGATCGGCGGGATCGAGCATGTCATGCAGCCTTATTGGTTCGGCGATGGGTTTGACGAGGAACCGGAAGCATTCGGCGCGCGCGCCGCCGCTGCGATCGAGGCGCGTATTCTCGCGATCGGCCCGGAGGAGATCGCGGCCTTCATCGGCGAGCCCGTGCAGGGCGCGGGCGGCGTCATCATCCCGCCGCCGGGCTATTGGCCCAGAGTGGAGGCGATCTGCCGCAAATACGGCATTCTGCTCGTGTCGGACGAGGTGATCTGCGGGTTCGGGCGGCTGGGATCGTGGTTCGGCTTCCAGCATTATGGCTATACGCCCGACATCGTCTCGATGGCGAAGGGATTGTCGTCGGGCTACCAGCCGATTTCGGCCACCGCGGTCAGTCGCGAGATCGTCGAGACGCTGCGCGGCAGCGACGACGATTTCGTCCACGGCTACACCTATTCGGGGCATCCCGTCGCCGCGGCCGTCGCCCTGCGCAACATCGAGATCCTCGAGCGCGAGCATCTCGTCGAGCGGGTCGCGGACGATCTGGGTCCCTATCTGGCCAAGGCGCTCGCCCGGCTCGACGATCATCCGCTGGTCGGCGAGACGCGCTCGCTGGGGCTGATCGCCGCGGTCGAGATCGTCTGCGAGAAGGGCACCAACCACCGCTTCCAGCCGCCGGGCAGCGCGGGCCCGCTGGTGCGCGATGCGTGCATCGCGCGCGGACTGATGGTCCGCGCGATCCGGGACTCGATCGTGATGTGCCCGCCCTATGTGATCACGCACGCGGAGATCGATCGGATCGCCGCGATCATCGCCGCGGCGCTCGACGAAGTGGGCGCCGCGCTCGCCACCTCCGCCGCCCCTGCGCTTCTCGACGTGACGGAGGGCGGCGAACCCGGTCTGTAGCGTCGCTCGCATCTCCGCCGTTCCCCCGACCACGAGCATAGAGAGCGACCATGACGACCGATTTCAAAAGCTGGATCGACGAACATAAGATCGGCGAGGTCGAATGCCTCGTACCCGATCTCAACGGCGTGGTGCGCGGCAAGGTCTGGCCGGCGCACAAATTCCTCCAGTCTGCCGACAACGACTCGCTGCGCCTGCCGAGCAGCGTCTTCGCGGTCACAGTGACGGGCGAATATGCCGACGACGAGTCCATCGCCGAGTCGATGAGCGACCCCGACGTCTCGCTGCGCCCCGATATCCGCTCGATCTGCGTGGCGCCGGGCTTCAAGACGCCGACCGCCTTCGTCGTCGCCGACGCCTATCTCAAGAACGGCCAGCCGTTCGAGATCGCGCCGCGCCACGTGCTGCGCCGCGTCCTCGACCTTTACGACGCGATGGACTGGCAGATCCTCGTCGCGCCCGAGCTCGAATTCTATCTGACGCAGATCAACGCCGATCCCGATCTGCCGCTACTGCCGCCGACCGGCCGATCGGGCCGCGCCGAGACCTCGCCCCAACCCTATGGGCTCGAGGCGGTCACCGAATATGAGGATATCATCGAGGATATCTACGAGCATGCCGAGACCGCCTCGCTCCACCTCGATACGATGATCCACGAGGCGGGCACCGCGCAACTCGAGATCAACTTCAACCATGGCGATCCGATCCAGCTGTGCGACCAGGTCATCGTCTTCAAGCGGATCGTGCGCCAGGTGGCGCTCAAGCACGGCGTCTATGCGACCTTCATGGCCAAGCCGATGGAGTTCCAGCCCGGCAGCGCGATGCATCTCCACATCTCCGCGGTCGACCGCAAGACCGGCCTCAACCTGTTCGGCACCGAAGATAATGGGCTGAGCGACCATTTCCGCCATTTCGTCGGCGGCCTGCAGAATTATCTTTCGGAAGTGGCGCCGCTGTTCGCGCCCAACGTCAACAGCTTCCGGCGGATGCGGCCGAGCCACAGCGCGCCGATCAATCTGCAATGGGGCTATGACAATCGATCGTGCGGGCTGCGCGTGCCGATCAGCGATCCCGCCAATGCCCGCATCGAAAATCGCCTGCCTGGCGCCGATTCCAATCCCTATCTTGCGATCGCGGCATCGTTGGTATGCGGCTATCTGGGCGTCCGCGACACGATCGACCCGCTGCCGATGGTCGAGGGCAATGCCTATCTCCATGCGCGCACGCTGCCGCGCAGTCTCGACGAGGGGCTCGATCGGATGCTCGCTTGTCAGCCGGTCATCGATCTGCTCGGCGATCCCTTCATCCGCGCCTTCTTCCAGATCAAGGCCGCCGAGCTCAACGCCTATGAGGGCGTGATCAGTTCGTGGGAACGCGACCATCTGCTGCTCAAGGTGTGACGGGCGCGTGACCGCCCGGCAGCGGCTCAGCTCATCTCGGGCAGCTTCTCGAGATATTTGTCGAGCGTGATCGGATAGTCGCGCACGCGGACGCCCGTCGCATTGTAGATCGCGTTGGCGATCGCGGCGCCGACGCCGCACAGCCCGAGCTCGCCGACACCCTTGGCCTTCATCGGCGACGATTTGTCGTCGGGATAGTCGAGGAAGATCACCTCCTGGTGCGGGATGTCGGCGTGGACCGGCACCTCGTAGCTCGCCAGGTCGTGATTGACGAAGAAGCCGAAGCGCTTGTCGACCGCCAGTTCCTCGACCAGCGCGGCGCCCGCGCCCATCGTCATCGCGCCGATCACCTGGCTGCGTGCGGTCTTGGGGTTGAGGATGCGGCCCGCATCGCAGACCGCCAGCATCCGGCGAATGCGCGTCTCGCCGGTATAGCCGTCGACCGCGACCTCGACGAAATGCCCGGCGAAAGTCGACTGCTGATACTGCTTGTCGAGCGTGCCATATTCGATGCCGTCCTCGGCGACGATCGGTCCGCCGCGCGCGGCGTCGCGCAGATCGACCGATCGGCCACCCGCTGTCACCTTGCCGTCGGCGAACTGAACGTCCGCCTCGATGAAGCCGAGCTGCCGCGCGACCGCAGCGCGCAGCTTGACGCAGGCGGCGTAGAGGCCCGCGGTCGAATTATTGGCGCCCCACTGCCCTCCGGAGCCAGACGATGCCGGGAAGTCCGAGTCGCCCAGCTTCACGTCGATCCGGTCGAGCGGCACGCCCATCATCTCCGCCGCGGTCTGCGCGAGGATGGTGTAGGTGCCGGTGCCGATGTCGGTCATGTCGGTCTCGACGGTCAGCCGCCCGTCGCGCTCGAGCTTTATCCGCGCCGCCGACTTGGTGAGCTGGTTGTTGCGGATGCCCGCCGCCATGCCCATCCCGATCAGATAGCGCCCTTCGCGGACGCGGCCGGGTGTCGCATGGCGCTTCGACCAGCCGAACTTCTCGGCGCCTGTTCGCAGGCACTCGACGAGGTGGCGCTGCGAGAAGGGGCGGCCCGGCTTCTCCGGATCGACCTGCGTGTCGTTGAGGATGCGGAACTCGACGGGATCGACGCCGAGCTTTTCGGCCATCTCGTCCATCGCCATCTCGAGCACCATCAGCCCCGGCGCCTCGCCGGGCGCGCGCATCGCATTGCCCTCGGGCAGGTCGAGCGTCGCGAGCTTCATATAGGTCTCGCGATTGGCCGCCGCGTACAAAAGCTTGGTCTGCTCGACGGCGGTTTCCGGCTTGCCGTCGGGGAGATTGCCGCTGGTCGAGCTGTGCGCGATCGCGGTCAGCCGCCCGTCGCGCGTCGCGCCCATTCGGATGTGCTGGATCGTCGCCGGACGATGCGTCGTGTTGTTCATCATCAGCGGGCGCGTCAGCGCGATCTTGACCGGACGCCTCGCCGCCTTGGCGCCGAGCGCCGCCAGCACGACGTCGGACCGGATGAACAGCTTCCCGCCGAAGCCGCCGCCGATATAGGGCGAGTCGACGCGGACTTTCTCCTCCGGGATCGACAGCGTCGTGGCGAGGCTACCCTTGCTCCAGTGGATCATCTGGTTCGAGGTCCAGACGGTGAGCTTGTCGCCGTCCCACGCCGCGATCGAGGCGTGCGGCTCCATCATCGCGTGGCTCTCGTCGGGCGTCATGTAGGTCTGGTCGAGCTTGACCGGCGCGGCCGCGAACGCGCCGGCGAAGTCGCCGACCTTGTCGATCGGCAGCTTGGTCTTGTCCGACGCCGGTGCGATCGGCGCATCGGCGGCTTCGCGGGCGAGATCGAACTTGCCCGGCGACCGCGCATAGTCGGTGCGGATCAGTGAGGCGGCGGCGCGCGCCTGCTCGAACGTCTCGGCGATGACGACCGCGATCGCCTGATGATAGTGCGCGACGTCGGCGCCCCCGAAGAGGTGGGCGATGTTCATTTTGCCGAGCGGTAGCGGCTTGGCATAGTCGAGCGTCGACACCACGGCCAAGACGCCGGGCGCAGCCTTCGCATCCTCGACGTTCATGGCTGAAATCCGGCCCTTGGCGATCGCCGCGCCGACGACGAAGCCATAGGCCTGGTTGGGCACGACGTCGTGGCGCTCATAGGCATAGGGCGCGGTGCCCGTGGTCTTGAACTTGCCGTCGATGCGGCTGGTCGCGCGGCCGACGACCTTGAGCTGGTCGATCGGGTTGGTGCCCGCGGGCGTGTCGAACCTCATGCGCGTGCCTCCGCGATCACCGCGGCGAGCGTGCGCTCCGCCAGCAGCAGCTTGAACCGGTTGTCGTTGGTTGGCCGTGCGACGGCGAAGACCTGGGTCGTCACCGCCTTGGCGCCCTGCGGCATCGCGGCCTCCGCGGTCTCGACGCGCCACGGCTTGGGGGCGACGCCGCCGAAGGCGACGCGGCCGCTGCCGTCGGGCTGGATCACCGCCGCCACGGACACCAGCGCGAAGGCGTAGGACGCGCGGTCGCGCACCTTCTGGTAGATATGCTTGCCCCCGAGCGGTCGGGGCAGCGTCACCGCGGTGATCAGTTCGCCGCGCTTGAGATTGGTCTCGACCTGCGGCGTGTCCCCCCACAGCCGGTGGAAGTCGGCGATCGGGATCGACCGCCTGGCGCCGGCGGGGTCCACCGTCTCGACCTGCGCGTCGAGCACGCGCATCGCCACCGCCATGTCGCCGGGATAGGTCGCGATGCAGGCGTCGGACGTGCCGACCACGCCGAGCTGTCGCGAATAGCCGCCGATCGCGGCGCAGCCGGAACCGGGCTGGCGCTTGTTGCACGGCTGGTTGGTGTCGTAGAAATAGGGGCAGCGCGTGCGCTGGAGCAGGTTTCCGGCAGTCGTCGCCTTGTTGCGGAGCTGGCCCGAGGCGCCCGCGACGATCGCGCGGGTCAGCACGCCATAGTCGCGCCGCACGCGCGGGTCCGACGCCAGCGCGGTGTTGCGGACGAGCGCCCCGATGCGCAGACCGCCTTCGGGCGTGGCCTCGATCTTGTCGAAGCCGAGGTCCTGCACGTCGACGAGGTGCGTCGGCGTCTCGATCTGCAGCTTCATCAGGTCGAGCAGATTGGTGCCGCCGGCGAGGAACTTGGCGCCCGGAGTCTGTGCCACTGCAGCGGCCGCCTCGGCAGCGCTTTTCGCGCGGGCGTAAGTAAAGGCCTTCATGCGTGGCTCCCGGCGACCTGTTCCATCGCCTCTAGGATGTTGGAATAGGCGCCGCAGCGACAGATGTTGCCGCTCATCCGCTCGCGCAGCTCGAGATTGGTCGCCTGCGGAGAGGCAACGATGTCCGCCTGGACGTGGCTAGGCACGCCGCGGCGGATCTCGTCGAGCACCGACACCGCCGAACAGATCTGGCCGGGCGTGCAATAGCCGCATTGGTAGCCGTCATGCTCGACGAACGCCGCCTGCATCGGGTGGAGATGCTCGGGCGTCCCCAAGCCTTCGATGGTCGTGACCTTGTCGCCCTCGTGCTGCACGGCGAGGCTGAGGCAGCTGTTGATCCGCTCGCCGTTGACGATGACGGTGCAGGCACCACACTGGCCGTGGTCGCAACCCTTCTTGGTGCCGGTCAGCTGGAGATGCTCTCGCAGCGTGTCGAGCAGCGTGGTGCGCGTGTCGAGGACGAGCTCCCGCTCGTGGCCGTTGACCGTCATCCTCACCGTCGCAGAGGGCGGCGCGGATGGACGTACCGTCGCCTGCGCTTCGCTGTCCGCAAGCATGCCGCCGCCCAGCGCCGCGCTCGACGCGCCACCGACGAGCACGCCCCGGCGCGACAGTTCCCACTCACTCGTACCCGTCAAAGCGATTCTCCGACCTCGTGACGCACGCCGCCACGCATTGCCAATGCCTCTCGGTTATCGCTGTCCCAGGCTCGGATGGCCAGACCTATCCTGCGGCGTTTCACCCGCCGCCGTCCGATCGACCGAGGGAGATTACCTACCGACACGGCCGCAGTCTCGCTCTATATGACGGGATCGGCGAGGCGCAAGCCTCGTCTGCGCAGCTACGCACGATCGGAGTCGAGATGAGCGAACTTGGTCATGATCTTCACGCATTGTTTCCCGCGCAGACCGCGATCCTCCACAAGCTCAAGCTCGACAGCGAGCATTACCGGACTCTGGCGCTGCGCCACCACGCGCTGACCCAAGCGATCGGACGGATCGAGGCGGGTCTGGACGCCGCGTCCGATGACCGGCTGGAAGAGCTGAAGAAGCAGCGGCTCGTGGTGCTGGACGACATTGCCGGCATGATCGCGCATTACGAGGAGGCCTGACATGCCGGGCGACGACGCGGTTCGCGCGCGACTGCAAGGGCAGCTGGCCGAACTCGATGCGCAGGTCGCGCACATCGAAGCCGAGCGGCGTGCGCCACTCGAGCCCGATTTCGAGGAGCAGGCGGTCGCGATCGAAAGCGACGAACCGCTCGCCGGGATCGAGCAGGCGGCGCTCGATCATGCCGCGCAGATCAGGCTGGCGCTCGAGAGGATCGATTCGGGCACCTATGGCCGATGCGTCGACTGTGGCGAGGCGATCGCGCCGGCCAGGCTGGCGGTCTTCCCGGCCGCAACGCGGTGCGTCGCCTGCGCGCGCTAGGGTCGACCACCCCGGGCGTGACGGCCGCCCGCGCGCTTTCCCGCGTGCCTGCCGAAATTGACGTCTCTCCAGCCTCCAGCGGCGCCGTCATTTCGCCTCGAGATAACGGATGATGAACTGGTCCATCGTCTTGTAGGCCTGATCGGTCTCCGCCGGGTTTCCGCCGACCAGGCCGTGTTCGGCAGTGCTGACCGATTTGAAGATATATGGCACGCCGTGGTCTTCGAATTGCTGCGCCATCTTGACCGATTCCTCGTGCGGCACATCGGTGTCCATCGTTCCATGCACGAGCAAGGTTGGCGGATAATCCCGATCGACGTTTCGGACGGGCTCGTAGGGTGCGATCCGGCTTGCCAGCGACGCCGCGTCGAAACCACTCACCTCCCGCGTCCACAGGCCATTTTGGCGAACGTATAGATAGTAAGCGTAGGCGTCGTCATATGTGCTCTTGCGGAGCCTCGCGTCGGAGACGACCGCGCCATTGAGGAATGGCTTGATGTCCGCCTCGCTGAATTTCTTCTTCGTATAGGCCGGATAGGGATTGGGCTTGTTGTACCAGTCGGCGTCGAGCGATCCGTAGCCGAACAAGGAAATGATCGCCTTCGGTTTCGGGGAGACACGGTATCCCGACAGAAGCGCCAGATATCCGCCGGCGGAATCGCCGACCACGACCATGTGCGCAGGATCGAGATGAAACTGCCTGGCGCCGGCGCCGCCGAGCCAGGCGAACGCCGCTTCGACGTCGCTGACGATCGCGGGCAGCTTGGTCTCGGGTGCGAGACGGTAGTCGAACGAGACAAGCGCATATCCCCGCGCCTTGGCGAGCGAGACGATTTCCCGCGTCGGGCGATATTCCGGCTTCAGGTCGCGCTCGCCGCCGATCAGCGCGCCGCCATGGAGATATACGATCACTGGCCGGATCGCGTCGCTCCCGGGCCGAAGCACGTCCGCCAGAATAGGGTGCCCCTCGACGACGCGATAGGTGACGGTGGTCTTTTCGAGCGGTACATCCGCTGCGGCGGGCGTCGTCAGCAGCGTTGCCACGGCGGCGACCGTCGTCGAGAGCCGCACGCCTACGGGCCGGGTCTTCATGCGCATTCTCCGTTAGCGGTGGTGCTGCGCGATGGACGCGGCAAGGTTTCTCGAGGCGTGCTCGCGCGATGTCGCGGCACGGCTCGGTTCGGGGCGGCGCGTCGCGAAGATTGCGGCACATTGCCCGCATCCGGCATCAGCCCTGCTCCCCGAAGCGCTTGGTTGGCCGCAGATCGTTGAACGCCGCGTTCATGAGCAGCGCCGCGAACGACGTCAGGATGATGCCGTCGTTGAAGACGGGATGGAGCGATGCGGGCATCGCCTGGAAAAATTGCGGCGCACATATCGGGATCAGGCCGAAGCCGATCGAAATGGCGACGATCAGCGAATTGGCACGGCTGGCTGCGTAATCGACCGACGCGAGCATCCTGATGCCGGAGGCGGCGACCATCCCGAAGAGCAGGAAGCTCGCTCCCCCCAACGCCGCCTTGGGCACGGACGCGACGATATATGCGAGCTTCGGGAGCAGGCCGAGCCAGATCATGATCACCCCCGCCGTCACGCACACCCACCGGCTGACTATGCCGGTCACGCCCACCAGCCCGATATTCTGCGAGTAGGAGACGAACGGAAACGTATTGAAGACGCCGCCGATGATCGTTGCGGTCGCGTCCGCGAGCAACCCGCGGGTGATGTCGTCGGGCCCCACCTCCCGGCCCGTCATGCTCCCCAACGCCAGGAACATACCCGTTGCCTCGATGAAGACGATGGTCATCACCACCACCATGGTGGCGATCGGGATCAGGTGGAATGTCGGGGCGCCGAAATAGAAGGGCTGGACGACCGCGACCCAGGGCTGCTGCCCGACGCCGCTGAGATCGACCTGCCCGAGCATGATGCTCAGCATATATCCTGCCGCCAGCCCGATCATAACCGCGCTGTTCGCGATCAACCCGCGGCCCAGCCTGAGGATCAGCAACGTCACGCCCAGCACGAACGCCGCGAGGCCGAGATGGGCGGGCGCTCCGAAATCGGGCGCGTCGGCCCCCCCACCGGCCCAATTGACGCCGATGCGCAACAGCGAGACGCCGATCATAGTGATGATCGACCCGGTCACGACCGGCGGGAAAAAGCCCAGAAAGTGGCGGACGAACGGCGCCATGCACAAGGCGACGAGGCCTGCGGCGATGACCGATCCAAACAGACCCGGCGCGCCCATGCCGGGCATCGCCGCGATCGCGGCGAGCGGCGATATCGCGACCGCCGTGACGCCCATGATGATCGGCAGGCGGATTCCCAGCCTCCACCATCCGGCGGCCTGCAAGATCGTCGTCAAGCCGCACACGAACAGATCGCACGTGATCAATATGGCGAGCTGCGCCCTGGAGAGATGGAGCGCCGCGCCGACGATCATCGGAACGGCGACCGCATTGGCATACATTACGAGGACATTCTGGGCGCCGAGCCCGATCAGTCGCGCTGCCGGCAACATCTCGTCGACCGGATGTCGTTCGCCGATCGCGGCGCGCTGGCGCGGAAAGGCGGGCGTCACGCGCGCCGCCTCGCGCTGGAAGGCGGCACGCTCGCCAAGCTACAGCCGGTGGCGGACAGGTCCGAGAAAGGCATTATCGGTTCAAGCTGCATTATGTCCTGCAAAGTGCGTTGAACTTCCCACATCGGTCAAGAGCCAATCCGTCGCGTGCTGACGCGCGTGCGATGGCCGACCTTCGGTGGATCGGTCGATCGTCCATGCGCACGGCGCCGATCCGAGTCGCCTGATCGGATCCGCGGACGCGTGCCGGGGGATCACCGTGCTGGTGCCCGATCTCGCAATCGCCTCCCGCTAGGCCGGAGGGCGCTCTGCATCAAAAAATCGCGCTTGCTGCCGGAATGATCTTGTAGCACGTTTGCGTGAGAACCGCAGGGAACTTTGCATTGCGGTTTATATCATTCGAGTGCGGAAAGCCGCATCGGTCGATGTATTCGTGCAAAAACCGGGCGTCTGAGATCCGGCAAAACATCGGGGGAGGATCGGAAAGGCAAAGCGAGTCCGTCAGTCGTTGCGGATGCCGAGCAAAAAAAAGGGGGTTCGAGTGAGACAATCTCAACGCGCGCACACGATCGTCGGTGCTTCCGTCCTGGCGATCGCCGCAACGCTGACCGCCTCCGCGCATGCCGCCGATACGCCGGCGGCAATCGATGCGACGGGGCCGGCCGGACAGATCGGCGACATCGTGGTGACTGCGGAGCGCACCAACACGACCTTGCAGAAGGCGACGCTGTCGGTAACCGCGGTGACGGCGGACACGCTCGTCAAGAGCAACATCACCGAGATCGGTGGCCTCAACGGCACGGTGCCGGGCCTGGTGGTCTCCTCGGGCAATGGCGGCGAACGCGACATCTCGATCCGCGGCATCGGCCTCGAAACGCCTGAGAATCCCGATACGCAGTCGGGCGTCTCCTACCACATCGACGGCGTCTATATCTTCAATACGATCGCCGCCAATGCCGCTTTCGTCGACGTCAGCCAGATCGAGGTGCTCCGCGGGCCGCAGGGCACGATGTACGGCCAGGGATCGACGGGCGGAACGATCAACGTCGTCTCGATCCAGCCGACGACCGACAAGGTGTCGGGCTATGTCGACGCCGGATATGGCAATTACAATTACACCAAGGCGGATGCGGCGCTCAACCTGCCGATCACGGACACGCTGGCCGTGCGCGGTGCGATCCAGTTCATGAAGCATGACGGCTACGCGCATGCGACCGATGTCGCGGGCCATGCGAGCTATCCGTTGAGCAACGCCAACAACATCAGCGGCAAGGCGTCGATCAAATGGACGCCCACCGCGAACCTCAGCGTGCTGCTGAGCACGATCCAGTATCGCGGCGATGCCAATGCCGCCGAGCAGAAGAACGTGCTCGATCCCAATCCCGATCCCCGCGAGGTGACGCAGGATTATCCGGGCAAGACCTATGTCCGCACGCAGCTCTATTATGGCGTCGTGAAGCTCAATCTGGGCAATGCCGTGCTCTCCTCGATCAGCAGCTACCAGAAATTGCTGTCCAACCAGTCGTGGGATGGCGATGGTCTCAATCCTGCACTGTTCCTCGCCGACCAGGGCGCGAACACCGGCGGCGCGCTCTACGATCATATCGCGCTGTGGCAGCAGAACACCAAATCGTGGACGCAGGAGGTTAATCTCGCCTCCGACAATGACGGCCCGCTCAAGTGGATCGTCGGCGGCGTATATCTTCATTCCAAAAATGGCAGCTACATCAACGAATATAGCTCCAACACCGGCGACGGGCTCAATGCGCCGCTTCCCGTCGACACGGCATTCAACGATCCGCTCGTACAGACGCTGGAGTTCGGCCAGCTCTCGGCGCTCACCCGCAGCTCTTATGCCGGCTATGGACAGGGCACCTATAAGCTGACCGACAAGCTGTCGATCACGGCCGGTGTTCGCTACAACCACGACAAATACACCGGCGTGGGCGACTCGGTTTCCGGTGGCCAGGAGGATTTGACGTCGGGCAACTATCTCCAGCCCGTGCCGACGGTCGCTGCGAAAAGCCACAAGCTGACTTGGAAGGCGTCGGTCGATTACGCCTTCACGCCGCGCAACATGCTCTACCTGAGCTATACGCGTGGCTATAAGCCGGGCGGGATCAACGTAGGCGCCGCGCAGGGCGGCTCGGCTCTCTATTTCGGCGATCCGCTCGGGGTCAAGCCGACCTATTCGCAGGAGTCGGTCGATGCCATCGAGATCGGCTCGAAGAACCGTTTCCTGAACAATACGCTCCAGGTCAACGTGTCCGGCTTCTATTATTTCTACAAGAACATGCAGTTCATCAACGACGATCCCGTCCTGTTCGGCTACGGCATCAGCAATGCGCCGATGGCGCATATCTATGGCGGTGAGGCCGAAGCCAATTGGCATGCGACCCGGCATCTCCAGTTCGAGGGCAATTTGTCCCTGCTCCATGGCACGTTCACCAAGAGCTTCGAGGCGCTCGATCCGACCGTGGCGACGGCGGCGCAGGTGGCCGCTGGCTATGCCGGAACCGCGGCCTTCTTCCAGAATTTCTACGCGGCCTATCTCGCGCGGCGATCGGCATATCAGGATATCAAGGGCAATGACGTCCCGAAAATCCCGACCGTGCAGGGTAGTGGCGCGGTATCCTGGAGCGGCGACGTCGGTCCGGGTGCGCTTCTACTCCGGGCTCAATATCTGTACCGCGGAAAGTTCAGCTCGAACGTCTTCCAAGATTCATCCGACGACATCACGCCGCATTATTCGCAGATCAATCTCTTCGGGAGCTATAGCTTTGCCGACAGCGGCTTCTCCGTTTCGGCGACGGTCACCAATTTGCTGAACAAGAACAGCGTCAGCAACCGTTTCACCGATCCTTATGGCACCCACCAGGTGTACGACACGTACATCCCGCCGCGGCAGGTTATCGCCACGGTCAAATACACCTTCTGACGGGCAGCGGCGGCGATCGGCCGAGAAGTCGGTCGCCGCACGCATCGCGCTCCATCGACGATCGTAAGCCGATCGCATGCACGGGCGCTCCGACCACCACGTCACGTGCGCCGGCCCCGATCCGCCCGTTCACCTCACATGCGAAGATTCCGGGGGGGGGCTCTGCGCCGGCCATCGTCCGTCCGAGGACGATGACTGGTTCGCGATGACGATATTGCGCGTCGCCCGGCCGATCGACCTTGTCGGACGGGGCGCGAACGCCGCATGCCCAGCCGGCGCGCCTCAGCGAAGGCGCCAAAGGGGGGCGACATGGCTAGGATCGACCGCAGGCGCCTCGACGACACGACGCATTCACTGGCGTTCGATGTGCCGGTGCGGTTCGACGACATCGACGTGCAGGGTCACGTCAACAATGCAGCCGCGGTGGTGATCCTCCAGGAGACGCGCGCCGATTTCAACCTCGCACTCGGGCTATCGCGGCTGCGCGGCGAGCTGCGCGTTATGGTGGCGGCTCTCTCGGTCGAATATGCCGCCGAAATGCACCACCCGGGGCTGATCACCGTCCATACCGGCGTGCTCGCGATCGGGCGCAGCGCACTCACCCTGGGGCAGGTGGCGCGCCAAAACGGGCGCAGCGCGCTCTATGCGCAAGCTGTGCTGGTATTCGCCGATGAAACGGGATCGGCGGCGATCCCGTCCGCGGCGCGCGCCGCCTATGCACGCTATCAGATCGCCGCGCCTTGACGGGGCGCGACGCGCTCGCATGGCGGACTCGGTGCGTGTGTCGGGCCGGGCGGCGGCGGATCATCGGATCGCGTCGGATCAAGGCGCAAGGCGGACCAGCTTGGTGCGGCTCGAGGCGCCGCGCACGAGCGTCAGCGTCGAAACGGGGCGATTGAGCGCGCTGGCGAGCAGGCGCAACACCGCGTCGTTCGCCTTGCCGTCTTCGGGTGGCGCCGTGGTGCGCACCGCAAGCGTACCGCCCGCCTCGGGCAGCACGATCGCATCGGCCGAGGCGCCGGGCGACACGCGCACCGCCAGCCGCCCTTCGACGTCGACGAGCGCCAGGATCGCGGCAACGCTCGGGACGGTCATCCTCGGGCGTGCCATCAGTCGTCCCTGATCGGATGATCCGCGGTAATGGGCGGGCTCGACTTAGTGAGCGCGGTCTTCGGCGAAGCTTCTGGAGAGTTGAGCCGCCAAATCCGTGCAGCGCCACGCAGTGCCGCTGCGCCCCTTTTTCCCGGCCTCGCAGATGCCGGCGACGATATGCGGCAAATGCTCTTCGTTGATCACGCCGGCGTGCCGCAATCCGAGCAGGATTCCCTCGATCGCGAGTCTCAAATCAGCATCCATCATACGGCTCCGCTCTGAGGAAGGGCGAGCGTGACAGGGCATTGGATAGAGTCAACGCGCATTCTTCATTCTGTCATAATGCTCAAGAAAATGGTCGCCAGGCGACAGAAGCGTCCGGCCGGGCGACGCGCCAACCCGTTTGGCGCCGCTCGACAAGACGACTCCAAAGGCCCTAGCTATTCGCTCGGCAGCGTCGTCTTTGGAGGATCGGCAATGGCACCCGTCTCTGCGAAATCGGTGATGATCGTCGGCGGAAGCAGAGGGATTGGCGCCGCCATCGTGCGGCATTTCGCTTCGGCAGGTGCGACGGTGCGCTTTACCTATTCGGGATCCCGAGACGCGGCGGCGAGCGTGGCCGCGGCGACGGGTGCGCAAGCGATATGGTCCGACGCGGGAGACCGGGATGCGCTGCGCAGCGTCATCCGCGACGCGGGGCCGATCGACATACTGGTGTTCAACGCCGGTCTGTTCCTCGCCGGCGACCCGCTCGAGCTCGCCGCGGATGCGATCGACCGGATGATCGACGTCAATGTGCGCGCACCCTATCACGCCGCGGTCGAAGCGGCGCGCGCGATGCCCGGTGGTGGGCGCATCCTGTTCATCGGTTCGGTCAACGCCGACCGCACGCCGTTTCCGGGCATAGCCGCCTATGCGATGACCAAGGCCGCCTTGCAGGGCCTGACGCGGGGGCTGGCCCGCGATTTTGGCGCGCGCGGTATCACCGTGAACACCATCCAACCGGGACCGACCGACACGGACATGAACCCCTCCGACGGTCCCTTCGCGGCAGCGCTGCACGACGTGATGGCGATCAAGCGCCACGGCACCGCCGAGGAGGTGGCGAGCCTGGTCGGCTATCTGTGCGGTGACCAATCGGGCGGGATCACGGGCGCGATGCACATGATCGACGGCGGTTTCGCCGCCTGACGTCGTCGCCGCCCGCGCATGATGCCGGGATACGCGAGCGGGGAGGGCGCGACCGCGATCGGAGCAGCGATGCTGGGCCACGGGTCCACGAGCATCGCCATCGCCGCCTCGCGCGCCGCAGCCGCGCGTCACCGCGCCGGGGAAACGGAGGGCATGCCGTGTTCCGGCGCGGGCGCGGGCTCCACGCTGGCGGTGCCGGAGGCGTCGAGGTCGAGCAGCGCGGGCCGGGCGTCGCTATAGGCGGGCCAATGGTCCAGCCCGGCGCCGTTGGGATCGCCCGTCTTGACGAAATTGACGAGGTATCCGCTGGCAAGCGCGCCTGCGGCGCGATCGCGGTCGGTTGTCGCGGCGCCATATTTGATCGCCTCGGTATCGAAGAAGAAGGGGATGTCGGTGGCATGGTCCGCGCCGACCGTGTCCGGCCTGCGCGCGGATTCGGCGACATAGGAGAAGCGATATTGATAGACCGGCACATGCTGTGCCGACAGCAGCGAGGCGGTCAGCGCCGCGCCGCGGATCATCATCCCGTCCGCGCCGCCGATGTCGTTGCTGGTCGCGCCGACCATGACCGCGACGTGGGTGAAGCGGCCGCCGGCATAGGCGGCAGTCGCGTTCGCGGGAAATTGGGGTTGGTCGATCGGTGCGCTGTACGTGCGCGGATCGGACTGTGCGCCGTTGCTGGTCGCAAGATTGAGACCGCCGACAATGTCGTCCGCCGATAGCGCCCGGAGCTTGGCGAGCGCCTGCGGGTCGTCCGGGGCGATGCCCTTCGAACGCGCGAAGTTCGCGCCGATCGTCTCCGCTTCGGCCAAGGTCGGGCTGGGGAGCGCGTTGGGGCCCCCCGACTGGATCACGGCGCGCGCGAACAGGCCTGCGGCAAGCGGCGACGCGATCAGTGCATGGACCGCGACGCCGCCCGCGCTTTCGCCGACGATGGTGACGCGCGACGGGTCGCCACCGAACGCCGCGATGTTGCGCGCGATCCAGCGCAGCGCGGCAAGCTGGTCCATATAGCCGTAATTGCCGATCGCCCTCGCGTCGGCATGCTGCTGCGTCAGTGCGGGGAAGGCGAAGGTGCCGAACCGGCCGAGCCGATAGTTGAAGCTGACGAAGACGATGCCCTTCTTCGCCAGCGCCGCACCGGCATAGGTCGGAGGCGATGCACCGCCGTTCACGAAGCCGCCGCCATAGATCCAGACCAGAACGGGCAGCTTTCGGTCGGCGGTCGCGGGGCGCCAGACATTGGCATAGAGGCAGTCTTCCGCCGGCGTCGTGCCGAGCGGCGCGGCGTCGCTCGGAAACGGTTTCTGCATGCAATCCGGGCCGTAGGCGCCCGCATCGCGCGTCCCCGACCATGCCGCGGCGGGTTGCGGCGCGCGCCAGCGCAGCGGGCCGATCGGCGGGGCGGCGAAGGGAATGCCCTTGTAGGCGACCACGCCATCGCCCTGCGTTCCGCGCAACAGTCCCGACTCGACCGACACCTCTGGCGCGGAAGCCGCGATGGCGGGGGCGGCGACGGCAAGCGATGTCGCGATCGCCAGCGTGGAGAGCGAGGCCTTCATGATGCTCCTTTCGAACCCGCCGACATAGGAGCGCAAGGCGCGGGCTATCGCAAGGCGGATGACGAGGCAGGTGCCGCCGGCGACCGGCCCGTGCGACGCCGTCATGCCCCATGCCGCGCGCAGGCGCAGGCGCAGGATGCGGGCGGTCACGCAGCCGCGCCGGTGCTCGCCGCGCCGAGCACGGCGGCGAGCAGCGCCGCCGGCGTCAAAGCTTCCGGGTGCCGAGCCATTTCACCTTTTCGGGATCGCGGTGATCGAAGAAGCTGCTCGCCTTCTGGTCGAGCGTGGCGATCGCGGCGAGGTCGTCGTCGTCGAGCGCGAAGTCGAAGATCGCGAAATTCTCGGCCATGCGCTGCTTGCGCACCGACTTGGGAATGGCGACGATGCCCCGCTGGTGCAGCCAGCGCAGGACGACCTGCGCGATCGTCTTGCCATGCTTTTGTCCGATGCCAGCCAATAGCGCATTGGAGAACAGCCCGTTCTTGCCTTCGGCGAACGGCCCCCAGGCCTCGGCCTGAACCTCATATTCCTTGAGGATCGCCTGCGCCTCCTCCTGACTATGAAAGGGGTGGATCTCGATCTGGTTGACCGCCGGCGTGATCTCGTTGTGGAGCACGAAATCGACCAGCCGGTCGGGGTAGAAATTGCTCACACCGATCGCGCGGATCCGACCCGCCTTGTGCAACTCCTCCATCGCCCGCCACGCGCCGTACACGTCGCCATAGGGCTGGTGAATCAGCCAGAGGTCGAGATAATCCAGCCCGAGATTGTCGAGCGAGCGCTCGAAGGCGGCCTTGGCGCGTTCGTAGCTCGCATCCTCGATCCACAGCTTGGTGGTAACGAACAGCTCGGCACGGTCGATGCCGTGATTGCGGATCGCGGCGCCAACCGCCCGCTCATTGCCGTAGGAGGTGGCCGTGTCGAGCAGCCTGTAGCCGACGTCGATCGCGTCGCGCACGCTGCGCTCGCACTCGGCGGGATCGGGCACCTGGAATACGCCGAAGCCGAGACTCGGCATCTCGACGCCGTTGTTGAGCGTCACGGTGGGAACGGTATTGGTCACGATCGGTCTCCTCGACGCTACGCAGCGATTGATCAAACCTGATGCGACGCGGGATAGCGCTTGCCGACGACGGCGATGCCGGCGAACCCCTCCCGGATGCGCAAGGTCCGGCTCCGTCAGCACGACGGACGTCGTCGCGCAAGGTTTCGACGCGGGCGTGCGTCTCGGCGAGCGGGTCGCCAGGGACATGATCGCGGTCGGATCGGCCCGGACGCTTCGATCCGTTCGCCGCTGATCCGACGAGCGGGCGGGACGACCGACGCCGCCCCGCCGCTCCGTGCGCGGTCCCGCCCGGGCAGGTCCGTCGATCGCCCCGACGGGACGTGCGCGCCCCGGCGCACGCCCGTCGCGGTCACTGTCTCAAGCCGCCGCCGGGCGATCCGAGCGCAGCCTGCGCGCGGCCGCCACCATCGCCGCGATTGCGGGCCTCACCTCTTCCCACCTGCGCGTCTTCAGCCCGCAATCGGGATTCACCCACAGCTGATCGGGGGAGAGATGGCGCTGCGCGAGCCGCATCAGCGCCGCCATCTCCTCCTCGGCCGGCACGCGCGGCGCATGGATGTCGTATACGCCCGGCCCGATCGCGCTCGGGTAGCGATAGCGGGCGAAGCCTGCGAGCAGCTCCATCTGCGACCGTGCGGTCTCGATCGATATGACGTCCGCGTCCATTGCGCCGATCGAGGGCAGGATATCGTTGAATTCCGAATAGCACATGTGGGTGTGGATCTGCGTGGCATCGCGTACCCCGGCGGCCGAAAGCCGGAAGCAATCCACCGCCCAGTCGAGATAGTGCTGCCCATCGCGCCGGCGCAGCGGCAACCCCTCGCGCAGCGCCGCCTCGTCGATCTGGATCGCCTGGCAACCCGCGGCTTCGAGATCGAGCACCTCGTCGCGGATCGCCAGCGCGATCTGGCGGCAACTCGCCTCGCGCGGCTGGTCGTCACGCACGAACGACCAGTTGAGGATCGTGACCGGGCCGGTCAGCATGCCCTTCACCGGCTTGTTCGTGAGGCCTTGCGCATATCGCCACCAGTCGGTCGTCATCGCCGAGGGCCGCCACACGTCGCCGAACAGGATCGGCGGGCGAACGCAGCGCGAACCGTAGGATTGCACCCAGCCGCCCAGCGTGAACGCAAAGCCGGCGAGCTGCTCGCCGAAATATTGCACCATGTCGTTCCGCTCGAACTCGCCGTGCACGAGCATGTCGAGGCCGATCTCCTCCTGCCAGCGGATCGCGCGCTCGGTCTCCTCGCGGAGGAATTGTCGATAGTCGGCGTCGGACAGGCGGCCACGGCGATGCTCGGCGCGCGCATGGCGCACCTCGGCGGTCTGCGGAAGGGAGCCGATCGTCGTCGTCGGGAAGGCGGGCAGTTGCAGGACGGCGGCCTGCGCGGCGATCCGATCGGCATGCCCCGATCGCCGTCGGCGCATGTCGGGCGACGCGTCGGCGATGTGCGCCGCAACCGCGGCATGATGGATCCGCGGCGAGTTCCGGCGGGACCGGCATGCCGCGGTCGCTGCGGCCAGCGCTGCGGCCACGCTTGCGCGCCCCTCAAGGAGTGCGCGCTTGAGGATCGCCAGTTCCTCGACCTTCTGCACCGCGAAGGCGAGCCACTGCTTCACCTCGTCGTCGAGCTTAGCCTCGGTCGCGAGATCGACGGGGACGTGAAGCAGCGAGCAGGAGGGGGCCAGGACGATGTCGCGCTGCGCCGCGATCGGTTCGAGCCGATCGAGCAGCGCGTCGAGATCGGCCCGCCAGACATTGCGGCCGTCGATCACGCCGAGCGAGAGCAGCAGCGTCTTGGGGGCCCGCGCCAGCACGGCATCGAGCTGTTCGGGCGCACGGACGAGATCGACATGCAGGCCCGCGACAGGAAGATCGACGGCGAACGCCAGATTATCCTCCAGCCCGCCGAAATAGGTGGTCAGCATCAGCTTGACGCCGCAACGCGCGAGCTTCGCATAGGCCCGCGTCAACGCCCGGCGCTGCCGCTCTTCGAGATCGAGGACCAATATTGGCTCGTCGATCTGAACCCAGGCGACGCCGGCCGCCGCCAACTGTCCGAGGATCGCCGAATAGAGCCCCAATATCTCGTCGAGGACATCGAGCGGGTCGCCGTCGCGCGCCTTGGCGAGGCTCAGCCATGTGACCGGGCCGAGCAGCACCGGCCGCGTCTCGAAACCGTGCGCCTTGGCCTCGCGATATTGCTCGACGATCTTGGCACCATTGAGCGCGAGCGTCTGGCCGGCGGCAAGCTCGGGGACGATATAATGATAATTGGTGTCGAACCACTTGGTCATTTCGCATGCGGTGACGCTGGCGTGCGTGTGGCCGCAGCCATCGTCCGCTTCGGTCGTGCCGCGTGCCATCGCGAAATAGGTCGAGAGCTGGGCCTCGCCGCTGGCGACGCCGTAGCGCGCGGGGATGGCGCCCAGCATGATGCTGGTATCGAGCACATGGTCATAGAGCGAAAAGTCGTTGGACGGCAGCCAGTCGACGCCGAGCGCGCTTTGGGTGCCCCAGGCGGCCTTGCGAAGCCTCGCCGCGGTGTCGAGCAGTTCTGCCGCGGACGATCGGCCCGACCAATGATGTTCGAGCGCGAACTTGAGTTCGCGGTGCGGGCCGATGCGCGGAAAGCCTAGAGTGGCGATGGTGACGGTCATGGTCTTCATACCCCGATGAAAAGCGGGGAAGACAGGGACGGTCACAGGCATGACGCGAGGACGGACAAGGCCCGGCCGCGGCATGCAAGCGGCCAGCCCGGACACCCCGCCGGTGGACGTTATCGCGTCGGAGGCAGGTCTCCTGGCTCACGGGTCGTCACGTCGGCCTGGCCTTCCCGACGGCTTGCGCCGTCAGTGACACGTTATGACCGCCGCTCGCCGCTTACAGTTGCGGGGGCAGCGCCGGCCTCGATCCGAGGATCTCACCGGCTTCCCGTCTTAGCTTCGCGAACGACATGCCCGCGAAGAACCTCGACCCGCGCTCCTTCACAGCTTCGCCGCCCGAGGTCAACGGGAGATATAAGGAATTCCTTATATGAGGTCCCGCCGTCGAGCTCGGATCGGGCGAACCTCTCAGATTCCCAGCATCGCGAGCGCTGCGGCAACCAGCCCGTTCTCTCTCAATCAGGCGTTTCGCGCCTCGCTGGGCCGCTCGCTATGGCAATATGTGTTGAGGGAGCGCGCGAGATTTTGGCGCCGCGCTCATGGAAAATCCCAAGCCGAGCCTGATCGACATTGCTGCGAATGTCCGTTCCGCCAGCCTGGCCCGATCGCAGATCGTCGGGTGTCGGAATCATGGCGGGCGGGAGGAAAGCAACCGATGCTGTGGATGGAACACCCCGATGGCGGTGGTCCGACTGCTCGCATGTCCCCGACGCTGAAACATAGGCCAGGTGCGTCCGACCATTGCTCGTTCGCAAAGGAAATCCTTTCCAGGCCGCAAACCTTCCTTGCAGGACACCCTTTCGGCCACATTCCGATGAAACCGGCCGGCTTTGGGCCGGCATATTGCCGTTGCTCATAAGCGGCTGCGCGATCTCCATTGATTGCGCCCGCCACCTGCGCACGCTGCGCCCCCATAACCGGGAGCGATCATGATGCGGGCGGACAATCTGCGCAGGAAGATGCCGTGGGAGCGGCGGTGGGTCTCGCCCGTCCTGCTCCTGCTGCTGTGGCAGGCGGGATCGTCGATCGGCGCGATCCCGGCGCGCATCCTCGCGTCGCCGGTTTCGGTGCTGGGCGAGCTGGGCAGCATGCTGGGATCCGGCGCGCTGGCGCATCACCTGATGGTGTCGCTGTTGCGGGTTGCGCTGGGGCTGGCGATCGGCGTCGGCAGCGGCACCGCGCTGGGGCTTCTGGCGGGCCTGTCGCGCACCGGCGACGCAGCCATCGATCCCTTGGTGCAGATCAAGCGCACCATCCCCGTGGTGGCCCTGACGCCGCTGTTCATCGTCTGGTTCGGGATCGGCGAAGCGACCAAGATCGGCCTGATCGCCTTCGCCACCGCCTTCCCGGTTTACCTCAACCTGCATCAGGGCATTCGCGGGGTGGACCGCCGTCTGCTCGATGCGGCGCGCAGCTTCGGCCTCTCGCGCTTGCAACTGGTCTGGCACGTCGTGCTGCCGGGGGCCTTGCCGTCGCTGCTCGTCGGCCTGCGCTACGCGCTGTCGGTCGCGGTGCTGATGCTGGTGATCGCCGAGCAAGTCAACGCGACCTCGGGCCTGGGTTACCTGATCAACGACGCGCGCGAGACGATGCGCACCGATATCATCGTCGTGTGCCTGATGATCTACGCGCTGCTGGGGCTGGGCGGCGACTGGCTGGTCCGCTCGATCGAGGCGCGGGCGCTTGCCTGGCGCCCCGCACTGCTGGAGGCTTGAGCGATGAGCGAGGTGTTGCGCATATCCTTTCCCGAGCCGCCGGTGCGCGAGCCGGAGCCGATCGTCCGCCTGCAGGGCTTCTCGCGGCATTTCGGCGAGACACGCGTGCTGGACGATCTCGATCTCGCGATCGCCCCGGGCGAGTTCGTGGCGCTGCTCGGCCGATCGGGATCGGGCAAGACGACGCTGCTGCGCACGCTGGCCGGGCTGGACGAGGCGAACGGTGGCGCGGTCATTCCCGCATCGCGCGCCACGGTGTTCCAGGACGCGCGCCTGCTGCCGTGGAAGCGGGTCTGGCAGAATGTCGTGCTGGGCGTGGCCGGTGAGGACCGGCGGCAGCGCGCGGAGGAGGCGTTGCGCGAGGTCGGGCTGGAGCATCGCCCCGATGCCTGGCCGCTCACCCTCTCCGGTGGCGAGGCGCAGCGCGCGTCGCTCGCCCGCGCGCTGATCCGCAAGCCCGAATTGCTGCTGCTCGACGAACCGTTCGCGGCGCTCGACGCGCTCACCCGCATCCGGATGCATGCGCTCGTCCTGTCGCTCTGGCGACGACATAAGCCCGCGGTGCTGCTCGTCACCCACGATGTCGAGGAGGCGATGGCGCTGGCCGATCGTATCCTCGTGCTCGATGCCGGCCGGATCGCCGCCGAAGAGCCGGTCGCCGCACCGCGTGGTCAGCGGGCCTCGGTCGTGCGGCCGCTGCGCGCGCGCCTGCTCGGCCATCTCGGCCTGCAGACCGACGGCGGCGTCTACGCTGATCTGATCGGGAGAGACACTTGAGCGTCGCTCTCGCCCGCTGTGTGCGCGATTTCGAGGCGCTGCTCGATCGCGCGACCGGAGAGGCGGAGATTCTCGATCGTGGCCGGAGCTTCGTTGCCGAGCTGATCGCGCGGGACGACTGGCTGCCCGAAAGCCACGCCCGGCCCGATCGGGCGCGCTACCGGCAATATCTGCTCCATCGCGATGCGCATGCGCGCTTCTCGATCGTCAGCTTCGTATGGGGGCCGGGGCAGGCGACGCCGATCCACGACCATACCGTCTGGGGCTTGGTCGGCGTGCTGCGCGGCGCCGAGATATCGGAGCGTTTCGCCCATACCGAGACCGGCCTGCACTGGATCGCCACCGACCGTCTGGAGGCGGGCGACGTCGATCCCGTCTCGCCTCGGATCGGCGACATCCACCGCGTTGCCAATGCGCACACCGATCGCGTGTCGATCAGCATCCACGTCTACGGCGCGGACATCGGCGCGGTCGAGCGGCACATCTTCGACGCCGCGGGCAACGCTCGCCCTTTCGTCTCCGGCTATGCCGATCTGGAGTCCGCATGACGCTTCCTATTGTGACGCCGCGCGCGGTGCGGCGGATGCTGCTGCTGCGCCGGGAACTGGCATTGCTCGACCTGCGAAGCGAAGCCGCCTTCGCGACAGGCCATCCCCTGTTCGCCGCCAATCTCGATACCGATCGGATTGCGATCGAGGCGGGCACGCGTATCCCGCGCACCGACGTGCCGATCATCCTCTACGATGACGGCGCGGGGCTGGTGGAGCCGGCCGCCGCGACGCTCTCCGTGCTCGGATATCGCGACGTCCGCACGCTGGCAGGCGGGCTGGCGGGCTGGGCAGACGCAGGGTTCGAACTGTTCCAGGACGTGAACAGCTATTCCAAGGCGTTCGGCGAGCTGGTCGAGCATCGTCGCCACACGCCCTCGCTGGCTGCCGAGGATGTCGCCGCGCTGATCGAGGAAAAGGCCGACATCGCGATCCTCGATGCGCGCCGGCCGGACGAATATGCGACGATGAATATCCCCGGCTCGTCGAGCGCGCCCGGCGCCGAGCTGGTGTTGCGCACCGGGAACGCCGCGCCCGATCCGGATACGACCATCATCGTCAACTGCGCGGGGCGGACCCGCTCGATCATCGGCACCCAGTCGCTGATCAACGCGGGCGTCGCCAACCGCGTGGTGGCGCTGCGCAACGGCACGATCGGCTGGACACTGGCGGGGCAGGCGCTGGAGCACGGTGCCGCCCGCCACGCCGCGCTCGGTGATATCGGGGAGGCGCAAGCCCGGGCGCGTCAGGTTGCCTATCGCGCCGGTGTTCGTCGGCTCGCGCCGGACGATGCCGAGGCATTGGCGGCCGAGCCCGGTCGCACCCTCTACCGTTTCGACGTGCGCACCGCCGAGGAATATACGGAAGGCCATATTCCCGGCTTCCGCCACTATCCGGGCGGCCAGCTGGTGCAGGAGACCGACATGGCCGCACCCGTGCGCGGCGCGCGCATCTTGCTCGCCGACGATCTCGGCCCGCGCGCCGACATGACGGCCTCGTGGCTCGCGCAGATGGGGTGGGAGGTCTATGTGCTCGACGGCGGCTTCGACGGCCCGCTGGAGACCGGTATCGCGCCGGCCTGGCCCCCGATCGATCCCGCGCGTCGCTACAAGCGGCCCTATGAGGGCACCGACAACGCGCAGGCGGCGATGCAGGCCTATCTCGATTGGGAATATGGCCTCGTCGCACAGCTGGAACGTGACGGGACGCACGGCTTCTTCGTGATCTGAAGACGAGGCAGGCCCGGCGCGAACCGGGCCTGCTTTCTTTCACTCCGCCGCTTCCAGCGCCAGCGCCGGCTCGCGCCGGTTGGTCGGGATCGGCAAGCCGAGATGGCCGCGCAGCGTCCTATGCTCATAATCATGCCGGAACACGCCGCGCTCCTGCAGGATCGGCACCACCTCACCCGTGAACCGATCGAACTGGTCGGGGTGGCCGAGGTGGATGTTAAGCCCGTCGAGCGCGCGCCCCTCGAACCAGCGCGTGATCTCGTTCGCTACCGTCTCGGCGGTGCCGGCGAAGGGCGTCCGCCGCTGGCCGCGGATATGCTCCACCGTCTGCCGCAGCGTCAGCCCGCGCGCCACGGCGAGATCGGTCACCTTCTTGGCGTTGGTGTAGAAGCTCTTCCTGGCATGTTCGAGCGCGCCGGTGGGGAAGGGCGCGTCGAGATCATATTGGCGGAAATCGTGCCAGCCGAATGAGCGGCCGAATTCGCCGAGCGCCTGCTCGAAGCTCTGGTCGTGCTCGCGGGTACGCCGCTCAATGTCGCGCGCGTCCTCGTCGCTGTCGCCGACGAAGACGGTGACGCCGGGCATCACCACGATCTGGTTCGGATCGCGGCCCAGCCGCGCGGCGCGGCCCTTGATGTCCTGGTAGAAGGCCTGGCCCTGCTCGATCGTCGCCGAGTGGGTAAAGATGCCGTCGGCGATCGTGGCGCCCAGATCACGACCCTGATCGGAATCGCCGGCCTGGAAGATCACCGGCTCGCCCTGCGGAGATCGCTGGATATTGAGCGGGCCGACCACCGAGAAGAAGCGCCCCTTGTGGTTGAGCGCGTGCAGTTTGGTCTCGTCGAGGAACTGGCCTGTTTCGCGGTCGCGGGGCAGTGCGTCATCCTCGTAGCTGCGCCATAGGCCGCGCGCGACCTCCAGATATTCGGTCGCCCGCGCGTAGCGGGTATCGTAATCGTAATGCTCGTCCTTGCCGTAATTGCCGGCCGTTCCGGCATCGCCGCTGGTGACGACGTTCCAGCCGGCGCGGCCCTTGCTGATCAGATCGAGAGAGGCGAAGCGGCGGACGAGGTTGAAGGGATCATTGTAGGAGGTGGTCGCCGTGCCGACGAGGCCGATCCGGCTGGTCGCCACCGCGAGCGCGGAGAGCAGCGTCAGCGGCTCAAGCCGGTTGAGATAATGCGGCGGCGAATCCTTGGTGATGAACTGGCTGTCGACGATGAAGATGAGGTCGAACTTCGCCGCCTCGGCCTTGCGTGCCACTTCGATATACCAGTCGATATTGACGCTGGCGTCGGCCGGGATCGCCGGATCGAGCCAACGGTTGCTGTCGCCGGGGCCGCCGACCCCGGTCGGCACCAGTCCGAGCTTGAGCTGTCGTTGGGTCATTGCTCTGTCTCCTGCGGTTGAGCGTCAGATGCGGGTCCTGAGGGTGAAGCCGAAGGTGCGTGGCTCGCCGAGCGCGGCGTTGATCACGCCGAACTGGGCGTTGACCGCCTTGGTGTTGAAGTAATTCTTGTCGGCGAGGTTGCGGACCCAGACGGAGGCGTCCCACCGCCCGTCCGGCTTGCGCACGCCGGCGTGGAGGCCGAACAGCGCGTAGCCCGGGATCCGCGAGAACGGATCGAGGTTCACCGCCGCGTAGAAGCCCGATCGATAGCTGGCATCGCCGCCGCCGTAGAGATCGACCGCGCCGGCATGGCGGACATATTCCGCCGATCCGGTGAGCGACCATTTGGGCGCGCCCGAGGCCGGCCGGCCGGAGAGGTCCACCGTGCCCTGATACGAAGTCAGATATTGCGCGGGCGCGCTGCGGTAATGAACGTAATAGGCGTCGTTCCACGTGCCGGCGGCGGTGAGCGTCAAGCCCTCGATCGGGTTGGCGCGGGCATCCACCTCGACCCCGCGCGAGCGCAGCTTGCCGACATTGGTGATGTAGGAGACGACCGGCGTGACGGCGGTGTTGACGTAGTTCGCCTGATAGTTGCTGTCGTCCGTCCAGAACAGGGCGACGTTCAATTCGGCCTTGCCGCTCAGGAAGCGGCTCTTCAGGCCAAGCTCGTAATCGTCCACCTTCTCGGGCTTGACGAAGATGTCGATGCCGTTGGCGGGCGCGACGAGGTTGATCCCCGGCGACTTGTAGCCGCGCGAATAGCTCGCATAGGCGTGGATGTTCTGGCTGAGATCGTAGGCGGCGATGACGGTGCCGGAGAGGTTCTTGGTGTTGCGCGACGCGTCGTAGCTGCCGATCGGCACCAGCGCCGCGCGCTTCGCCGCGACCGCCACCTGGATCGCCGGATCGAAGCTGGAGATCGGCGCGAGATCGCCGCCGCCATAGCCGTCATACGACCCGGTCTTGTGCTCGTAGGTGAAGCGCAGGCCGGCGGTGACGCGGAACCGGTCCGATGCGTTCCACGTCGCCTGTCCGTAGCCCGCATAGCTGTACGTCGCCGGCACGACATGGGCGTAGGCGGTCAGCCCGTCGAGCGCGGCCGAGGGCAAAGCGGCGGTCGCGGTGGGGGAGGCGGTGTTGGGCGTGGTCAGCCAGCCGGCGGCATCGCGGCCATAGCCCGTCACCTGCAGATCATTGGCCTTCTGCCAGAAGAAATAGAGGCCGCCGGTGAAATCGATGACGTGATGGCCGTTGGAGGCGGCGCGCAGCTCCTGACTGAATTGCTGCTGATGGGTGACGACGATCGATTCGGTCAGCACGTTGGCGCCGATCTGGTCGCCGTCATAATTGGGCAGCCACTTCCAGTTGCGATAGGCGGTGATCGAGGTCAGCGTGACAGGGCCGGTGTCCCAGTCGGCGCGGCCCTGCACGCCCCAGCTCGGCATCTTGTCATACTGGCTGGAGTCGAGATCGACGCGGCGCGCGAAGGGATCGATCGCGATCGGCACGTAGCCGACGTCCGCCGCACGTCTGTAGAAGCCGCGCACCTGCGCTCCGTTGGCGAGCGTCGTCGGCAGCACGCCCGAGACGCTGTAGAAGCCGACATCGCCCTTCTGGATGCTGTAATCCGCGATCAGCCGGAATTTGAAGTTGGTGGTCGGCGCGTAGAGAACGTCGAACCGGGCCGAATGGTTGTCGAGGCCGTCCCAGTGCTTGCCGGCGACGGTGTTATAGATCAGCCCGTCGCGCTGGGTGCGTAGATAGCTCACGCGGAAGGCGAGATCGTCGTTGATCTTGGAATCGAACGACAGATAGCCGCGCAGATAATTGTGGTTGCCGTAGCTGAGTTCGGCCTGCGCCTCCGGCGTGAAGCTCGGTTCGCGCGTCCTGATGTCGATCGCGCCGGCCACGGTGTTCTTGCCGAACAGCGTGCCTTGGGGGCCGCGCAGCAGCTGGATCGAATCGATGTCGATCAGGTCGGTGATCACCGATCCGGTGCGCGGGCGGTAGACGCCGTCGACATAGAGGCCGACGCCCTGTTCCAGCCCGTCGTTGGTGCCGCCCGCATTGGTTCCGATGCCGCGGATCGTGATCGTCTGGTTGCGGCCGCTGATCCCCTGGATGTTGAGGCCGGGCAATTGCTGCACGACCTGCTTCAGGTTGAAGGCGCCCTGCCTGGCGATCTGCTCGGCGGGCAGCGCGGTGATGCTGATCGGCACCTTCTGCGCACTTTCCTTGCGGTAGCGTGCCGTGACGGTGATTTCCTCGACCTGCGTCGCCGTCGCCGTCGCCGTCGCCGTCGCTGCCGCCGCTGCCGCGTGGACGGGTGGCGCCGGAAGGAGGGCGCCCGCCGATACGCCGGCGAGAAGCAGGGCCTGACGGAAACGATATTTGACGTGGACGGTCTTCGACATGATCCCCCCTTGGAAGGTTAGGGATTTTCAATATTGGATGTATTATATGTTTGTAACAAAGACTTTTTCTCGTAGAGTGTAGATACTATTCTTATTAAAAATGATCGATAACTATGAGAAATGATCACTTGGCTTCAATAGCCATGCGATCAAGTGAAGCTGTCATCGAAGCCATGTTTTACGTCGATCGGGTGATCGATCAGCCCAGCTCGCGCATAGCGGTCGGCGGTCTTCTGCTGGTCCGCGATGAGGGACGGTGTGATGCCCGCCGGCCGGCGCCGGGTCCGCGCCGTCACCGCCTGCCAGACATCGACCGCGATGCCGGTCTCGCGGTTGAGCAGGCGGGCGTAATCGTCGGGGTGGCCCGCGGCCCAGTCCCACCCCTGATAGAGGCGGCGCTTGTAATCGGTCAGCAACGCACGCTTGCGCGCGATCGCCGGATCGCTGCCGAAAAGCAGGGCGTAGGACGGTACGAGCCCGTCGCCGAAGATCAATCGCGCGCCCTGCTTTTCGGCGATCGTCGCATTGGGATCCCAGATCGCCCAGCCGTCGACGGACCCGCCGAGCAGCGCGGCATTGCCGTCCTGCGGCGAGAGGAACGCGAATTGGACGGAATCGAGCGGCCGGCCCTGCGCCTCCAGCGCGGCGAGGATGAAATTGTGGCCGATCGACCCCTTGGGCGTGGCGATCCGCTTGCCGGCGATTTCGGCGAGCGACCGGATGCTCGAATCGCGGCGCACCACCAGGATCGGGCCAGGGCCTTCATATTTCTGCGCGCCGATCGCCTTCAGCGCGGCGCCGGTGCCGATCGAGAAGATGAACGCGGCATCCCCGCCGATGCCGGTGTCGATCGCGCCGGCATTGAGCGCCTCGAGCAGAGGCGCCGCGTTGGGGAAGGAGGACCATTCGATATGGTAGGGCAGGCGATCGAGATTGTGCGACGCCTCCAGCACGACCTTGGAGCCGCCCTTCTGGTCGCCCGCGAGCAGCGTGCCGGCACCGCCGCCGGCCCTGCCGCATCCGGCTAGCAGCGCGCCGAAGCCGAGCCCCAGCACGCCGCGCCGGCCGAATCCCCCCGATCCGCTCATGCCGCGACGTCCCGCGCCAGCGCGGCGTCGATCGTGGCCAGGATATCCTCCGCCTCGGGTCGATCGAGCCAGTCGGGGCTGACCGTCACCGCGCGCACGATCCCGCGCCCGTCGACCAGGAGGGCGGTGGGCTGCGGCAGCGCCCATGTGCCGGTGCCGGTGATCTCGCCGGGCCAGCCGGGCGGCGGTGGATCGGGCTGGTCGTCCGGCGCAAAGAGGATGCCGACCGCGCCCGCCAGTCGGTTGCCCTCGTCGCTCGCGACCGGGTACGGCAGATCGAAGCGGGATTTGATCGCGCGGAGCCGATCAGGCGCCTGGGGACTGATCGCGATCAGTTGGACACCGCGGCGCTGCAATTCGGGCCATAGCGACCGCGCATAATGAGGCAACGCGATGCTGCACGCCGGGCATTCGGCGTAGCGGAAGAAGAGCAGCAGTTGGGGGCGGCCGCCGGAATCCGGCACCGCCAGCGTGCCGCCTTCGACATCGCTCAGCAGGGTCGGCGGCAGCGGCGATCCGGTCTGGATCAGGGATGCGGGATCGAAGCGATCGACCAGCTGCCGGCGCTGCGCCACGTTGCGCGCGAGCTGTTCGGGCGGCCAGCTTCGCTCGCGCTCCGCGATCAGTGCGCCGAAGAGGGTGGAAAGGCGTTCGGACATCTCGACTCCTCGGATTGTCGGGCGGGCAGGCTAGGGTCTGCGCGCGGTGCAGGACCAATGAGATCGGGCGCGCCCGCTTCAGCGACGCTCATGAGCCGCCTCAGATCGCGCGCACCACCTCGGCCGCCAGCTGCGCCAGCTTGGCGGCGGGGCGGCCGAGATCGGCCTGCCTGCGCACCACGCAGGCGACGTCCGGCAGCGAGGGCAGATCATTGCCGTCCAGCGGGGCGCCGTCGGGGAACAGCAGCCGGGTTCGGCAGGTGAGGCCGAGGCCTGCCTCCACCGCCGCGCGCAGCGTCGAGATGTTCGGCGTCTCGAACGCGATGCGCCACGGCCGGCCCGCTGCATCGAGCGCGCTGGTCGCCGCCTCACGGAAACGGCAGGGGCGATCGAGCACCGCCAGCGGCACGATCTCGCGCGCCGCATGGTCGGCCGATCCGTACCAGACGGTTGGGGCGATGCTGATCGCATCCGCATCGTCGGCGGCGGCATAGCCGATTGCGAGATCGAGCATGCCGCGATCGACCATGCCGACCAGCTCGGCGGTGCCGGCGACGCGGGCGTAGAGCTGCGCGTCGGGATGCAGCTCGCCGAAGCGGCTGAGCACGCCGCCGAGCAGCGTCTCGGCGAAATCCTGCACCATCCCGACCCGCACCGGCCCTTCGAACCGGCCCGAATTCACAGCGGCCAGCGCCTCGTCATGGAGCGCCAGCACGCGGCGCGCATAATCGAGCAGCAGCTCGCCCTGCGCGGTCAGCACCAGCCGCCGGCCCTCGCGGACGAACAGCGGCTGCTGCACCATATCCTCCAGCCGCTTGATCTGGAGGCTGAGGGCGGACTGGGTGAGATACACCTGCTCCGCAGCGCCCAGCATCGAGCCCGCGTCGACGATCGCGACGAAGCTGCGGAGCAGGTTGGTGGGCAGGTTGACGGTCATGACAGGTCGTCACCTACGTGGTCGGCGGGGCAACCCGCAAGAAATCTCTACTAAACGACTAGGGAACTTTTGTTTGGCCAATTCAAGCTTGGCGCCGCGTGCACATGGAACGCCATAGGGGTCGGGATAAAACTGCACCGCATCATCGTGAGCGCGACGGCGGCCGGAATCCAATTGGCGATCCAACCAGCTGCTATGTCATGATAATTTTCTCGGCTCGGAAGGCGCGGCCCCAGCGTGTCCACCAAAATATTTGGGACCCTCATCCATGGCCGCAATGAATAGCAGCAGGCGAGGATGGGTGATTTGTTTGGAAAATTCGGGATCGATCTCCTTGATCTGGGCCGAGGTCCGCACCTGCGAAGTCGGCACCTGCGTTGACATTGCACGGGTCGCAAGTTCCAATCCTTGCCACCCCCACCAGATCAAGCCGTGGAAAATCTTCATTTTCCGCGGGTTTTCGTGCCCGAGGCCGACTTCTCCGGTCGCCAAAGTAGGACGAATTTAACTAGGGCGTCGACTCATTACGGCTGGCACCAGAGCCTTAAGCAGACGAGTTTGACGGCAGCGAGATAGTTGCCAGCGTGTTTGGGGATGTTCGCCCAGCAGTTCCTCTTGGCGGCCGTCTCGCGAATGGCGTTGCTGTCATAGCCTTTGTCGCCGAGCAGGGTCGCGCCTTCGGGCATGGCTTCCATCAAGGCCGCGGCCTCACATGCGTCGTGGACCTGCCTGCCAGTCAGCCGCAAGGCGACGGGGCGACCGTCAGCGTCCACGAGGGCGTGGATCTTGCTCGTGAGGCCGCCACGGGAACGTCCCATGCCATGATCGCCG
>CAIQHF010000049.1 GCA_903871605.1 uncultured Sphingomonadaceae bacterium
ATGCCGGCATCGCCGTCGATATAGGTCAGCCCCGACTGGCAGCTCGCGGTCGAGGTGAACCCGGGGTCGTAGGTGAAAGCGTCGGTATCCGCATAGAGCTTGCGGATGTCGATCACGTCCGGGCCCACCGTGCCCGACATGAGCTTGTAGTCGAAGCTCTTGTCGCCGAGCGCCAGTTTGGCGGTGCCGTCAGCCATTCCTTCGTCCTCCATAAGGGGCGCCGGCTCGAGCCCGAGGACCGGGCCGCACGGCGCCTATGAGATCAGTTCACCACAGCTGCCCGGTCGGCGAGACGCGCGAGGCTCTCGTCCCGACCCAGCAGCAGCAACACGTCGAAGATGCCCGGCGAGGTGGTCCGCCATAGCAACAGCGGCGATCCGCCTTCCCGCTAGGCGTGGCTTACGCCTTCGCCTTCACCCGCTGACGGAACCGGTGCACCGACGGCTCGCTATAGCCATCGGGCCGATCGAGCCCCTCGCCCACCAGCGCACGCCGCCTGGAAGGCGAGGCTGTCGGGCACCCTCGCGCCGCCGACGCCCAAGGTAAGGCGTGGTGTCAGCGCGAAACGCACATGGCGATGCCCATGCCGCCACCGATGCACAGCGTCGCAAGACCTTTGGTCGCACCGCGCTTCTCCATCTCGTAGAGCAAAGTCGTCAGCACGCGCGCGCCCGACGCCCCGATCGGATGGCCGATCGCGATCGCGCCGCCGTTGACGTTGACCTTGTCGGACGGCAATCCGAGTTCCTGGCAGACCGAGAGCGCCTGGCCGGCGAACGCCTCATTGGCCTCGATCAGATCGAGATCGTCGACCGTCCAGCCCGCTTTCTCAAGCGCCTTCTTCACCGCCGGCACCGGACCGATACCCATATAGGCCGGATCGACGCCGACGGACGCCCAGCTGACCACGCGCGCCAGCACCGTCGAGCCGCGCCGCGCCGCTTCGTCCGCGGACATCAGCACCAGCGCGGCCGCGCCGTCGTTGAGCCCGGACGCATTGGCGGCGGTCACCGTCCCGTCTTTCTTGAAGGCGGGCTTGAGCTTCTCCATCGCCTCGATGGTCGCGCCAGCGCGGATATATTCGTCGTCGGAGACGATCGTGTCGCCCTTGCGTCCCTTGACCGTGACGGGCGCGATCTCGTCGCGGAAGCGGCCTTCGGCGCGAGCCTTCTCTGCCTTGTTCTGCGATCCGACCGAGAAGCGATCCTGCATCTCTCGCGTGATCTGATATCTCTCCGCGACGTTCTCGGCGGTGATCCCCATGTGATAGGCATTGAACGCGTCGGTCAGCCCATCCACGATCATCGTGTCGACGAGGCTGAGATTGCCCATCTTGGTGCCGCCACGCAGATTCTGCGCATGCGGGCTGAGCGACATGCTCTCCTGACCGCCCGCCACCATGATCGTCGCATCGCCATTGGCGATCGCCTGCGCCGCGAGCGCAACCGCGCGCAGACCCGAGCCGCAGACCTGGTTGACGCCCCACGCCGGCACCTCCTGCGGGATGCCTGCCGACATCGCGGCCTGTCGCGCGGGATTCTGGCCCTGCGCCGCGGTCAACACCTGGCCGAGGATCACCTCCGAGACATCCGCGCCGGCGACATTCGCCTGCGCCAGCGCGGCCTCGATCGCGACGCGGCCCAGCTCGTGCGCCGGCACTGCGCCGAACGCGCCGAGAAAGCTGCCGACGGGCGTGCGCTTGGCAGCGGTGATGACGACGTCACGCATGAGCGGTGTCTCCGGGAATGACGGCGGCCGACTGGCCGGCGAGGGTATCGATATAATGCGCGGTCACCTTGGTTGCGACCGTCTCGGCGGTCACCCCCGGCGCCAGCTCAACAAGCCTGAACGAGCTGTCGTGATCGGCCCTACTGAACACGCAGAACTCCGTGACGATCATGTCGACGACATTCTTGCCCGTCAGCGGCAGCGTGCATTCCGGGATGAACTTGGGGCTGCCGTCCTTGGCGGCGAGGTCCATCACGACGATGATCTTCTTGACCCCCGCGACCAGATCCATCGCGCCGCCCATGCCCTTGACCATCTTGCCGGGGATCATCCAATTGGCGATGTCGCCGCCCTCGGACACCTCCATCGCGCCGAGCACGGCGAGATCGATATGCCCGCCGCGGATCATCGCGAAACTGTCCGCGGACGAGAAGAAGCTCGACGAGGGCAGTTCGGAGACGGTCTGCTTGCCCGCATTGATCAGATCGGGATCCTCCTCGCCTTCGTACGGGAAAGGCCCGATGCCGAGCATGCCGTTCTCGGACTGCAGCG
>CAIQHF010000050.1 GCA_903871605.1 uncultured Sphingomonadaceae bacterium
AGCGCCCTGGGCAGCGCCCGCGCCGCGGCGAGCTCGGCGTCGCCCAGATAGGCGTTGCGCGAGGACAGCGCGAGCCCCTGGTCGTCGCGCACGATCGGCACGCCGACGATCTCGACCGGCAGATCGAGATCGTGCACCATCCGCCGGATCACCGCGAGCTGCTGCCAATCCTTCTCGCCGAACAACGCGACATCGGGCGCGACCTGGTTGATGAGCTTGAGCACGACCGTCGCGACGCCATCGAAATGCCCCTGCCGCGAGGCGCCCTCGAGCACTTCCGACACGCCCGACACCGAGACGGTGGTGGCGTAGCCCGGGGGATACATTGTCTCGACCGTCGGCGCCCACAGCATCGCGCAGCCGGCATTCTCGAGCATCTGCGCATCGCTCCGTTCGCGGCGCGGATAGCGGCCGAGATCCTCGCCGACGCCGAATTGCCGGGGATTGACGAAGATCGACGCGATCACCGCGTCGGCCCGGCGCGCGCCTTCCGCGACCAGCGCGATATGGCCGGCGTGCAGCGCGCCCATCGTCGGCACGAGCGCGATTCGCCGGCCCTCTCCCCGCAGCCAGGCGACGGCGTCGCGTAGCATTGCGAGGTCACGGATGATTTGCACGGGCGGCGGCCCTCCGATATGGTTTGGGGAACGCTCTGTGCGGCGGCATCGGGGCCAGATCAAGACCCGCCGGAGCCCTGGGGAAGAATCACACCGACATGGCATCCAACACCCATCTTATTGTTTTTGCTAATGAAAAGGGCGGAACGGGCAAGTCGACCACCGCCGTGCACGTCGCGGTCGCGCTCGCCGCACAGGGTCGCCGCGTCGCGGTGATCGATCTCGACACGCGCCAGAAGACGATGGTCCGCTATCTCGAGAATCGCACCGCCACGGCGCGCCGCGAGAACATCGATCTGGTCACGCCGCGCTTCGAGACCTTCGATCCCGCCAAGGATCCCGCGATCGAGCGCCGGCTCGACCTGCTCGGCGAGGACGCCGAGTTCGTGATCGTCGACACGCCCGGGCGCGACGACCCCTATGCGATGAAGGCGGTGGCGCGCGCCGATACGCTGGTCACCCCGATCAACGACAGCTTCATCGATCTCGACCTGATCGGCCAGGTCGATCCGGATACTTACAGGATCAAGCGCCCGAGCTTCTACGCCGAGATGGTGTGGGACGCGCGCAAGGTCCGCGCCAAGACCGACGGCGGGACGGTCGACTGGGTGGTTCTGCGCAACCGGCTGCAGCATCTCGAGGCGAAGAACATGCGCCGCGTCGGCGCCGCGGTCGAGGAACTCGCCAAGCGCGTCGGCTTCCGCGTGATCCCGGGCCTGGGCGAGCGCGTCATCTATCGCGAGCTGTTCCCCAAGGGGCTGACGCTGCTCGATCTGGGCGCGATCAAGGAGGCGGGGCTGAGCCACGTCGCCGCGCGCCAGGAGCTGCGCGAGATGGTGTCGGGGCTCCAGCTTCCCGCGCCCGCCGACCTGTTCACGCGCCCCGCGCTCGCCGCCACCGCCTGATCGAAGCGGCACGCCCATGAAATTCCTCGTCGCGCTGCTCGTCATTGCCGGCATCTGGTGGCTGGGCCAGCGCCGCCGCCAGACCGGCGCGCTGTCGCCCGCCGAGGCCCGCGACCTGCTCGGCGTATCGAGCCGCGCCGACGAGGCCGAGATCCGCGCCGCGCACCGCCGGCTGATCGGCCGCGTCCACCCCGATGCGGGCGGCTCCGCCGCGCTCGCGGGGCGCGTCAATGCGGCGCGCGACGTCCTCGTCGAACAATTGCGTTCGCATGTCTCACCCAATTGAACCGAGCGGGCGCCAAGGCGTCTTGCTCGCGACCCCGGCTATAGGAGACCCCGCCTTGTCCCATCGTTTCGATCCGACCTCGCTGCGCGAATATGACATCCGGGGAATTGTCGGCAAGGCGCTCGGCCCCGCCGACGCCACCGCGATCGGCCGTGGATTCGCGACGCGGGTGCGTCGCGCCGGGGGCACCCGCGTCGCGGTCGGCTATGACGGCCGCACCCATTCGCCGCTGCTCGAGGCCGCGCTGATCGAGGGACTGACCGCAAGCGGCGTGGACGTCGTCCGCATCGGCCTGGGACCGACGCCGATGCTCTATTATGCCGAGGCGACGCTCGAGGTCGACGGCGCGGTGCAGATCACCGGCAGCCACAATCCGGGCGATTACAACGGCTTCAAGATGGTGCTCCAGCACAAGCCCTTCTTCGGCGCCGACATCCAGGATCTCGGCAAGCTCGCGGAAGCGGGCGACTGGGAGGAGGGCGAAGGCAGCGTCACCAATTACGAGATCATGGACGACTACACAAACCGGCTGATGGCGGGCTATGCCGGCGGCGCGTTCAGGATCGGCTGGGATGCGGGCAATGGCGCGGCGGGCCCGATCGTCGACCGGCTGGTCAAGATGCTGCCCGGCGAGCATCACACGCTCTATACCGAGGTCGACGGCAATTTCCCCAACCATCATCCCGATCCGACCGACGAGAAGAATCTCGAGGACCTGAAAAAACTGGTCAAGGACAAGGGGCTCGACTTCGGCCTCGCCTTCGACGGCGACGGCGACCGCATCGGCGCGGTCGACGGCGAGGGCCGCGTGGTGTGGGGCGACCAGCTGCTCGCGATCCTGGCCGAGCCCGTGCTGCGCGAGGAGCCGGGTGCGACGATCATCGCCGACGTCAAAGCGAGCCAGGCGCTCTACGACCGCATCGCCGAGCTCGGCGGCACGCCGTTGATGTGGAAGACGGGCCACAGCCTGATCAAGACCAAGATGAAGGAGACCAACTCGCCGCTCGCGGGCGAGATGAGCGGCCACATCTTCTTCGCGCACGATTATTACGGCTTCGACGACGCGCTCTACGCGGCGATCCGGCTGATCCGCGCGGTGCGCGTGATGGGCGGCTCGCTCACCGCGATCAAGTCGGCGATGCCGGTGATGGTCAACACCCCCGAGATGCGCTTCCAGTCGTCCGACGACCGCAAGTTCAAGGTCGTCGACGAGGTGCTCGAAAGGCTCGCGGCGAGCGGTGCCGACGTCGACAAGACCGACGGTGCGCGCGTCAACACCGAGGATGGCTGGTGGCTGCTGCGCGCCTCGAACACGCAGGACGTGCTCGTCGCGCGCGCCGAGGCCAAGGACGAGGCGGGGCTCGAGCGGCTGATGGGGATGATCAACGACCAGCTCGCGCAGAGCGGCGTCGAGCCGGTGCTCTCGGCGGGGCATTGATGGCGCACACCGCGCCGTCCTAAGGCCGGCCGGTGAGCGACCTCCCGATCCATGCCGTGCTGCCCGACCTGCTCGCCGCGCTGCGGGCAGGATCGGCGGCCGTGCTGGTCGCTCCGCCCGGGGCTGGCAAGACCACCGCGGTCGCCCCCGCGCTGATCGGCGAGGCATGGTGCAGCGGCGAGGTGCTGCTGCTCTCGCCCCGCCGCCTCGCCGCGCGGGCGGCGGCCGAGCGGATGGCGGCGGTGGCGGGCGAGCCGGTCGGCCGGACCTTCGGCTATGCGACCCGCCTCGACAGCAGACGGTCGGCGGCGACGCGCGTCACGGTGATGACGGAAGGCATTTTCCGCAACCGCATCCAGGCCGATCCCGAGCTTGCCGGGGTCTCGGCGGTGCTGTTCGACGAGGTTCACGAGCGCAGCCTCGACAGCGATTTCGGGCTCGCGCTGGCGCTCGACGCGCAGGCCGCGCTGCGCCCCGATCTCAGGCTGGTGGCGATGTCGGCGACGCTCGACGGCGAACGCTTCGCCGCGCTGATGGGCGCGCACACGCCGCTGATCGAGAGCGCCGGGCGCAGCCATCCGATCGAACTCCGCCATCTCGGCCGCGACGCCGGCGGGCGGATCGAGGACTCGGTGGCGGCGGCGTGCCGGCTCGCGCTCGGCGAGCAGGCCGATGGCGGCATCCTGGCCTTCCTGCCCGGCGTCGCCGAGATCGAGCGCACCGCCGAGCGGCTCGATCGCCTGCCGCCTGAGGTCGACCTCCACCGCCTGCATGGCAGCCTCGATCCCGCCGAGCAGCGCGCCGCGATCGCCGCCGCGCCCGCCGGCCGCCGCAAGCTCGTGCTCGCCACCGCGATCGCCGAGACCAGCCTGACGCTCGACGGCGTGCGGATCGTCGTCGACTCGGGGCTGGCGCGACGCGCGCGCTACGATCGTGCGGCGGGGGTGACGCGGCTGTCGACCGAGCGGGTCAGTCAGGCGGCGGCGACGCAGCGTGCGGGCCGCGCCGGGCGGCAGGCGCCGGGCGTGGTCTATCGGCTGTGGGAGGCGGCGGCGACCGCGGGGCTGCCGCGCTTCGATCCGCCCGAGATTCTCGAGGCCGATCTGTCGGCATTGCTGCTCGATTGCGCGCTATGGGGGGTGACCGATCCGGCGACGCTGCGCTGGCTCGATCCGCCGCCCGCCGCGGCGGTTGCCGAAGCGCGAGCGCGGCTGGCGGCGCTCGGCGCGATCGATGGTGACGGCCGCCCGACCGCGCACGGCCGCGCGATCGCCGCGCTGCCGCTGCCGCCGCGGCTGGGGCACATGCTGGTCGCCGCGCCCGACAAGCGGGTGGCGGCGGAGGTCGCCGTGTTGCTGTCGGAGCGCGGATTGGGCGGCGATTCGAGCGATCTCGCGCAGCGGTTGCAACGCTGGCGAGGCGAGAGGGGACGGCGCGCGGAAGCGGCGCGGGGGCTGGCGAAACGGTGGGCCTCCCTGTTCCCCGGCGCAGGCCGGGGCTCAGGCCCCACCCCCTCAGCTGGCGCTGCGCGCGAAGGCGTTGCGGGCCTGGGCCCCGGCCTTCGCCGGGGAACGGAAGGCGATGTCGCGCTCTGCGTCGCGCTTGCCTATCCAGACCGCATCGCGCGCCGACGCGACGCCTCGGGCGAAAGCTGGGCGAGCGTCGGCGGCCGCGGCTATCGGCTCGATCCCGCCTCGCCGCTGGCGCGCGAGGAATGGCTCGCGGTCGCCGAGACGCAGGGGATCGCCGCGGGCGCGCGCATCCTCGCCGCCGCCGCGATCGACCGCACGACGATCGAGCAGCTTTATGGCGACCGCATCGCCGAGGCGCGTGCCGTCCGCTTCGATGCCGCAACCGGCGGCGTCGTCGCGACGCGCGAGCGACGGCTGGGGGCACTGCGGCTGGGCGGCGGACCCGACGACAGGCCCGATCCCGCCGCGGTCGCCGCGGTGCTGCTCGAGGGGGTGCGCGGCGGGGGGCTCGCGACGCTGCCCTGGCCGGACGGCAGCGTCCGGCTGCGCGAGCGCACGGACTTCGCGCGTCGCTTCGATCCGTCGCTGCCCGATCTCTCCGACACGGCGCTGCTCGCCACGCTCGACGACTGGCTCGCGCCGCTGATCGGGGGGCGCCGCCGGCTCGACGCCCTCTCCGCCGCCGATCTCGCCGGCGCGCTCGACACGCTGCTTGGCTGGGACGCGCGCCGCGCGGTCGACCGGCTCGCGCCCGATCGGCTGGCAACGCCGGCGGGAAGCGCGCACCCGATCGACTATGCCGCCGAGGCCGGGCCGACGGTCGAGTTGCGCCCGCAGGCGTTGTTCGGGCTGGGAATCCATCCCACGGTCGGCGACGGCCGCGTCCCGCTGGTGCTGTCGCTCACCTCGCCCGCGGGCCGCCCGATCCAGACGACGCGCGATCTGCCGGGCTTCTGGGCGGGAAGCTGGGCGGCGGTCGCCAGGGAGATGCGCGGCCGTTATCCGCGCCACCCCTGGCCCGAGGACCCCGCGCACGCCGACCCGACGCTGCGCACCAAGAATGCCGCGCGCCGCGGCTGATGCGCATTGCGCCTTGACGGCGCGCGCCGCGCTGCGGCATCGCGTCGCCACCGATTTGCCGAGGAACGACGAGATGGCCGCGCGCATCTACCAGCGGATCAAGAGCACGATGCAGTCCGGCCGGGCCAAGGTCGGCGAGTGGACGCTCGAATATGAGCCCGCGCATCCCAAGGTCGCCGATCCGCTGACCGGCTGGGCGGGATCGGGCGACACGCGCGAGCAGCTCCGCCTGACCTTTCCCAGCCTCGATGCTGCGCGCGGCTATTGCGATCAGCATGGCATCGCCTACGCGGTGATCCCGCTCAGCGAGCGCTCGCTCAAGCTGCAGACCTATGCCGAGAATTTCGCGGTGGGTCCGGTCGTGCCGGCGGGGGACTGAGGACTTTGATTCTCCGTTCGTCCTGAGCGCAGTCGAAGGACGGCCGCAAATGCCGCGCTTGATGACACGCACTTCGACTTCGCGCGGTGCGATCGGGGGTTCGGCTAGGCGTCCGCCAATATCCCCGCGCCGAGCAGCAGCAGCAATTTGACGTCCGCCACCACCCCCGCCGCGCGCCGCGCCGTGACGAAATCCTTCACTTCGGCGAGCGGCACGCGGTGGACGATGATATCCTCATCGTCGACGCCGCCGCCATCGGAGACCTTCTCCAGGCCGCGCGCGCGCACCAGCGTGAACGTCTCGGTGACCATTCCGGGTGACGAGGCGAACTCGCCGATCGTCTCGATCCGCGCAGGCCGATAACCCGTCTCCTCCTCAAGCTCGCGCGCGGCGGCAACCTCGATCGCCTCGTCGGCGGTCTCGTCGCCGACCAGCCCCGCGGGAAGCTCGAGGCAAAGCCGGCCGAGCGGGACGCGGAACTGCTCGACAAGGATCACCGCGCCCGCGTCGACCGCGAGGATCACCGCCGCGCGGACGCCCCGCGTCCGGCCGACATATTCCCATTTGCCGCGCGTCCTGGCGACGATGAATTTTCCGGTCCAGCGGGTCTCTTCGGGCACGGCGCGATCGGGATCGCTCACAGCATGATCAGCCTGTCCGGAAGCTCGTTGGTGTCGTCGCTCGATCGCGGGAAATGCTCGGCGAGCACCTGGCCGATCCGCTCGACCGCGGCGACCATGCCGTCGCCGGGCCGTCCCTTGCGGACCGCCTCGATCAGCATCGTCATCGCCTCGCCCCAGGTTTCGGGCGTGACGCGCTGCGCGATCGAGGCATCGGCGACGATCTCGGCGCGGCGCTCGGCGAGCGACAGATAGAGCAGCACGCCGGTCTTGGCGCGCGTGCGGTTTTCGGCGGAGAGGCGGAACAGCAGGATCGCGCGGCGGCGCACCCGGCGCGCGCGCGTCGCGCCGGGTGTCAGCGCGAGCCGGAGCGCACGGATGCCGAACAGATAGCGTGCGGCGAGGAAGGTCACGGCAAGCCCGAACAGCAGGACCGACAGATAGGCGCCCGCGGTCCACGCCGACCAGCCGCCGACCGCGCGATCGAGCGCATAGCCGAACATGGCGGGGGCCGCTGCGACCAGCGCCAGCATGAAGAACATCGCGAGCACCGCCCAGTGCAGCACGACATCGTTGTATGAATCCGAATCGGCCGCGACGATGGTGACGATCTCGCCGTCGCTTGCCGCCTCGGCGCGCGTCACGGCCTCGCCGACGCGGAAGCGGTCCTGCTCGCTCAGCATGTCACCATCCCCCCGAGGCGCCGCCGCCGCCGAACGAGCCGCCACCGCCGCCGGTGAAGCCGCCGCCGCCCCAGCCGCCGCCGCCGCTGTCACTGCCGCCGCCGCCGCCGCCGCCGAAACCGCTGCCGCCCGATCCGGCGCCCCAGCCGCCGCTGCCCAGCCCCCACAGGAAGATCGGCCACGCGCTGCCGCCATAGGCGGTGCCGTGGCCGCGCCTGCGGATCAGCCCGCCGATGAACACCCAGCCGATCACGATCACCCAGAAGATCAGCGCGATCGGCACGCCGTCGCTCTGCGCGCGCTTGTGCTGCGCGTCATAGGCCGCGATCGCCGCCTTCTCCTTGGCCTGCGCCTGATCGTCGGGAAGCGACAATTGGTCGATGATCGCCTGCGCGCCCGCATCGATCCCGCCCGCCATGTCGCCCGCCTTGAACGCGGGGGTGATCTTCGAATTGATGATGACGCTGGCATAGGCGTCGGTCAGCGCGCCCTCGACGCCCTGCCCCGTCTCGATGCCGACCTTGTGCTCGGCGGGGGCGACCAGCAGGATCGTGCCGTTGTTCGCATCCTTCAAGCCGACGCCCCAGGCGCGGCCGAGCTTGTAGCCATAATCCTGGATATCGTCGCCGCCGAGGCTCGGCACCGTCGCGACGACGAGCTGGCGGCCCTGCCCCTGCGCGGTCGACTGCTTCTGGAACGCCTCGAGCTTCCCCTCGAGCGCCGCCTTGCGATCGGCGGGCAGCACGTTCGCCGCGTCGACGACCAACCCGGTGAAGGCGGGAAAGCTCTGCGCGAAGGCGGGGGTGGCAAACAGCGCGAGCAGTGCCAGCAGCGCGCTGGCGAAGGCAGGCGCCCAGGATTTCGGATGGCGTGCTTTCCGCCCCTGGGCTCCGGCCTGCGCAGGAACACGGATGGTGGTCACCGCCACCGTCGCCGCCGTCAGAAACTCACCTTGGGGGCGTTCTGCGCATCGGGCGCGGTCGCCGTGAACGGGGTGATCGGCTTGGCGCCGTAGATCACCTTGGCGGTGATCATGTCGGGGAAGGTGCGGATCATCGTGTTATACTGCTGCACCGCGGCGTTGTAGTCGCTGCGCGCGACCGCGATGCGGTTCTCGGTGCCCTCGAGCTGCGATTGCAGCGCGAGGAAATTCTGGTTGGCCTGGAGCTGCGGATAGGCCTCCTGCACCGCGAGCAGCCGGCCGAGCGACTGGCCCAGCTGATCCTGCGCATCCTGGAATTGCTTCATCTTGGCGGGATCCTTGAGATCGTCGCCCGAGATGGTGATCGAGGTCGCCTTGGCACGCGCCTGCACCACGCCCTCGAGCGTCGACTGCTCGTGCGTGGCATAGCCCTTCACCGTCGCGACGAGATTGGGGATGAGATCGGCGCGGCGCTGATACTGGTTCTCGACATCGGCCCATTTGGCCTTGGCATTCTCCTCGGACGCCGGGATCTGGTTGACCCCGCAGGCGGACAGCGAGATCGCCGCGAGGGGCGCGAGGAGCGTGAGGCGGCGCAGGGTCATCGAGGGCTCCGTGAAGCGTTTCGCCGGCCTAATACACCGCGCACGGGAGGGCGGCAACGGGCTTGCCGTCGCCGAAACAATCGTTAACCCTCCCGCCCACGGACAGACATCGAGAGGGGAGCGGCCATGCTCAAGGAATTCAAGGCGTTCGTGATGCGCGGCAACGTGCTGGATCTCGCGGTCGCGGTGATCATCGGTGCGGCGTTCAGCAAGATCGTGACCTCGCTGACCGACGACATCCTGATGCCGCTGATCGGCAAGGTTTTCGGCGGGCTGGACTTCTCGGGCTATTTCCTCATCCTCTCGCGCGACAAGGTGCCCGCGGCGCTGGCCGGCTCGACCGACTATGCCGCGCTCAAGAAGGCGGGCGTGCCGCTGCTCGGCTATGGCGAATTCATCACCCAGGCGGTCAATTTCCTGATCGTCGCGTTCATCATCTTCCTGATCATCAAAGGGGTGAACAAGGCGATGGCGCTGACCGCCAGGCAACAGGCCGAGAGCGCCGCGGCGCCCGCCCCCGATTCGGCCGAGGTGATCCTGTTGCGCGAGATCCGCGATTCGCTGAAGGCGCGCCCCTGATCCGGTTGCGCCGCCGCCGCGCGGCGCCTATATCGGCCATGCCGTCCTTCGGGTCGGCTATGGTGATAAATGATATCGGGTGAGGCGCAGCGGACCCGGGGGCAGTACCCGGCGACTCCACCACAAGCCTATTGCGAGATAGGCTTCTGACGGGGTCGAACTAGGATCGACGTGTGTACGAGCGCGATGTTTTTGCCCGGCCTGATTGAGCCGTAAAACCGATCAAAACCACAAGTGCTAACGATAACGAGGCACTCGCGATTGCCGCGTAATCAAGGCCTAACGGCTTAGATTACAAGGCTTGAACGCGGTTCGGGCCGAACCGGGCAACAGAATCGGACACCGGCGGTACGGGGGGCACCGAGCAACAGAAGCTCCCCACTCCTTCCATCGCGGAACCTGCGCGCCCGCCATCCCTTTTGGCATCGACCAGGGAGAGAGACGATGCGCCGTGCCGTGATATCATGCCTGTTGCTCGTCCCGCTGCTCGGCGGATGCGACAAGCCGAGCAAGGGCGACATCGTCCGCCGCCAATATGACAATAAGGCCGACCAGATCGACCGGCAGGCCGCGGTCCAGCCGACGCCGCAGGCCAAGAAGATCTACCGCGCGCAGGCGGATGCGATCCGCGACGAGGGCAAGGATCGCGAAAAGGGGCTCGAGGGCGGCAAGCCCAGTCACGGGCCGGACATCGCCGGCACGCCGGCGACCGCCACCCCCCAGCCCTGATACGGCTCATCCGGCGTCGGCGAGCGCCTGCATCGTCGCGCGCCACGCGGCCGGAAGCGCCACGGGCCGACGGCTCTCGCGGCCGACATAGACGTGCGTGAAATGCCCTTCGGCGGCCGCGTCGCGCTCGCCTGCGGCGAACACGCCGAGATGATAGGTGACGCTCGATCCGCCCAGCCGCGCGAGCGCCAGCCCGACCTCGACGGGTTGCGGGAAGGCGAGCGAGCGCGCGTAGCGGCAGCCGGTCTCGACGACCAGCCCGATCGGATCGCCCGACGGGATGTCGAGCAGCCCGGCGGCGACCAGCCACGCATTCACCGCGGTATCGAACCAGCCATAATAGACGCCGTTGTTGACGTGGCCATAGGCGTCGTTGTCGTGCCAGCGCGTCGTGATCGGCGTCCAGTGCCGGTAGGCGGCGCGCGGACGAAAGGACGGCCGGCTCAAGCCACCGCGTCCGCGACCGCCCCGGACGCCTCCGCCGGCACGCCCGTCGCAAAGCGCGTGCGCAGCGCCTTCTGGTCGATCTTGCCGACGCTCGTCTTGGGCATCGCGTCGACGGTCTCGATCCGGTCGAGCAGCGCGAAGCGGCTGATCTCGCCGGCGTCGACCGCACGCTGCAGCGGCGCGTTGACCATTTCGAGCGTCGGCACGACCCCCGCGGCCGGCACCACGATCGCGATCGGCCGCTCGCTCCAGCGCGGATCGGGCACGCCGATCACCGCCACCTCGGCGATGCCGTCGGTGCCCGCGATCAGATCCTCGAGCGTCAGCGAACAGATCCACTCGCCGCCCGTCTTGATGACGTCCTTGAGCCGATCCTTGATCTGGATATAGCCCTCGGCATCGATCGTCGCGACGTCCTGCGTGTGCAGCCAGCCGCCGCGCCACAATGCCTTCGAACTGTCGGGATCGCCGGTGTAGGATTGCGTCAGCCACGGCGCGCGCGTGACGATCTCGCCGCGCGACCGGCCGTCGGCGGGGACGTCGTTCATCGCCTCGTCGACGACGCGGATCGAGACGAGCGGGACGGGCACGCCCGCCATCGTCAGCGCCGCCATGTCCGCCTCCTCGCTGCCGTCCGCGCCGAACCGCCGGCGGCACAGCGCCAGCGTCGGCGCGGTCTCCGACATGCCGTAGCCCGCGACGACGTGCATCCCGCGTCTGGTGCCCTCGCGCCATAGCGACTGGGTGAGCGCGGCGCCGCCGATCGTCATCAGCCAGCCCGACAGATCGCTGCCGCGCGCATCGGCGGCGGCAAGGATCATCTGCATGATCGTCGGCACGCAATGCGAGAAGGTGACCCCCTCCGTCTCGCGCAGATCGAGGATCAGATCGGGCTCGTAGCGGCCCGGATAGACCTGCTTGATGCCCAGCATCGTCGCGACATAGGGGATCCCCCAGGCGTGGACATGGAACATCGGGGTCAGCGGCATATAGACCTCGTCGACGCCGAGGCCGGGATGGCGCGTGTCGCCGAACGGCGCGTTGCACGCGAGCGTATGCAGCACGAGCTGGCGGTGCGTGAAGCTCACCCCCTTGGGGTTGCCCGTCGTGCCGGTGGTGTAGAAGGTGGTGGCGAGCGCATTCTCGTCAAAGTCGCGAAACGCGAAATCGGGCGAGGCGGCGGCGCTCAGCGCCTCATATTCGCCCTTCGCATAGGCGGGGAGTTCGCCCGCCTCGCCGTCCATGATCGCGACCACCGCCTTGACCTTGGGGCAGGACGGCAGGATCGCCTCGACCAGCGGGAAGAAGTCGCGGTGGACGAGCAGTATCTCCGCCGACGCATGGTTGAGCGTATAGGCGACCTGCGCGGGCGACAGCCGGACGTTCACCGTCTGCAGCACCGCCCCCATCATCGGCACCGCGAAATAGGCCTCGAGATAGCGATGGCTGTCCCAGTCCATCACGCCGATCGTCATGCCCTCCTCGGCTCCCAGATCGGTCAGTAGCGTGGCGAGCCGGCCGATCCGCCGGCGCAGCTCGGCATAGGTGAAGCGCAGCTGGTCGCGATAGACGATCTCCTGCGCGGCGGACGTTACCAGTGCCGCGTCGAGAAGATGCCCGATCGTCAAAGGAAACCGATAGGCCTCCTCGCTATGGTCCGCAAAACGCAGCGGCATCGCATTCTCCAATCGTCTCTATGGTTAATCGCGACATACCGGGGTCGGGAATGGAACGAAAGGCCGGACACGGCCGGGACCGCCGCCGCATCGCGTGAACCGCGGTGACGCTCGCTCAGGCTTTCGCTAAAACGGGCATCATGGCATCGCCCGCCCCCGCCCCCGCCCCCGCCCCCGCCCCCGTCGCCGAGACGCGCCGCTTCGCCGCCAAGCGCGCGCTGATCCTCGATACCGCGTCGGCGCTGATCAACGAGCGCGGCGTCAAGGGCCTGTCGCTGGGCGAGGTCGCCGAACGGATCGGGCTCGGCAACACCGCGGTCACCTATTATTTCAAGCGTCGCGACGTGCTCGCCGCCGCCTGCTTCGACCGCGGGCTCGACCTGCTCGCCGCGCAGGTCAGCGAGGCCGCCGCGCTTCCCGACCCCAGGGCGCGGATCACGCGGCTGGTCGCGCTGCACTTCGCCGATCTCGCCGACATCGAGCAGGGCGTCGCGCGCCCGATCGCGCGGCTGAGCGACATGCGCGCGACCGACGATCCGATGCGCGGCGAACTGGTGCGGCGCTATTATGCGATCTTCCGCACGGCGCGCGGCTTCTTCGACGAGGGAACCACCGAGGAGAGCAAGCTGCTCCGGCTGATGCGCACGCACGTCATGCTCGAGACGCTGCAGGCGCTGCCGACATGGCTCGATCGCTATGTCGGCGAGGAGCATGATCGCGTACAGGCGCGGCTGATCGAGCTGCTCTGCGGCGGGCTGGTGCCGGGCGACCGCGCGACCGCGGATCCCGCCCCCGCGATCGTCGCGCCGCCGCCTCCAACCGACCGCTTCCTCGACGCCGCGACCCGGCTGATCAACGAGCGCGGTTATCGCGGCGCTTCGGTCGAGCGGATCGCCGCCGCGCTCGACGTCACCAAGGGCAGTTTCTACCACCATCTCGACGCCAAGGATGATCTCGTCCTCGCCTGCTTCCGTCACAGCCTGGCGACGATCGCGACCGCGCAGCAGGCGGCGCTGGCGATCGAGGGCGATCATCGCCGCCGGATCGCCGCAGCGCTCGCGCCGCTGGTCGCGGTGCAGCTCGGCGACGGCACGCCGCTGCTGAGGAGCACCGCGCTGATCGCGCTGCCCCGCGAACTGCGCCGCGAGGTGCTCGACCGCACCAACCGGCTGGCGCGGCGCTTCGCGGGGATGATCATCGACGGGATCAGCGAGGGCTCGGTCGCGGCGATCGATCCGCTGGTCGCCGGGCAGGTGCTGCTTTCCGCGCTCAACGTCGCCTATGAGTGCCGCGACATCGCCACGCGCGTGCCGCCCGCGCGCGCGGTGGCGCTGTATATGTCGATCCTGCTGCACGGCGTGCTGGGCGACGACCGGCACCGCTCGTCTTCGTCATCCCGGACCTGATCCGGGACCCAGGGCTTCATGCGCTGCGCCCGCGGCTCTGGATGCCGGATCAAGTCCGGCATGACGGTCAAACGGACCTAGCCAGCCCCAGCGTATTGCCATAATAATACAGTCCGATGCGCAACCTGTTTTCCGAGTCGGGCGAAACCGATCGCGAGACCGCCTGGTACGAGGCGCCGCGCGACGCGCCGGTCGAAGCGCCGGTCGCCCCGCCCGCGCCGGCGCGCCGCAACCGCTGGCGACTCGCCCGCTGGGCGATCGCGGGCGTGCTCGCGCTGTTCATGGCCGCGGTCGCCTGGCTGGCGGTGACCGCGCCGCTCTCCAAGTCGCTCCAGCCGATCGCGCCGCCGAGCATCACGCTCATCGCGTCCGACGGCCGCGTGTTCGCGCGGCAGGGCGCGATCGTCGACCGGCCGGTCGACGTGACGCGGTTGCCCCCGCATGTCTGGCAGGCGTTCGTCGCGATCGAGGACAAGCGCTTCCTGCACCACGGCGCGATCGATCCGCGCGGGATCGCGCGCGCGGCCTGGCACAATCTGCGCGCCGGCGGCGTGCGCGAGGGCGGCAGCACGATCACGCAGCAGCTCTCCAAGCTGGTCTTCCTCAACGCCGACCGCACCGCGGGGCGCAAGCTGCGCGAGGTGATGGTCGCCTTCTGGCTCGAGGCGTGGCTGACCAAGCAGCAGATCCTGTCGCGCTATCTGTCGAACGTCTATTTCGGCGACAATGTCTACGGGCTGCGCGCCGCGGCGCATCACTATTTCGGCAAGCAGCCCGAGCAGCTGAGCGTCGGCGAATCGGCGCTGCTCGCGGGGCTGATGAAGGCGCCCTCCAAGCTCGCGCCGAGCACCAACCTCGCCGGCGCGCAGGCGCGGCAGGCGCTGGTCACAGCGGCGATGGCGGACGCGGGCTTCATCGACGCGGCGACCGCGCGCGCGGTCCGGCCCGCGGTGCTGCACCTGCGCCCCGTCCCCGCCGCGATCGGCGGCTCGTGGTTCGCCGACTGGGTTCTCCCCGCCGCGCGCGATCGCGCCGGCGGCGGCTACGACGCGCAGAGCGTGCAGACCACGCTCGACAGCCGGCTCCAGCGCGCCGCCAACGCCGCCACGAGCCAGGTCGGCGGCAACATGCAGGTCGCGCTGGTCGCGATGAAGCCCGATGGCCGCGTCGTCGCGATGGTCGGCGGCCATGATTACGATGCGAGCAGCTTCAACCGCGCCACGCAGGCGCGCCGCCAGCCGGGATCGACCTTCAAGCTGTTCGTCTATCTCGCAGCGCTGCGCGCCGGCATGACGCCCGACGACCGCATCGCCGACACGCCGCTCACGATCAACGGCTGGTCGCCGGTCAATGCCGACCGTCATTACCAGCCGACGATCTCGCTGCGCGACGCCTTCGCGCGATCGAGCAACGTCGCCGCGGTCCGTCTCGCGCAGAAGGTCGGCCCCGACGCGGTGGTGCGCGCGGCGCGCGATCTCGGCGTCACCAACCCGCTCAGCGCCGATCCCAGCCTTGCGCTCGGCACCTCGGGGATGACATTGCTCGAGCTCACCCGCGCCTATGCCGCGGTCGCCGCCGACGCCTATCCGGTGGAGCCGCACGGGCTGCCCGACCCGCCGCAAGGCTGGCTCGAGCGACTATGGGACTGGCATCATCACAGCCTCGGGGCGCAGCATGCGATGCTGCTCGATCTGCTGTCGGCCACGGTCAAGACCGGCACCGGCCGCGCTGCAGCGCTCAGCACGCAGGTGTTCGGCAAGACCGGCACGACGCAGGACAATCGCGACGCGATCTTCGTCGGCTTCGCAGGCGGCCTCGTCACCGCGGTATGGATCGGGCGCGACGACAACCAGCCGCTGCCCGGGATGGCCGGCGGCGGCCTGCCCGCGCGGATCTGGCGCAGCTTCATGGCGCAGGCGATCGGCGCCACCCCGCTCGGGCAGAAGGCCCCCAGGAGCGTCGATCCCGACGCGCTGTCGGGCGCGCTCGATGCGATCATCGGCAACACGACCTTCGGGCTCGACATCGGCAAGGATGGGATAAAGCTCACCACCACGCCGAATCCGCCTGCGCCCAAACCCACCGACGATGCCGACGACCGGGACGACGACGGCCCGGACAATGGCTGATCTTCGCGAGCGGGCTTGAGATGATATAATCTCTCTTGTCGATCGGACTGAATGAGCGCAGCGTCTCCACTTCGGTCATGGAAGGAGCGTTTCATGTCGTTCATCGATCAGGATCGGTCTCGGGAGAAGGCGCTGTCGGGCGCCGTTACGATCGCCGTCGTAGGGTGCGTCGGCTATGCGGTGATCAGCGGGCTCGCGATGACCATCGTCCGAACCCCGCCGTGGGAGATGCGGGCGACCACCTATCGCACCGCGCCGCCGCCACCTCCCCCCAAGCGCGAACATATCGTCAGGAAGGCGACCAAGACCCCGTCCTCCTCGCCTATCGCCGTTCCGCTGCCGCCGATCCCCCTGCCGCCGATCGATCAGACTCAATTACGGACCGGCACGACGATCCTGCCGCCCGTCCATATCCAGACCGGCGATGTCGGAGCGCAGACGCCGCCGCCCGCGCCCGATCTCAGCGCCGGCGCGCGACCGCAGGGCCATCCCGGCGACTGGGTGACGACCGAGGACTATCCCGCCGCCGCGCTGCGGGCGGGCGCCGAGGGCCGCACCGGGTTCCGACTCGAGCTCGGCACCGACGGACGCGCGACGGGCTGCACCGTCACGCAATCGAGCGGATCGGACGAGCTCGACCGCACCGCCTGCCGGCTGCTCGAGCGACGCGCGCATTTCTCGCCCGCGCTCGGTGTCGACGGCCAGCCCATCGTCTCGAGCTATGCGGGCAGCGTGGTCTGGCGGGCGCCGTCCGACTGAGGCATGCGCCGCGCGCCGCGCCGGGTGGAACTCCCGACCCCTTGCCGGATTGAGGACTCGCTCTTTTCCCGGAAGGTTTCGCAACATGGCGGCGCGCGCATATTGGCAGGGCCAGATCCGACTGGCGCTCGTCTCGATCCCCGTCGAGATCTTCTCCGCGACCAAGAGCGGTGCCACCGTCTCGTTCAAGCAGATCCACGAGCCCTCGGGCAAGCGCATCCATTACGAGAAGGTGGTCGACGGCATCGGCCCGGTCGACGCCGACGAGATCATGAAGGGCTTCGAGTACGAAAAGGGCGAATATGTCCTGCTCGACCAGGACGAGATCGAGGGCGTCAAGCTCGAGAGCAAGAAGACGCTCGAGCTGACCTCGTTCGTCGATGCGCACGAGGTCGACGCGATCTATTACGACAAGCCCTATTTCGTCGTCCCCGCCGACGATCTGGCGGAGGAGGCGTTCATCGTGCTGCGCGAGGCGCTGCGCCGGACCAAGAAGGTCGGCCTCGGCCAGCTCGCGCTGCGCGGCCGCGAATATGTCGTGAGCCTGAAACCGTGCGGGCGCGGCCTCGTGCTCGAGACGCTCCGCTATGCCGACGAGGTCAACAAGGCGGCGAGCTATTTCCGCGACATCCCCGATTCCAAGCCCGACGAGGATCTGCTCGAGCTCGCGACAACGCTGATCGACAAGAAAGCGGGCAGTTTCGACGCCTCGGACTTCCACGATCGCTATGTCGATGCATTGAAGGATCTGATCGAGCGCAAGCGCAAGGCCAAGGGCGGCAAGGTCGTGCTCGACAGCGACGACGACAAGCCCGCGCGCGGCGGATCGAACGTCGTCGACCTGATGGCGGCGCTCAAGAAGTCGCTCGACAAGCCGGGTGCGGCGGCCGCCGCCAACGCGCCGGCAAAAGCTCCGGCGGTGAAGAAGGCGGCCGCCAAGAAGCCCGCCGCAAAGCCAGCTCCCGCAAGGAAGCGGGCATGATCATGCTCGCTTGTTCTCCCGCGAAAGCGGGAGCCCAGGGCTGCGAGCGCCGTGGCTCATCACCTGGGCTCCTGCCTACGCAGGAGCACGGGGCGCTCTAGATGGCGACGCGCAAACCCGATCCGCTCGCGACCTACAACGCCAAGCGCGACTTCAAGAAGACGCGCGAGCCCAAGGGCGAGCGCGGCACGAAGACCGGCCATCTGTTCATGGTCCAGAAGCATGACGCGACGCGCCTCCACTGGGATTTGCGGCTCGAGATGGACGGCGTGCTCAAGAGCTGGGCGGTGACGCGCGGCCCGAGCCCCAATCCCGACGACAAGCGGCTCGCGGTGCGCACCGAGGACCATCCGATGTCCTATGCGACCTTCGAGGGGACGATCCCGGCGGGCGAATATGGCGGCGGCACCGTCATGCTGTGGGACGAGGGCGAATGGGAGGCGGTCGGCGGCAAGGACCCGGTCAAGACGATCGAAGACGGCCATGTCCACGTCATCCTCCACGGGCAGCGGATGAAGGGCGAGTGGCTGCTCGTTCGGATGAAGCCGCGCGCGCACGAGAAGCGCGAGAACTGGCTGCTGCGCAAGGTCGAGGACGCCGAGGCGGGGGCATCGGGCGCATTGGTCGATATGGCGCTGACCAGCGTCACCACCGGGCGCACGATGGCGCAGATCGCCGACGGCGACGACCCGGTGTGGCATTCGGACGCGAAGAAGGCCAAGGCCGATCCCAAGGCGGCGAATGCGGCGGGGAAGAAGGCGCCTGCTAAAAGGAGACCGTTCGTCCCGAGCGAAGTCGAGGGACCCGAAGCGAGTGCAACGTCCGTAGCGCGTACCTCGACTTCGCTCGGCACGAACGGGGGTGCGGGGCGGCGCGGGGCCAAGGGCAAAGCCCTCCTCCCCGCCTTCCGCGACGTCCAGCTCGCCACGCTGGTCGATCATGTCCCCGCCGGCTCGGGCTGGCTGCACGAGGTCAAGTTCGACGGTTATCGCGCGCTGGTCGCGGTCGCGGGCGACACGGTGAAGGCGTACACGCGCCACGGCCTCGACTGGACCGATCGCTTCGCCCCCGTCGTGACCGCGATCGCCAAGCTCGGCCTGGGCTCCGCGCTGATCGACGGCGAGGTGGTCGCGCTCGACAAGGATGGCAGGCCCAGCTTCTCGGCGCTGCAATCCGCGCTCAAGACCGGCGGCGCGCTGCATTATTTCGCGTTCGACCTGCTCGAACAGGATGGCGAGGACCTTACCCCCCTCCCCAACGTCGCGCGCAAGGACCGGCTCGCCGCGCTGCTCGCCGACGCCGCGCCACCGATCCACTATGCCGAGCATATCGCCTCGGGCGGCGAAAAGCTGTTCGAGACGCTGTGCGGCCAGGGCTATGAGGGCATCGTCTCGAAGCGCGCCGACGCACCCTATCGCGGCACGCGCACGCGCAACTGGCTCAAGACCAAATGCACGCGGCGACAGGAGTTCGTCATCATCGGCTATGTCGAGAGCGACAAGAAGGGGCGCGACCTGCGCAGCCTCGCGGTCGGCGTCAACGAGGGCGGCGAACTCCGTTATGCGGGCCGCGTCGGCACCGGCTTCGACGCGGACACGCGCGACATGCTGATGGCGAAGCTCAAGCCGTTGGTGCGCAAGACCGCGCCCGCCGAGGTGCCGCGCGTCGCGGCGCGCGGCGTCAAATGGGTCGCGCCCAGGCTCGTCGCCGAAGTCGCCTTCGCCGAGTTCACCGGCGACAATGTGCTGCGCCATGCGAGCTTCCTCGGGCTGCGCGAGGACAAGCCGGCGGACGAGGTCGTCGCCGAACAGCCCGCCGATGTCGTCGACACAAAGCCCGCCGACGATGGCAAGCCGTTCGGCATCGCGATCAGCCACCCCGAGCGCGTCATCTTCCCCGGCGACGGCACCACCAAGGGCGAGCTCGCCGCCTATTACGCCAAGATCGCCGAACCGATGCTGCGCTGGCTCGCCGACCGCCCGGTCAGCCTGGTGCGCTGCCCGTCGGGGCGCGGCAAGGCGTGCTTCTTCCAGAAGCACGACGCAGGCAGCTTCGGCGACAAGGTGGGCCGCGTCCCGATCCGCGAGAAGGACGGGCATATGGAGGAGTATCTGGTCGTCGATCAGGGCTCGGCGATCATCGCCTGCGTGCAGATGGGGACGATCGAGTTCCATGGCTGGGGCGCCCCCGCGCACGATGTCGAGCATCCCGACCGGATGGTGTTCGATCTCGATCCCGACGAAGGCCTCGATTTCGAGGACGTCCGTAACGGCGCGATGCAGCTGCGCGACCTGCTCGGCGAGATGGGGCTGGTCAGCTTCGCGCTCGCCTCGGGCGGCAAGGGGGTGCACGTCGTCGTCCCGCTCGACGGCTCGGCGGACTGGCCCCGGGTCAAGGATTTCGCCTCGCGCTTCTCGCGCGCGGTCGCCGAGGCGCATCCCAAGCGCTTCACCGCCAACATGCGCAAGACCGAGCGCAAGGGCCGCATCTTCCTCGACTGGCTGCGCAACGAGCGGGGTGCCACCGCGGTGCTGCCCTATTCGGCGCGCGCGCGGGAAACCGCCGCGGTCGCCGCCCCGATCAGTTGGGACGAGCTCGCCAAGCTCGACAACGCCAAGCCCTTTTCGGTTGCGGACGCGGACGAACTGCTGAAGCGGGCCGCATCGCGCGATCTCAAGGGTTGGGGCGAGGCGGAGCAGGCATTGCCGGATTTGTAAATCACCCCGTCCTCCGTCGTCCCGGCGGAAGCCGGGATCCATAGACGGCGGCGCGCCGAAAGAGGGGCGTCGCTCCCGACAGGCAATCTCGCGATAACCGCAGGCGTTCCGTATCCATGGGTCCCGGCTTCCGCCGGGATGACGGAGGAGAAGAAGGGCCCGCGCCCCTACTGCGCCGCGAAGCCGCGCTTCCACCACGGCCGCGTATCGCCCGTCTTGAGCACCGCCGAGCGGAACAGCCCCGCCGCGAAGCGCAGCGCGACGACCAGCCACAGCGTCTGCCACGCCAGCGCGAGCAGATGCGGCCAGATCGCGGGCAGTTCGGCGGCGCGCGCGAGCATGGCCAGCGGCGAGCTCCACGGGAAGATCGCCGCCGCCCACGCGACCCAGCCGTCGGGATGCCCCGTCCCCGCCGCCGCGAGGCCGTAGAGCAGCAGCTGGAACATCGTGACGGGCAGCGCCATCACCTGGATCTCGCGCGGGCTTCCCGCCTGCGATCCGATGCCGAGGAACACCGCGCCGAGCAGCAGATAGTTGCCGACGAAATAGGCGACGACGAGCACGCAAAAGGCGGGCCATCCGACCGCGGGCACGGGCAGGTGCGCGAGCATCGCGGGCTTGACCGCGACCAGCCCGATCCCGACGATCGCCCCCCATACCGCGACGAAGGTCAGCGTGATCGCGAGCATCGAGATCAGCTTGCCGAGGAAGATCGCATCGACCGGCACCGCGGCCGCCAGCACCTCGATCACCTTGTTCGACTTCTCCTCGATGAAGGTCGACAGCGACATGCCCGCGAGCATCACCAGCAGTACGAACAAGCCGGTCTGCGCGCCGCTGGCGAGGCCGACGCGGTCGCCCGCCGAAGGCTCGTCGTCCGCCCCCGCCCTGACCGTCCGGTGGCCGAGATCGACCGGCTTCGGCGCCGCCTGGCCCAGTGCGGTCGCCGCGCGCGCGGTATCGACCAGCAGAGACACGCCCTCCTCGGTGCCGTCGGGCGCGCGGCTCGACAGCAGGAAGCGCGGCGCGGCGAGCGATCCGCCGAGCACCGCGACATAATGGCGGCCGCGCTGGCGCAGCAGCGCGCGCGCCGCGTCGTCGGGCATCGGCGGCATCGGCGCCAGATCGGGCAGCACATCGTCGCCGAGCCGCGCGAGAAGACGGTCATGCGCCTCGGCCAGCGCACGCGTCGCCGGCGCGTCGGCGATCAGCGCCACCACGGGTCGATGCGGCGCCGAATGATCCTGATTGGCGCCGATCGCGCCGAACATCGCGCCGAACAGCACCGGGAAGAGCGGGGTTGCGAGAAACAGGATGAAGATGCGCGAGAAGACGGTGGCGACATAATCGCGCCGGGCGATCACCCAGGCGGCGGCGAGCAGGCGGTTCATGCCGCGACCTCCGCCTCTTGCGGCACCGGCTCGCCGACCAGCTCGACGAACGCCTCGTGCAGGCTGGGCCGCTCGATCGCCAGCGTCTCGATCCCCGCGTCGCCCGCGATCAGCGCTTCGAGCACGGGCTCGATCCCGTCGGCGGGCAGCGCGAACGACCAGTCGCGATCCCGTGCGGTGGCGTCCGCCGGCAGCGCCCGGCGCCACGGCCCGTCGGTCTGCCGCGTGCGCAGCTGGACGCGCGACGGCAGCCGGTCACGCGCCGCCGCCACCGTGCCGTCGAAGCGCACGCCGCCCTTGGCGATCACCGTGATCCGCTCGCACAGCCGCTCGGCATGCGCGATGACGTGGGTCGAGAACAGCACCGTCGCGCCGTCCGCGACCTGCGCGCGGATTAGCCCCTCGAGCCGCTGCTGGTTGATCGCATCGAGACCCGAAAAGGGTTCGTCGAGGACGAGCAGGCGGGGCTTGTGGACGATCGTGCCGAGCAGCTGAACGGTCTGCGCCATCCCCTTGGACAGCGTGCGGATCGGCTTGGCCGCGGCCGCGCCGAGCCCCGCCTCCTCGAGCAGCGCGGTCGCGCGCCGCCGCCCCTCGGCGAGCGGCAGGCCGCGCAGCGCGCCGAGAAAGGCGATCGCCTCGCGCGGGGTCATGCTCGGATAGAGGCCGCGCTCCTCGGGCAGATACCCGATCCGGGGCGCGGCGCGCATCGGCTTGTCCTCGCCCAGGATCCGCCGCCAGCCGACCTCGGGATCGAGGATGCCGAGCAGCAGCCGCAAGGTCGTCGTCTTGCCCGCGCCATTGGGGCCGAGCACGCCGTGGATGCTGCCGGCCGGCACGCGAAGCCCGATTCCGTCGACCGCGCGTATCTTGTCGAACCATTTGACGAGGCCCTCCGCCTCGACCGCGAGATCAGCCAAGACGCGGCGCTCCACGGCGTCGGACGGAATGGGAGGCGATACGCTGCATGCGCCGCACGATGCCAGCGAACGTCGCCTATGGCTAGGGCGCCGCCTGCGCGAAGTCATCGCCTGTGCGCAATAATACGGGGTGCATTGTCGGCGCGCTTTCCCTTACGGTCGCCACGACCAGACGGGACGGGACGAGGCAGGAATGACGACGCACGCCGATATTGTGATCGTGGGCGCGGGGCATGGCGGCGCGCAGGCGGCGATCGCGCTGCGCCAGCGCAAATATGAAGGCTCGATCGCGATTGTCGGCGAGGAGCCCGAAATCCCCTATGAGCGGCCGCCGCTCTCCAAGGATTATCTCGCCGGCGAGAAGCCGTTCGAGCGCATATTGATCCGCCCGCCGGGCTTCTGGGACGAGCGCGAGGTGACGATGCTGACCGGTCGGCGCGTCGTCGCGGTCGATCCGTCGGCGCATCTCGTCACCACCGAGGATGGCGGCACGATCGGCTATGGCAAGCTGATCTGGGCGGCGGGCGGCCATGCCCGCCGGCTGAGTTGCGCCGGCCATGATCTCGCCGGCGTCCATTCGGTGCGCAGCCGCGCCGACGTCGACCGGATGATGGGCGAGCTCGCCGCGACGACGCGCGTCTGCGTGATCGGCGGCGGCTATATCGGGCTCGAGGCGGCCGCGGTGCTGACCAAGCTGGGCAAGCACGTCACCGTGCTCGAGGCGCTCGACCGCGTGCTCGCGCGCGTCGCCGGCGAGCCACTGTCGCGCTTCTACGAGGCCGAGCACCGCGCGCACGGCGTCGACCTTCGGCTGAACACGATGGTCGAATGCATCGTCGGCGAGAACGGCCGCGCCAGCGGCGTTCAGCTGGCGGGCGGCGAGATCGTGCCGTGCGAGATGGTGATCGTCGGCATCGGCATCATCCCCGCGATCGAGCCGCTGCGCGCGGCCGGCGCCGAGGGCGGCAACGGCGTCGCGGTCGACGAGCATGGCCGCACCTCGCTGCCCGACATCTTCGCGATCGGCGACTGCGCGCTGCATGCCAATCCCTATGCCGACGGGCTGCCGATCCGGCTCGAATCGGTGCAGAACGCCAACGACCTCGCGACCGCGGTCGCGCGGATGATCGTCGGCGATCCCGAGCCCTATCATTCGGTGCCGTGGTTCTGGTCCAACCAATATGATCTGCGCCTCCAGACCGTCGGCCTGTCGACCGGCCACGACACGGCGATCGTCCGCGGCGACATCGCGAGCCGCAGCTTCTCGATCGTCTATCTGAAAGCGGGCGTGGTCGTCGCGCTCGACTGCGTCAACGCGGTCAAGGACTATGTCCAGGGCCGCGCGCTCGTCGTCGGCCGAGTCGCCGCCGATCCGGCACGGCTCGCCGATTCGTCGATTCCCCTGAAATCGCTCGTCGAATCCGCCGTCGCCCCCGCCTGAAGCACGGTCCGTCGAGCAACCGACGCACGGTTAATGACAGGGTCACCCTGAAAGTTCACCGTCGCGTCAGGCGTTCCACCTAGTCGAGAAGGCGGGGGAGCGCTGTTGGGGACAACGGGCTCATGAGTAAGATTTTTGCGCCGCGCCTGGCCCGTTGCCATGGCCTCGCCGCGATCACGGTCGGATTGGGGGCGCTGCTCGCGCCGCCGCTGCCGGCCGCCGCCGCGTCGATCGACCATGTCTCGATCGACGGCAACGCGATCACACTCGCCTTCGACCAGCCCGTCGCGGGCGCCTCGGGGCTGATGCTCGACGGGCCACGGCGGATCGCGATCGATGTCGCCGGGCTGACCGCGGGCAGCGCGACCGCATCGGGCGGCCCGGTCGTCCAGACCCGCGTCGGCCAGGTCCGCCCCGGCATCGGCCGCGTGGTGTTCGATCTGGCGGGCTACAGCGTCGTCCGCGCGGCGACGCTGGGCGACGACCACAAGACGCTGACGCTGCAGCTCGCCGACGCCTCGCCGCGCGAATTCACCGTCGCGGCGCGCGCCGGGCGGACGATGTACGGTCAGCCGATGGCGCTCACCCAGGGCGCGACGGGCAGCATCACCGTGCCGCTCGACCCGCCCGAGCCCTATCGCCTGCCGATCCCGCCCGTCGAGGGCCGCGCCGACAAGCCGCTGGTGGTCATCGACGCGGGCCATGGGGGCCATGATCCGGGATCGCTCTCGCTCGACGGCCGCTACCGCGAGAAGGACGCGACGCTCGCGATCGCCAAGGCGCTGCGCGACGAACTCGTCGCCAGCGGCCGCGTGCGCGTCGCGCTCACCCGCTCGAACGATCGCTTCCTGGTGCTGCAGGAGCGGCGCGAGATCGCGCGGCGGCTGCACGCCGACCTGTTCATCTCGATCCATTGCGACAGCGCGCCGGGTTCGACGGCGAGCGGCGCCACCGTCTATACGCTGTCCGAAGTGTCGTCGGACCAGGTCGCGGCACGGCTCGCCGCCAAGGAGAACAAGGCCGACGTGATCAACGGCGTCGATCTCGGCGCGCAATCGAGCGACGTCGGCAACATCCTGATCGATCTCACGCAGCGCGAGACGATGAACGCCTCGTCGCGCTTCGCCGATCTCGTCCAGCGCGAGATGACCGACGAGGGGATCAGCTTCAAGACCACCTACCACCGCTTCGCCGGCTTGGCCGTGCTCAAGGCGCCGGACGTCCCCGCGGTGCTGATCGAGACCGGCTACATCACCGATCCGGGCGATCTCAAGCTGCTCTTCTCGAAGGACTATCAGCACCGCGTCGCGGTCGGTGTCGGCCATGCGGTCGAGGCGCATTTCGCGCGGCGGCTGGGGCGGACCGACGTCGCGATGGCGGAGTGACAATATCAACCGTTCGTCGTGAGCGCAGTCGAAGGACAGCCCCAAACGCTTCCCTCCGGTCGGGCTGAGCGCCGTCGAAGCCCGTCCCGAGCGCAGCCGAAGCGCCAAGCGCTTCGGTGGCTGCACTTCGACTGCGCTCAGTGCGAACGGGGCTGTGAGCGAACGCGGTCCTTCGACTTCGCGCAGGACGATCGGTCTTGGTGGACGCAGGAGCCCGCTTCCAAAGCATCGCATTCCCCTCTAGACCGCGTGCCGCATGGACGAGCAGGCGGAAACGGGCGGACGGATCACGATCAGGCGGGAGGGCGGGCGCTGGCGGCGCGTGCTCGGCTCGCGCTGGACGCAGGCGCTGATCGCGCTGGCGACGCTGATCCTGATCGCCTGGCTGGCGATCTGGCTGATCTTCGCGCGCGACCTGCCGTCGACCGACAAGCTGCTCACCTACGAGCCGCCGCTGCCCACCAACGTCCGCGGGATCGACGGATCGCCCATCTATACCTTCGCGCGCGAGCGGCGGATCGAGCTCGCCTATGCCGAATTCCCGCCGTTGCTGGTCGATGCCTTCGTCTCCGCCGAGGACAAGAGCTTCTTCACGCACCACGGCGTCAACCCGCTGACCTTCGCCAACGGCGCGTTCGAGTTCTTCACCAAGATGGGCACCGGCAATCGCGCCCGCGGCGGCTCGACGATCACCCAGCAGGTCGCCAAGAACCTGCTCACCGGCAATGAATATTCGGTCAAGCGCAAGATCCGCGAGGCGATCCTCGCGATCCGCATCGAGCGCACGCTGTCCAAGCAGCAGATCATGGAGCTCTACCTCAACCAGATCTTCCTCGGGCGGAACGCCTACGGGGTCGAGGCCGCGGCGCAGAGCTATTTCGGCAAGGACGTCAAGGATCTGACGCTGCCGGAGATGGCCTATCTCGCGATCCTGCCCAAGGCGCCCTCCAACTATACCCCCGAGCATGACGCCGACCGCGCGCTCGCGCGCCGCGCCTATGTGCTGCGCGAGATGGCGGCCAATGGCTATATCACGCAGGCGCAGGCCGATGCCGCCAACAGCGCCCCGCTCGGCGCGGTCGAGCGCGCCGCGGTCAAGCAGGACATGCCGCAGGGCTATTTCGTCGAGGAGGTCCGCCGCGAGCTGATCGAGAAGTTCGGCGAGAACGACGGCGACGGCCCCTATTCGGTCTATGGCGGCGGGCTGTGGGTGCGCTCCTCCTTCGATCCCGCCAAGCAGGCGGCGACCGAGAAGGCGCTGCGCGACGGCCTCGTCCGCTACGACAATGGCCATGGCTGGTCGGGCCCGTCGGGGCATATCGAGGTCGGCAATGGCTGGCAGGGGCGCCTCGTCGCCGCCAGCATCGGCACCGGCTATGCCGACTGGAAGGCGGCGGTGATCCTGTCGAAGGGCGGTGGTCAGGCAGAAATCGGCTTCGAGGACGGCCACACCGGCACGCTGCCATCCTATGCCGCCAACCTGCCCAAGCGCGGCGTCGGCGGCTCGGCGTTCAACTTCCTCCACACCGGCGACATCGTCGTGGTCAAGGACGTCGCGGGCACCTGGACGCTGCGCGCGATCCCCGCCATCTCGGGCGGAATGGTGATCGAGAACCCGCACACCGCGCAGGTGCTCGCGATGCAGGGCGGCTGGGATTTCCGCGGCGCGAGCTTCAACCGCGCGACGCAGGCGCTGCGCCAGCCGGGCTCGACGTTCAAGCCGATCGTCTATTCGGCCGCGCTCGACAACGGCCTGACCCCCGCCTCGATCGTCGTCGACGGCCCGTTCTGCGTGTTCCAGACCGCGAGTCTGGGCACCAAATGCTTCAAGAACTTCACCGCGGGCTATGCCGGCCCCAAGACGATGCGCTGGGGGCTCGAACAGTCGCGCAACCTGATGACCGTGCGCATCGCTGCACAGATCGGCATGAACAAGGTCGTCCGCCAGGCGCACAACCTCGGCATCGGCGACTATCCCGCGGTGCTCGCGATCGCGCTGGGCGCCGGCGACACCACCGTCATGAAGATGGTCAACGCCTATTCCGCGCTCGACAATCTCGGGCGGCAGATGGCGCCGACCTTGATCGACTATGTCCAGGATCGCCACGGCAAGGTAATCTGGCGCGCCGACAATCGACCTTGTGATGGCTGCAACGCGCCCGATTGGGACGGCAAGGCGATGCCGCGCCCGCCGGTGCGCGGCGTCCAGGCGATCCCCGCCGATTCCGCCTCGCAGATCGTCCACATGATGGAAGGCGTCGTCCAGCGCGGCACCGCGACGATCCTGCGCGATCTCGGGCGCCCGATGTTCGGCAAGACCGGGACCACCTCGGGGCCGACCAACGTCTGGTTCGTCGGTGGCTCGGCCGATCTCGTCGGCGGCGTCTATCTCGGCTATGATCGCCCGCGCCCGCTCGGCGGCTATGCGCAGGGCGGCACGATCGCGGCGCCGATCTTCAAGCAGTTCGCGCTGGCGACGATGCAGGCCGATCCGGTGGTGCCGTTCCGCGAGGCGCCCGGGGTGCGGCTGGTCCGGATCGATCGCAATTCGGGCAAGCGCGTCTATGGCGGCTGGCCGTCCAACGATCCGCTCTCGCCGATCATCTGGGAGCAGTTCAAGCCCGAGACCGAGCCGCGCCGCGCGATCGCCAAGGCCACGATCCCGACCAAGGCCGCGCCCAGGTCGGCCGGCGCCGCGCCGCCGCGCGATTCGGATTTCTTGCAGAAGGAGGGGGGCATCTACTAGATGCCTTCCCTCTGTTCCCCCGCGCAGGCGGGGGCCCAGGGCCGCACACGCGGCGCCTGAAGCCCTGGACCCCCGCCTGCGCGGGGGAACAACCGAGTTCTGGAGTTCTTATATGCGCGCCGAAGCGCAAGCCCATGTCGACAAGATCAACGCCGCGATGGCGCTTGTCCGCCGCTTCATCGAATGGGACCGCGCGCAGCGCCGGCTCCACGAGCTGAACGCCCGCGTCGAGGATCCGTCGCTGTGGAACGATCCCAAGCAGGCGCAGGCGATCATGCAGGAGCGCCGCCGCTTGGACGAATCGATCCAGGCGGTGATCACGATCGAGCGCGAGCGCGACGACACGGTCGAGCTGATCGAGATGGCCGAGGCCGAGGGCGACACCGAGATGGAGACCGAGGCGCTCGCCAGCCTCGGCGAGCTCGCGCAGCGCGCCGAGACCGACAAGGTCAAGGCGCTGCTCGCGGGCGAGGCCGACGGCAACAATACCTATATCGAGGTCAATGCCGGCGCCGGCGGCACCGAGAGCCAGGACTGGGCGCAGATGCTCCAGCGCATGTACCAGCGCTGGGCCGAGCGCCACGGCATGAAGGTCGAGCTGATCGACTATCATTCGGGCGAGCAGGCCGGGATCAAGTCGGCGACGCTGATGCTCAAGGGCGAGAACGCCTATGGCTGGGCCAAGACCGAGAGCGGCGTCCACCGCCTCGTCCGGATCAGCCCGTACGACAGCTCGGCGCGCCGCCACACCTCGTTCGCGAGCGTCTGGGTCTATCCCGAGGTCGACGACGATATCGACATCCAGATCAACGAGGGCGATCTGCGCATCGACACCTATCGGGCATCGGGTGCGGGCGGGCAGCACATCAACACCACCGATTCGGCGGTGCGCATCACGCACATCCCGACCAACATCGTCGTCCAGTGCCAGAACCAGCGCTCGCAGCACAAGAACAAGGCCGAGGCGATGAACCAGCTGAAAGCCCGGCTCTACGAGCGCGAGCTGCAGGAGCGGGAAGCGATCGCCAACGCCACCAACGCGACCAAGACCGACATCGGCTGGGGCCACCAGATCCGCTCCTACGTCCTCCAGCCCTATCAGTTGGTCAAGGACCTGCGCACCGGCGTCACCTCGACCGCGCCCGACGACGTGCTCGACGGCGCGCTCGATCCGTTCATGGCCGCCGCGCTGTCGCAGCGCGTCACCGGCGAGGCGGTCGAGGTCGAGGACGTCGATTGAGGCCGGTCGTCGCCCTGGCGCTGCTGATCGCGCTGTCGGCGTGCGGTCCGGCGACGCACGGCGCCGCCGTGCCGACGCGCAACAAGGACGGCTTTCCGCTCCCCGCGCGCCCCGTCGCGAGCATCATCTCGGACGGCTGGTCGACCGAGGGCGCGCGCGACAAGCTCGACGAGGCGCGCGCGGTGATGGACAAGGCGGGCGTCGCGCCGGGGATGACCGTCGCCGACATCGGCGCGGGCGAGGGCTATTACACGGTGCGCCTCGCCAAGCGCGTCGGCGCCGAGGGTCGCGTGCTCGCCGAAGACATCATCCCCGACGTGCGCGACGCGCTCGCCGAACGCGTCGCCCGCGAGGCGCTCGACAATGTCAGCGTGCGGCTGGGCGATCCCGCCAATCCGCGCTTGCCGCCGGGCAGCTTCGATCGCGTGCTGATGGTCCACATGTATCACGAGATCCAGCAACCCTATGAGTTCCTCTGGAACGTGCGGCCCGCGCTCAAGTCCGAGGGCACGCTCGTCGTCGTCGACGCGGACCGCCCGACCAACCGCCACGGCACGCCGCCGGTGCTGCTCGACTGCGAGCTGCGTGCGGTCGGCTTCCAGCGCGTCAGCCAGCAGGCGATGCCGTCGGCGGGCGGCTATATCGCGGTGTTCAAGGCGATCGGGCCGCGCCCGCTGCCGCAGGCGATCCGCCCGTGCGACGCGGCGGGCGGCACCTCGTGACGCCCTATCTCGAGCTGATGCAGCGCATCCTCGACGAGGGTGTCGAGCAGCAGGACCGCACCGGCGTCGGCACTTTGAGCGTGTTCGGCCACCAGATGCGCTTCGACCTGTCGAAGGGCTTTCCGCTCGTCACCACCAAGAAGCTGCATTTGCGATCGATCATCGTCGAGCTGCTCTGGTTCCTGCGCGGCGACACCAACGTCGCGTGGCTGCACGAGCACAAGGTCAGCATCTGGGACGAATGGGCCGCCTCCGACGGCGATCTCGGCCCCGTCTACGGCAAGCAGTGGCGCGACTGGACGACACCCGACGGCCGCCACATCGACCAGATCGCCGAGCTGATCCGCGAGATCCGCGACAAGCCCGCGTCGCGCCGCCAGATCGTCTCGGCGTGGAACCCCGCGGATATCCCGCAGATGGCGCTGGCGCCCTGCCACTGCCTGTTCCAGACGCGCGTCGCGGGCGGCCGGCTCGACCTGCAGCTCTACCAGCGCTCCGCCGACGTGTTCCTGGGCGTACCGTTCAACATCGCGAGCTATGCGCTGCTGACGCATATTCTTGCACAACAATGTGGACTCGAGCCGGGGACGTTCGTGTGGACCGGCGGCGACTGCCACCTCTATTCCAACCATCTCGAGCAGGCGCGCCTCCAGCTCACGCGCGAGCCCAAGCCGCGGCCGACGCTCAAGATCCTGCGCCACCCCGACGCGATCGATGGCTATCAGCCCGACGATTTCGTGATCGAGGGCTACGATGCGCATCCGCACATCAAGGGCGCGGTGGCGGTATGATCGGTTCCCCACGCCCGTTCGCACTGAGCGAAGTCGAAGTGCGTGTTGCGGCGTGATGTTTGCCGCATGTCCCCTTCGACTGCCTTGCAGGCGCTCAGGACAGGCTTCGACTTCGCTCAGGACGAACGGAGAGGATCGCTGAACCCCGAGATCGTCTTCTTCGCGGCGCGCGCGGACAATGGCGTGATCGGCGTCGAGGGCGGCCTGCCCTGGCGCATCCCCGCCGACCTCAAGCGCTTCAAGGCGATGACCGCCGGCCTGCCGATGATCATGGGCCGCAAGACGTTCGAGAGCTTTCCCGACCTGCTCGTCGGCCGGCGCCACATCGTGCTGACCCGCGACGCCGACTGGTCGCGCCCGGGCGCGGAGGTGGCGGACGGCGTCACAGCGGCGCTGTCGCTCGCCGGCGGGCCGGTGGTCGCGGTGATCGGCGGCGCCGAAATCTACCGGCTGTTCCTCCCGCTCGTCCACCGCATCGAGCTCACCGAAGTCCACGCCGCCCCCGATGGCGACACGCACATGCCCGATCTCGGAGCGGGCTGGCGCGAGACCTTCCGCGAGGATGTCGCGGCGGACGACAAGAGACCGGCCTACAGCTTCGTGACGCTGGTACGCGCGTAACCGTTCCCCGGCGAAAGCCGGGGCCCAGGCCCGCGGCTCGTGGCGAGCGTGGCGCTCGAATAGGGACGTGGGGCCGGGGCTCTGGCCTTCGCCGGGGAACAAGAAGATTCGCCGGGGTACAAGATGAACGACCCCGGCCTCCCCCATTGGCACCGGCCCTCCCTCTGCTATAGCCCGCCCCCATGATCACGCACCCCGGGGATCGCCCCGTGCCCGCGCAGCTGCGCGGCGCGGTCGTGGCGCTCGGCAATTTCGACGGCTTCCATGTCGGCCACCAGGCGGTGGTGGGCCGCGCGCTTGCGCTCGCGCGCCAGACCGGCCGGATGGCGCTGGTCGCGACCTTCGATCCGCACCCCGCGCGGCTGTTCCGCCCCGATTCGCCGCCCTTCCTGCTGACCACGATCGACCAGCGCTGCGCGCTGTTCGACGCCTTCGGGATGGATGGTGCGATCGTGCTGCCGTTCGACCACGCGATGGCGTCGGTCACCCCCGAGGGGTTCGTCGCCGAATGGCTCGCCGATCGCGTCGGCGCGAGCGCGGTCGTCACCGGCCATGATTTCACCTTCGGGCGCAACCGCGACGGCGACACCGAGGCGCTCGCCACCATCGGTGGCCGCTACGGCATCGCCGCCGAGGCGATCGAGGCGGTCGAGGCGGACGGCGGCATCGCCTCCTCGACGCGCATCCGCCAGCATCTCAGGGCGGGCGAGATGGCGGCGGCGACGCGGCTGCTCACCCGCCCCTATACGATCGCGGGGATCGTCCAGCATGGCGACAAGGTCGGCCGCACGATCGGCTATCCGACCGCCAACATCGCGATGGGCGACTATCTGCGCCCCGCCTACGGCATCTACGCCGCGCGCGGCCGCCTAGCCGACGGGCGCGTGCTGGACGGCGCCGCGAACCTCGGCATCCGCCCGCAATTCGATCCGCCCAAGGAACTGCTCGAGCCGCATTTCTTCGATTTCTCGGGCGATCTCTACGGCCAGCCGGTCGCGGTCGAGCTGATCGCGCATCTCCGCCCCGAGGCGCGCTTCGACAGCCTCGACGCGCTGATCGCGCAGATGGACGCGGATTGCGTCGAGGCGCGGCGGATTCTTGGCTCCTCCCCTCCCTGATGATCCTCTCCCCTCCCTGAAAGGGAGGGGTCGGGGGTGGGTTCGCCTGGGGCGGGCGGGAGCGCGATCCGGAGACGAACCCACCCCTAGCCCCTCCCTTTCAGGGAGGGGGATAGTGCGCTAGAGCGCCCCGCGACATGGCTGACACTCCCGACACCACGCGCGACTGGCGCGACACCGTCTTCCTGCCGAAGACCGACTTCCCGATGAAGGCCGGGCTCGCCGCCAAGGAGCCCGCGATCCTCGCCAAGTGGGAGGCCGACGACCTCTACGGCCAGCTGCGCCTCGCGCGGATCGGTGCCGAACGCTTCCTGCTCCACGACGGCCCGCCCTACGCCAATGGCGACATCCACATGGGCCATGCGATGAACAAGGTCTTGAAGGACATCATCGTCCGGAGCCAGTCGCTGATGGGCAAGGACGCGCCCTACGTCCCCGGCTGGGATTGCCACGGCCTGCCGATCGAGTGGAAGGTCGAGGAGGCCTATCGCGCCCGCAAGCAGAACAAGGACGACGTCCCCGTCGAGCAGTTCCGCGCCGAGTGCCGCGCCTATGCGCAGAAATGGGTCGACGTGCAGCGCGAGCAGTTCAAGCGGCTCGGCGTGATGGGCGACTGGGCCGATCCCTATCTGACGATGAAGTATGAGGCCGAGGCGACGATCGTCGGCGAGCTTTTGAAGTTCGCCGAGACCGGCCAGCTCTATCGCGGCGCCAAGCCGGTGATGTGGAGCCCGGTGGAAAAGACCGCGCTCGCCGAGGCCGAGGTCGAATATGAGGACATCACCTCGACGCAGATCGACGTGGCGTTCGAGATCGTCGATTCGCCGATCGAGGAGCTGAAAGGCGCCTACGCGGTGATCTGGACGACGACGCCGTGGACGATCCCGGTGAACCAGGCTTTGGCGTATGGGCCGGAGGTTGAGTATGCGGCGGTTCGATTTGCCGATGACATGGTGCTTTTGCTCGCCACAGAGTTAATGGACGTAGCGCTGACGCGTGCCGGGCGCGCCTACGAAGACGGCTTGATCGTATGGGCTGGCAAAGGCGCCGACCTCGCCGGCACCGTCGCACAGCACCCGATGGCGAAGCGCTTCTCCCCCCTCCCCTTCAGGGGAGGGGCCGGGGGTGGGGCCGCGCCATCGGACGCAACGCCAGTAGGGGCGCCCCCCCCCCTCAAGGGGAGGGGGGAGAAGCGCTTCGCCATCGGGTGCTGTGCGACGGTGCCGGCGAGGTCG
>CAIQHF010000051.1 GCA_903871605.1 uncultured Sphingomonadaceae bacterium
GACGCGACGCTGCCGCGTCGCTCCCCCTCACCCCAACCCTCTCCCCGCCGGGGAGAGGGAGCTTGTTCAGTCCCGCTCGACCTGGCTGACATCGCGCACCGCGCCGCGTGCCGCATTGGTCGTCAACGCCGCATAGGCGCGCAACGCCGGCGACACCGCGCGCTTGCGGCCGAACGGCTTCCACGCCTTCTTGCCGCGCTCGACCATCGCCGCGCGCCGCTCGGCGAGCAGCGCATCGTCGAGATCGAGGTTGATCACCCGGTTGGGGATGTCGATCACGATCGGGTCGCCGGTCTCGACCAGCGCGATCAGCCCGCCCTCGGCCGCTTCCGGGGAGACATGGCCGATCGACAGCCCCGAGGTGCCCCCCGAGAAGCGCCCGTCGGTGATCAGCGCGCACTCCTTCCCCATGCCCTTCGACTTGAGGTAGCTGGTCGGGTACAGCATTTCCTGCATCCCCGGGCCGCCCTTGGGCCCCTCGTAGCGGATGACGACGACGTCGCCCGCCTTCACCTCGCCCCCCAAAATGCCGACCACCGAGGCGTCCTGGCTCTCATAGACGCGCGCGGTGCCGTGGAAGGTGAGGATGCTCTCGTCGACACCCGCAGTCTTCACGATGCAGCCCTCGGGCGCGAGATTGCCGTAGAGCACCGCGAGGCCGCCATCCTTCGAAAAGGGGTGTTCGGCCGAGCGGATCACGCCGGCCTCGCGGTCGGTGTCGAGCTCGTCCCAGCGCGATGCCTGGCTGAACGCGGTCTGCGTCGGAACCCCACCGGGGGCGGCGCGGAAGAATTTGCGCACCTCCTCGCTGGTCGTGCGCGACACGTCCCAGCGATCGAGCGCATCCGCCATCGTCGGCGCGTGCACCGTCGGCTGCGTCGCATCGACCAGCCCGGCGCGCTCGAGCTGGCCGAGGATCGCCATGATCCCGCCCGCGCGGTGGACGTCCTCCATATGCACGTCGGCCTTGGCGGGGGCGACCTTGCACAGGCAGGGCACCCGCCGGCTCAGCCGATCGATGTCGGCCATGGTGAAATCGACCTCCGCCTCGTGCGCCGCGGCGAGCAGATGGAGCACGGTGTTGGTCGAGCCGCCCATCGCGATGTCGAGGCTCATCGCATTCTCGAACGCGGCGAAGGTGGCGATGCCACGCGGCGTCGCGGTGACGTCGTCCTGCTCGTACCAGCGCTTGGCGAGATCGACGATCAGATGCCCGGCCTCGCGGAACAGCTTTTCGCGGTCGGCGTGCGTCGCGAGCGTCGAGCCGTTGCCGGGCAGCGAGAGGCCCAGCGCCTCGGTCAGGCAGTTCATCGAATTGGCGGTGAACATCCCCGAGCAGGAGCCGCAGGTCGGGCAGGCCGAGCGCTCGATCGTCTGCACTTCCTCGTCGCTATAGCGGTCGTCGGCGGCGGCGACCATCGCATCGACCAGATCGAGCGCGACCTCCTTGCCCTTCATCACCACCTTGCCGGCCTCCATCGGGCCGCCCGAGACAAACACCGCGGGGATGTTGAGCCGGAGCGCCGCCATCAGCATGCCCGGCGTGATCTTGTCGCAATTGGAGATGCAGACCAGCGCGTCGGCGCAATGCGCATTGGCCATATATTCGACCGAGTCGGCGATCAGCTCTCGCGAGGGCAGCGAATAGAGCATCCCGCCATGGCCCATCGCGATGCCGTCATCGACCGCGATCGTGTTGAACTCCTTGGCGACACCGCCCGCCGCCTCGATCTCGCGCGCGACGAGCTGGCCCAAGTCCTTGAGGTGGACATGCCCCGGCACGAACTGCGTGAAGCTGTTGACGACGGCGATGATCGGCTTGCCGAAATCGGCGTCGGTCATCCCCGTCGCGCGCCACAGTCCGCGCGCGCCCGCCATGTTGCGGCCGTGGGTGGTGGTGCGCGAACGATAGACGGGCATGACGATCCTCTTCGAAAGACGGCGGCGGCTTGCGCAACCTTATGCGTGTCTGTCAACCTCGCTTTGTAACGAAGTTACGCGACGACATCGATCGCGTCGCAGGGAATGATCGCCGGGCGGCCGGTGGCGAGATCGCGTGCCGCCATGCCGAACGCCTTGAAATGGTCCGACGCCATATGCGCGTCGACCGCGGCCTGGTCGGCATAGAGCTCGTTGAACACGAAGCGCTGCTCGCCCTGCTGCTCGCGCCACAGGTCATAATAGAGCACGCCCGGCTCCGCGCGCGAGGCCGCGACGCAGGTCTTGGCAGCGGCGATGAACGCGTCTTCCGCGCCCGGCTTGACGCCGACGAACGCGACGATCTTGATGGCCATTATTTCGCTCCTTCACGGGTGAACACCGGCGCGCGCTTCTCGAGAAAGGCGGTGAACGCCTCCTGCGCCTCGGCACCGGCGAGTGCGGCGGCGAATGCGGCCTCTTCCTCGCCGAGCCGGGTATCGATCGCGGCACGATCGCCGCGCATCAGCCGGCGCGTCTCGGCGAGCGCGCGCGGCGGCAGCGCGGTCAACGCGAGCGCCTTGGCGCGGGCATGCGCGAACAGCCCGTCGGCGGGCACGATCGCGGTAAGCAGCCCGGCGCGATCGGCCGACTCGGCATCGAGCGGCTCGCCGAGCAGCAGCATCGCCGCCGCCTTGGCTTGGCCGATCCGCTGCGGCAGCAGCAGGCTCGACGCCGCCTCGGGGACGAGCCCGAGCTTGGCGAAGGGCACGGTGAAGCGCGCATCGGGCGCGGCATAGACGAGGTCGCAGTGCAGCAGCATCGTCGTCCCTACGCCGACTGCCAGACCCTGCACCGCCGCGACGATCGGCTTGTCGAAACCGGCGATCGCGCGGATGAATACCATCGCGTCGTTTGTGCGGTTGGCGGGCAAAAAGCCGCTGATGTCGTTGCCCGCGCAGAAGGCGTCGCCCTCGCCGCCGATCAGCACCGCTGTGATCGCGGGATCGGCCGATGCCTCGGCGAGCGCGGCGGTCAGCGCGCGGTACATCGCGTTGGTCAGCGCGTTCTTCTTGTCGGGCCGCGCCAGCCGGAGCTCGAGGATGCCGTCGGCAAGGTTGCGCTGAATGTCTTCGCTCATTGATCCCTCTCCGATGAGTCCCGCCGCATGTAGGGGCTCGGACGCGCCGACGCACGCAAATCGTCGCTTGGCGGCGACCAAGGACAGATGGGCAGACAAATCGCGCGTCCGGCGCTAGGGAAGCCGCATCATGGCCAGCACCCCCGCCCCCCGCACGCTCTACCAGAAGATCTTCGACGCGCACGTCGTCGAGCAGCGCGACGACGGCACCGCGCTGCTCTATATCGACCGCCATCTCGTCCACGAGGTCACCAGCCCGCAGGCGTTCGACGGCCTCGCCGCCGCGGGCCGCAGGGTCCGCCGCCCCGATCTCACGCTCGCGGTGCCCGATCACAACATCCCGACGACGGCGCGCGCCGACGCGCGGGGCCACCGCCTGCCCGTCGCCGATCCGCAGTCGGCAGCGCAACTCGACGCGCTCCGCCGCAATGCGCCGGCCTTCGGGATCGAGCTGATCGACGATCTCGCCGCCGAACAGGGCATCGTCCATGTCGTCGGCCCCGAACAAGGCTTCACCCTCCCCGGCACCACGGTCGTCTGCGGCGACAGCCACACCGCGAGCCACGGCGCGCTGGGTGCGCTGGGCTTCGGGATCGGCACCTCCGAGGTCGAGCATGTGCTCGCGACGCAGACGCTGCTGCTCAAGCGTTCGAAGTCGCTCGAGGTGCGCGTCGACGGCCGGCTCGGGCCGGGCGTTACCCCCAAGGACGTGGCGCTGGCGATCGTCGCCAGGCTGACCGCCGCGGGCGGCGCGGGCTATGTCGCCGAATATACCGGCTCGGTGTTCCGCGACATGTCGATCGAGGGGCGGCTGACCGTCTGCAACATGTCGATCGAGGCGGGCGCGCGCGCCGGCCTCGTCGCCCCCGACGACAAGACCTTCGCCTATCTCAAGGACAAGCCGCGCAGCCCCAAGGGCGCCGACTGGGATCGCGCGGTGGCCTATTGGCGCACGCTCGCGAGCGATCCGGGCGCGGTCTACGACAAGGTGGTGACGATCGACGCCGCGACGATCGCGCCGCTGGTGACGTGGGGCACCAGCCCCGACGACGTCGTCGCGATCACCGGCATCGTCCCCGATCCCGCCGCGCTCGACGACCCGGCGCGCCGGGCGGCCGCGGAGAAGTCGCTCGCCTATATGGGGCTGACCGCCGGCCAGCGGATGCAGGACGTCACCGTCGACCGCATCTTCATCGGCAGCTGCACCAACAGCCGCATCGAGGATCTGCGCGCCGCCGCCGCCGTCGCGCGTGGGCGCCATGTCGCCGAGGGCGTGAAACAAGCCCTGGTCGTGCCGGGCTCGGGGCTGGTCAAGCGCCAGGCGGAGGCCGAGGGGCTCGACCGCATCTTCCTCGAGGCGGGATTCGAGTGGCGCGAGCCGGGCTGCTCGATGTGCCTCGCGATGAACCCCGACAAGGTGCCCGCCGGCGAGCGCTGCGCCTCGACCTCCAACCGCAATTTCGTCGGCCGCCAGGGCCCCGGATCCCGCACCCACTTGCTGTCGCCCGCGATGGCCGCCGCCGCCGCGGTGACGGGAAAACTTACCGACGTGAGGGAGTTCGCCTGATGCGCGCGATCGACACCATCGCGGGCAAGGCCTATCCGCTCGGCCGCCCGAACATCGACACCGACGTCATCATCCCCGCGCATCATCTCAAGACGATCACGCGCGAGGGGCTGGGCCAGTTCGCGTTCGAGACGCTGCGCGCGGAGCCCGGCAACGTGTTCGACGACCCCGCTTACGCCGGCGCGCCGATCCTGATCGCGGGCGACAATTATGGCTGCGGATCGAGCCGCGAGCATGCGGCGTGGGCGATGGCGGACATGGGATTGCAGGCGGTGATCGCGCCGAGCTTCTCGGACATCCACGCGGGCAACGCGTTTAAGAACGGCATCTTGACCGTGGTACTGCCGCAGGACCAGGTCGACCGGCTGCTCGAGGTGGCGAAGGACCAGCCGATCACGATCGATCTGGAGAACCAGACCGTGACGACGCCCTACCAGGACCGCTTCACCTTCGAGATAGACCCGTTCCGCAAGGATTGCCTGCTGCGCGGTCTCGACGAGATCGGGATCACGCTGGCGATGGACGACGCGATCGCCGCGCACGAGGCGAAGATGCAGCGCGACACGCCGTGGATCGAGGGCGCGGCTCGGGCGGCTTAGCAGTCGGCACGATATAGGAACCGTTGTGCTCCTGCGCAGGCAGGAGCCCAGGGTTATCAAGCGCCGCGTTTGCGTCCCTGGGCTCCTGCCTGCGCAGGAGCACGTACGTTCTGTTCTCCGACCGCGTCCTTCGCCAGTGCATCGATCCCCAGCGCGATCGCGCCCAGCGGCCCCGCACGGTCGCCCAGACCCGGTGCGCCGACATAAAGGTCGATCTGGCCTACGATCGCCGGCGCGACGCCATAGCCCGCGAGACTCTCGACCAGCATCCGCCGCACCATCGGCAGTAGTTGCGGGCGCTTGGTCGGCAGCCCGCCACCGATCAGGATGCGCTCGGGCACCGATCCCATCACCAGATTGTGGCACAGCCCGGCGATCGCATGCGCGACCGTCTCCCACACCGGATCGTCGTCGGCGACGGCGGCGCCCTTGATGCCGAGCCGCTTCTCGACCGCCGAGCCCGCCGCCAGCCCCTCGACGCAGTCGCCGTGGAAGGGGCAGGCACCCGCCCAGTCGTCGCCGGGCAAACGGCGGACGAGCATGTGGCCCGCCTCGGCATGGCCGATCCCCATCACCGCCTTGCCATCGACGATGATCCCTGCGCCGACCCCGGTGCCGACGGTGATATAGGCGAAGCTCGACAGGCCCTGCGCGTCGCCCCAGCGCGCCTCGGCGAACGCCGCGCCGGTCACGTCGGTGTCGATCGCGGTCGGCACGCCGTAGCGGCGCTGCAGCCGCGGCGAGACCTCGGTATGCGCCCAGCCGGGCTTGGGGGTCGCGGTGAGAAAGCCGTAGTCGGCGGCATCGCGGCGCAGCTCGAGTGGACCGAAACAGGCGATGCCGAGCGCGGCGAAGCCATGCTCGTCGCGCCAGCGGTCGAGGATGCGCTCGATCGCGCCCAGCGTCTCGACCGGCGTGGTCGTCGGCACCTGCGCTTCGGCGACGATCGTCTCGGGACCCGCAGCGAGGACGCAGACGCACTTGGTGCCGCCGAGTTCGATCCCCGCGACGAGCGGCTGCGCGTCGCTGGTCACGCCTGCGGCTCCGCGACGCGCGCGGTCGAGCCGCGGATCACCAGCTGGAAGGGCAAAGCGAGATGCGGCTGGGGTGGCGCGCTGCCGGCCTTGTCCTCGATCAGCGCGAGCAGCGCGCCGGTCGCCTCGCGCGCCATGTCGCGGATCGGCTGGTGGATCGTCGTCAGCCGCGGCCACACGACCGAGGCGATGTTGCTGTCGTCGAAGCCGACCACCGACAGGGCGGCGGGCACCGCGACGCCGGCTTCATGGGCGGCGTTGAGCACGCCGGCCGCCATGTCGTCGTTGCTCGCGAAGATCGCGGTGGGGCGGACGGCTGCGGCGAGCAACGCCTTCCCGGCGGCATAGCCCGAGGCGAAGGTATAGGCGCCCACCACCTCGAGACACGGATCGGGCGTGATGCCGTGCGCGACCAGCCCGGCGCGATATCCCTCGAGCCGCGCGGTCGACGAGGCGTGCGTGGGATCGCCGCGCACGATCGCGATGCGCCGGTGACCGAGACCCGCGAGATGGTCGACCACCGCGCGCGCCGCACCGATATCGTCCATCACGACATCGGGTGCCTGGCTGCCGCCGCTGGTCGGCCCGATCCGCGTATAGGGCAGGCCGCAAGCCTCGAGCTCGGTAACGGTCGCGACGTCGTCGCACAGCGGCGGCGCCAGCACGATGCCATCCAGACCGGACGCCCGCGCGATCGCCTGCATCTTGCCCGATGCCGCCACCGCATCCTCGAACGGCAGCACGAGCAACCGGTAGCGCTCGCCCTTCAAGCGATCGAGCGCGCCGGTCTGCAGATCGACGACATAATTGGGGCTGGGATTCTCGTAGGCGAGGCCGATCAGGAAGGTGCGCCGCCCCGCCAGGCTGCGCGCCGCGACGTTGGGATGATAATCGAGCGCCGTGGCAGCCGCGAGCACACGGTCTCGCGTCGCCTGGCGGACATTGGGCTCGTCGTTGAATACGCGCGACACGGTCTTGATCGAGACGCCTGCGGCATCGGCGACATCGGTGATCGTGCTATGCCGCGCCGCTGCTTTTCTGGCCACTCACGTCCCCGCCCTGATTGATGCGCAATTAGCCATGTTGGCGGGTGACAGGCAAGCGCCGGGAGCCACGTGGCACAGGCAGCGGCGCGCCGGCGTGCGCGGCGGCGATCAGAGCAACCACGTCGCGCGCCTCGATCGGATCGACCGGCGGCGGAGCGCCCCGGCGGATCGCCGCGGCGAGCTGGCGGTAGAAGCCGAACGGGTCGCCCGCGGCGACGGGCTGCGCGATCCGCTCGCCGTCGGCGGTCGCGCGAAAGGCGGGGATGGCGGGAAGCGGCGCGGCGGGCGAGCGCCCGGCACGCAACGCGGCCTCGAGCGGATCGAGCGCCTCGGTCCACCAGCTACCGCGCGATCCGTGCAGCGCCAGATGCGGCCGGGGCGCCGCCACCAGCGTCGCGGCGGACAGGATCGCGCGCGCGGCGCCATAATGCAGCGTCAGCTCGAAATAATCGTCGGCGGCGGCGTCCGCACGCTGCGTCGCGACGTCGGCGATCATTGCATCGGGCCAGCCGAACAGACCCAGCGCCTGGTCGACGAGATGAGGCCCGAGATCCCACAACAGCCCCGCGCCCGCGCGCGGGGCGTTACGCCAGACGGCCGGCGCCTCGGGCCGGAAGCGATTCCAGCGCGCCTCGTAAAGCGCCGGCGTGCCGATCGCGCCATCGGCCAGCAGCGCACCGGCGGCGAGATAATCGCCGTCCCAGCGGCGGTTGTGATAGACGCTGAGCACGCGTCCCGCCTCTGCGGCGAGCGCGATCAGCCGGTCGCACGCGGCGACGCTCGGCGCCATCGGCTTGTCGATCACGACATGCTTGCCGGCATGCAGCGCCGCCTCGGCATGCGCGGCGTGCAGATCATTGGGGGTCACCACGACGACCAGCTCGACCGCCTCGATCGCCAGCAGCGCGTCGATGTCGGCGACCAGCTGCGGCCGGTCGCGCCGCTCGGTCGCGGCCTGCCGCGTGCTCATCACCGCGGCGATGCGGTAGCCATCGAGCGCCTCGATCACCGGCGCATGCAGCACCGCGCCGGCCAGCCCGTAGCCGACCAGCCCGACGCCGATCGGTCGCTCGCCGCCGCGCTCCGTCACGCCGGCCGCTCCGCATGAGCGTCGGTCGCGCGGATCAGCCGGTCGAGGATTCCGGGCTCGCTATAGGCGTGGCCCGCGTCGTCGATCAGGTGGAACGCCGCCTCGGGCCAGGCACGGTGCAGGTCCCAGGCGCTGCGCACCGGCGTCGCGCTGTCGTAGCGGCCCTGGACGATCGTGCCGGGAATGTCGCGCAGGCGACCGGCGTCGCGGAGCAATTGCCCCTCCTCCAGCCAGCCCTTGTGGACGAAATAGTGATTCTCGATCCGCGCGAAGGCGAGCGCGAAATGCGGATCGCCAAAGCCGGTGGCGGTCGCCGGATCGGGAAGCAGCGTGATCGTCTCGCCCTCCCACTGCGACCAGGCGCGCGCCGCCTCCAGCCGCGCCGCCTCGTCGTCGCCGGTCAGCCGCCGGCAATAGGCCGCGACCAGATCGCCGCGTTCGCCTTCCGGGATGGGCGCGAGGAAACGCTCCCACTTGTCGGGGAACAGCCAGGCAGCGCCGCCCTGATAATACCAGTCGATCTCCATCTGCCGCAGCAGGAAGATGCCGCGCAGGATCAACGCGGCGGTACGTGTCGGATGCGATTCGGCATAGGCGAGCGCCAGCGTCGAGCCCCAGCTTCCGCCGAAAACCAGCCAGCGGTCATGCCCGCACATCGTTCGCAACCGTTCGATGTCGGCAACGAGATGCCAGGTCGTGTTGGCGTCGAGCGCGGCGTGCGGCAGCGAGCGGCCGCAGCCGCGCTGGTCGAACAGGAGGATGTCGTAGCGCGCCGGATCGAACAGCCGGCGATGCGACGGGCCGCACCCGCCCCCCGGCCCGCCGTGGAGGAACACCGCAGGGATGCCGCCGGGCGTGCCGCACCGCTCCCAATAGACGCGGTGCCCGTCGCCGACGTCGAGCCGCCCCGAGGCATAAGGTTCGATCGGCGGATAGAGCTGGCGCAGCGGTTCGGTCATCGACGTCCTCCTAGGCTCCCGCATCGCAGAGCGCGCGCGCTTCGCCAAGCGCGCGTTCGAGGGAACGTTTAGAGAACATGCTCGGAAGTGCGCGCCGTTGATGCTATACGAGTCGCTCTGCAACGAGGGAGAGCGACCATGAGCAATGAGATCGTCCTTTATACCAACCCGATGTCGCGTGGCCGCATCGCGCGCTGGATGCTTGAGGAAGTGGGGCAGCCCTATCGCATCGAATTGATGGACTATGGCACGCTCAAGGCGCCATCCTATCTGGCGGTCAACCCGATGGGCAAGGTGCCCGCGCTCACCCATCGCGGCGAGACCGTGACCGAGTGCGCCGCGATCTGCGCCTATCTTGCCGACGCCTTTCCCGAGGCCGGGCTGGCGCCGCCCTTGGCCGATCGCGCGCGCTATTATCGCTGGCTGTTCTTCGCCGCGGGTCCGATCGAGGCGGCGGTGACCAATGCGTCGCTGCAGATCGAGGTGCCCCCCGAGAAGCAGCGGATGGTCGGCTATGGCTCGATGGGTCATGTGCTTGATGCGCTCGAAGGCGCGATCGACGGGCGCGACTATATTGCGTCGGATCGGTTCAGCGCCGCCGATCTCTATGTCGGCTCGCAGCTCAATTTCGGGCTGATGTTCAACACGATCGAGGCACGGCCGAGCTTCGTCGCCTATGTCGACCGGCTTCGCGAACGCCCCGCCTATCAGCGCGCGGCGGCGCTCGACGATGCCGCCATGCCCAAGGCGGAGGCGGAGGCCTGACCCGCGAAAAGGCCCGGCGGATCGCTCCGCCGGGCCTCCCGGTCTCTGGCCGAGGCCTGCCCGATTCTAGTTCCGCGAATTGCCTATGAAGCGCAGCAGGAACAGGAACATGTTGATGAAGTCGAGATAGAGCTGCAGCGCGCCCATCACCGCCGACTTGCCGAGGAACGCCGTTCCGCGCACCGCGAAATAGCCGCTCTTGATGCGCTGCGTGTCATAGGCGGTGAGCCCCGCGAACACGACCACGCCGACCAGCGAGATCAGCAGGCTCATCCCCGAGCTCTGCACGAACATGTTGATCAGCATCGCCGCGATCAGTCCCCACACCGCCATCACCAGGAAGGTGCCGATCGGCGCGAGGTCGCGCTTGGTGGTGTAGCCGAACAGGCTGAGCCCGCCGAACGCCACCGAGGTCGCGAAGAAGGTCTGCGCGATCGACGCGCCGGTATAGCGCAGGAACACCGCCGACAGCGACAGCCCCATCGTGAAGGTGAGCACCCAGTAGAGCGCCTTGGCGGTCGATTCCTGCATCCGTGCCAGGCCGAAGCTCATCGCCAGCACGATGCCGAGCGGCGCGAACATCACGATCATGCCGAGCCCGGTGGTGCGGCCATAGGGATCGAACAACAGACCGATGTAGGGGCTGCGCGCGAACAGCATCGCGACGATGCCGGTCAGCAGCACGCCCGACGCCATGTAATTGTAGACCGACAGCATGTAGGAGCGCAGTCCCGCATCGAAGGCCGCCTCGCGCGCGCCGGTTGCCGCGCGCGGCACCGCGGTCGTCCGGGGGTCAGACCAGTTCGCCATCGAAAAAATCTCCTTAGCGTCGACGAATATCGCCGACATCGCCAATATCGGCCTTCGCAAGGGGTCTTTCAAGCGAAACCGGAAAGGCATCGGAGATGGCCGCACATCGTCTGTTCGTCGGGGCACGCCCGCCCGCCGCGGTGCGCGCCGCGCTGGCCGGCGCGATGGGCGGCATACCCGGCGCGCGCTGGCAGGCGGACGAGCAGCTGCACGTGACGCTGCGCTTCATCGGCGAGGTCGACGGCCATCAGGCCGAGGACATCGCGATCGCACTCGACCGCGTCCGCCACCCCGCGTTCGAGGCGACGCTGGGCGACGCGGGGGTTTTCGAGCGGCAGGGGCGGATCGACAGCCTGTGGGCGGGGCTGCACCCGCGCGCGGCGTTCGCCGGGCTGCACGCTCGGATCGACGGCGCGCTGCGCGCCGCGGGCGTCGCGCCCGACCGCCGCGCCTTCCTGCCGCACGTCACACTGGCGCGGTTCGCGCGCGGAGCGGCGCCGACCGCGGAGGTCGCGCTGCGGGTCGCGGTGCCGGCGATCGGTGCATTCGCGATCGAACGCTTCACGCTCTACGAAAGCCGGCTGGGCTCCGAAGGCGCGAGCTACGAGGCGATCGCGCATTATCGGCTGGGGGGGACCGGCTAAAAGCGCTTGTCCGCGTTGCCGCGGACGCCGCGAGGGCGGCGGCATCACCGGTTGCAGACGCAAAAAAAGGGGAGCCGGCCGAAGCCGACTCCCCGATTTTGTCTCCCGGGATCCGATAGGGATCCCAGGGGAGAGCCTTACTGACCCGAACCCGGACCGAAGGTGATCTCCACGCGACGGTTCTGCGGCTCGCGCACGCCGTCTGCGGTCTGCACCAGCAGGTGCGTCTCGCCGAAGGCCTGCGTCGTGAGCGCCGCATCCGGAACGCCCTTGCCGGCCAGGTAGGACTTCACCGCGTCGGCACGACGCTGCGAAAGGCCCATATTGTACTTCGGCGTACCCGACGTGTCGGTGTAGCCCGCGAGCATCACCGAAGCCGAACCGGTCTGCGTGTAGGCAGCGGCGGCGTTGTCGAGGATCGACGCGGCTTCCGGCGTGATGTCCGACTTGTTCCAGTCGAAGAACACGATGAACGGACCCGGGTTCGCCGGAGGCGGCGGCGGGGGCGGGGGCGGCGGCGGCGGCGGCGGCGGCGGCGGGGGAGGCGGCGGCGGCGGCGGTGCGGCCGGCTCGCCGAAGTTGAAGATCAGGCTGCCCAGCAAGCTGTGCGAGCGATAGCGACCCTGCGACTCCGAGCCGGTGTAGTCGACCAGCTTGACCTTGTTGACGTTGAAGAAGCGATACTTCAGGCCAACATCGATGTTGCTGGTGATCGGAGCGCGGACGCCGGCGATCGCCTGCCACGCGAAGCGCGTGTCGCTGTCGTTGACCAGGTCCTGTGCGCTGCTGCCGTAACCGCGCCAATCGGCGGCCTTGACGCGCGCCACACCGGCACCGCCACCGACATAGCCGCTGAAGCCCGACTCGTCACCGAAGTCGAGGAGAGCGTTGGCCATGAAGCTGAGGACGCTGGTGTTGCCCAGATACTTGCCGCTGTACACGCCGGTCGGGTAACCGGGCGCTGCCGATCCGACCGTGAAGCTCTGGACTTCGGAGTGCTTGTAGCCGGCTTCGCCTTCGATCCGGACCGGACCGAAATCATAGCCGACGATGCCGTCGACGTCGTAGCCGTAATGCTGATTTACCTTCAGCGCATTGTTGACGCCGGCGAGATCATAGTTCGAATTCTCGACGAGCATCGCGCCGCCTTCGACACCGACATACCACGCCTTGTCCCTCGCGAAGGCGGGTCCAGCCAGCGCGGTGGAGGCCAGCGCCACTCCTATGGCGAGCTTCCGCATATAAATTCCCCTTTCCATCGATTCCCGATCGGGAATCAAAAAACCCTAACCAATGAGGAATATCCGTGCAAGCACGCATATTCCAAAACCGTTGCCAGATTGCCACAACCTGTCTTCACATGTTGCAGATGCTCTCTGCCAAGCCGCTGCTCAACACACGTTTCGCCATTCGGTTTCGTCGTTGCGGAAAAAAACTTCTTATCCCGTCAGACCGTGACTTTTTAGCACCGCGATGATGCTGCCAAGGGCATCGCGGGCGGCGGCGTCGACCACCGTTCCGCCGGCGGGAAGCGCGATCGCCGGCTGTTGCATCCCGACCACCTGAACGCCGCCGATGACGAGCCGCGCCGCGGCGACGTCGCCCAGGATCCAGGCGCTTCCGTCGAACCGCGCCGCCAGCGCATCGGCGCGCGACCACAGCGCCATGCCGGGGGCGGGCGCGATCAGCCGCCAGCCGCCGTCGGTCCACGTCGCGATCGATCCGGCCGCGCCCGACCAGGCGCCACCCGGCGTCGCGCCGACGACCCAGCATTGGCCGGCGGCGGGCGATGCGGGCGGGTCGTCGACCCCGATCGCCTCGACGACCGGATCGAGCAGCGCATCGATCCGCGCCAGCGCCTCGTTGTGGAACAGCTCCTTCTGCGCCTGCCCCGGCGCGATCAGCGGCAGTGCGAAGCGGGCGGTGGCATCGGGCATCTCAGTCTCCCATCGCGAGGGTGAAGGTGGCGGGCGGCAGCGTTGCGGCAGCGGTGCCGATCTGGACGATCGCGATCGACAGCGGGCCGCTGCCGCCGATCGCCGCGAGATCAGCGGCGGAGACGGTCGCTGCGGGAACGGTGGCATCGATCGCGACGGGCGTGCCGCCGGCGCGCGTCGCGGTAAGCCGGTAGCGTTCCGATTCCTCGCCGAGCGGTGCGTCGGTATCGTCGAGCCAGACCCAGCCGGCCCGGCTGCAGCGCGTCCATCCGACCAGCACCGATCCATCCGGCTGGAGCGCCGCCGAAAGCGCCACCGGCGCGGGCGGTCGCAGCGCGCGCGCCTGGAAGGTGAGGCTCGCCTCGGCGGGTGCGACGTCGCCGACCCCGCTCGCCGAGATCCGGACGGTCGAGCCGATCGCGCTCGCGGGCAGCGTCCACGCGCACAGCGTGTCGGCGTCGACGAGCACGAAGCGCTCGCCCGCGACATGGCCCGCCATCGCCCACTCGGTGCCGCGCCGTCCGCGCAGCAGACCCGACAGGCGGAACGTACGCGCGCCGGTCTGTGCCGCGGCGGCGAACTGAACGAGCTCGTCACCGATCAGCGCGAGATTGGCGGTCGCCGACGCCTCGGTCGCGCCGCTGCCACCGAGCGTCATCGCATCGTCGAGCAGCACGACGTCGATGCTTGCCGTCATGTCGCGAAGCAGCGCGCTGCCCGGCGGCAGCGCACCGCTCGTCGTGCCGATCACCGCGGCGGCCGCGGTCTGCCCGATCGTCTGCCAGCTCGCCCCCCCGTCGAGGCTGCCGAGCAGCGCCGCCTTGCGCCAGCCCGCCGATGCGCCGGCGGCCGCGATCAGCAGCGTCGGCGTGGTCGCGGGATCGTCACCGGACGCGGGCAGGTCGAGCAGCGCGAGCGTCGTCGGCCCGGCGGGCAGATCGGCCTCGGCGACGCCCGCCCCCGGACTTGCGGCGGGCAGCCCGGCGGCGTCCGCAGGCAGGCGCTGCGCGGTGAACGTCGCGAGCATCGACTCCAGGCTGCGCTGCGTGACGCGCCAGACGCCGTCTTGCCCGGGCAGGGTCAGCAGCGCGCCCGCGCCGATATCGAGCCGCCGCCACGGCAGCGTGAGCGTCGCCGTCGTCCGCCCCGCCCATTCGCGCGCCAGCCGCGCCTCGGCGATCGCCTTGGCGGACGCGGCATCGACCGCGGCGGCGAGATCGATCGCGCCGGCGCGCCTTGCCGAGGCGTCGCGCCGTGCGCTTTGCGAACCCAGCTGGTAATCGCGGGCGGGATCATAATAGCTGATCGCGATCGCCGCGTTGAGCGTACCGGCGGCCTGCCGGTCGAGCACGACATGCGGCGCCGTCTTAGCGTCGATGGCGGTGCCGAGCTCGGCGGCGTCGATCGCGACCGGCGCCGCGGTCTCGTCGACCAGCGTCACGCCGTCTGCGCCGTCGGCGAAGGCGACGGGAAGCGCCTGGGCGAGCCCCTCGATCGCGCCGCGCAGGCTGTCGCCCGATGCCGCGTAGCCGACGAGCAGCGGACCGCCCGCGCCCGCCACCTCGCCATCCGACAGCGTCGCCGCGATCGTCGCGAGCGGCACGGCGGCGGCATCGGCCTCGATTTCGAAGCTGAGCGACGGGATGCGATTGCCAAAGTCGGCGAGCTGGAGCTGCTCGAACACCGCATAGGCCAGGCCGCGATGCGCGGGCGTCGTGTCGATCCCTTGTGCTGACGCGATCAGCGGATCGACGGCCTGCGCCTCGTCGCCGAGATGGACGCGGAAGCCGCCGACATCGGCCTTCCAGTCGCCCGCCGCGCCGCGGAGCAGCGAGCCGTCGGCCCAGATGCGGTGGATGGCGCGGATCGGCCGCGCCGACAGCACCACCGCAAAGGAGGCCGAATAGGTGTAGCTGGTCGTCTTGGGACTGCCCTTGCCCGCGCTCGAACTGTGCTTGCTCTCCTGGAGGTCGGTCGACCAGATCACGTTGCCCGCGACGCGCATCGTGCCGAACAATTTGGGCAGGTCGCTCCCATAGGAGGAGCTCTGCACCGCAAGGCTGCCGAGCCGCGCGCCGGTGGCGCCCTTGGGGGTGAAGATCGCGCGGTCGATGGTGCCGCCGATCACCGCGCCGATCGCGCCGCCGATCGGCCCGCCGACCAGCGTGCCGACCGCGGTGAGCACGAGTGTCGCCATGGCGTTTCCTTCAGAGCGCGCGCCACGCCGCGATGAGCGGCCAGCGCGGGAGACCCGGCACCTCGACGACGCGGCGCAGCCCGGCGTCGGCGTGGACGAAGCCGCGATCGGTCAGGATCGCGAGGTGATGTTGATAGGGCCCGGGCGCGAGCAGCAGCAGCGCGGCCGGCGCCGGGGTGTCGGTGCGGACGAACCCTGCCGCCTCGATCGCCGCGATCACGCCGGCGGCGTCGCCGCCGCGCAATGCATAGCCCGCCGGCACGCGCCCGCGCGCATAGGCCAGCGCGGCGACGCCGACGCAGTCGAGCCCGGTCTCGACCGCGCGGCCGTGCAAGCGGAACCGCGCGCCGACGCAGCCGCGCGCGGCCGCCACGATCCCGGCCCGATCGGATGTCGGGGTCATCAGTCGGTGCCGTAGCGGGTGAGCAGGTCGATCCCCGGCAGGAAGGGCTCGCCGCGGAAATTGGCGGCGTTGGCGAAGCGCGTGCAGCAGGTCTCGAAGCGCCGGTCGCAGCCTTCGACCAGCTCGACCAGCGCGCCCGCCTCGGTCGCGAAAGCGGGCGGGTCGCGCAGCGTCACCGCGGTGCCGTCCGAGCGCGCGATCGCCGCGGCGAGCCCGGCATTGGCGCCGTCGAGCCAGCGCAGCCGGCCATAGCCATAGGCATCGGCCGAGGGCTCGGGCTGGTCGAGCGTCACGTGCTGCCCGTCGGCGATCACCACGCCGGCGATCCGCGTGCGCGGCGCGAGATCGATCCGGCAGCGGCGGTCGCCCAGGCTGGCGCGGCAATCGGGCGCGGTCTGTTCGACCACGGGCCGCTCGAGCAGCGCGGTCGGCCCACGCAGCTCGGCGGTGAAGGCGTCATCCTTGATCGAGACGTCGCCGATCTCGCCGCGCGCGATCGGCAGCGGATCCGCGGCGGGATCGCTCCAGTCGGCGGCGAACAGGACAAGCGCCGCGTCGTCCCATCGCCCCGCCGACAGATCGGCCTCGGTGATCGCGTCGCTGGTCAGCGCGCCGGCGATGTCGAGCGTGTCGACGTCGAAGCCGTCGGACTGCTGGATCGCCGACGGCAGCATGCCCGGGCTCGCGCGATAGACCACTCCGCCGATCACCAGGTCCCGGTCGTGCGCGGTGAAGCCCAGCGTCACCCCATCGGCACGATCCAGCCGCCAGCAGAGCGCCAATGTGGTGAGGCCGGTCTGCCACCAGCCGGGCGCGCTCATTCGCGCACCTCGATCAGCGGCACGCTGGGCGCATCGCCTGCAAGGAAGGTCGACAGGCCGACGTCGAGCGTGTCCTCGGCGAAGCGCACGGGAACATCGAAGCGATAGGTCGCGGTGATCGCGATGCCCGCGGCGGGCGCGGCCTCGAACGAGACGATGCCGCCGTCGAGCAGGCTCCAGCCCGCCGCCTGCGCCACACCGCCGAGCGAAACCGCGACGCTGCCCGCCACCAGCCGCGTGATCGCGCGGACTTGTGGGTCGACATCGCCATAGCTCTTGATCAGCGGAAAGCTGGTGGCGACGCCGTCGCCGGTGCCAAGGCGTTGCTCGCCATCGGATTCGTTGTCGAACGGATCGCGGAAGCGGAAGCCGCGCGCGGCGCCGCGGCGCGCGCGGAAGAAGCCGATCAGCGTCGCGATGTCGGCCTCGGAGCGGATCCCTGGGCCGGCATCGAAGCGCAACCGCGCGTCCGCCCAGTCGGCATTGCGCTGCTCGACGCCCGCCGCGGTCGTCACGATCGCGGTCGAAAAGCTCGGCGTGACGCTGGCCTCGCGCCCGAGCGCGAGCGGAAAATCAACATCGTCGAAGGCGTTCAATTCCCCCTCCCCCAGATCGAAACAGGTGAAGCCGTCGCGCGCCACCTGCGGCAGCGCCCAGACGAAGATGCGCGCCACGCCGCGCGCGCGCGCCGCCGCCGCCGCCGCCGCGATCCGCGGCCACTCGATCGCCGCATCGGCGGGGTCGAGGACGAAGCCGGTGAAATAATCCTGCTGCGCGACAGGATAGCCGAGCCGTGCGGTCGCGACGGCGGCGGCGCGCGCGGAGGCGCCGGCATCGCCTGCAAGGACGAAGTCGTAATCCTCGAGCTGGAGCCGGTCGAACGCCGGGCTCGCCCAGCCGACCGGGAGGTCGGCACGGCGCAGCTCGGGCGACTCCGCGGCGAGCACGGTCGGCAGATAGGTGAGCAGCAGCAGCTCGGCGTCCGCCGCAACGCCGCGCACCGTCGCCGCGATCGCCGCGGTCGAGGCGGCGAGCAGCGCGCCTGCGGCATCGAGCACCGCGATCTGCGCGGCCGTCAGCGTGCCCCTGACGCTTGCCACGCCATCGACCGCCGGCCCGAGCGCGGCGCGCGCGGCATCGTCGTGCAGGCAGATCGTGCCATCGGCACGCACCCACCACCAGGGCTCGCCGAGCTGGACATGGACGCGCCCTACACCCGCCGCCATCGCCGCGAAGGTGGTGGCGATCGTCCGCAAATAGCCCATAGCGCCGTCGCTCGCGGGCGACAGCAGCGTCGACGGCGGATCCCAGCCGGTCAGCGCCTGGACGCCGTCGGGGCCGCGCTGCTTCCAGTCGTTCCAGACATGCTGGTCGAGCAGCTCGTAGGACATCGACAGGATGACCGTGAAGCCGAGCGTGGCGGCGCGCGCGAGAAAATCGCGGTGCCAGGCGTCGGCGGCGACGTTGAGCACGCCGCCCGCCAGGCTGATCAGGTGCAGCCCGGCGCCGGGATTCCATTCGAGCCGGAAATAGTGACTCATGCCGACATAATGGTCGATCGCACCGCGATAGCCGAGCCCGACGATCTGGCGCAGCAGCCGCGCGGGCGTCTGGTCATAGGCATCGTCATAGCCGGTCGCGATGCACAGGCCGTGCGGGGGCAGCAGGGCGTCGCCGATCGCCAGCGTCGAGCCGGCGCCGTCGCACGTGACGCCATCGATCTCGACCCACGCCTCGGCCGGCGCGTCAAGCTCGCCGGCGGCGCCGCCATAGTCCGGCGGCACGAGCGAGACGAACATCCGGTCGACGTCGCCCGCCCAGACCGGATCGGCCTCGTCGGGCGGCAGGAAGCCGCCGTCGAGCTGGCCGAAGTCGATCGCGACCTGCGCGTCGTCGGGGGCGCCGGTCGCATAGTTCCACAGCCTTACATACCAGCTGCGCGGCGCGCCCGCCGCATCCCTGCCCTCGATCGTCAGCGTCGGGCCGTTGACCGCGTCGAGCGGCATCAGCCCGGACGAGCGCCAGCGGAAGCCGAGCGTGCAGCCACGATAGTCGCGCGCGGTCTCGTAGCGCAGCAACGGATGGTCGAGCGTGTCCGCCGACGCCCAGATCAACCCGGCGAGATCGCTCGTCCGGTAGAAGACCGCATCGACGCGCATCGCCTGCGGACCGGTGGTGGTCACCGCCGCCATCATCGGGCGCGGGAAATTGACCGTCCAGAAGCGTGGATCGAACCGCTTGATCCAGCCCGCGCCGCGTTTCTGCGCGCGCACCGCGTCGGCGTCTCCGGCAAGCCACCAGCCCGCGGTCCGGGGCATGGTCAGCGCTCCGCCTGCGCCAGCGCGCGGCTGACCGCGCGGGCGACCTGGCGGCTCGAGCGCGCCAGCGCCTGCGGCTCTGCGGTGGCGGGCGCGGCGATGCTGATCGCGACGCTGACCGCGCGCGGCGCGCCACCCGACGCCGCCGGCGAGACGCTGCCCGCCGCGGTCGGCACGAACAGCTCGGGCCCCTGCTCGCCGACGACATAGGGGCGCCCGGGCGAGACCGGGCCGCCGGTCGCGCGGCCGGGCGAACCGAGCAACGCGCCGAGCAGGTCGCTGCCGATCGCCGCCAGCCCGCCGCCGCCGCTCCCGCCGAGCAGCGCGGCCAGCCCGTTTGACACCGCCTGCGTCGCGATCGTGGCGAACACCGCCAGCGCACTTTTTTCGAGATCGGCGAAGCTGAGCTTGCCCGAGGTGACCGCCTTGGCGAGGCTCGCCTCGATCAGACTGCCCGCCTTGTCCGCACCCGCGCCGAGCGATGCCTGCAGCGCGGTCTGCATCGTGCTCGCGTCCTGCGCGAAACGCGCTGTGTCGGCGCGGACGCCGACGGTCAGCGTCTCGATCGTGTCATCCATCGGGAAATTGCTCCTGCAAGGCCACCAGCGTCGCGGCATTGGGGGGCGTGGCGCCGCTGCCGGGCGAGGCGAAGGCGGCGAACACGGTCTCGAGCTCGGCCGGCGTCGCGCGCCAGAACTCGTCGGGCCGCCAGCCGGCAATCGCGCCGGCGAGCCCGGCGAGACGGGCGGCGTTGGTGGTGAAGCGGGTCATGGCGCTAGCCTCCAAGACGTCCAACGGAGGAATGGGCGCGAACGCCCCCAGCCGGCTCGCGCTGAGCGAAGTCGAAGCGCAGCCGCGCCAGCATCCAATGGGATCGATGCGCGCTCACAGCCCCCTCAATATCTGGCCGAGCAGCGTCTGCAGCACCGGGGTCAGCACGGTGATGCCGAGCTGGACGATCTCGTCGCCGAGCGTCTGCTTGGTCATGTCGCCGGGCTTGTCGACGAGGCAGTGGAAGATCAGCGACACGGTGTCGGCGAGCGTCAGCCTGCCCGCCGCGGCGGTCTCGACCAACGCGAACAGCGGGCCGACATCCTGTTCGGCGGCGACCAGCGCGGAAAAGCTCGGCCGCACCGTCATCGGCTGGCCGGCGAGCGTCAGCGTCGCCTCGCCGCGCGCGGGGTTGGCGGGCGCGGCGGCGGTGTCCGCGGCGCTCATGCGCTCGCCACCGGGCCGGAGGATTCGAGCGCGAGCGTATAGCTGCGCTCGCCGTTGAAATCGCCCGCATAGTCGAGCTTGGTGAGCAGGAAGCGCCCCTGGATCGTGCCGCCGCTCGCGAAGCACAGCTGATAGTCGTCGAGCGTGCCGGCGAGCGCATTGCCCTTGAGCCGCGCCTCGGCCGCGGAGCCGGTGAACACGCCGCTGCCCGCGACCGAGACGCTGCGCGTCCCAGCCCCCGACAGCAGCTCGCGCCAGCCGCCGCTATCCTTGTTGGTGATGGTGACGAGCTCGCCCGCGATGGTGAGCATCGTCGTGCGCAGCCCCGCGACGGTGGCGAAGGCGGGCGGAACGCCGCCGTCGCCGATCTTGAGCAGAAAGGCACTGCCGGCTTCTGCGGGCATGGGGGTTCTCCTTTAGGTTTTGAACGATGCACCTGATCCGTTCGGGCTGAGCGCCGTCGAAGCCTGCCCTGAGCGTAGCCGAAGGGCCACGCGGTGCGGTGGCTGCACTTCGACTGCGCTCAGTGCGAACGGAGTCGGGGGTCGGCAACCGGCACGCCGGCGACTCAATCCTCCAGCGTCCGCACGCGGTAATCGAGCCGCCCCGCCCACGGCCCGTCGGGATCGCGGACGATGCGCGCGCGCAGGAAGACGAGGCTGGCGATGCTCTGCCCGGGCAGCGAGCGCGGCATCGCCTCGATCGCGTCCTGCGCCTGCCCCAGCAGATCGTGCAGCCGCGCCGGGCTGGCGCCGTCGTCCCAGATCGCGATCGAGAGACGATGCTCGCGACCACGCCGGTCCTTGGTGCTCCAGTCGGTCGTCGAGCCGTCCGAGATCGCGACGAACGGGCAGACCGCCTGCGCCGGCGGCCCGTCGTAGATCCCGGTCAGCAGCGGCGCGAACGGGGCGGCGCGCAGCGTCGCAACCAGCGCCTGCTGGAGCGCCTGAGCCGCGCTGCTCATCGCACCAGCCCCGCAAAGTCGCGCAGCCGGGCGTCGGTCATCGCACGGATCGAGAGGTCGCGTCCGGTGAGCGCGATGCCGTGTTCGGCCAGCGCGACGGAGACGTCGGACGGCACCGCGGCGGCGATCGCCGCGGCGGCGCGCGCCTCGGCGCCGGCCAACGCCGCGACCAGCGCGGGCGACAGATTGGTGATCGCGGTCATCGATCCTCCTCCAGCACGAGCGTCAGCCGGTCGGGCAGCGCGGGATCGGCCTCGACCAGGCGCACCGCGAAATAGGCGCCGCGCCACTGCAGCCGGTCGCCCGGCACGATGTCGGTGGTGCGCAGGCTCGCCTGCCAGCGCGGGGCGGCGCCCGGCCGGTCGCCCTGCCCCCAGGCGGCGGGCGCGATCGGGGCGAGCGCCGCCCACACCTGCGCGAGCGTCGCCCATCGGCCGTCGGCGCCGCCGAGATCGTCGCGGTCGGCTTGGCGGCGCTGGACGAACACGCGCTGCGTGAGCCCGCCGGCGAACTCGCTCATGTCAGCCGCATCCGCCGCCACGGCCGCCACAGCGCGGCCACCGCCGCCGGGGGCCCGGCGTCGTCCGACGCGTCGCGGTGCGCGAAGAGATGCGCGACCAGGCGCACAATCCCCTGGCGCAGCGGCTCGGGCAGCGACGGCCAGTCGGCGGCGAGCCCGGCATGATAGCCGACCAGCAGCCGCGCGGCAGCGACCGGGCGCGTCAGCCGCACCCAGCCGTCGCCGCTCGATTCGATGTCGATCGCATAGCCGTCGACCGGCAGCGTCGCGACGACGCCCGCCGGATCGAGCGTCGACACCGAGACGATCGCGCCGACCGGCGTCGCGGGAAGCCGCTGCCATTCGGGGCTGGTCGCCGGCAGCGTGTCGCTGCGATCGGCGACGAACAGGGCGAGACCGGTGAAGCGCTCGCACAGCGCGAGCCCGGTGCCGACCAGCAGGCCGAGCACCGCATCCTCGTCGGCGGTGTCGAGCCGGAGATAGGCCTTGGCGTCGGCGAGTGCCGCGGCGGCGATATCGGGGGCGACGCTCATCGCGCGGCACCGATCGGGGATGGGAAGCGTCGCATGGCGGGCTCCTGCTGGAAGGGAAAGCCCTCTCCCCCCCGGGAGAGGGTTGGGTGAGGGGCTCCCACCCCAAAGCTGGGACGCGACGCTGCCGCGTCGCTCCCCCTCACCCCAACCCTCTCCCCGCCGGGGAGAGGGGGCCAAGCAGCCTCAGGCCGCCGAGAACTTCATCAGCTTGATCGCCTCCGAATTGGCGACGGTGCCGCCGATCCGCCGCGTCGCGTAGAAGTGGACGTAGGGCTTGGCGGTGAACGGATCGCGCAGGATCGCGGTCTCGCCGCGCTCGGCGATCAGATAGCCCGCTTTGAAGTTGCCGAATGCGATCGGCGTGGTGCCCGAGCCGATGTCGGGCATGTCCTCGGCCTCGACCACCGGATAGCCGAGCAGCGTGTCGGGCTGCCCCGACACCAACCCCGGCGCCCAGATGAACGCGCCCTCGGTCGTCTTCATCTTGCGGATGATCGCGAGCGTAAAACTGTTCATCACGAACACCGCGCCCTGGCGATAGGGCGACCGCAGCGACTGAACGAGATCGATCAGTCTGTCCTCGGGCTCGGTCGCGGGGAAGTCGCCGTCAACGCCGGTCGCGAGATATTGCAGCGTCCCGAACGGGCGCACGCCGTCGTCCTGCGCGGTCCTGGGCGCCGTGAGGAAGCCCTTGGGCTTGTTGACGCCGTCGCCGTTGACGAAGGCGGCCCCCTCGGCGCGCGCGAACTCGGTCGCGATCTCGCTCGCCAGCCACGCCTCGACGTCGAACGCCGCGTCGTCGAGCATCGCCTGCGTTGCCGCCGGATTGGCGAAGAGGTCGCCCATCGCGGGCACGATCTCGGCGAAATTGGGCGTCGGCGTGTCGCCCCGCGCGGCGTTCTCGGCGGCCCAGCCCGAGCTGACCCCGCCCACCGTCACCAGCTTGCGATAGCCCGACGAGCCGACCTGGACGACGTTCGCGATGGCGCGGATCGGCGAGATGTCGGTGAGCGTCGTATCGATCTGCGCGTCGATCTCCTGCGGCACGGCATAGCCGCCGGTCGCGTCGGCGGTGCCGTCGATCGCCTTGACCTCGACGCCGCCGGTCATGCCGTGGCGCAGATAGCGCTCGACGAACGGACGTTTCGCGCCGGTCGCGGCCTTGGCGCCATCGAGCGGCGCGCGTGCCGCCGCGACGGTCGCGCCGTCGAGCTTGGCCTTGAGATCGGCCATGCCGGCTTTCAGCGCGGCGATGTCCTCGGCGCCGGCGAAGCTGGCCTCGAGCGGATCGGTGTCCTGCTTGGTCTCGTACATCGGGGTCTCCTCGTGGATGTCGGTCATCAATCTGTCTCCTCGTGGACGGCGTGCACGCGCGCGCCGGGCTGCATCGGAAAGGTCACCAGCGAGACCTCGACCAGATCGAGATCGGTGAGCTCGCGGCGCCCCGACCGGTGCTGCTTGGCGCGGACGCGGTAGCCGAAGCTCAGGCCGCCGACCGCGCCGTCGCGGAGCAGCGCCGCGGCATCGACCGCGGGCTTGGCGTGCGGGGTCAGCCGGCCGATCACGCGCAGCCCGCGCGAATCCTCGGCGATCTGCTCGATCCGGCCGATCGGCGCGCTCTGCTGGTGCTGCCAGAGCAGCGGCAGCCCCTTGGCGCCGGCCTCGACCGCGCGCGCGAAAGCGCCGCGGCGGATCACGTCGCCGCCGCGATCGACGGTGTCGAACAGCGCGGCATAGCCGGCGAAGCGGAGCGTCATGATCCACCTCCGTTCGTGCCGAGCGACGTCGAGGCACCAAGCGCCCCGCCTGCCACACGTCGCTCGACTTCGCTCGGGACGAACGGAGGAATGGCAGGCGCGCTCATCCCCGCACCAGCGCCACCAGCCCGAGCCGCACCGCGAGCCCCAGCATCAGTGCCGCGAGCGTCACGCGCACCACCCAGCCGACGACGACGTCGCGCGCGGTGCGTTTGGCGTCGCGCCAGGCCGAGAGCAGCTGCCGCAGCTCGCCGAGATCGACGCGCGCGCCGGCGTCCGCGAGGCCAAGCCGCTCGAGCGCGCGCGCGGCGCCCAGCTCGCTCGCCTCCTCGGCGATCGCGCGGATGGTGAGCAGGTCGGCGCCTTCCTGGCGCCCCTGCGCGACCAGCCGCGCGAGCAGCGCGCTTTCGGTATCGGTGGTCATTCAAACTGTCCTTCCAAGTTCCCCGGCGAAAGCCGGGGCCCAGGCCCGGAGCCTGTGGCAAGCGATGCGTCCGATACGATAGGTGGGGCCTGGGCCCCGGCGTTCGCCGGGGAACGCGATGTCACCCCGCCCGCGGCCCGAACCCGAGCATCGCGCGCTTCTCGTCGTCGCTGAGGAAATCCGCGCTCGACACCTGCGACCACAAGGTCGTGCGGTCCGCCGCCAGCGCGGGGATCGCATCGAGGTCGATCGCGAGCCGCAAATCCGGCCACCACGCCGCCAGCGCGCCGCCCACCGCATCGACGATCTTGTCGGCGAGCGGCAGGATGGTCAGCCGCCACAGCGCGCGGTTGGCCTCGCTGTAATTGGCATAGGTGTTGTCGCCGGGGAGCCCGAGCAGCATCGGCGGCACCCCGAAGGCGAGCGCGATCTCGCGCGCCGCCGCCGCCTTCAGGTTGATGAAGTCCATGTCGGCGGGGGTGAGGCTGAGCGCCTGCCATTTGAGCCCACCCTCGAGCAGCATCGGCCGCCCCGCATTGCCGCTGCCAGAGAAGCCCGCCTCCATCTCGGTCTTGAGCCGCTGGAACTGGTCGGGCGACAATGTCGCGCCGGGCTCGCCGGGATCGTAGACCAGCGCGCCGCTCGGCCTGGCGGCATTGTCGAGGAGCGCCTTGTTCCAGCGCGTCGCGGCGTTGTGGATCGCGACCGGGCCCGACGCCGCGCCGAGGCAGCCGAGCCCATATTGGTCGTCGAGCGGGTGCATCGTGCGGATGTGGACGAGGCCGGGCTTGCCGTCCGGCACTGCGACCGGAATGCGCAGCGCCTGCCCCGCGGCGCGATAGACATAGGCGGCGGGCCAGCCGCTCGCGTCGGGCTCGATCGCGACGCGCTCGGGGCGCAGCGCGAACAGCATCGCGGGCACGCCGTCGGCATCGCCGAGGATCTGCACATAGGCGTCGCCGTGGAGCAGCAGATGCGCCGCCACCGTCTCGATCAGCGGTTGGCCCATGCCCGCGAGCAGCGTCGCCACCGGCGCGTCGGCGGGCGTCACGTCGATGGTGACACCGCCCGCGCCTTCGGCGACGATCCGCACCGCGCGCTGCGCGACCGCATTGCCGAGATAGGCGGCGCGGACCTGCGCCTCATAGCCGCTCGGCCAGTCGCCCTGCGCGGGCCCGCCGATCCCGCCGAATGCGCCGAACCCGCGCGTCAACACCGGCCGCGCGCCGGAGCGCGCCGCCTTCCACCCGAAGAACCGCATGGGAGTCTCCCGAAACTGAAATTGGCGCGAAGAAGTAAATCCGTTCGTGCCGAGCGAAGTCGAGGCACCGCTCCGCGCGATGCGCCTGCGTCAGGTCCCTCGACTTCGCTCGGGACGAACGGTCTTGTTTGTCAGAGCGCCCGCAGACCCGGCCGCCCGCTGCCCTTGAGCAGCAGCGCATGCACCGCCCACACCAGCGCGTCGGTCCGATCCGGCGAACGCCCCGGCCCGACATAGGACCCGTCGAGCAGCATCCCGGCCATCTCATCCTCGAGCGCGGGGAAGCCGCCGACATGGCGCACCCGACCGGTCTCGTAGAGCACCGCCACCGGCTCGGCGCGCGCCGATTTCCCCCGAGACGCGTGGACCAGCTTCACCGGCAACGTGGCGGAGGCCGCGCGCAACACGCTCTCGACCATCGCGCCGCCATTGTTGGCCTCGGCGATCACACGGTCCGCGTCGTGCCGTTCGGCGGCGAGCGACACCGCGCGCGCCCAGCCCTCGGGGCCGAGCCCCTGGACACTGGCATCCTCGAGCACATAGCCGATCCCGTCCGCGCCCAGCGCGACCACGACGATCCCACACGCGTCCGACGCCGCGCCCGCCCCCGCCGGCGGATCGACGCCGACCACGACGCGTGACCGATCGGGCGCCTGCCGCACCCGGCAACGCTCGATCAGGTCGCGGGTCCACAGCGCGCCCTCGGCCTCCTCGATCAGCTCGCCGCCCAGCTCCTGCCGCCCGAGCCGCGTGCCGGCATAGGTCGCCGCCATCGCGTCCAGGAAATCGGCGGCGAGATGCTCACGATTGTCCTCGGTCCGCCCGCCCGTCACGGCGACATCGTCGCGCGCCACCAACATCCGCACCAGCGGCACCGGGCGCGGCGTCGTCGTCGCGACGATCCGTGGCCGCTCGCCGAGCCGGAGGCCCATCGCGAGATTGTCCCACGTCTCGACCCCGTACGGCCACTTGGCGATCTCGTCGCACCACGCGTGACTGTGCTGCGGCCCGCGCAGCCCTTCGGGTTCGCTCGCCGCGAACAACCGCGCGACCGCGCCCCCCGGCCAGCGCAACCGGCGCTGCGAGGGCTCCCACAGCGGGCGCGTCGAAGCCGGCGCGATCGCGAGCAGCCCGCTGTCGCCCTCCACCATCACCTGGCGCGCCTCCGCCATGGTCGCACCGACCAGCGCGATCCGCGCGCGGCCGTCGGCCTCGGCGATGCCACGCACCCATTCGGCGCCGCTGCGCGTCTTGCCGAAGCCGCGCCCCGCCATCAGCAGCCAGATGCGCCAGTCGCCCGGCGGGGGACGCTGTTCGTCGCGCGCCCAATATGTCCAGTCGGCGAGCACCGCCTCGATATCCTCGTCGTCGGTGTCGCGGATGAGTTGCGCGCGGCGCGCCGCGTCGAGGCTCGCCATGTCCGCGGCATTGAGCCGCTCAGCCATCGCCGCCCATCCGCTTGTTCATCTCGGACAGCTTGCGCGCCAGCCGCTCGCGCGCGCTACCGGCATTCGCCTCGCCGGAGCCCAGCACCGTCGCGCGGTGCGCATTGTAGAGCAATGTCTCCAGGCGCTCCGAATAGACGATCTTGTCCTCGACCCGCCCGTCCTTGTGCGTGATCGTGACCGGCGTGCCGTTGATCGCGCGATCCAGCATCGCGAGTTCGAGCCGGCCATAGCCCTCGCGCAACGCGCGATCCCACGCCCGCGCGAACTCGGGCGACTTGCGGCGCTGGCGATAGGCGGTGCCCGGCGTCAGCAGCGCCGCGCGCTCGGAGGCGGCGACGTTGCTGCTCAGCGCCAGATGATCGAGGAACGCGATCTCGCGTTCGTTGCTCCAGCGCGACGACGGCGCCACGGCCTTGGTCTTGCTGGTCTTGGTGACAGCCGCCATTCCACCCCCCGGTGTACAGACACGCCGGACACGACAAGGGCCGGACACGGTGTCGCCACCGCCCGGCCCTCGACGCAATTTCTCAGCGTGCCTTGTGTATGGCAGATCAGCGGTTCGCTGTCAAGCGAAAACATGCGTATTTGGTTACAAGCTCATCCTCCCCATCGCAGATGGGTAGGGGGACCGCTCGCGCAGCGAGCGGTGGAGGGGAAAGGTTGCAGGCGCGGCGGACCAAGCGCCGCTCCACCGCCGGCTGCGCCGGTGGCAGATCCCCCTCCACCACCGGCTTCGCCGGCGGCCCCCTCCTCCCGCTTCGCGCGGGGAGGACGTTCGCTACGCCGCCGCCTCGAGCGCCTCGGTCGCCTCGATCCACTCGGCCTCGACCGCCGCCTGCAGCCGCTCGACGTCGCCACGGCGCTTCATCAGCTGGCCCATCGTCATCAGTTTCAGCGCGGGCGTCGGCGGCGTGCCGGCGAGCGCCGCATCGATGTCGGCGATCGACTTGGCGAGTCGCGCCATCTCGGTCTCGGCGTCCTTGATACGCGTGCGGATGCCCTGCGTCGCCTCGCGGCGGTCGGCCGCGGCCTTGCGGTCCTCCTTGCGACCGCCGCCGCCCGCCGCCACGGGCTTTGCCTCGCCGCCGCCGCCCGAGACGATGAACTTGGCATAATCGTCGATCGTGCCGTCATATTCCTGCGCGGTGCCCTGGTCGACCAGCACCAGCCGGTCGGCGACCAGCTCGAGCATATGGCGATCGTGGCTGACCACGACGACCGCGCCCTTATACTCGGCGAGCGCCTGGACGAGCGCCTCGCGCGTGTCGACGTCGAGATGGTTGGTGGGCTCGTCGAGGATCAGCAGGTGCGGCGCCGAATGCGTCACCAGCGCCAGCGCGAGTCGCGCGCGCTCGCCGCCCGACAGCTTGCCGACCTTGGTCAGCGCCTTGTCGCCCGAGAAGCCGAATCGACCCAGCTGCGAGCGCACCGCGGCGGGCGTAGCGCCCTTCATCAGCCGGCCCATCAGGTCGACCGGCGTATCGGTCGGGTCGAGCTCCTCGACCTGATATTGCGTGAAATAGCCGACGGTGAGCTTGGGCGCCGAGGTCACCATCCCGTCCATCGCCGCGAGGTCGCCGGCGAGCAGCTTGGCGAGCGTCGTCTTGCCATTGCCATTGCGGCCGAGCAGCGCCACCCGGTCGTCGGGATCGAGCCGCAGCATCAGCCGCGACAGGATCGGCTTGCCCGCCTCGTATCCCACCGACGCCTTGTCGAGCGTCAGCAGCGGCGGCTTGAGCCCTTCCGGATTGGGGAAGGAGAAGGTCAGCGAGGGATCGTCGGCCATCGCCGCGATCGGCTGCATCTTCGCCAGCGCCTTCACGCGCGACTGCGCCTGCTTGGCCTTGGACGCCTTGGCCTTCCAGCGATCGACGAACGCCTGCAATTTCTCGCGCTGCGCCGCCTGCTTGACCACCGCGGAGGCGAGCTGCGCCGCGCGCTCGGCACGCTGGCGCTCGAACGCGTCGTACCCGCCGACGTAGAGCGTCGTCCCGCCCTTATCGAGATGCAGGATATGGTCGGCGACGTTGTTGAGCAAATCGCGCTCGTGCGAAATCAACAGGATCGTGCCGCGATAGGCGCGCAGGAATCCCTCCAGCCACATCACCGCCTCGAGATCGAGATGGTTGGAGGGCTCGTCGAGCAGCAGCAGATCGGGGTTGGTGAACAGCAGCGAGGCAAGCGCGACGCGCATCCGCCAACCGCCCGAAAAACTCTCCATCGGGCGCGCCTGCGCGGCGTCGTCGAAGCCGAGACCTTTCAGGATCGCACCCGCGCGCGCCGGCGCGGTATAGGCGTCGATCTGGTCGAGCCGCTCGTAGATCGTGCCCAACCGATCGGGATCGAGCGCGGTCTCGGCCTCGGCGAGCAGGCTGGCGCGTTCGGTGTCGGCCTCGAGTACGGTCTCGAACGGCGACAGCGCGCCCCCCGGCGCATCCTGGCGCAGATAGCCGAATTTCGCGCCACGCGGCATGTCGACCGAGCCGCTGTCGGCATCGAGCATGCCCGCGAGCACCTTCATCAGCGTCGACTTGCCGGCACCATTGCGCCCGATGAAGCCGACGCGCGCCCTGGGCGGGATCGACGCCGAGGCGCCCTCGATGATGGCCCGGCCGCCCAGCCGCACGGTGATGTCGCGATACGATAGCATGCGCGGGCCGTTAGCAGGGTATGTGCGCTGCACAAAGAGGCGTCGGCAGGCCGATCGATCGCGGCGCCGCCGATCGATCAGTTGCCCGCGTCGTGCGCGGGCGCAAGCGCCCTGCTGACGAAATTAGCGCGTTGTACGAGACGGCCGAGGCGCGTGTAGCGGGCCGGGTCGATGACGTTGTTGTTCTGCTCCATCTGAAGCCTGGGAAAATCGTCTCCCGCGACACCGACGAGTTCGTCGAACAGCTCGGTCGCCACCGCGATGAGATCGCGATGCGCCTCGGACAGCGCCAGCGCCGGATGCGCGACGATCATCGCATCGTCGTAATAAGCGGCGGACCCCGAAAGATCCACGCCGATCGCCGCGCCGATCGCCGAGAAGCTCTGCGGCGTCACGTCGTGATGGAAAACCGCGCGGACGTTGGGAAAGGTCCGGCGCATGGTCAAGAACAGCCCGAGCGTGTCGACGAAGTTGCAGATGACATGCTCGACAGGCGACGCCGCCCCGCTCAGCGCGAGCTGGAAATGATAGGATGAGTCGACGATCGCGCGTGGCGACCGGAACGCGAACAGATAATGCGAATCGTAGAAATGGCGGGTGTGGAACCGCAGAATCGTCGCGATCTGCCCGGATCCGGCAGACACCTGCGTGACGATCTTGGTGCCGACCACCGCATGGCTTTCGCCGAGCCGGGCCAGCGTATCGGCCCATGTTCCCGCTCCGTCGAAAAAGTCGGGGCAATAGGACCCCTTGGTGGTCTGGTTCCCCCCTCGGGCACGACTGAGATTGAAGCGTTGCGCGAATCCCGGCGTTGCGGGATCGAGGTGCAGGTCCGGTTCGCCGAGCAGATAGATCGAGCGGGCGTGATTGAGCGCATCCATCAGGATCGTCGTCCCGCTTCTGGCCGGTCCGACGACGAACAGACAGCGAGACGCCAGATCGAGCGGAACGACGACTGGACGATCTTCCACGACAAACTCCCTGCGATACACCGACGCGCGATTTCCTGCCGACCCCTACCGAAACGGCGGCTCGTCAAAGCTCCGCAACTTGCGCGAGTGCAGCTTCGCTCCCTCCGCGCGCAAAATGTCGATCGTCTCGAGCCCGATCCGCAGATGCTGCGAGATCGCGCGCTCGTAGAAGCGGTTGGCCTGCCCCGGCAGCTTGATCTCGCCGTGAATCGGCTTGTCCGAGACGCACAGCAGCGTCCCATACGGCACCCGGAAGCGGTAGCCCTGCGCGGCGATCGTCGCCGACTCCATGTCGATCGCGACCGCGCGGCTCTGGTTGAAGCGCAGCGTGGTCAGCGTGTAGCGCAGCTCCCAATTGCGATCGTCGGTGGTGACGACGGTGCCGGTGCGCAGCCGCCGCTTGAGATCGTCGCCGCTCTCGCCCGACACGCGCTCGGCCGCCGCGAACAGCGCCTGCTGCACCTCGGCGATCGGCGGGATCGGGATCTCGACCGGCAGCACGTCGTCGAGCACATGATCGTCGCGCAGATAGGCGTGCGCGAGCACATAGTCGCCGATCGTCTGGCTCGGCCTGAGCCCGCCGCAATGGCCGATCATCAGCCACGCCTCGGGGCGCAGCACCGCGAGATGGTCGCAGATCGTCTTGGCGTTGGAGGGCCCCACGCCGATGTTGACCAGCGTCACCCCCGCGCCATTCGGCCCGATCAGATGATAGGCCGGCATCTGCACCTTGCGCCAATTCCCTTCCGCGATCGCGCGCTCGGGGTCCGCCGTCTCGCGCGTCACCAGCACGCCGCCTGCGACCGACAGCGCCTCGTAAGGGCTGCCGGGCTTCTTCAATTCGCCCAGCGCCCAGGCGACGAATTCGTCGACATAGCGGATGTAATTGGTGAACAGGATGTAGGGCCGGAAATCCTCCGCCGGCGTCCCCGAATAATGTTTGAGCCGCGCCAGCGAGAAATCGACGCGCGGGCCCTCGAACAGTGACAGCGGCCGCGTCGGATCGTCCGAGAAGGCGAACAGCCCGTCGGCGATCTCGTCGCCGATGTCGGGCAGCCGCACGCTCGGGAACACGCGCGCCAGTTCGGCCGCCTGCACGCCGTCGAGCGACAGCTCCTCGGCGCCGTCGAGCACATAGCTATAGGGGATGTCCTGCCGCGAGCGGCCGACGCTGATCCGCACCCTGTAGTCGCGCACCAGCAGCGTCAGCTGATCCTCGAGATAGCGGCGGAACAGCCGCGGGCGGGTGATGCTCGTCGCATAGCTGCCCGACTGGTTGAGCCGCGCGAAGGCACGCGTGAAGCGCGGGATCGCCCCTTCGGCTTCATAGTCGATGCGCAGCTCGGGATAGGCGAACAGACCTTCCGCGCGCGTCGTCGGGTCGGGGAGCGTGCGGTCGGCGAGATAGGCGGCGAGCGCGCCGCGGAGCGCTGCGACCGCGGCCTCGTGGCGCTCGGTCAGCGCATCGAGGAACGCGGGGATGTCGGCGGTGGTCGTCGGCGTGGTCAAGCGGCAAAGTCTCCTGCTCTTCTGGTTGTTGGCGGGCGGCCGATGGTTCGGCGACGGCCACGGGCCGGCGTCGCGCCGACCGTCGCCTTGCCTAGCGCAAGAATGTGGCGGTTTGGAGGGCAGCGCGCGCCTCACTGCCCCCCGATGAACGGGATCGGCGCGTTGGCGCCGACATAGGTCGGCAGCTTGCCGTCCCACTTCTCGATCGCGCGCTGCCGCAGGATCTCGGGCGAGGCCTTGAGCGCCGCCGCCTCGATCTGCGTCGCCTGCGCATGGCCCTGCGCCTCGGCGACCTCCGCGCGCGCCTCCGCCTCCTTGGTCGCGACCGTCGCCTGGGCTGCGAGCGCCTGCTGCTCGTTGGCGACGCGCGCGTTGATCTGCGCCAGGATCGTCTCGGGCAGGCGGATGTTCGACGCCCAGTAGAGCTGATCGATGATCAGCCCGTAGGGCGCGAAATAGGCGGATACGTCCTTCTGCGCGCCCGCGATCAGCGCCGCCTTCTGCGGACCGTAGATATCCTCGACCCCCATCGCCGAGGCGCGTTCGACGATCGCGTTGCGCACCGCGTTGCGCAGCGGCCCCGCGACGATCCCCATCATGTCGGTGCGGTATTTCTGGAACAGGATCGGCGCCTTGGACGCCTCGACATGATAGGCGACCGAGACGTCGGCCGAGACGCCGAGGCCGGATTTGTCCTGGAAGCTGATCTCCTCGTTCGCTTCCGATTGTTCCTTGCTCGCGGTCCAGGCGTAGGTCGAGGTATAGACCGGATATTCGTAGATCGCTGTGCCCGGCGGGGTCAGATAATAGCCGACGCCGAGCGCCTGATCGGACACGCCTGCGCCCGATCCGAAATTGCTGACCTTGATGCCGACATGCCCGGGCTCGACCTTCGAGCAGGAGACGAGGCCCACGCTCGCGACGAGCAGGACCGCGACGGCGACGGGCGCGGCAACGACGACGGTGCGGTTCATGGATGGTCTCCGTGCGTGATGCTGTGGATCGACCGCCACAGATAGCGGCCGGCGAGATAGGAGAAGGCGAGCATGCCGAGGAGCGCCGCGACCGCGAGCAGGTCGAGCTCGGACCGATGGCGATCGAACAGCTCCGGCACGAGGAACAGCACGACGTAGAGGTCGCCCCCGAAGACCGCCAGCGCGAGCAGCGCATGCACCACGATGTCGACGTCGCGGCGCGCCGGATCGTCGCTCATCGCCGACCGGCTCGACGAGGCCGCATGGCGGCGTGCGCGCGGCGATCCGGACGGACGCGTTCGCCGGCGGTGGCGGCGCGCCCGCCGGCGCGGGCGGCGGGATCAGCCATGCGGTGTCGACACATGCATAGATTGTCCACGATCCGCCGCTGCCCGCCCCTTCGGTGAAACCGGAATCTCTGCCGAATCCCTGGCACGTTCAAGCCGATAATGGTCCGCCAGCCGATCGAGCGCCAGCGTCAGCACCACCCGGCCCGCGCGCGCCGGCCAACCGAGCGCGCGTTCGGCGGTCTCCATCCCCTCGCCCGCGCAGACGATCCGCCACAGCACATCGCTCAATCCTGCGCCGACCGCATCCAGCGCATCGTCCGTCCGGCGCCTGGCGGCGATCTGCGCGAGCGTCGGGTCGAGCTGGTCGCCCGTCGTGGCGGCACCCGCGTCCCAACGCATCGTCACGCGCGGCGCCATCTGCGCGACCGTCCAGTCGCCGCGCAGCCGTTCGCCGGCTTCGTACTGGCGATCGTCGACCAGCCCGCGCGCTTTGAGCCAGCCGAGCGGCGACTCGGCCATATTGACGGTGACGCTGCGCGCGGCGCGCCCGCGCGCGCCCCGCCGCGGCGCCTCGTCCTGCGCCAGCCCGCGCTCGACGAGCAGGCGGTTTTCGCCCCCGGCGGATTGCCGCAACAACGCCCGCCCGGCTTTGCCGAGCGCCAGCCCATCGCCCGAGCGGCGCACCATGTCGCGGCTTTCGAGCTCGCTAACGAGGCTGTCGGGCGCGACGAGCGCCCCCGCCGCCCAACCACCGGCGCGGCGCGCGAAACGCCGTCCCGCCGCCAGAGCGTCGACGACCCGTTGCCCTTGCGCGCTAAGAGGAAAAGCCATCAAATATGTTCCCTTTACGTTCCCACTGGATTCGCATGCCATAGAGGATATGCTGTAGGAAAGAGAATAACCGCTTCGGTTCAGGGGTCCTGTCATGATCACGCGTATCCGCGATGTACGTCGCGCCAAGGGAATGACGCTCGCCGAGGTTGCCGCAGCATGTGTGCCGGCCACCACCGCGCAGACGATCGGGCGGCTCGAGACGGGCACGCGCACCGTCTCGGTCGGCTGGCTCAACCGCATCGCCGCGGCGTTGGGCGTCGAGGCCGCCGATCTGGTCCGCCTGCCCGACGTGATCGACCTGCCGGTCGCCGCGATCCTCGGCTCGGGCGGGGCGGTGGCGCCGCGTCAGCCGACGGTCGCGACACCGCCGCGGCCGGGAGAGGGCGCGATCGCGCTGCTCGTCGAGGCGAGCCAGGGCGAGTATCGCGCGGGCGACACGATCTGGCTGGACCGGCTCGCCCCGGATGCATTCGGCCACGCGCTCAACCGCGACGTGCTGCTGCCTCGCCCGGCGGGCCGTTTCCTGTTCGGGCGGCTGATCGGCCGCGATCCGGGCAAGCTGCACGTGCTGCCGCTCGCCGGCGGCGGGCGCCAGCAGGTGATCGCCGACCCGGCATGGCTGGGCGTCGCGACGCGACTGGTGCGCGCGCTGGGGTAAAGCGCCGCGGCAAGGCGTTGGGCGCAGGCCAGCGCCGGCACGCGAGCGTCGCGGACGATCGTCCCGGGAGGCTATTTCTTCGCGACTCTGGTGGGCGGTGACGGGCTCGAACCGCCGACCCGTTCGGTGTAAACGAACTGCTCTACCAACTGAGCTAACCGCCCATCCCTGCCGGATCGCGTCATAGCCGGCTTTGCGCGGCGGGCAAGCCGCGATTGCAGCCGGGTGCCGATCCTTTACAGACGGGCACCGCCCGGGGGTATCGCCATGTCCGCATCCGAATTGTCGCTGCTCGGCAGACGCCGCTTCGCGCCGCTGTTCGTCGTCCAGTTCCTCGGCGCGTTCAACGACAATCTGCTCAAGTTCGCCTTGCTGTTCCTCGCCAATTTCGGGCTCCATGCGGCCGCGCCCGGCGCGGCGGCCGAGCTCGCGACGATCGCGACGGGGCTGTTCATCCTGCCCTATTTCCTGTTCTCCGCGCTCGCCGGCACGATCGCCGACGCCTGCGACAAGGCCAGGCTGATCCGCATCGTCAAATCCGCCGAGGTGGTGATCATGCTGATCGCGCTGCTCGGGTTCCGGATCGAATCGGTGCCGCTGTTGCTCGGCGCGCTGTTCCTGATGGGGGTGCATTCAACGATCTTCGGCCCGGTCAAATATGCCATATTGCCGCAGCATCTGCGGCCTGAAGAGATTGTCGGCGGGACCGGCGTGATCGAGGCGGGAACCTTCCTCGCGATCCTTGGCGGCCAATTGCTGGCCGGCGTGATCGCGCCGTGGCAATCGGCGCTGGTCGCGATCGGGCTGGCGATGCTGGGCCTCGTGGTCAGCCTCGCCGTGCCGCCCGCGCCGCCCGCCGAGCGGGGGTTGGCGATCGATCGCAATCCGTTCCGCGGCACGCGGCGGATCATCGGCGCCGCGCGCGCGCACCATCGGCTGTGGCTCGCGATCCTCGGGATCAGCTGGTTCTTCGCGGTCGGTGCGGTACTGCTCTCGATCTTCGCGCCGCTGGTCGGCGACGTGCTCGGCGGACGCCAGTCGGTGGCGACGCTGTTCCTGCTGATCTTCTCGATCGGCGTCGCGGCCGGCTCGCTGCTGGTCAACACGCTGCTGCACGGCAAGGTGTCCGCGCGCTACGTGCCCGCCGCGGCACTCGCGCTCGCCGGATGGCTGATCGATCTGTGCTGGTCGACGCATCGCCATGCGCGGACCGCGACGGCGATCGGCGTCCGCGACTTCGTCGCGATGGCGGGCAACTGGCGGCTTCTGGTCGATCTGGCCGGCGTCGCGGTCGCCGGGGGGATCTTCGTCGTGCCGCTCTATGCGATCCTGCAGACCGGGAGCGTCGCCGCCGAACGCTCGCGCACGATCGCGGCGAACAACATCGTCAACGCGATCGTGACCGTCGCGCTGGTCATCTTGGCCACGCTGGCGCTGGGACGCGGTATCGGCATATCCGGGGTGATCGGCGGACTCGGCGCGCTGACCATCCCGGTCGCGCTGCTCGCCTGCGGGCTGACGCCCGACACGCGGCTCGGCCGGCTGCTCGGACCGCGCTGACCGTCAGGCGGCAGGCGCCACGACCCGGCGCGCGGCGGCGAGATAGGCGTCCATCGCGGTGGCGGTCGCGTCGGCGAGCGCGATGAACACGCGGCGGCCGTCATGCGCATCGGGGTGCCGGACGAGCAGCGCCTGCTCGGTCATCTGCGAGATCCAGCGCAGCGCGGTGGTGGCCGGCACCGCGGCGGCGATGCACAGGCTCGACACCGCGACCATCCGGCCCTCGATCCGCGCGGCGGCGAGATCGAGCAGGATGTCCCATGCCGGATCGGCGAACAGCGCGGGCTCGAAATGCTGACCGCGCAGGCGCCGCAGCTTGAGGATCGCGCGCACCAGCGGGGCGTCGGAGACGATCGGCGCCACGGCGCGCGCGTCGCTACCTCCCGCGACCGGTTCGGGGGCGCTCGCCGACAGCGCGGCGAGCGCGCGCGCGATGCGGCCGACCTCCTCGCCCAGTTGCGCGAGTCGCCGACGCCGATCCGACTCGCCCTCCTCGGCGACGCGTCCGGCCGGCACGGCGACAAGCTCGGACAGCGCGGCATCGCGTTCGACCGCGTCGGGATCGACGAGGATGGCGACGCCGGGATCGTCGATCCGCGCCGCGACGACGTCGATCAGCGCAGCCGGGGTCAATATCAGCGCAGCGAGCCGCCCCGAGGCCGCGCCGAGGCCGTTGAGGCGATCGAGAATCGCATCGAGCGAGTCGCCGTCGTCCGCCCCGATATCGACGACCACGCTCGCCACGCGCTGATCGAGCCGTTCGATCGCGGCGGACAAGGGGCCGCTTGCGACGAGCCGCCCGCCCGCGCGCGTGATCGCGTCGGCGAGATGTTCGCGGCGATGCGGCTCGTCGGCGAACAGCAGCACGCCCGCGGACCGCAATGCGACATAGGGAAGATCGGCAGACAGAGCGCGCATGACGACTCTCCGTTCCATTTCTGTTCCACTATGTCACGCGAACGGACGAAGGTCACGCAGAAAAACAAATCCGGAACGGATCGATCCCGATGGGCGTGTCGGTTCAGCCGATCCGCGCCCAGGCGTCGGCGATTTCGGCGATCATCTCGCGCGCCTCGATGATCGGTTTCGGATCAGATTGCGCCGCCGCGATCCCGAGCAGCCGCCGCGCCTCGCGGTAGATCGCCGCGAGGCCCCCGGCGATCTCGCCACCCTGCGCATGATCGAGGCTGCCCTCGAGCCCATGCAGGATCGAATTGGCGTGCGAGCGCCGCTTGATGACGCCGTCGCGCGACAGCGTGCCGTTGGCGGCCAGCCCGACCGCTAGCGTGTCGAACGTCTTGAGCAGTTCCTCGTAGAGCACTGCGATCAGCCGATGCGGCGACGCGCCCTCGATCTTCGACGCGAGATCGATCGTGGCATAATGCTGTCGGGCAGCGGCATATCCGGCGGACGCGAGCATGGCTTATCCTGATCTTTCTGTCGTGCTTAGGACGCGTTGGGGTTGGTCCACAGCCCGACCTGCTGTGTGAGGTAGCTCGACGTCGCCTTGTAGCCCGAGACGAGCGTGTTCATCTGGGTGAACTGGGTGACGAGCCGGTCGTGATAGACGGTCACCTGCGCGTCGGCCTTGGTGAGCGCGTCGGCAAGGCTGGTCTGCTGCGTCGTCAGGCTCGCCGCCAGCGTGGTGAGCGCGCCGGTGGTGCCGAGCAGCGTGTCGTGGATCGCCTGAAGCACGCCGCCGAGCCCCTGGTTGATCGTGATCGTCGCGGTCGACGGCGCGGCCGAGAGGATCTGCAGCGAGAGCCCGTCCGCATTATTGCCGGCACCGGCGGTGAGGATCCAGCTCGATGCGCCCATCGCGGCACCGTTGATCGTCCCCGTCGCATTGCCGCCATTGACCGCCGGCGTGATCCCCGAGACCGTATAGACACCCGAGGCGGCCGCGCCCGCGCTGCTGTTGATCAGCACCTGCGGGCTCGAGCTGCTCTGCGTCGTCATGAACATCTTCTCGACGTCGTCGGGATAGGTGGTCAGCATCGTCGAGAGCTTGGTCGCGTCGACAGACAGCGTGCCGTCCTGCGCGGTCTTGACGCCGAGCTCCGCCAGCGTGCGGATCGTGCCCGACGAGTTGAGCGGCGTCGTGGTCATCTTGGTCAGCTGGCTCTGCAGCGCGCGGATCGCCGGATTGCCGCGCAGCGGACCGGCGTCGGCGCTGCTCGTCGCCGCCGCGGTGGCGGTGTTGAGCTCGCTCAGCAGCGAGTTGTAGGCGCTGACGAAATCGTTGATCGACGAGGTGATCGCCGCGGTCGCGGGCGACGAGGACAGGCTGGTCGTGCCCGCCGCGACCAGGTTGATCTGCACCCCGGGGACGACATCCGAAAAGCTGTTCGTCGACCGGCTGACCGAGACGCCGTCGACGGTGAGCTGCGCGTCCTGCGCGCTCTGCGTGCTGGTCATCGTGGCCGACGCGCTGGCGGTGGCGGTGGGATCGAAGGACAACGCCGAAAGCGAGGTGCCGCCGGTCGGCTGCGTCACCGACGAATCGGTGCTGTCGGTGCCGGTCACCGTGAACGCCTGCGCCGCGCCCGTCGTGCCCTTGAGCACGAGCGTGCTCTTGCCGTCGGACCCGGAGATCACCGAGGCGGTGACGCCGGCACCCGCGGCGTTGATCGACTGCGCGATGCCGGCGAGCGTATCATTGTCGTTCGACACGGTGACGTTGATCGGCGTGCCGCCCGCGACGCTGAACGAGAGCGTGCCGGAGTTGAACGCCTGGGTGGTCGCATAGGCGGTGGATTTGACCGACTGCGCCTTGGCGATCTGGGTGACGCTGATCGCGCTGCTGAGCGAGCCGATCGGCGTCCCGGCAACCGCGCTGACGGTCAGCACGCCGGTGTCCGACGAGGCCGGCTGCGTCTGCAACGTGCCGCCCGAGACGAGTGTGTTCAGCGAGGTCGAAAACGCCGTGAGGTCGCTCGAGATCGACGCCACCGAGGAGATTTGCGCGGTGTTGGCGGTCTGCTTGGTGGTGATCGGCGTCTCGACCGAGGTCTTCTGCGCGGCGGTGAGGCTGGTGACCAGCGACCCGGTATCGATGCTCGCGCCATTGGCGTTGAGGCTTGAGAGGATGCTCGCGCCGATCGCGGCGTTGCTTGCCGCGGTCGACGACGTGCTGGTCGCCGCGAGCGCGGCGGTCGCGGCCGTCGTCGAGGCCGATGTCGTGCTGCTGGTCGTCGTCATCGCGCTGTCCTTCGCCTTCAGAAACGACCGTGGCGCAAAATTCTTTACAGCCCGTTCACTCCATCCCCCGCATTTTCGTCACCGACCAGCCGACGCACGCTGGCGGCGCCCAGATGCGCCTGGACGCGCAGCGACATCTCGGCCTGCGCGCCGATGCGCCGCGCGAGGTCGGCGGCGGTGATCGTGCCGCGGTAGCGCGCGTCGGCAAGGTCGCTCGCGCCCGCATCGAGCCTGTCGAATTCCTCGATCGTGCCGATCGCCGCGGCGATCCGTTCGCGGTTGTCCGCAAGCAGCGCCGCGTCTCGCCGCGCCGCGGCCTCGGGATCGGGGGTCTCGTCGCCGCCCGACGCGGCATGGAGCGAGGCCAGCCAGCGCAGCCGCTTCCCGCGCCGCTCGATCGTCTCACGCGCCGACATCGCCGTGGCAGCGGCGAGCGACACCGCGTCAACCCCCGTCACTGCCGATATCGCGTCGCCCATCGCCGATCCTTTGTCCCTCGACACAAGAACGGCAGGAACGGCAGAAGTTTAATCAGAAAGATGCGAAGCCCGTATATGCGCCGTCACGCGCTCGGCCGCCCATTCTCGTCGAAGCGGATCTCGCCGGGCACCTCGACGACGGGCTGCGTGCGCCCCTCGGCCATCGCGCGATCGATGTTGAACACGAAGGCGAGGATCGTCGCGACCGCGATATAGAGATCCTCGCGGATCAGCTGCCCGGCGCGCGTCGTGAAATAGATCGCGCGCGCGAGCTGTGGATAGCTCAGCATCGGCACCTTATACTCGTCGGCAAGCGCGCGGATCGCGTCGGCGGTGGCGCCGCGCCCCCGCGCGACGACGATCGGCGCGGCATCCTCGCCCGGCCGATAGCGCAGTGCGATCGCGAAATGCGTCGGGTTGGTGAGCACCACGCTGGCCTCCGCCACCGCCGAGCGCGCCGAGCGCCGCGACGCCTCCATCTGCCGCCTGCGGATCGCGCCCTTGAGCTCGGGCGAGCCTTCGGACTGCTTGTGCTCGTCCTTGACGTCCTGCTTGCTCATCCGCAGCTTGGCGGTGCGGCGGATCATCTGCGCGGGCACGTCGACGCCCGCGATCAGCACCAGCCCCATCGCCATCACGATCACCGCAAAGGCGAATGTGTGCCCCAATTCGGTGATCGACGTCGCGATGTCGCCGCGCCCCATGGTGGTGATCCGCGCGATCCGCGACGACAGCAGCCACCAGCCGATCACCCCCATCACGGTGACCTTGGCGATCGCCTTGAGCAGCTCGATCAGCCCCTGCGCCCCAAAGATGCGCTTGATCCCGGCGAGCGGATCGACGCGCTCGGGCTTGAACGCGATCGCCCCCCAGCGGAAGCCGAACGCGCCGAGCAGCGCGGGCGTCGCGACCGTGGCGAGCACGGTCGCGCCGAACAGCGTGCCGAGCGGGACGATCACGCGGCCGAGCATCCGCAGCAATGTCAGCCCGGGCTCGAAATCGTCGATCGCGCCGCGCCCGAAGCTCAGCGATCCGCGCAGCAGCTCGGTCAGCGCGCCGATCAGCAGCGGCCCGCCGAGCGCGATCCAGCCCGCGCCGACGATCATCACCATCGCCGCACCGAGTTCCTTCGACTGGAGGACGTCGCCCTTTTCGGCGGCGTCGCGCAGCTTCTTCTCGGTCGGCGCTTCGGAGCGTTCGCCCGCGGACTCCTCGGCCATCAGCCCTTGCCCGTCGCGAGCGCGCGCGAAAGCGCCAGCCCGCGCTCGATCGAGCTCGCAATCCCGTCCCCCAGCGCGGGCGCCGCGACGGCGAGCAGCACGACGCCCGCGAAGATCGTCGCGGGTAGCCCGACCGAGAACAGGTTCATCGCGGGCGCCGACCGCGCCAGCATCGCCATCACCACCTGGACGAGGATCAGCGCGAAACCGACGGGCAAGGCGATCGCCATGCCGGCGGCGAACATGTCGCCGCCGAAGGCGAAGACGTCGCGCAGGCTGCCCTGGCCGAGCCAGGCCTGCCCGGGCGGCAGCGAGTGATAGCTGTCGACGATGATCGTCGCGAGCATCAGATGGCCGTCCATCGCGAGGAACAGGAAGGTGCCGAGAATCGACAGGAACTGACCGATCGCGGGGGTCGAGGCGCCCGATTGCGGATCGACCATCTGCGCGAAGCCCAGCCCCATCGAATTGGCGATCACCTCGCCCGCCATCATCGCGGCCGAATAGCCGAGCTGGACCGCGAAGCCGAGCGCGAGCCCCGCAATCACCTCGCCCGCCACCAGCACGACGCCGGAGATGGTGGCGATGCCGCCCGGCGGCAGCTCGAACGGCGTCTGCGCGAGCGCGGGAATGCCCACCGCGAGGCTGATGATCAGCCGCACCTGCACCGGCACGTTCTGCGCCCCGAACACGGGGGCGGCGAGAAACGCAGCGCCCGGTCGGATCATCGCGACGAGGAAGATCCAGAGGTTCGCTTCGATCGCGACGAGGCCGCCGGGAAGCATCAGGCGTACATCATCGTCATGGCACCATCGTCAGTGCAGCAGATCGGGGATGCGGTGGAACATGTCGCGCGTGAAATCGGCGAGCAGCGTCATCACCGCGCCGCCGAACAGCGCTATGCAGATCGCGACGACGAGCAGCTTGGGGATGAACGACAGCGTCTGCTCGTTGATCGAGGTCGCCGCCTGCACCATGCCGAGGATCAGCCCCGCGACCAGCGCCGGGATCAGGATCGGCGCCGAGGCGAGCGCGAGCACCCACATCGCCTGCTGGGCGACGCCGATGAAATAGTCGGTGCCGACCGCGGGTTCCATCAGCGCGGCCCCGCGTCCATGTTCCCCGGCGACAGCCGGGGCCCAGGCCCGCATTTTGATGGAAGCAAGACGCCGGCCACCGGCGTGAGGCCTGGGCCCCGGCTTTCGCCGGGGAACGGTAGTGCCCCGCCTCTCACCCGAAGCTCTGCGCGAGGCTGCCCATCGTCAGCGCCCAGCCATCGACGAGCACGAACAGCAGCAGCTTGAACGGCATCGAGATGATCGTCGGCGACAGCATCATCATGCCGAGCGACATCAGCGTCGTCGCCACCACCAGATCGATCACGAGAAAGGGCAGGAAGATCAGGAAGCCGATCTGGAACGCGGTCTTGAGCTCCGAGGTGACGTAGGCGGGCAGCAGGATCGAGAAGGGAATGTCGGCGGGCGTCGCGAATTTGGGCGCATGCGCGATGTCCGAGAAGAGCTGGATGTCGGTCTTGCGCACCTGGCGCACCATGAAGACATGGAGCGCGTCGCCCGACTTGGCGATCGCGGTCTCGAGCGGGATCTGGCCCGCGCCGTATGGCGTGACCGCGTCCGCGTTGATCCGGTCGATCACCGGCCGCATTATGAACAGCGTCAGGAACAGAGACAGCCCGACCAGCACCTGGTTGGGCGGGGTCTGCTGCAGCCCCAGCGCCTGACGCAGGATCGACAGCACGATGATGATCCGGGTGAAGCTGGTCATCATCAGGAGCAGCGACGGCAGCACCGTCAGCAGGCTCATCAGGATGAGGATCTGCAGCGACAGTGACAGCGGCTTGCCGTCGCCCGACACCTGGCCGAGCGCCTTGTTGAGCGCCGAGGACTGCACCGCGCCGGGTGGCGGGACGGCGCCGGTGCCGGGGGCTGCGGTCGCGGCGAACGCAGGGTGGGCGAGAAGCAGGGTCAGAAGGAGAAGAACAGCCGCACCGACAAACCACCGTATCCCCGCGACGGCGGGGACCCGGTTTCCGCGCCGCGACTGGGCCCCCGCCTGCGCGGGGGAACAGGTCGCGCGTACCATCACGCGCATCTACGCATCCCCGTCGTCGATATAGCGCTGGAAGCCACTCTCGATCGGCGCTTCGGACAGCACATCCATCCGCCCGCGCGAGACGCCGACCAAAATCCGCTTGCCCTCGAACTCGACCACCGCGAGCCGCCCGCCGGTCGCCCCCATCGGCACCGCGTCGACGACGCGCACCAGCCGGTCGCGCTGCCCGCCCACCGAAAAGCCCGGCTGGAACTTGCGCAGCAGCCACAGCGTGCCCACCGCCATGCCCGCGACCAGCGCGAGCATCACGACGACGTTGAGCAGATAGGTCCAGCTCATGCCCGGCGTTCGAGCCCCGCCAGCCGCGCCTCCGTCGCGACGACATCGACGACGCGGATGCCGAAGCGGCCGTTGACCGTCACCACTTCGCCCTTGGCGACCAGCGTGCCGTTGACGAGGATGTCGAGCAGTTCGTTGGCCTGGCGATCGAGCTCGACCACCGAGCCTTCGTTCAGATCGAGCAATTCGCTGAGCTTGAGCGAGGTCGAGCCGACCTCGACCGACAGCCGCAACGGAATGTCCGCGAGCAGCCGGTAATTGCGTCCGGCCGGTGTGTTCGGATCGTCGATCCCCGGAAAGGGCGCGTCACTCATGTCGCTCAATGTCCCATATCCCCGCTTGACGTCATACCGCTCACTGGCCCCCGCTGCGGTCCGGCGCGCCGATCGTCTCGACCTGGAACGCCGCGCGTCCTTCCTGCTCGCCGATCGTGCCTTCCGCAAGCCGTCTGTTGCCGACGATCAGCGGAACCTTGGGCGCGAGCGTGATCGGGATCACGTCGCCCGCCTTGAGCGCGAGCAGCTCGCTGACCGACAGCGTCGGGCGCGCGACGACCGAGCGCACCGGCAGGCTGACCCGCTCGAGCGCGCGTGCCATGCGAAAGCGGAACTCGCTGTCGACGGGCCCCGCCTCGGCGTGGATCTTGGCGGCAAGCTGCGCCTCATAGGCGCGCATCGCGCCGAGCGGGAACACCAGATCGATGCTGGTCGCGCCCGGGCCGCCACCGGCGACCGCGAAGCGCTGCACCACCACCGACTCGTCGCCGCGGACCAGGCTCGCATAGCCGGCGTTGGTCTCGCGCGAGGCGAGCATCGGCTCGAGCGGCACGATATCGGCCCAGACCTCGACGACGGCGGCCGCGATCGCATCGGTGAGGCGCGACAGCAGCCGCTCCTCGGCGGCGGTGAATTCGCGCTTGCGCACCGAGGCGTTGCTGCCGCCGGTGCCGCCATAGAAGGCGTCGACCAGCCGGCTGACATAATCGGGGCTGATCGCGACGAGCATGCCGCCCTTCATCGGACGCAGCCGGTAGAGGCTGAGCGAGGTGAATTCGGGCAGGCCGTCGCGCCACGTCTCGAAGCGCGAGGTCAGCGCGGCCTCCGCCTCGACCTTGGGTTTGACGCGCGCGAACGGCTCGAACACGTCGCGCAGCCGCCGCGCGAGCCGTTCGCCGACGCGGTCCAGCCCGGCGAGGCGCGCGCCGGGCCGCAACGCCTCGCTGCCCAGCGAGAACGGCTGCACGTCCTTGCCCCACGCCTGCGCGTTCAGCCGAGACTCGTCTTGATTGCCGATCGGCTCCCTGGCCACATCCGTCCCTTCACGCTCGTCTTCACCACCTTACTGGATGATGAAGCTGGTGAAATAGACATCATCGATCCCCCCGTAACCCGTCTTCTCGACGAGCACCTTGTTGATCGCGTCGCGCAGCCGGCCCTGGAGCGCGGTCTTGCCCTCGGGCGTGCCCAGCACGAACGCATCCTGGTTGGCGAGCGTCTCGAGCACCGCCGAACGGATCGGCATCTCATTGTCCTTGAACCCGTCGAGCACCTTGGCGTCGTAGAAGGTCGAGACGCCGATCGCGATCTGCGCGATGCCGTCGGTATCGCGCAGGTTCGAGGTGAAGGGCTGCTCCATCGTGTAATAGGACGCCTTGTAGCGTCGCGGATCGGGCGCGAAGCTGCCGACCGCCTTGTGGACGATCGTCGGATCGGCGCTCTGGCCCTCGCGCAGCACCAGCTTGGGCGCATAGGGGTCGACCTCCTCGCGCGCGTGCGCGCCACCGAGCCCCATTCCGGCCGCTACCATGCCGCCCGCGACGCCGCCGCCGGCGAGCACGAGCCCGCCAACCACGAGCAGGATCAGCTTCTTCTTGCCCTTCTTCTTGGGCGCGGGGGCGGCGTCGTCACTCATCTCTCGGTCCTCGGGGCATCATGCATAAAGTCCATCAGCCGGTCTGGTCGGCGCGGTATCCGCGCCGGTCGATCCGGTCTGCGAGACGGGATTAGCGGCAAGAGGTTGCGATCGGGTTTGCGAACGGGGTCGCGATTCCCCTCGGCCGCCCCCCTGCCCGGAAAAACCGCCCTGGCCGGACGGCGCGTGCGGCGAGGACCGCGAATCGCCCTGCCCCGACGCATGACCCGACGACGATCGCGATTGCGAACCCGCCTGGCCGCCGCCGACATCGACCTGCGCGCTGGCGATGTGGATACCCTGCGCGCGGGCCTCGGCGACGAGCTGCGGACGCGCATCGGCGAGCGCGACGCGGCCGGCCTCGCTGCTCGCGGTCAGCGTGACGGTTGCGCCGTCGCCGCCCCGCGCGAGCTCGACCTGGACCGTGCCGAGATGCTGCGGCGCGACCGCGAAGCGCAGCGGGCCGGCGCCCGTACCGGTCGCGGCGATATCGTGCGAAAGGCCGTCGAGCCAGGCGCCCTGCCTGGCGAGATCGAGCTGGCGATCGGCGGCGCCCGCGGCGAGCTGTCCCGCGGCGCGATCGGCGGCGGGTGCAGGCGCGTGGCGGGCGTTAGCGGCCGGCAAGCTCGTCGCCGCCGCGGTTGCGCCGGGTGTCAGCGAAACGCTTGGATCGGTGCCGGCCGACGGCGCGTCGGGATCGGCGTCGTCGGCGCTCTTGCGGTTGCTCACCGCGGGCGCGCGCGCATCGGCGCGTCCGGAAAAGGGTACGCCCGCGGGGGCGATGCGCGACGCCATCAGCGCAGCGGTCGCGGTGGTCGGCAATGGCGCCGGTGCGGATATGATCGGCGCTGCGGGTACGGTCGGCGCCGTCGACGGCGGACCCGCGATCGCCGGCAGCGTCGGACGATCGCTCGCCTGCTTCGCTGCAAGGCTGTCGGCGAGCGCGGCAAGCACGGGGGCGAGCTTCGCATCGCCGATATCGACCGCGCTCTGCGTCAGATCGACGGACGATTCGCCATCTTGGCTCGGCAAAGCCGTCGCGGCCGACGCCGCGCGCCGCACGTCGCTGGGGACCGCCTCGCCGTTCTTGCCCCGGGTAGGATCGGTCACGGGCGGCGCGGGGACAGCGAGCGGCACGACGGCCGGCGTCGACGCGTCGGTGCTCGCCGCCGTGGTCGCGGATGTTCCGTCTTCGGCGGACGTCGAATCGGCACGCCGGGTGCGTTGCGGCTTGTCGACGGCGCCCTTGACGGCGGTCTCGTCGACCCGCGGGCTATGATCGGTGGCGCCGGCGATCATTGCGGCGAAGGCGGTGCCCGCGTCGGGCTTAACCTGCGCCGCCTTGCCGCCATCGGGCAGCGACGCGGCCTTGCCCGCGAGCGTGGTGACGGTCGCCATGCTCACGCCGCCCCACCCCAGCCGCGCGGCGGACGGTGGCTGGTCGCCGACGCGCGGCGTTCGACGAGCGCCTCGGCGGCCTTGCCCGCGCGTTCGGCGAGACGGTCGGCGCTCTCCTGGCGGATACGCGCTTCGATGCGCTCGGCGCCCTTGGCGGCGGCCGTGGCGCGCGCCCCGGCGATCGCGTCGGCAAGGCCGAAACGCGCCAGATCGAGCCGGTGTGCGAGCTCGCCCTGCGCCGCGAGCGTCTGCGAGGTCAGGCTTCCGATGCCGGTGGTGAGGCTGAGCCGCAGATCGAGCACGCGCGCGGCGCTCTGTTCGAGCGTCTGCAGCTGCGCCTCGGCGGCGGCCGCCGCACCGGCCGCCAGCACATGCTCGACACGGCGGACGCGGGCGATCCGCTCGCGGCGACGGACGAGCCCGCTCATCCGCCGAACCGTTCGATCAGCTCGGCCGAGCTGTGCGCCAGATCGATCCGGTCCTTGGGCCGCTGCTTGAGGAAGTCGAGGATTTCGCGGTGGCGTGCGATCGCCTGGTCGATCGTCGCATCCGATCCGGCCTTGTAGGCGCCCATCAGGATGAGATCGCGATTTTCCTCATAGACCGACCATAGCCGGCGGAGTGCTGCGGCGGCCTCGCCATGCTCCTCGTCGACGATGTCCGCCATCACGCGGCTGAGCGAGCGGCCGACATCGATCGCAGGGAAGATCCCCTGCTCGGAGAGCGTGCGCGACAGGATGATATGCCCGTCGACGATCGCGCGCGCGGTATCGACGATCGGGTCGTCGCCGTCGTCGCCGTCGGCGAGCACGGTGTAGAGCGCGGTGATCGAGCCGCCCGAGCGCGCATCGGCGCCGGCGCGCTCGATCAGCCGCGGGATCATGCCGAGCGCGGAGGGCGGATAGCCCTTCATCGTCGGCGGTTCGCCGAGCGACAGGCCGAGCTCGCGCTGGGCATGCGCGCAGCGCGTCAGACTGTCGATCAGCAGCAGCACGCGCTTGCCCTGCGCGCGGAAATATTCGGCGATCGCGGTGGCGCGCATCGCGGCGCGCAGGCGGAGCACCGGCGGATGATCCGCGGGCACCGCGACGACGACGCTCCTCTCGCGCACGCCCGGGATCAGCTTGGTCGCGAGGAAGTCGGCAACTTCGCGACTGCGCTCGCCGATCAGCCCGACGACGATCACGTCCGCCTCGGCACCCTGGATCATCTGGCCCATCAGCACCGACTTGCCGACGCCCGAGCCCGCGCAGATCGCGATCCGCTGGCCGACGCCCGCTGTCAGCAGCGCGTTGATCGCGCGCACGCCCATGTCGAAACATTCGGTAACGCGCGCGCGGTCGAGCGGATTGGCGGGCTTGCCGGCGAGCGGCCAGGTCGCCTGCGTGTCGATCGTGCCCAATCCGTCGAGCGGATTGCCGGTCGCGTCGATGACGCGGCCGAGCAGCGCCTCGCCGACCTCGGCGATGCCGCCATTGGCGTCGGGTTCGACGCGGCCGCCATTGCTGTGCGGCGCGTCGGCGTCGAGCGCCATCAGCAGCGAGCGATCGCCCTTGAAGCCGACCACCTCGGCGCGCGTCGCATGGCCGTCGGCATCGATCACGCGCACCGACGCGCCAACCGGCATGGCAAGCCCGGTTGCCTCGAGCATCTGCCCGTCATAGGCGACCAGCCTGCCGATCCGGCGCGGCCCGGCCTCGCCGACGGTCAGGCTGTCGAGCAGCGTGGCGGCACGATCCTGAAGGGAGATCATCGTGTGCCGGCGATCCGGTCGAGTGCGCCCTTCAGCCGATCGAGCCGGACGGCGGGGCCGTCCTCGATCGAGCCGGCGCCGGTTTCGAGGCGCAGGCTGCCCGGTGCGAGCGCCGCATCGGCTTCGGCCCTGACGGGCAGGTCGACGCCGGCAAGGCGCTGCAGATCGTCGGGATTGAGCTTGAGCACGGTGGGGCGTGTTTCCTCGCCGATCATCGCGGCGGCGGCGGTCGCGCGCGCGACGAGCGTCTCGAGATCAACCGGCACCGCGCCGACGACCTCGTGCAGCAGGCGCTCGACCGTGGCGGCGATCATCGCGCCTAGCCCCTGCGGCGGCTCGGGGCGGAGATGATCGAGCGCGGACGCCAGCCGCTGCAGCGACGCACGCTCCTTGTCGGCCTCGCGACGGCCCGCCTCGATGCCAGCGCTGAATCCCTGCGCCATCGCCTCGGCACGAATCGCCTCGATGTCGATCGCGGGCTCCTCCGGGATCGGCAGATCGTCCTCGGGCACCGTGAATGCCTCGCGCAGCGCCGCGCCCCACGCGACGAACGGTGCGGGCGCTGCGACGTCGGGCTGCGTCCACACCGCGTAGCGTTGCGCACCCGCGAACGGATTAGACATAATCTTCCCCCTTGCCCCCGAGGCTGATCGTGCCCGCTTCGGCGAGGCGCCGCGCGATCGCGAGCACCTGCTTCTGGCTTTCCTGGACCTCGGCGAGCCGCATCGGCCCGCGTTCGGCCATCTCGTCCTGGATCGACTGCGCAGCGCGGCTCGACATGCAGCCGAACATGCGGTTGCGCAGATTGGCCTCGCAACCCTTGAGCGCGATGATGAGGATCTCGTTGTCGATCGAGCGCAGCAACGCGCCGAGATCCTTCTCGGACAGCGCCGACAGATTGTCGAAGACGAACATCTCGTCCTCGATCTGCCGCGCAAGACCCTTGTCGAGCTTGGCGAGCTGGCGGATGACGCGCTGCTCGACATTGGTGCGCGTGCCGTTGACGATCTTGGCGGCCTCGGTCGCGCCGCCGCGCTTGGGGGCGTTGCCATGGCCCGACCCCTTGTTGACCTGGCGCAGCAGCAGCCGCTCGAGATCGTCGAGCGCTTCGGCCGAGACCGGGCCCAGCGTCGCGACGCGGTAGACGATGTCCGCCTGCGCGTCCTCGTCGAGCTGCTGGAGCACGTCCGCGGCGATCGGCGGATCGAGATGCGCGAGGACCAGCGCGGCGATCTGCGGATGCTCGCCCTCGACCAAGGTGGCGATCGTCTTGGCGTCCATCCACTTGAGGCTGTCGAGCGCGGCCTGGCGCGTCGGCGGGGTGATCCGCGCAAGCATGTTCTCGGCACGCTCGGCGCCCAGCGCGCGCTCCATCATCGTGCGGATCTGGCCGTCGGCGGCGAAGCCGATCGTGGTCCGCTCGCGCGCGCGATCGACGAACTGGTCGAGCACCTCGTCGACCTGCTCCTCGGAGACGTCGGCGACGCCGAACATGGCGTGGCCCAATTGCTGGACCTCGTCCGGATCGAGGCGACCGAGCACCTGCGCGGCTTCGTCCTCGGCAAGGAGCATCAGCAGGATGGCAGCGGCGCTCGAGCCGGACGGACCAGACAGCGCGATCGCGGGATCAGCCATTCGCGGCCTCGGCCTTGGGCATGTCGGCGCGGATCAGGTCGCGGACGACGAGCGCGGCGCGATCGGGGTCTTGTCGCACGAAGTTGCGGATCAGCGCGGCGCGTGCGGCATAGCCGGGCGCGGCCTCGATCATGTCGAGCGTCACCGCCTTGTCGCTGGAAACCTCGGCCTCCTGCGTGGCGAGCGCGCCGGCGATCTCGCGCCCCACGGTGGCGCGCTCCTTCGCCTTGTTGGCGATGCGCTGCTCGGCGGCGACGGCGCGGCGCTTGAGCATCGGCCGACCGATGCCGAAGACGACGATCGCCGCCACCGCAAGCGCGGTCAGGTTGCGGCCGACGATCGGCAGCCAGCTCGCCTGATACCATTTCGGGCCCTGCGCGGCGTCGGCGGCGACGAAGGTCTGCTGCGTCACCGCGACGGTATCGCCGCGCTGCTGGTTGAAGCCGACCGCGCCCTTGACCAGATCCTGGAGCTGCTGCTGCTGCTGCGCGGTGAGCGGCTTGGCGCCCGGCGCCTGGCGCAGCGCCACCGCGACGGTGAGGCGACGCACGGTGCCGACCGGGTTCTTGGTCACCGAGACCTGATGGCCGAGCTGGTAGCTGCGATTATAGGTCTCGTTGGTCTTGTCCGCGGCCGTCGCCGAGGCCTGCCCCGGCGCTGCGCCCGGTGCGGCGGGCCCTGCGGGCTTGCCGTTGGGCGTGCCGGCGGCCTTGGCCGGGGCGGGCGCGGTGTTGGAGAGCGCGCCGGGAATGCCCGAGGCGGGCGCGTTCGAGCCCGACGGATCATTGGTCCAGCTGCCCTGCTCGGTCTGAACGACCTGACCGTCCTTGGGATAGGTCTCGGTGGTCGAGGCGACCTCGGCGAAATCGAGATCGGCATGGACCTCGGCGGTGAAATTGCCGTCGCCGACGATCGGGGTGAGCAGCGAGGCGATCGCCTGGCGCGTGCGGTCCTCGACCTTGGTCTGGATCGCGACCTGCTTGTCGGTGCCGTCGGCATCGCCGCCCGCGCTCTGCGCGCTGAGCAGATGGCCCGCCTGATCGACCACCGACACGTCGTCGGGCGACATGCCGCCGACCGAGGAGGCGACGAGATGGACGATCGCCTGGACCTGGCCCGCGCTCAACGTCTGACCGGCGCGCAGCGTCAGCATCACCGAAGCCTGCGGCTTGGCGTCATCGCGCAGGAAGACGCTCGGCTGGTCGTCGGCGACATGGACCTTGGCGGACTGCACCGCGTCGATCGCCTCGATCGTGCGCGCGAGGTCCATCTCCTTCGCCTCCTGCAGCCGCGCGCCCTCGACGGCACGACTGGCGCCCATCGGCAGATTGGTGATCAGGCTGTCGCCGTCGGGTGCCGATTTGGGCAGGCCCTGCTGCGCGAGCAGCATCTTGGCGCGGTAATAGCTGTCCTCGGGGACGGTGAGCGTGCCGGTCGTATTGTCGATGCTGTATTTGATCCCCGCGGTATCGAGCGCCGCGACGACGCCTGCCTTGTCGGCGTCGCCCAGCCCCGAGAAGAGATCGCGCTGCGGGCCCTGGTGGAGCACCATCCAGATCAGCGCGGCGGCGGCGAGCACGCCGAGCATGCCGATCATCGGGAGGCTCTTGGCGACCGCGGGCTGACGCGCAAAGGCGGCGGCGCGCTCGAAAAGGCCGCCCATCCCGCCCTTGCCGAGCGAGCCGAGCGGCACCGGCAGGCTGCGGCCCGAGGCGACGAGTTCGTTGGGAGTTGCTGCGAGTTCAGCCATATTACACCGACATGCTCATGATGTCCTTATAGGCGGACAGGAGTTTGTTGCGGACCTGCAGCGTCGCCTGGAAGCCCACCGAGGCCTTTTCGCGCGCCAGCATCACCGCCGCAATGTCGGTGGTGTCGCCGCGCTCATAGCTGTTCGAAATGTCCTCGGCCTTGGCCTGCATCCCGTTGACCTGCTGCAACGCGCCCTTGAGCGCGGAGCCGAAGTCCGAGACGGGGGTCGCCTGCGTCGGCGTCGCGGCGACACCCGAGGTGACGGCGGCGGGGCCGGTGGCGGCGGCCTTCTGGAGCGCGCTGTTCTGCTGGAGGATCTGGTTCCTCAGCGCCATCAGGCTGGAGGCGGTGATCGCGGTCATCGGCTAGTCCTCAGGCCGCCTGCCGCTCGCGCATCTGCGCGAGACGGTAGCGAAGGGTGCGTTCGGAGATGCCGAGCTTGGCGGCGGCGAGCAGGCGCTTGCCACCGCTCGCATCGAGCGCGGCGCGGATCGCCTCGGCCTCGCTGTCGCGCGCGACCTCGGCGAGGCGGAGCGGTGCGGCGGCCGGCACGGCATTCGGCACGACGGAAAGCGTCGGCGCGCAATCGGCGATCTGCTCGATGGCGAGATCGTCGGCCTCGATGCGGTCGCCGATGCGCAGCAGCAGCGCGCGCTGGATGACGTTGTCGAGCTCGCGGACATTGCCCGGCCAGTCGTGCGCCATCAGCCGGTCGAGCGCATTGGCGGTCGGCCAGGCGACGCTCTCGCCAGCGCGGGTATGGCGCAGGATCAGCGCGGCGGTGATCGCACGGATGTCGAGCCGGCGCGCCTTGAGGGGCTTGAGCGCCAGCGGCATGACGTTGAGCCGCCAGTAGAGATCGGCGCGGAAGCGGCCCTCGGCGACTTCGGTGGCGAGCTCGCGGTTGGCGGCGGCGATGATCCGGACGTCGATCTTGACCGGCTGCGTCGCGCCGACGGGCAGCACCTCGCGCTCCTGGATCGCGCGGAGCAGCTTGGCCTGCAGCGCGATCGGCATCTCGGCAATCTCGTCGAGCAGCAGCGTGCCGCCTTCCGCGGCGCGGAACAGGCCGTCGCTGGCACCGGCGGCGCCCGTGAAGGCGCCGCGGGCATGGCCGAACAGGATCGCCTCGAGCATCGTATCGGGAAGCGCGGCGCAATTGACAGCGACGAACGGCTTGGTCGCGCGCGGGCTCGACGCATGGATGAAGCGGGCGATGCCTTCCTTGCCGGTGCCGGTCTCGCCGAGCACCAGCACGGTCGCGTCCGAGCCGGCGACCTTTTCGGCAAGCTTGAGATAGATGGCGCTGTCGGGCTCGCCGACCGCAGGGCGGATCGCGGGCCGGCAATATTCGGCGATCAGCGCAAGCCCGAACGCCATGTCCTCGAAGCCGAAATTAATTCGCGCGGGCATGCCGTTCAGCGACGGAATCAGGCGGGGGGCGCCCTCGTCAGCCGTTTCGATGAGCAGATCGCGCGCCGTGGCGTGCGCGATCTCGTCCGACGCAAGGATTCGAATCATGCCGCGAACGGGCGGCTGCTCCGCGATGACCGTACGGGCGGCGATGCCCACGCCGGCCAACCACGCTGAAATCGCCGGGTTTTCCTGAGCAGCGCGGGCCGTGATACCGATCGTGGTCATATATTTCAAAATCCCCCGGCATTTCGCCGTCGACACATTTCGCGGATTGCGACCAACAAATGGTTAACGCGACCCCGCGCACTTACCCGTACGCGCAGAGAATCCCGTCGCGCGACGCGCTCGTGTGAGGGCCCGGGCCGATCCGGTGAACGGCTGTGGTTAACCGGAAGTTGGCAAAAAACTTCCCGGCCGATTGCTAAAAACCGTGGCGGACCCGTCGTTACCCGGTTCGTGGCCGAGATGGAGATGATCCGGACCGGCTCGAAGCGGGAAGAAGGAAATCCACCATGACTGTTATCAATTCGAATAGCGCTGCGCTGCGTGCCCAGAACGGCTCGCGTCTCGCCAATGCCGCCCTGCAGACCGCGATGGCGCGCCTGTCGTCGGGCAGCCGGATCAACTCGGCGATGGATGACGCCGCCGGCCTCGCCATCTCCAACTCGATGACCTCGCAGATCACCGGCATGAACCAGGCCGTCCGCAACGCGAACGACGGCATCTCGCTGGCGCAGACCGCCGATGGCGCGCTCTCCGAGGTGACCAACAACCTGCAGCGCATCCGCGAGCTCGCCGTCCAGTCGGCGTCGGGCACCTACAGCGACTCCGACCGCACCAACATGCAGGCGGAAGTCGGCCAGCTGCAGAACCAGATCACCAACATCATGAGCGACACCAAGTTCAACGGCACGGCGCTGTTCAGCGGCACCGCCGATGTGACGACCACGGTTCAGACCGGCTCCGACGTGGGCCAGACGGTCGACGTCACGGTCGGCGCGCTCACTGCGACGACGGCAGCGCTGTCGCTCGACGTCAGCTCGCAGGCCGATGCCAACACGGCCCTCGCGGCAACCGGCGGCATCGACGACGCGCTCAAGGAAGTCGACACGATCCGTGCCGGCCTCGGCGCCTCCGAGAGCCAGCTGAACTCGGTGGTCAACAACCTGACCAACAACGTCACCAACCTGACCGACGCCAAGTCGCGCATCTCCGACGCCGACTTCTCGGTCGAGACGACCAACCTCGCCAAGGCGCAGATCCTGAACCAGGCATCGACCGCGATGCTCGCTCAGGCGAACCAGAGCCAGCAGGGCGTGCTCAAGCTTCTCCAGTAAGGGCCTCGACGTCCTGACTTAAGGTGGATGGCCTCCGGCGCAATTGCTCCCCCGCGCCGGAGGCCGTTTCCGTCTTTCGCAGAGACGATGTTTGCATCGCCCACGATCTTCGCATCGATTGCCAGGCAGACGGACACTTCCGATGAGCGACGCCACCCTCCCAAGCGACTTTCTCGGCGACGGCGCCGACGAGGAGCTGATCTTCGACGAGCCGAGCGCGGTCGATGCAGCAGCACCCGTCGCGATCGCGGCCGAGACCGCCAAGCCTCGTCGCGCTCCGCGGCGGGGCCGCACGTCGGTGGGGGAAGACGCTTCGCCGGAGCCCGCGCCTGTCGAATCGATGCCTACAGCTTCTGCGGAGGCCGCAACGGCCCCCGCGGAGGAGCCGGCCGGCGCACCCGCGCCCTTCCCGCCGTTGGGTGCAGAGCCGGCCGGCTCCAAGCTACAACCCTGGCTGCTGGCGATCGTCGCATTCGCGATGCTCACCAGCCTGCTGTCGCTCGGCGGGCTGATCGCGGTGGGCCGCACGTTGGCACGCGCCGGCGTCGATCGCGAAGAGGCGGCGAGCGAGCGCGCGGCGCTGGCGAAAGTGCCGCAGCTGGTCGCGCATCTCGATGCGGCCAGCGCGCGGCTCGACAGCGCGACGGCCAGGCTGTCGGCACCGGGGGGCGGCGCCGTGGCGGGTGGCCCGCTCACGCTGGCCGATCTCCATCACGAGATCGACGCGCTCAAGCTCGCGCTCGGCGCGCACCAGCCCGACGGGCTGACGCCGCTCAACGATATGACGCGGGATGGATTTACCGAAGTGGTGACCAAGCTCGATCGACTGTCGGCTGAGATCGACGAGGCGAGCCAGCGCGGCCGCCCGGTCAGCGCCAGCCGGCCAGCTTCCCGCGCAGCCTATCCAAGGCAGCCTTCTTGATCTGGCAGACGCGCGCCGCGCCGATATCGAGCACCAGCCCGATCTCCTCGAGATTGAGTTCCTCGACGAAGTAGAGCTGGAGCACCAGCGCCTCGCGCTCGGGCAGCGTCGCGATCTGCGCGGCGAGCGCTTCGCCCAGCCGGCCACGATCGAGCTGCTCGTCCGCGCCCTCTTCGATGTCGGCGAACCACATCGACTGATCCGAATACACCTCGTCGAGCGATTCGTGGCGCACCGCCTCGGCGGCGTCGACCAGTTCGCGGAACGCGGCGGGGTCGAGCCCCATCGCCTCGCCGAGCTCGAGCTCGGACACCGCGCGCCCGAGCCTGGCCTCGAGCTCCGCGCGTGCACGCGCGATCTCCTTGCGCTTGGCCATGCCCGAACGGCACTGCGTCGCATGGCGGCGGAGATGATCGATCATCGCACCGCGGATGCGGACGCTGGCATAGGTCGAGAAGGCGTGGCCGCGATCCTCATAGCCGGCCGCGGCCTCGACCAGCGCGACCATGCCGATCTGGATGAGATCTTCGATGTCGATCGCATTCGAGACGCGCCCATGGACGTGCCAGGCGATCTTGCGGACCAGCGGCATGTGTGCGCTGACCAGCTGCGCATGATTGGGGCGCGCGGGCTTGCGCGCGTAGGTCATCGGCATCTCGGCGTTCATCGCGCCATCTCCGGCTCACGCCGCATCTGCGCGACCTGCGGCACCTGGCCGCCGACCACCGCAACCACCTCGACGGGCTTGCCGTCCGGACTCTCGAGGAAGGACAATACCGGCGCGTCGGGCAGATGCGGACGCAGCAGGCGTCCCAGCGCGCGCCGGGCGATCGGCGAGGTGACGATCGCGAAGCGCTTGGCCTCGCCGACCAGCGGCGCCGCCGCTTCGGACACCGCCTGCACGATCCGGCCGGCAAGCGCCGGCTCGATCGGATGGCTGGCATTGGGCCCGGTGCGCACCGCCTGGGTGAGCAGGCTTTCGAGCCCGGCGTCGAGCGTGACGACGGGCAGAGGCATTCTGACCGGCACCAGCGTCTGCACGATCAGCGCGCCGATCCGCCTGCGGACCTGCTCGACGAGCTGGACCGGATCATTCTCCTCGCGCGCCGCCTCGGTCATCGCTTCCGCGACGCGACGGAAATCCTTGAGCGGCACGCCCTCGCTGAGCAGCGCGCGGCATAGCGAGGCGATCTGCGCGAGCGACAGCGGCGCCGGCGTGAGCCCGGCGACGAGCTGCGGCGCCTTCTCCTTCAATTCGTCGAGCAGCTTCTGCGCCTCGTCCATTCCGAACAGGTCGGCGGCCGAGTTGATGATCAGCTGGTTGAGGTGGGTGGCGAGCACGGTCGAGGGATCGACCACGGTATAGCCCGCGACCACCGCCTCGCCGCGCTTGTCGGGCGCGATCCACACCGCGTCGAGCCCGAAGGTCGGATCCTTGCACTTGCGCCCCGCGACGGTGGCGGCGAGATCGCCGCTGTCGAGCGCGAGCAGATCGTTGGGATGGCATTCGTCCTCGCCGACGACGACGCCGGCGACGGTGATGCGATAGGCGTTGGGCGCGAGGTTCATATTGTCGCGCACGCGCACGAGCGGGACGACGAAGCCGAGCTCCTTGGAAAGCTGGCGACGGATGCCGGTGATCCGCGCCATCAGCGGCGCGCCCTTGCGCTCGTCGACCAGGCTGACCAGACCATAGCCGACCTCAAGCCCGAGCGCCGCGTCGTCGGAGACCTCGTCCCAGCCGATCGCGCTCGGATTGGCGGGCTTGGGCGGCGGCGCCTTTTCGGCGAGCTTCGCCTCGGCCTTGCGCAACTGATCGGCGCCGCGCAGCTTCCAGGCAACGAAGCCACACAGCGCAGCAGCGGGAAGCATGATGATGTGCGGCATCCCGGGCAACACGCCGAGGATGGTGAGGATCGCGGCGACCGGCGTCCACGCCTTGGCCGAGCCGAACTGGCTGGCGATCTGCCCGCCGAGATCGAGCGGCGAGCTCACCCGCGTCACGATCGAGGCAGCGGCGATCGACAGCAGCAGCGCCGGGATCTGCGCGACGAGCGCGTCGCCGATCGCGAGCTGAACGTAATTCTTGGCGGCATCGCCGATCGCCATCTTGTGGCTGGCCACGCCAAGCACCAGCCCGCCGAGCACATTGACCACGAGCACGAGCACGCCCGCGACCGCATCGCCCTTCACGAACTTGGAGGCGCCGTCCATCGAGCCGTAGAAATCGGCCTCGGTCGCGACCTCCTGGCGGCGCTTCTTGGCATCATCGGGGGTGAGCAGGCCGGCATTGAGATCGGCGTCGATCGCCATCTGCTTGCCGGGCATCGCATCGAGCGTGAAGCGCGCCGACACTTCGGAGACGCGCCCTGCGCCCTTGGTGATGACCACGAGGTTGATGATCATGATGATCGCGAAGACGAAGATGCCGACCGCATAATTGCCGCCGATCAGGAAGCTGCCGAACGCTTCGATCACGTGGCCCGCGGCCGCCGCACCTTCATGCCCATGGACGAGCACGACACGCGTCGAGGCGACGTTGAGCGACAGGCGGAGCAGCGTGGTGAACAGCAGCACGGTCGGGAAGGCGGAGAAGTCGAGCGGCTTGGCGGCGTTGAGTGCGACCATCAGCACGGCGAGGCTGATCACGATGTTGGTGATGAAGCCGAGATCGAGCATGATCGCGGGCATCGGCACCACCATCAGCGCGACGAGCATCAGCGACGCGACCGGCAGGATCGCCCCGCGGCTCGCATCCATCCACACACGCTTGTTGATCGCGGTCGTCGCCATCTCGCATCAGACTCCGAGGCTTGCCAGCATGAGGTAGGCGAGCCGCGCGGTCTGCGGGCTCGGGGTGAGGACCGCGGCGGCCGTCATGTTGGCAGGTCCTGCGGCGATGCCGTCGGCGGTGGCCACCATCGTGCCCTCGCTGGTGCCGTTGAGCGCGGCGAGCTGCATCCGCGCGATGTCCGACGCGCTATCGGTCGCCGCCGCCATCTGGACGGTGCCGCTGCCGCTATCGGCCGGCGTCGCCTGGTCGAAGCGCGCGGCGAAACGCTGATAGACCTCGCTCAGCGACCGCGGAGCACCCGCCTTGTCGTAGAAGACCCATTTGTTCGCGCGCGCCGCCGCCGGCATCACCGCAGCGGCGGCCTGCCCGGGATCGGCATCCTTCGCCTTGAGGAAGCGCGTCGCGCCGGCGGGGCCGAGGAAGTGAGCCATGTAGAGATCGGTCGAATTCGCCGCGCGGCCGAGCTTGGCCTGGAGGATGTCCTTGTTGTCGGAGGCATATTCGCCCGCCATCGCAGCCGAGGTTTCGGGCGACTGGCGCAGCGCGAGGATCTCCTGCCTCGTCGTCTCGTCGGACACCGAATAATGCCCGTTGGCATCACGCGTGATCGCGTTGGCGGCCCAGCTCAGCCCGTGTTCAGCGCCGTGATTCTTCATCACGCCGAGCCAGGTCTGGTTGGTGAACTGATAGAGACCGGACGCGCTGGAGGTGCTGGCATGCGCGCTGGCATTGAAATTGCTCTCGATCCGCGCCTGGTGATAGAGATATTTGAAATCGACGCCGGTGCTGGCCGACGCGGACGCGATGGCGTTCTGAACGCGGCCGCCGGTCGGCCCCGTCAGTCCCGTCTCGCCATTGCCGCGTATGATGGTCAGCGTCATTTCGATCCTTCGATTGCACACGCTTCAAGCAAGCCGCGTGCCACATTCATCAATATGCGAAGCGCCCGGTGCGACCGTAGGTCTGCACCGCCTTGCCCTTGCCGGTGGCGCCCGCCAGCCGCGTGATTCGGCGCGCGGTCATGTCGACCAGCACGTTGACGCGGACGCGCGCGGCCTCGGTCAGCGCCATCGCCTCTTCGGCGAGCCGCCTGGCGTCGGTGCTGACGAAGCGCGGCGAGAATGCGCGGATTCGGACCAGCGCATCGTCGACCGCGGTGGTCGCGCGCGCGATCGCGTCGACATCGTCGGCATCGAGCGCGGCGATCAAGGCACGCTGCTCGCGGACGAGCGCTTCGAGCGCGGCGGTGCTCACAGCGAGGCGCTCATGTCGGCGCCGATCATCTTGCCGGCGATCGCCTGCGGATCGATCCGATACGATCCCGACCGGATCGCGCTGCGCAACGCGGCGACGCGATCGACGTCGACCGGCGCACCCATCGCGGCGAGCTGCGACACGGTCGTGGTGACCGCGCCGCGATCCTCGAGCGCCGCGGTCGAGGGCTTGATCCTGGCGGCCCCCTCGCCGCGTTGCGTCGCGGTCTGCGCGCCGATGCCGAGCGAGCTGCCCGTCGAAAGTCCGATTCCGTTGATCATCTGCTGGTCTCTTCGCTTAGAAGGTGCTGACGCGGACGCGGCCGGCGTCGACGACCTTGCCGATCACGACGGGGCTGCGCGGATCCGCCTTGACGCGGATCGCGCCGCCGAGCTGGCCGTCTTCCTGCGCGACCGCTTCGGAGGTCACCGAGAAGCCGTCGCTGCCGGCGATCAGCTGGACGGGATCGCCGCGCCTGATGACGGGTGGCGTCGCGGGCTGCGCGGAGGGCGTATAGATCGCCGGCGCCGCCGCGCTCGTCTGCGCGGGCGTCCGCATCAACGGCACGCGGATCCGCCAGCCGAGCGGCTCGCAGCGCAGCGCGATCGCGCCGAGCGCGGGGGGATCGATCACCGCGGGCACCGGGCACGGCTGCAGCTTGAGCCGGCGATCGATATGCGTGATCGGGCCGCCGGGCTGGCCGATCTCGACATCGAGCGCGCCGACGAGGCGCGCCTCCAGCCGGTCGAGATCCTCGAACCCGCCCGCGCCCGCGCCGGCATGGGCCGGGCTGGCGAGCAGGAGGAGAAGAAAGGCCGGCGCCTTGCGTGCCATGAAACCGATGCTCCCGTCGGGCGGGGTGCGCATCCCATCGATACGTCCCGCTCCACGGGCGCATTAGAGCAAGCGACGTGCCAAGATTTGGTTAACGCGGCGGTAGGGGAGAATCAGCCGCCCGCGGCCACCGTCACCCGCACATGCTGACCGCGCACCGCAGCTGCGGGACCGGTGCCGTCGATCGACAGGTCGATCCGCCGCGGATCGACGCCGCCCGAGCCGATCGCGCGCGCGATCGCGGCGGTGCGCGCGGCGGCGAGTTCCCACGAATCGAGCCGAAGACCGCCGGCGTCGGTGCCGAGGCTCTGGACATGCACCAGCCCGGCGTGCCCCGCCGCCTCCCGCCCGATCGCCGCATAATGCGCGCGCGCGGCGGGCAGCATCACCGCCTCGCCCGGCTCGAACAGCGGCGCGGCCGCGGTCTCGTACGATCTCGGGACGGGCGAACCGAAGGCGGCGCGCAGCCCCGCGTTGAGCGCCGCCGGATCGCCCCTGTGCGCCTGGAGCAACAGCAGGAAACCGAGCAGCAGCAGGCACAGATCGGCAAAGCTCAGCGCCCAGCGCGACCCGCCCGACAGCGACGCGGCGCCCCCTGCGGGCGTCATGCGACGACGCGCAGCCGCGCCTCGATCCGCGACACGCGCGTTTCGAGCGGCCCGGTCAGTTCCTCGCGCGCGACCGTCGAGAGCCGGTCGAGCGCCTCCTTCTGCCACAGCAGCTCGGACCGGCTGAGCCGCTCGAGCCGCGCGCCGATCGGGCCCGCGACGCAGTTCGCGACGATCACGCCATAGAGGGTGGTGAGCAGCGCGAGCGCCATGCCCGGCCCGATCTTCGACGGATCGTCCATCGCGGCGAACATCCGGATCAGGCCGATGACGGTGCCGATCATCCCCATTGCGGGGGCGGCATCGGCGGCCGCGCGCCAAACCGCATGGACCGCGGCGTGACGTTCCGCACGCGCGGCGAGCTCGGCCTGCGCCCAGGCGGCGAAGCTGTTGGGATCGCGCGAGTCGGACAGCTTGACCGCGGCACGCGCGAGGAAGCTCTCGACCACGGGTGCACGGTCTGCGGTGGCGAGGCCGCCATGGTGGGTGCGTTCGACGATCCGGTTGACCGCGACACGCGCGGCCTGCGCCTCGGCGTCGGCGCGCGTGCGGACCAGCGGCCCAAGCGATGCGATCGCCCGCGCGAGATCGCGTCCCGTCGACCGCATCGCGGCAACCAGCGCCGCGCCGCCGAACACCAGCAGGATCGCGACCGGGTCCAGGAAAATCGCGCCGTTCACTTGGCCATCGCCCCCACACCAGACCAGCCGGCAAGCCGACCGGCAAAAAATTGCCGCCCGCCGGCAAGACGTTGCCGCCATTGCCGTCGGTGGGCGCAAAGCCCCCGTATCGCCCCCTCGCCGCCGAAACTGGCACGCCCGTTGCATCAACACGAGCGGACCGCTGCAGCCGACCCCTTCGAGACCAAGGACGGCAGCGGCGGACGAAGATTTAGAGGCGGGACGAAAGAAAGATCATGGGCAGCGACGCGCTCTTCGGAATCCACGGCACCGCGCTCGAGATACGCTCGCAGCGGATGGCGGTGCTCGCCTCCAACATCGCCAACGCCGGCACGCCCGGCTTCAAGGCACGCGACGTCGATTTCTCGAAGGCGCTCGACAGCGCCAGCGGCAACGATGGCACGAGCGCCAGCGCCGCGGTCTCGGACAACATGGCCTATCGCGTCCCCGTCCAGAGCTCACTCGACGGCAACACCGTCGAGCTCCCCGTCGAGCAGACGCAGTTCGCCGAGAATGCGATCGCCTACAAGACCACGCTGCAATTCCTGCAGGGCCGTGTCGACACGGTGATGCAGGCGCTCAAGGGAGACAATTGATGAGCGCACCCATGTCGGTGTTCGACATCGCCGGTCGCGCGATGTCGGCGCAGATCGTCCGGCTCAACACCGTCGCCTCGAACATGGCCAATGCGGGCACGGTGTCGTCCACCAAGGAGGGCGCCTATCGTGCGCTCAAGCCCGTGTTCACCGAGGTCAGCGACGCGCCGGGCGTGTCGACCGTCAAGGTCGGCCAGGTCGTCCAGTCCGACACCGAGCCGACCAAGCGCCACGACCCCGCCAATCCGCTGGCCGACAAGAATGGCGATGTCTGGGATGCCGGCGTCGATAGCGCGTCCGAGCTCGTCGATATGATCGAGACGCAGCGCCAGTATCAGAACAACGTCCAGGTCATGCAGACCGCGAAGACACTCACCCTCGATACGCTGAGGATCGAAAAATGACCGTGACGAGCACCACCGCCTCGAGCAGCTATCTCGATAGCCTGCGCACCAACAGCACGACCGCGACCGCCGCCACGACGGCGGGAAGCTCGACGATCGACCAGGCGGGCTTCCTCAAGCTGCTCACCGCGCAGATGACCAACCAGGATCCGACCGCGCCGATGGATTCGAACACGATGGTCCAGCAGCTCAGCGAGATGTCGACGGTCTCGGGCATCACCGAGATGAACAGCTCGATGAAGTCGCTGGTCTCCGAGCTCACCAGCAACCGCATCGGCGATGCGGCGAGCTGGATCGGCAAGGCCGCGCTGCTCTCCTCCTCGACCGCGCAGCCGCTCACCAATGGCGGCTATGCCGGCGAGATCACGCTGCCGTCGGACGCGACCAGCATGAACGTCAGCCTGGTCGATAGCAGCGGCAAGTCGGTCTATTCCGAGACGCTCGGCAGCCAGAAGGCCGGCACCGTCGATTTCGCCTGGGACGGCACCGAGGCCGACGGCACGACCGCGACCGGCCCGCTCTCGGTGGTCGTCTCCGCCGCCGGCGCCTCGGGCGCGATCGCACCCACCGTCTCGACCTGGTCGACGATCACCGGGGTGCAGTCGCCCGCCGGTGGCAGCTCGGCCGAGCTCACCACCACGCTCGGCACGGTCGCCCCGACCGACGTGCTCAGCCTCTCCTGATCCCCTTCCGACACGGAGCATAAGCCATGTCCTTCTACACCTCGCTTTCGGGCCTCAACGCCGCGCAGACCGACCTCAACGTCACCTCGAACAACATCGCCAATGTCGGCACCACCGGCTTCAAGTCGAGCACCGCGGAATTCGGCGATCTGATCTCGTCCTCGGCGTTCCAGGCGCAGAACACCGTCATCGGCCAGGGCACCCAGCTCAAGAGCATCAGCCAGGAATTCTCGCAGGGCTCGCAGGAGACGACCAGCCGCGCGCTCGACCTGATGATCTCGGGGTCGGGCTTCTTCGTCACCAAGGCGGCGGGCACCGGCGCGCAGGTGAGCTTCACGCGCGACGGCAGCTTCAGCGTCAACGGTCAGAACGACGTCGTCGATTCGACCGGTGCCGCGCTGCAGGTGCTCCCCGTCGACAGCCTCGGCAACGTCACCGCGACGGGCACCGGCGCGACCCAGAGCCTGCACGTCCCCGCCACCAACGGCACCGCCAAGGCGACCAGCAACGTCAGCCTGTCGATCACGCTGCCCTCGAGCGCCGACCTCCCGGCCGCACGCGCGGCCTATGCGACGAGCGGCTACACGTTCAGCCCGACCGACGCGAACAGCTACAACAACGCAACCTCGACCACCGTCTATGACTCGGCGGGCAACGCGATCCCCGCGACGGTCTATTATGTCCACACCGCGGCGGCCGACGCGACCACCACGCCCGCGACGCCCAGCACCTGGGTGGCGCACACCTTCGTCGGCGACAAGGAGGTGTTCCCCGCCGGCACGACGACCGCGCCGACGCTGAGCTTCGATGCGAGCGGCACGATGACCTCGACCGCGTCGCAGACCTACGGCGCGGTTTCGCCGACGGGCGCCTCGGCACCGCTCACGCTGACGATCAACTATGGCAGCGCGACCAAGGAGGGCAGCTACGCCTTCTCGACCGTCGCCTCCTCGCAGGACGGCAACACCGTCGGCAAGCTCAGCAACCTGACGGTCGACGCCAGCGGCCTGGTCAGCGCGACCTATTCGGACAGCTCGACGGTCGCGCTCGGCAAGGTCGCGGTCGCGACCTTCGCCAATCCGAGCGGCCTGCACCAGGCCGGCAATACCGACTGGACCGCGACCGGCGCCAGCGGCGCGGCGCAGATCGCCGCCGCCAATACCGACGGGCGCGGCGCGATCGCCTCTGGCGCGCTCGAGACGTCGAACGTCGATCTCACCGCCGAGCTGGTCAATCTGATCTCGGCGCAGCGCAACTTCCAGGCGAACGCCAAGGCGATCGATACCGACAAGCAGATGCTCTCCAGCATCATCAACCTGCAGTGATAGCCAACGGCTAGCCGAGGAACGCCGAGATGGATCAGCTGATCTACACATCGCTCTCCGCGATGAAGACGCTCATGGCCAAGCAGGTGATGACGGCGAACAACCTCGCCAACGTCAACACCACCGGCTTCCGTGGCGACATGACCAACAGCGAGGCTGTCTATCTCGGCTCGGGCGACGGCAGCGTGTCGGCGCGTGCGCAGGCCGCCAACGGCAAGGACAGCCCCGACATGGGCGCCGGCGCGGCGGTCGCCACGGGCCGCAGCCTCGACGTCTCGCTCGACGGCGACGCGCTGCTCGCGGTGCAGGCCACCGACGGCACCGAGGCCTATACGCGCCGCGGCGACCTGCAGGTCGCCGACAGCGGATTGCTCACCACCGGCGACGGCCTGCCCGTAATGGGCGAAGGCGGCCCGATCACGCTGCCGCCCGCCGACAGCGTCAAGATCGACAAGACCGGCGTGATCTGGCTCGTGCCGCTGGGCGGCGATCCCAACGCGCCCGTCCAGGCGGATCACATCAAGCTGGTCTCCGCCAAGGGATCGAGCATCGCCAAGGGCGAGGACGGGCTGTTCCACGTCGCCGACAATGGCGCACTGCCCTCCGATCCGACCGCGCGGCTGACCACGGGCTCGCTCGAAGGCTCCAACGTCAACGTCACCAAGACGCTGACCGACATGATCGACGCCAGCCGTGCCTGGGAGACGCAGGTCAAGATGCTCTCGGGCGCGAAGGAGATGGATACCTCCACCGCCGAGCTGATGAACGTCCAGGACTGACCCCGACCGACCGACCCAGACCGACCGAAATCTAAGGACCGACCGCCATGACCAACGCCGCCCTCCATGTCGCCCGCACCGGCCTCGATGCCCAGCAGGAGCGCATGCAAGTCATCGCCAACAACATCTCGAACGTCAACACGACGGGCTTCAAGCGCGACCGTGCCAATTTCCAGACGCTCGCCTATCAATATACGACGGCGCCGGGCGCGACCTCGTCGGGCGACGACAAATATGCCCAGGGCACCGCGCTCGGCGGCGGCGTCCAGCTGACCGGCACGTCGCGCTCGGACACGCAGGGCTCGCTCAGCCAGACGGGCAATTCGCTCGACGTCGCGATCCAGGGCGCCGGCTTCTTTCAGATCCAGCAGCCCGACGGCACGATCGCCTATACGCGCGACGGCACCTTCACGCTGTCGTCCGAGGGCCAGGTGGTGACCACCGACGGGCGCGCGCTGATCCCCAACATCCAGGTGCCCGACGGCGCCACCAACATCACGATCGGCGCCGATGGCACCGTTTCGGCGACGGTCGCCAATGCCACCACCTCGACGCAGCTCGGCAAGATCCAGCTGGCGAGCTTCGTCAACCCGACCGGCCTCAAGGCCGAGAGCAACAACCTGCTCACCGAGACTCAGGCATCGGGCACGCCGCAGCTCGGCGACGCCGGTACCGAGGGGCGCGGCACGCTGGTCCAGGGTTCGCTCGAAGCCTCGAACGTCGACGTCACGCAGGAGCTCGTCGACATGATCGAGACGCAGCGCGCCTACGAAGTCAATTCGAAGATGATCAAGGCGACCGACGAGATGCTGCAATTCGCCAACCAGAACATGTGATCGGCATGCGCGTGATGACATCCCGTTCGCTCCGCCTGCCGCTCGCGGCGCTCGGCCTCTCGCTGGTGATCGCGACGCTCGCGGCGCCGCAGCCTGCGCACGCGCGCAAGAAGGACAAGGCGGCGAAGGTCAGCGAATACGCGCCGACCCTCGCGCCGATCCAGCCGGTCAACGCGCCCAACGGATCGATCTTCCAGACCTCGATGGGCTATGCGCCGCTGACCTCGGGTTCGCGCGCCTCGTCGATCGGCGATCTCGTCACGATCGTGCTCGTCGAGAGCACACAGGCGGCGAAGACCAATTCGGCATCGACCGACCGCTCGGGCAATATCAGCATCACGCCGCCGACCACCGGACCGTTGTCCTTCTTCAAGTCGACCGACGCCTCGGTCGGCGCGGGCGGCACGTTCGCGGGCAAGGGCGCCGCGCAGCAATCCAACCAGCTGTCCGGCGCGATCTCGGTGACGATCGCGCAAATCTATCCCAACGGCACCTTCCTGCTGCGCGGCGAGAAGCATCTGACGCTCAACCGCGGCGACGAGGTGATCCAGATTTCCGGCATCGTCCGCGCCTCGGACATCGATTCGACCAACAGCGTGCCGTCGACGCGCATCGCCGACGCGCACATCACCTATACCGGCAAGGGCGAGATCGCGCGCGCGAGCACGCAGGGCTGGCTCGGCCGCTTCTTCTCGCGCGTCAGCCCGTTTTGAGGATGAACCGGACCGTGAAGCGCCTCATCCTTCTCGTCGTCGCAACGCTCGCCGGGCTTGCCGCGCCCGCGCACGCCGATCGTCTCAAGGACATCGGCTCGTGGCAGGGGCTGCGCTCCAACCAGCTGACCGGCTACGGCATCGTCGTGGGTCTCTCGGGCACCGGCGACGACAGCCTCGAATATGCCACGCAGGCGATGAAGGGCGTCGCCTCGCGCTTCGGTCTGCAGATTCCCGCCGGCGTCAACCCGGCGACCAAGAACGCCGCCGCGGTGCTGATCACCGCCGACCTGCCCGCCTTCGCCAAGCCCGGCCAGACGCTCGACATCACCGTCTCGGCGCTGGGCAAGGCGAAGAGCCTGCGCGGCGGCACGCTGATCATGGCGCCGCTGGTCGGCGCCGACGGCCAGATCTACGCGATGGCACAGGGCAATCTCGCGGTCGGCGGGCTCGGCGTCTCGGCAGCCGACGGCTCCAACGTCGTCATCAACGTGCCGACCGCGGGCCGCATCCCCGGCGGCGCCACGGTGGAGCGCGCGGTCGACGCCGGCTTCGCCACCGCGCCGACGATCAACTTCAACCTGGGCGAGGCCGATCTCACCACCGTTCAGCGCGTCGCCGCCGCGATCAATCGCCAGATCGGCGCCGGTCGCGCCGAGGCGATCGATGCCACCACCGTCGCGATCACCGCGCCCCCGGGCGCCGAGAGCCGCACGATGCTGATGTCGCAGCTCGAGGACATCGACGTCACCCCCGCCGATGCGCCCGCGCGCGTGGTCGTCAACGCGCGGACGGGAACGGTCGTCATCAACGGTGCGGTGCGCATCGCACCGGCCGCGGTCAGCCACGGCAAGCTCACCGTCAAGGTCGACGAGAAGCCGCAGGTGTCGCAGCCCGGGCCCTTTTCGAATGGAACCACCCAGGTCGTGCCCAACAGCGCGATCTCGGTGGAGGAACATCATTCGCCGATGTTCCAGCTCGATGGCGGGGCCAGCCTCGCCGACATCGTCAAGGCGGTCAACGTCATCGGGGCATCCCCCGCCGACCTCGTCGCCATCCTCGAAGCGCTCAAGCAAGCCGGCGCCATGAAAGCGGATTTGATCATCCTATGATCCAGCTAGCCCCCACCCCCGTCACCGCCGCGACCGCGACCGCCGGTCAGTCGGACGCGCAGAAGGCGAAGCTCAAATCGGCCGCGCAGGCGTTCGAGGCGGTGTTCCTGCGTCAGATGATCGGATCGATGCGCTCGGCCAGCCTCGGCGACGGCATGTTCGACAACGAGGCGACCAACACCTTCCAGGACATGGCCGACAGCAAGGCGGCGGACGCGATGTCCAAGAAGGGCGTGCTCCACATCGCCGACCTGCTGGTCAAGCAGCTCGGCCCGATCGCCGCCAAGGAAGAGGCCAAGGTCGCGACGCCGGGCGCGCCCGCTGCCGAAAGCCCCCTGCCATGAGCGATCTTCTTTCGATCGGCGCCTCGGGCGTCCGCGCCTATGGCACCGCGCTCGCGGCGATCGGCAACAATGTCTCGAACGCCGATACGCCCGGCTATACGCGGCGCACCGTCTCGCTCACCGAGAATACGGCGAGCGACGGGATCGGCGGCCTGTCGACCTCGCTCGGGCAGTTCGGTGGCGTCGACACCAGCGAGGTCGGCCGCGCGTGGAACGATTTCCAGGCGGCCGCCGCGCGCTCGTCGAACAGCGATGCGGGCGCCGCCGACGCACGCGCGACCTGGCTCGGCAATGCCGAGACCGCGCTCAACGACGGCACCAGCGGCGTCGGCCAGAGCGCCACCGCGATCTTCACCGCGGGCGACACGCTCGCCGCCGATCCGGGCAGCACCGGCAGCCGCAATGCCTTCCTCGCCTCGATCGGCCAAACCGCTTCGGCGATGAACACGACCGCGACCGCGCTTGCCCAGACCTCGAGCGGCATCGCGAGCGCGGCGCAGACCACCGTCCAGACGGTCAACGCCGATCTCGACCAGCTCGACAAGATCAACACCGCGCTCGCCAACCAGCCGAGCGGCACCAGCGCACAGGCCGACCTGCTCGATCAGCGCGACAGCCTGCTCGACGATATTTCGGGCAATGTCGGCATCTCGGTCTCGCTCGCCGGCAACGGCGCGGCGACGGTGACGCTCGCCAACAGCAACGTCCAGCTCACCCGCGGCGCCAACGGCAGCGGCGCCGGCGCACGCCTGACGCTCGATACAGGCGCCAATGGCGCGCTCGCCGTGCAGGCGGTGTCCGCCGGCGCGGCGCAGCCTGTCGGCGATACCGGCGGGTCGCTCGGCGGTCTGGTCAGCAGCGCGCAGACCGTCGCCGACCAGCGCAGCTCGCTCGACAAGATCGCCGCGGACTTCGCTACCGCGCTCAATGGCTGGAACGCCGCGGGCACGACCGCGGCGGGTGCCGCGGGCGGCGCGCTCGTCACCGGCACCAGCGCCGCGACGCTCACGGTCGCGACGTCGGACCCGGCGGCGATCGCAGCGGCATCGTCGACCGCCACCAACGGCAATCTGCTCGCCCTCTCCTCGCTGCGCGGCGCGACCGGGATCGAACAGAGCTGGAGCGGCATGGTCACCGATCAGGGCCAGATCGTCTCGTCGGCCAACAGCGCCCAGACCGCCGCGGACGCGACCAAGACCGCGGCGTTCAATGCGCGCGACCAGTCAAGCGGGGTCAATCTCGACACCGAGGCGGCCGAGCTGATGCGCTATCAGCAGGCCTATAGCGGCGCCGCCAAGGTGATTCAGACTGCCAAGGACACCATGCAGTCGATCCTCGATCTGTTCTGAAGGAACTGAACGATGCTCTCTACCAGCTATTCGCTTACCGCCGAAATCAACCGGCAGAACGCGCTCGAACAGCAGATCGCGCAGCTGCAGAGCAACATCTCGTCGGGTATCCAGCTCAACGTCGCCTCGGACAATCCGCTGGCGGCCGCGCAGGTCGCGACGATCGGCCGCCAGCAGGCGGACGAGGCGGTCTATTCGAGCAACGTCAAGGACGCGCAGGCGACGACGTCGCTGGTCGACACCAACCTGACCGGCGTCCAGAGCTCGCTGGTGCGCGCCAAGGAGCTGATGCTCGAGGCCTCGAACGGCACGATGACCGACAGCGGCCGCACCGCCGCGATCACCGAGCTGCAAAGCATCGCGACCAGCCTCGATACCGCCGCCAACCAGACCGACGCGACCGGCAACCCGCTGTTCGTCAGGGGCGGTGCGGCCAACCAGGTCCCGATCGGCAAGGGCGTGACGGTCGCCGCGGCCGACAGCTATGACGAGGTGTTCGGATCGGTCACGCTCGGCGACGGATCGACGACCAGCATCGCCGCCGTGCTCGCCGGCTCGATCGCCGCGCTGCAGACCAGCGATCCGACCGCGCGCGCGACCGCGGTGAACAGTTCGCTCAGCGCGCTCGATGCGTCGGCCACGCACATCTCGGATGCACAATCCGACATCGGCGTGCGCGAGACCCAGCTCAACAACACCGCCGATTCGCTCGCCACCTCGGCGATCAACCTGTCGGATGCGCGTTCGGGCCTCGAGGGCACCGATCTCACCGCAGCGGCCGCCACGCTGTCGAGCAAGATGACCACGCTCAACGCCGCGCAGTCGGTGCTCGCGACCCTGAGCAAGATCTCGTTGTTCGACAAGATCAGCTGAGCCGCGTTTGTGGTTTAGCCGATGGTTAGCTTAACGGCTCGTTTCCAGTTTGCGGGCTATCGGTGTCGTCAGGCGATCCGCGTCGATCGTGTCCGGCTCAGGCCAAGCGTCCAAGACAGGGGTTTCTAGACTATGTTCGCAGCGATCGGCCTGATCGTGCTTCTCGTCATGGTGTTCGGCGGATTCGCCTTCACCGGCGGGCAGCTTGGCCCGATCATGGAATCGATTCCGCACGAGATGATCATCATCGGCGGGGCGGCGATCGGCGCGACGATCGCGGGCAATTCGATGAAGGAGCTCAAGCAGCTCGGCGGCGGCGTCGGCAAGATCTTCAAGGGCCCGAAATACAAGAAGCAGGACTATCTCGACGCGATCTTCCTGGTCTCGACGCTGATGAAGATGCTGCGCACCGACGGCCCCGTCGCGGTCGAGCCGCATATCGAGGATCCAAAATCCTCGACCGTCTTCGCCAATTATCCCAAGCTGCTCAAGGACGACACGCTGGTCCACCTGATCTGCGACACGCTGCGCCTCGTCGTCGTGTCCAGCGGAACGCTCGACCCGCACGCGGTCGAGGAGGTGATGGACAACGGGCTGAAGACGCACCACCACGACGCGATCCGCCCCGCCGAGATGCTGCAGAGCCTCGCCGACGCGCTGCCCGCGCTCGGCATCGTCGCCGCGGTGCTCGGCGTCGTCAAGACGATGGGCTCGATCGACAAGCCCCCCGCGATCCTCGGCGCGATGATCGGCTCGGCGCTGGTCGGCACGTTCATGGGGGTGCTGCTCGCCTATGGCATCGTCGGCCCCTTCGCCTCGCGCTGCAAGCAGGTCGTCGAGAGCGACGATTCGATCTATCACGTCGTCAAGCAGATCATCGTCGCCTCGCTGCACGGCCATCCGCTGCCGCTGGTGATCGAGGCGGCACGCTCGTCGATCAGCCATTCGAACCAGCCGGCGTTCGCCGACGTGTTCGACGGCATGCGCGGGCGCTAGCGGGTGGCCACCGCAGCCCCCAAGCGCGGCCGCAACGAGCCCGAGCCGCGCCCGATCATCATCGTCAAGAAGATCGTCGACGGCGGCCATGGCGGCCATCATGGCGGCGCGTGGAAGGTCGCCTATGCCGATTTCGTGACCGCGATGATGGCGTTCTTCCTCTTGCTGTGGATTCTCGGCGCGACCACCGAGAAGCAGCGCAAGGGCATCGCCGACTATTTCTCGCCCACGCTTGTCCAGATGCGCGAGAAATCGGCAGGCTCCAACGGCCTGTTCGGTGGCGACAGCATCACCGCCAAGGATAATTACCCCCACCGCGCCGCGCAGACCGGCTCGAAGAGCATCACCATCCCCAAGGATGCCTCCGGAGGCGTCAAGGAAGGCGCCGCCGCGATCCGCGCCCGCGACCGCACGCGCTTCGAAAAGCTCAAGCAGACGATCGAGCAGCGGATGTCGGCGAACAAGGCGCTCAACGGCCTGGCGCCGCACGTCCGCTTCACCGAAACGCCCGAGGGGCTGCGCATCGACATTGTCGACGGCGCCGATTTCTCGATGTTCGCGCTCGGCTCGGATGCGCTGACCCCGCGCGCGGCGCAGCTGATCGGCGATGTCGCCGGCACGATCGGCAACGTCCCCAACGGCGTGATCGTGCGCGGCCATACCGACAGTCTTCCCTATGCCGCCGGCCGCGACGTCAACAACTGGACGCTCTCGTCGGCGCGCGCCGAGGCGACGCGCAAACGGCTCGCCGATGGCGGCGTCACCGCCGAACGTTTCGTGCGCATCGAGGGCGTCGCGGACCGCGAACCCTATCAGGGCGCCAGCGACGCCTATGATCCGCGCAACCGCCGCATGTCGATCACGCTCGCCTGGACCGAAGGCGGCGCCGACGTCGCGGCGATCCAGGCGATGCAGGCACAGGTCGCGGCCGGTTCGGCGCCCGCCAACGGAACGCGCGGTTTCATCGGCCGTTGATTCCCCCATCGGGGAGAGACGATCATGGGTAAATATGCCGGCCGCAACGCCGAGGGCGATCATCGGATCAAGCCCGACGACCACAAGGCGATCGTGCTGCTCAAGGACGAGCACCACATTTTCCGCACCCTATTCGATCGCGCCGAGAGCCAGCAGGGCGAGGCGTTGACCGCGACCGCGCGCGAACTCTGCCTGCGGCTCGCGGTCCACATGACGATCGAGGAGGAGATCCTCTATCCGGCGCTCAAGCGGCTGGGATCGGAGGAGAAGGACGAGGTCAATGAAGGCGCGGTCGAGCATGCCAGCGGCAAGGCGCTGTGCGCCGAGATCGAGCAACTCGACGGCACCGAGGAATTGTTCAAGTCCAAGGTCCACGTGCTGGGCGAGGAGACCGTCCACCATATAGACGAGGAGGACGGGGAGCTGTTCGAGGCAGCCAAACAGGCGCACGCCGACGGCAAGATCGACCTCGACGCGATCGGCGAGCGACTGCGCGCACGCCAAAGGCAGCTCTACGAACAGGTCGAGCGGACCGGCGATCTCGGCGAGACGCACGAGGTGCAGGTCGAGGAAATCCCGAGCGCCTGAGGTGCGCGCAGCGCCGCGACCCGTCGTCCGAAGGTGATCCGGGACCTATAGACGCGGCGCGTGCGGACGCGGCGCTTGGAGCCCACGCGCGCGCCGACCAGCGGCGACGTTTGCCCCCTCGTTGCGACGACGGATCCCGACGCCGTTAGGACCCGGACGGATGAAGGCCCATGATCCTGGTTGGCCTTCCCGCCTCGCTCTGGCAAAGCCGCGCCATGAACCGCATCGCCTATGTCAACGGAGCCTTCCTCCCGCTGGAGGAGGCGACCGTCTCGATCCTCGATCGCGGCTTCCTGTTCGCCGACGGAATCTATGAGGTGACCGCGGTGATCGACGGCCGGTTGGTCGATACGCCGCGTCACATGGCTCGCCTCGAACGCTCGGCGCACGAGATCGACATGCGACTGCGCGAGACACCCGCGCAGATCGCCGCGATCGAGGCCGAGCTGATCTCGCGAAACGCGCTGCGCGAGGGGCTCGTCTATCTGCAGGCGACGCGCGGCGCTGCCGACCGCGACTTTCTTCCTTCGCCCGATCTCGAGCCGACGCTGATCCTGTTCACCCAGGCCAAGCCGCTGGTCGACGCGCCCGCCGCCGGAACCGGCATCACCGTCGCCAGCATCCCCGACATCCGCTGGGGCCGCCGCGACATCAAGAGCGTGATGCTGCTCGCGCAAGTGCTTGCCAAGCAGGAGGCGGCGCGCGCCGGCGCGCAGGATGCGTGGCTGGTCGCCGACGGCATGGTCACCGAGGGTGCGTCGTCGACCGCGTGGATCGTCACCGCCGGCGGCACGCTCGTCACGCGCGCGCACTCGCACGTCACGCTGCCGGGCTGTACCGGCGACGCGCTCGCGGCGCTCGCCGGCGAACTGGGGCTGACGATCGAACTGCGGCCCTTCTCGCTCGAGGAGGCCTATGCCGCGGCCGAGGCGTTCAATTCGGCGGCGGGGACGCTGATCCTGCCCGTGGTCGCGATCGACGGACGGCCGATCGGCGATGGGGCTCCGGGCCCGGTGACGAAGCGCATGCGCGAACTTTATATCGATTTTGCGCGCCGCGCCGCCGAATGACTGCCATGGCCGCGAAACCACGCTAGACTGGCGCGATGATCGCCAGATTCGCCGCCGCCGCCCTGCTCTGCCTCGCCGCTGTCGCAGCTTCGGCGCAGACCCCGACTCCTCCTCCGCCGCCGCCGAGCACCCCGGCCCCCGCACCGCAATATGCCCTCGTCAAGGTCAGCCTCCAGACCAGCGAGGGCATGATCACGCTCGCGCTCGAGAAGCAGCGCGCGCCGATCACCACCGCCAATTTCCTGCGCTATGTCGACCTGAAGAAGCTCGACGGCGTCACCTTCTACCGCACCGTCAAGGTGACGCCCGCGATCGGCTTCATCCAGGGTGGCACGCGCAACGATCCCAAACGCACGCTTCCGGCGATCAGGCACGAGCCGAGCAGCGCGACGGGCGTCCATGCCCTCGATGGCACGATCGCGATGGCGCGTAACGCGCCGGGCACCGCCGCGGGCGACTTCTTCATCCTCGTCGGCGACGAGCCGACGATGGATGCCGATCCCAAGGCGACCGGCGACAATCAGGGCTTCGCCAGCTTCGGCCATGTCGTCGAGGGCATGGACGTGGTCCGGCAGATCATGGACGCCGCCACCTCGCCGACCGAAGGCGCGGGGGTGATGAAGGGATCGATGATCGCCGCGCCGATCCGGATCATCGCGGCGAAGCGGGTGAACTGAACGCCGCGGACTTCCGTTCGGGGCGGCACGCTGCTCTAAGGACGGCATGTCGATCTCCCGCCTCGTGCTCGCCACCGCCCTCCTGCTCGCAGCACCGGCCGTCGCCGGCACCACCTACGACGCGGTCGATCCGATGATCGGCACCGGCGGCGGCGGCCACACCTTCCCCGGCGCGACCGCACCGTTCGGGATGGTCCAGCTGTCGCCCGACACCGACACCGGCTGCGTCATCCGGGCCTGCTATGCGCACGCCGCCGGCTACCAATATGGCGACCCGACGATCCAGGGCTTTTCGCACACGCATTTCTCGGGCGCGGGGCATAGCGATCTCGGCGATTTCCTCGTCATGCCGGTATCGGGCGACGCGGTGCCGCTCGAGCCGGGCGATCCCGCCAAGCCGGGATCGGGCTATCGCTCGCGCTTCGATCATCGCAGCGAGGTCGCGCACCCCGGCTATTATGCGGTGACGCTCGGCGACGCGCACGTCCGCGCCGAGCTCACCGCCGGCACGCGGATCGGCGTGCATCGCTACGGCTTCGCGACGGGCAAGGCGGCGCATCTCGTCTTGGACCTGCGCAGCTCGCTCTACAATTATCCGGGTAAGGTGCTGTGGTCGTCGATCCGGCTGCGGCCCGACGGCACGGTCACCGGCTGCCGCCAGACGCGCGGCTGGGCGCCCGACCGCATGCTCTGCTTCGCGATGCGCTTCTCGGCGCCGCTGACCGATCATGGCTTCGTCGATCGCGAGACCAATATCGCCTACAAGGACTTCCAGGGCCCGGGACGCGGCAGCGATGCGCTCGCCGAGAAGAGCGGTCGCGCGCTGGTCGCGCGCTTCGATTTCGGCACGCTGGCGCGCCCGCTCGAGGTCAAGGTCGCGCTGTCGTCGGTCGACGAGGCGGGCGCGATCGCCAATCTCGACGCCGAGCCCGGCGACTTCGACGCGATCCGCGCCCGCACAAGAGCGGCGTGGGAGACCGCGCTCGGGGCGCTCGACCTGCAGGCGCCCGCGCCGATGACGGCCAATCTCGCCACCGCGCTCTACCATGCGCTGCTGGCGCCCTCGGTCGCGAGCGACGCCGACGGCCGCTACCGTGGGCCCGACAATGCGGTCCACAACGCGACCGGCTTCACCTTCCGCTCGACCTTCTCGCTGTGGGATACGTTCCGCGCCGAGCATCCGTTGCTCACCATCCTCCAGCCGCCGAGCACGACGACCGACGTCGTCCGCTCGCTCGTCGCGAGCCAGCAGGAGAGCCCGTTCGGCATCCTGCCCGTCTGGCAATATCAGGGTCGCGAGACCTGGACGATGATCGGCTATCACGCCGTCCCGGTGATCGCCGACGCCTATCTCAAGGGCATCGGCGGCTTCGATGCGAAGCAGGCGCTCGATGCGATGGTCGCGAGCGCCAACTACGGCCCCTATGGCGATCTCGCCGACTATAAGCGGCTCGGCTACGTCCCGATCGACAAGGAGCCCGAGGCCGCCTCCAAGACGGTCGAATATGCCTATGACGACTGGACCATCGCGCAGATGGCGAAGAAGATGGGCCGCACCGACATTGCCGCGACCTTCGAGAAGCGCGCGCAGAATTGGCGAAACGGCTTCGACGTCAAGACCGGCTGGGTCCGCGCGCGGCTGTCGACCGGCGCGTTCCGCGAACCGTTCGACCCGGTCTCGATCAAATATGGCTCGGACTATACCGAGGGCAACGCCTGGCAATATAGCTGGTTCATGCCGCAGGACGAGGGCGGGCTCGTCACCGCATTGGGCGGCGACGCGAAGACCGTCGCCAAGCTCGACGCGATGTTCGACTATGACGATTCCAAGCTCGACTATTCGGGCTCGGAAGACATCGCCGGGCTGATCGGCCAATATATCCACGGCAACGAGCCCAGCCACAGCGTCGCCTATCTCTACAGCTATGCCGGCGCACCGTGGCGCACCGAAGAGCGGCTCAAGCAGATCGTCGACAGCCAGTATAAGCCGACTCCCGAGGGTCTCGCGGGCAATGACGATCTCGGGCAGATGTCGGCCTGGCTGGTCTTCACCGGGCTCGGCTTCTACCCGGTGACGCCCGGTAGCCTGCAATATGTCATCGGCCGGCCTTTTGTCGATCGCGCGACGCTGGCGCTCCCCAACGGCAAGCGCTTCACCGTCGTCGCCGACGGCCTGAGCGACGCGCATCCCTATGTCGGCGGGGTGACGCTGAACGGAACGCCGCTCGCCAAGGGCTATATCACGCATGCCGAGATCATGGCCGGCGGCGAGCTGCGCTTCGTGATGCAGGCGACGCCCGACAGGACGCGCGCGACCGCCCCGGCAGACCGCCCCTTTTCGATGACGCCCTACCCGCGCTGACCTTTCGGTCGGCGCACCGCGTCCCTACCTGCGGCGCTCAACCCAAGGAGCATCGCGCATGGACCTCAACCTCACCGGCAAGACCGCCCTCGTCACCGGATCGACCGCCGGCATCGGCCTCGCCATCGCCGAGCGGCTCGCGCAGGAGGGCGCCGAGGTGATCATCTGCGGGCGCAACCAGGCCAAGCTCGACGCCGCCGCCGAACGGATCGGCAAGCTCGGCAAGGTCCGCGCTGTCCTCGCCGATCCCGGCACCGCCGAGGGGGCCGCGACGCTGATCGCCGCCGTCCCCGACGCCGACATCCTGATCAACAATCTCGGCATCTACGAGGCCAAGCCCTTCACCGAGATCAGCGACGCCGACTGGCATCATCTGTTCGAGGTCAATGTCGTCAGCGGCGCGCGGCTCGCCCGCCACTATTTCCCGAAGATGCTGGCCAAGGATTGGGGCCGGATCATCTTCATCGCGAGCGAGAGCGCGCTGATGATTCCCGAGGAGATGGTCCATTACGGCACCACCAAGACCGCGCAGCTGGCGATCGCGCGGGGGCTGGCGGTGCAGACCAAGGGCACCGGCGTGACGGTCAATTCGGTGCTGCCCGGGCCGACGCGCTCCGAAGGGATCGTCGACTTCATCCGCAGCACCGCCAAGGACAAGAGCCTGTCCGACGAGGACCTCGGCAAGGGCTTCGTCCAGACCGCACGCCCGTCCTCGCTGATCGGCCGGCTGACCGAGCCCGAGGAGATCGGCAATATCGTCGCCTTCCTCGCCAGCCCGCTGGCTTCGGTCACCAACGGCGCTGCAATCCGCGCCGAAGGTGGTATCGTCCCGACGGTCGCCTGAGCCGGCGGCGGCGAGAGGAGGCCGGGAATGGAGCGGATCGCGCTGGACGCCAACGGCCTCCGCTTCGATGCGCTCGCCGCGGGCCCGACCCGCGGCGAGCTGGTGCTCTGCCTCCACGGCTTCCCGCAATTCGCGGATGCGTGGACCCCCGTCCTCGAGGATCTGAGCACCGAGGGATATCACGCGGTAGCGTTCGACCAGCGCGGCTATTCCGCTGGCGCGCGGCCCGCGGAGATCGCCGCCTACACGATGCCACATCTGGTTGCCGACGTGATCGCGGTCGCCGACGGGCTGGGCGCCAGCCGCTTCCATCTGATCGGCCATGATTGGGGCGGCGCTGTGGCCTGGGCGGTGGCCGGCGCGCATGCCGATCGGCTCAAGACGCTGACGCTGCTCTCCACCCCGCACCCCGAAGCACTCACCGCCGCCATCCGCGACGATCCCGATCAGCAGGCGCGCTCGGCCTATATGCTGATGTTCCGTGCCGCCCCGGCCATCGCCGAAACCTATCTGCTCGCCGATGACGCCGCCCAACTGCGCGCGGTCTACCAAGGCAAGATCGCGCCCGAGCAGATCGACGCGATCGTCGCGCGGTTGGGCGAGCCGGGTGCGCTCACCGCCGCGCTCGCCTGGTATCGCGCCATGGCCGACAATCCCCGCGTCGGCCAGATCATCGTGCCGACGCTGTACATCTGGGGAGACGGGGATCAGGCGCTGGGGCGGACCGCGGCGCTCGGCACCGCGCGCTATGTCGAGGCCCCCTATCGGTTCGCGCCGATCGCGGGCGGCTCGCACTGGCTGATCGACGAGCGGCCCGAGCAGATCATCGCGCTGATCGCACCGCATCTGCGCACGCCGCGCTGACGAACGCACCCCCGGCGAGCCTGCCGACGAGGCCAGCGTCACGGAGCAGCGCCGACGGATCGCCCGCCTCGGCAAGCGCCGCGCCCAGCATTGCCGGTCCCTCCCAGAGCCGCCATGTCGCGCCTGCGTCCCGCCAGCGCCATGCGTGGCGATCGGCCGCAGCGGCAGCGGCGGCGCGCAACGGCGCGAACGCGGCGTGATCGACCGGATATTCGATCAGATAGGCGGCGATCAGCGCGCGATCGAGGCTGCGCCGCCCGCGCGTCGCCGCGGCCTCGACGATCGGCGCGGCAAGGCGCGCGTGCGCCCGCTCCGTCCATATCCCTGACACCAGACGCCGCAGATCGGCCGGGGGCAGGCTTGCGACGCCCGTCTCCGCGGCGCGTTCGATCCGTTCGCGCCAGCTCTCGCGGCTTTCCATCCGCCGTGCCTCGAGGGCGGCCGCAACGCGCTCGGTCGCGAACAGACGCTCGATCGACAGCAGCGGATACGCGCCCGTTCGCGCCAGCGCATCGGCAGCGTCGTGCAGCCGGTTCAACGGCGCGGCGCAGGCTGGATATGCGGGCTCTGGGGCGTCGCCATCAGGAAGCGCAGATCGATACGGCGGTTGCGCCGCTTGGCATCGGGCGTGCCGCTCGGATCGACCGGGCGGTCGGCACCGTAGCCACTGACGCTCAGGATCGGCAGCGGCGTCCCCTGCCCCGGCAATTGGTTGCGCATCTGCCCGAGCACGGGCGTAGCGGCGACGAGCGCGCGCAACGTGTTCGTCGCGCGGATCACCGAGAGATCGAGATTGTCGCGGATCAGCCCCTGGCCCGCCATCGGATCGCTGTCGGTATGGCCCTCGATGAAGATCGCATCGACATGCTGCACCGACGCCGGACAGCCCGTCGGCGGGCGCGGATAGGTGTAGCAGGGCAGCACGTCGGCCATCGCCGCGCCGAGCAGCGCCACCGCCTGCCGCCCGCGCGGGGTGAGATCGGCGCGCCCGACGTCGAAAAGCACGTCCTCCGGCAGCCGTAGCACGCCGCTGCCGGCATCTATGCTCACCGCCAGTCCGTGGTCGCGCAACTGCTCGTCGAGCCGCTCGAGGATCGCGGCGCGGCTCTGCTCGGCGCTCGACAGGTCCTGCGTGGTCTGGCGGAACTGGAGCGCGAAATAGAGCAGCAGGATGATGAACACGAACAGGAGCCCGACCATCATGTCCGCCATCGAGACGAAATAGCTTTCCTGTTCTTCCTCGGCCCGCGACCGGCGGACGCCCCGGCTCGCCATGTCAGTGCCGCGCCATCGTCAGCGCTTCGTCTTGACGTCGCCGCGCATGTCGTCGAGCGCGGCGGTGAGATCGCCCATCACCTCGAGCGCGCCCGCGAGCCGGTCGACGGCCTGCGCCAGCGCGCGATCGATCCGCCCGACCTGCTCGGTCAACGCGCCGGCATGTTCGGCGGACGCGCCGCCGATCCGCTCGAGCGCGTGGCCCAGCGAGACGTCGACCGCCTCGAACCGCTCGCGGTAGCTGTCCCAAGCGCGCGCAGCGGCGCGGCTAGCGTCCTCGAGGCTCTCGGTGGTCGCCTTGAGCGTCGCCTCATGCTGTTCGGTGCGGCGGCCGGCGACATCGAGCATGTCCTGCGTCGCCAGCACCGAACGTTCGATCGAGACCGTCGCCGATCGCAGCGGCGCGAACACCGCGCTCATCTCGCCGACGACGCGGCCGAGCGTAGCGAGCAATGTCCTGATCTCGTCGCTCGCGGCGGTGAGCGTCTCGGCCTGCGCGTCGGTCGCGGCGGTCGAGCGCCTGACCGCCTGGCCGAGCGCCGCACCGACGCCTTCGGACGCCTCCGCGACGATCCGCCCGGTCATCGCGCCGACGCGGGAGTCGAGCCCGTCGAGCGTGGCGGACAATCGATCGGTCGCCAACGCGAAGTCGCGCGCTGCGGCTGCGACATGCTCGCCAGCCTCGGCGGGCATGCCGTCGCCGGACGCGACCGAAATGCCCGAAGCGCCGCGAGCCGTCAGCAGATCATTCTGCCGGCGCGCCTCGACGAGCTGCTCGGCCGCCAGCCGCTGCGGCGATACCATCACCGTCCCCGCCTCGATCCGGTCGCACAGCAGCTGCAGCCGGCGATCGAGGCTCGCGTGCCAGCGGCGATCGTACACGCGCAGGATGATCGACGACAGCACGCCGCCGATCGAGGTCCAGAATTTCGCCGCGGTGATATGCAGCAGCGCGACCAGCGCGACCTGCATATTGGCCGGGTCCGCGCTCGCCCCCATCGCCTGCACCGCCTTGAGCAGCGCGGCGACGATGCCGAGGAAGGTGAAGGTGAGGCCGATCGCGACGAAGATGTTGGCCCACCAGGCGAGCACGCGCGTCTCGTCACCCAGGTGGAGGAAGTAATCCTCGGGCCGCGCCGTCGCGCACAGCGGCGTCTCCTGCGTATCGAGCAGCGTGCCGCGGAACTGGCGCCAGGCGTGACGCAGGCCGCTCGCGCCCGGCCCGCCCGCCGACATCGCCGCATCGACCTGCGCAAAGGCGACGGCGAATCCCCGCTGCGCCTCGGCATCGTCGTCCGCCTCGGCGATGAAGCGGGTGACCTCGAGCCGATCCGAAAGCTGGCGCGAGAGGGGTGCGTAATGGCGGCGGTAATTATAGACGATGATCCACGCACACCAGCCAAGCAGGCCGAAGGCGAACCACAGCGCGATATTGGGGATCGAGAACAGCGCCTCGACGCCCGCGTCGATTCCATCGAACAGCGAATCGAAGGGGTTCATCCGGTCGTGTCGCAGCGGGGTGCCATGGTGGGCGCGAGCTTAGCCGCTCGTCCGCGCCGCGACACGCCTTTTCGCGCACGGGCCAGGCTAGCGATGCCGGCGCGCGAACAGCGCAACCGCGACCCCGATCGAGACCACCGCGCCGATCGCGATCCCGTAGGGCCCGAAGCCCGGCAGCCAGCGATCGATCGCATGACCGAACGCATAGCCCGCGAGCGTGAACATCGGCCCCCACAGCGCCGCCGCGAGCAGATTGAGCGCAACAAACCGCGCGACGGGGACGCGCGAGGCGCCGATCGCGACCGGCGCCACCGCACGCAGCCCATAGGCGAAGCGGAAGAATAGGACCGAGCTGACCGGATGCCGTTCGATCACGCCGAGCATCCGATCGAAGGCCGGACGCGTGCGCAGGCGCGCGACCCATCGGCTCGATCGTGCGTAGCGGCCAAGCAGGAACCACATCTGGTCAACGAGCAGCGACCCGGCGCTCGCCGCCGCGACCGCTGCCCACAAGGGCACCAGATGACGGTGCGCGAGGAAGCCACCGGCGATCGCGAACGGTTCGCCCTCCACCCCCGCGCCGACGAAGACGGCGGGAAGCCCGAAGCGGACGATGAGACTATCCAGCGCCATGACGTGCGATGGCCGGTTGCGCGCGCGAAGTCACCCGCCTTGCGCTAGACCTCGCGGGCCTCACGCAGCGCCTCGATCTCCTCTTCGGTCTTGCGTTCGATCCCGGCGAGTTCGTCGCGCGCGCCGGTCTTGGCGAAAACCAGTTCGTCGATCTTGAGATGCAGCGCGGCCTCGCGCCGGCGTTGCTGGTTGAGCACCATCTGCGTCAGGATGAAGCCGCCGATCGACATCGTCGAGGCGAGCGCGGTCGCGCTGCCGCCCGCCGCCATCCAGACGATGCAGCCGAGCAGCACGAGCATCTGCGCGCCGGGATGCGCGGCGGCATCGGCGACCGACGTCGAAACGCGACGCATGCCAAGGAAGATCGTCCTGATCGTTGTCGCTCCATCGGTGATCCGGGTTCAATCGCTGATATCGTGGAAGGTTGCGCGGATTTCCGGGATCGGATCAGCGCGCAGACGCGTTCGGCGATGATGACGGACACACCTCGCCCGATCGATGGCCATGTCAGCTTCTCCGCCGAATGGGACGGCTTTCCGCATACCATTTTCATCGTCGACGAGGCGATCGAACAGGCGGCGGGCGAACGCCTCGATCGCGACGCCGCCGCTGCCTATGTCCACCAGCACATCGATCGCTTCCTTGCGATCGCGAAGCGCGTCTCGGCCGCCGCGCCGATCCCGGCTGCGCGGATCGTGACGATCGACGAGATCGGGGCGAACGACTAAGCCCCCGCGCATGCGCCGGCATTCGCTCAAATTGTTCTTCGATGGCGGATGCCGGCCCAATCCGGGGATGATGGAGACCGCCGTGGTGGCCGCCGGCGTCACCCACCACCGGCCCGCTCTCGGCCATGGCACCAACAACGATGCCGAATGGCTCGCGCTGCTCGATGCGATGGAGTGGGCGACGCGGCTGGGCGCGGACGATATCGTGCTGGTCGGCGATTCCGCGCTGGTGCTCAACCAGGCGAAAGGGCTGTGGCCGGCCCGCAGCGACGCGCTGCGCGTCCATCTCGCGACGTTTCAGTCACGCGCGCCGCGCTTCGCCTCGATCCGCTTCCGCCACGTCGGCCGCGCGCAAAATCTCGCCGGAATCGCGCTCGAGCACATTCACGGCCGATTGTAGGGCAAGCCACAATTGACGAGGGACGCCGCGATGCGCCAAGCCCGGCGGCGACGGCGGCGGCGGAGGACAGCATCAGGTGAGCGACGGCAGGCAGATCAGGCGCATCCTGCTGGCGAGCCTCGTCGGCACCTCGGTCGAATTCTATGATTTCTACATCTATGCGACCGCGACCAGCCTGGTGTTCGGCCCGCTCTTCTTCCCGGGAAGCTCGCCCTCGGCGCAATTGCTGTCGTCCTATGCGAGCTTCGGCCTCGCCTTTTTCGCGCGACCGCTGGGCGGCGCACTGTTCGGCCATTTCGGCGACCGGATCGGGCGCAAGTCGACGCTGGTCGCCTCGCTGTTGCTGATGGGATTTTCGACGGCCGCGATCGCGCTGCTACCGACCTACGCGACCGCAGGATGGATCGCGCCCGCCTTGCTCTGTCTGCTGCGCTTCGGACAGGGCATCGGGCTGGGCGGCGAGTGGAGCGGTGCGGCGCTGCTCGCGGTCGAGAATGCGCCACCGGGCTGGCGCGGCCGCTTCGGCATGGCGCCGCAGCTCGGCGCGCCGGTCGGCTTCCTGGCCGCCAACGGCTTTTTCCTCGCGCTCGGCGCCTGGCTGACCCCGGACCAGTTCCGCGACTGGGGCTGGCGCATCCCCTTCCTCGCCAGCGCGCTGCTCGTCGGGCTCGGGTTGTGGGTACGGCTCAAGCTGACCGAGACCGCCGCCTTCGCCAAGGCGCTCGAAGACTCCCCGCCGCCGCGCGTGCCGATCGCCGACGTGCTGCGCGGGCATCTGCGCGTCACGATCGCCGGCACGCTCGGCGTCGTCGCATGCTTCGCGCTCTACTACATCACCACCGCCTTCGCGCTCGGCTACGGCACGACCACGCTCGGCTATGCGCGCCAGGCCTTTCTCAAGGCGCAGCTCGGCGCGATCCTGTTCATGGCGGTCGGCATTCTCGCGGCGGGCTGGCTGTCGGACGTCTCCAACCCGCGCCGCGTACTGATCGTCGGCTGCCTCGCGACGATCCTCGTCGGTGCGCTGCTGTCGCCGCTGCTCGGCGGCGGATCGATGACGGGCGTGTTCGTCTTCCTGGCGCTCGGACTGCTCGCGATGGGCTTCGTCTATGGCCCGCTCGGCGCGTGGCTGCCCGGACTGTTCCCGCCGCAGGTGCGTTATACTGGCACGTCGCTCGCCTTCAACATCGGCGGGATCATCGGCGGCGGCCTCACCCCGGCGCTCGCAAAGATGATTGCGGACCGCGGCGGGCTCGCACCCGTCGGCGGGTATCTTGTAGGCGCGGCGGTGCTCAGCATCGCGGGGCTGCTGGTCGCCGGACGCGGGCGCGCCGCGGACACGCCGATCGCGGTTCTCGAACCCTGAGCGTCCGCCATCTGGCGCCCGGCCTCCACCCCATTTAAGCGGACGACATGACGACCGACATCGAGATCGCCCGCGCTGCAACCCTCCAGCCGATCGCGCGGATCGCCGACAAGCTTGGCATCCCGGACGAGGCGATCGAGCCCTATGGCCGCCACAAGGCTAAGATCGACCCGCATTGGCTCAGCCACCGGCAGGCCGGTGCGGCGCCGGGCAAGCTGATCCTCGTCACCGCGATCAATCCGACGCCCGCGGGCGAGGGCAAGACCACCACCTCGATCGGGCTTGCCGACGCGCTGACGCTCTCCGGCCGACGCGCGGTGCTGTGCCTGCGCGAGCCGTCGCTCGGCCCATGCTTCGGGCAGAAGGGCGGCGCGACAGGCGGCGGCCACGCGCAGGTCGCCCCGATGGAGGATATCAACCTCCATTTCACCGGCGACTTCCACGCGATCACCACCGCGCACAATCTGCTCGCCGCGATGCTCGACAACCATATCCACTGGGGCAATGCGCTCGACATCGACGTGCGTCGCGTCGTGTGGCGCCGCGTGCTCGACATGAACGACCGCTCCTTGCGCGACATCGTGCAGTCGCTCGGCGGCCCCGCCAATGGATATCCGCGCGAATCGGGGTTCGACATCACCGTCGCCTCCGAGGTGATGGCGATCTTCTGCCTTGCCGAGAATCTCGAGGACATGGAGGCGCGGCTCGGCCGCATCGTCGTCGCCTATACACGCGACAAACGCCCGGTGACCGCGCGCGACCTCGAAGCGGACGGCGCGATGGCGGTGCTGCTCGCCGAGGCGATCAAGCCCAATCTGGTCCAGACGCTCGAGGGCACCCCCGCCTTCATCCACGGCGGCCCCTTCGCCAACATCGCGCATGGCTGCAATTCGGTGATCGCGACGCGCGCCGGCCTCGCGCTCGGCGACTATGTCGTCACCGAGGCGGGCTTCGGCGCCGATCTGGGTGCCGAGAAATTCTTCGACATCAAGTGCCGGCAGGCAGGACTCGCGCCCGATGCGGTCGTGATCGTCGCGACCGTGCGCGCGCTCAAGATGAACGGCGGCGTCGCCAAGGCCGATCTGGCACGCGAGGATGTCGAGGCGGTGCGGCGCGGCGCGGTCAATCTTTTCCGGCATATCGAGAATGTTCGGTTGTTCGGCGTGCCCGTCGTGGTCGCGATCAACCATTTCGTCACCGACAGCGATGCCGAGATCGCGGCGATCCAGCACGGCGCCGCCGTGCAGGGTGCACCGGCGATCCTCTGCCGGCATTGGGCCGAGGGCGGCGCCGGCACCGTGGAGCTTGCCGAAGCCGTCGCAGCGCTGGCGGACGCGGGCGATGCCGAGTTCGCGCCGCTCTATGCCGATGCACTGCCGCTGTTCGACAAGATCGAGGCGGTCGCGACGCGCATCTACCGCGCCGATTCGGTGATCGCCTCGCCCGCGATCCTGGCGCAGCTGAAGACCTGGGAGGCGGCGGGCTATGGCGATCTGCCGGTGTGCATGGCCAAGACGCAATACAGCTTCTCGACCGACCCGACCGCGCTCGGCGCGCCCACCGATCATGTCGTGCCGATCCGCGAGGTGCGGCTGGCAGCGGGCGCGGGGTTCGTCGTGGCGATCTGCGGCGAGATCATGGCGATGCCGGGACTCCCCCGCAAACCGGCCGCAGAGTCGATCCGCATCGATGCCGCGGGACATATCGAGGGATTGTTCTGAGTCTTTTCCGTTCCCCGGCGAAAGCCGGGGCCCCAGAGTTACACGCGCCGCGCTTGAGGCCCTGGACCCCGGCTTTCGCCGGGGAACTGTCAGGCCTCGACGAGCGTCAGCATTCCTGCCGCGTCGATCTCGACCGAGAGTGCTTGGTAATCCCGCACCGTCGGATGCTTCGTCGCCATCGGATGCGCATGCGTCGCGGTGATCACCAGCACCTCGGCGCCCGCTGCCTCGCCCGCCGCGATCCCGGCGGCTGCATCCTCGAACACCAGGCAGTCCGCCGCCTCGACGCCCAGCCGCGTGGCGGCGAGCAGAAAGCAGTCGGGGGCCGGCTTGCCTCTTTCGGCATCCTCGGCGGTGACGAACACCGGCGGGATCGGCAGGCCGGCTGCCGAAAGCCGCCGCTCGGCGAGCAGGCGCGGCGCCGAGGTGACGATCGCCCAGCGATGCGCGGGCAGCGACGCGAGGAACGCGGCGGCGCCGGCGATCGGATCGATGTCATCGACATCGTCCATCTCGGCGTGGGTGATCGCCGCCGCCTCGGCGACCGGGTCGACGCCGGGCAGGCCCAGCCGGCGGATCGTCTCGACCGACTGGACGCCGTGGATCGTCGGCAGGAACGCCGCCACGTCGAGGCCTTGGCGCCGCGCCCAGTCCGACCAGACGCGCTCGGCCGAGGCGATCGAGCTCAGGATCGTGCCGTCCATGTCGAACAGGAAGGCGGCGAAGCGGCGGTCGGGGAAGAGGGATTGGGGCACAGAACTTACTTTCGAAGATACCGTTCGCCGACGTCCGTCACAGGGCTCAGCATGGTCGGTCATGGATGGAAGCAACCGTGCTCCTGCGCAGGCAGGAGCACGACCGTTTTTAACTGGCGCGCTTCGCCAGATACGCGGTCACCGCCGCGCGCAGCGTGTCTCCGCCGTGGAGGCCGAGCTTGGTCCGCCGCCATAATATGTCGTCGACGCTCTTCGCCCATTCATGCTCGACGAGATAGTCGACCTCGCGCGTCGACAGTCCTTCGCCGAGATCGTCGAGCGACGTCGCGTCGCCCAGCACGCGATCGATCCGGGTGCCATAGGCGTGCGCCATCCGTGTCGCTGTGATCTCGTCGAGGAACGGCCAGCGCTGCCGCACTGTCTTGAGGAAGGCGGCGAAGTCGCTGTTGGGCAGGTCGCCGCCCGGCAGCGGCACGCCAGCGGTCCACGGCTTGCTCATCGTGGGCAGGAACGGCGCGAGCTTCTCGAGCGCATGTTCGGACAGGCGCCGATAGGTGGTGATCTTGCCCCCGAACGCCGAGAGCACCTGCGGCGATTCCCCGGTGCCGAGCCGCAGCACATAGTCGCGCGTGACCTCAGAGGCATTGGCGTGACCGTCGTCGAACAGCGGGCGCACCCCCGAATAACTCGACACGACGTCGCTCGGCGTGGTCTGCCGGATGAAATAGGCGTTGACGCTCGCGCACAGATACTCGGTCTCGTCGGGATCGATCTTCGGGGCGGAGGGATCGCCCTCGAACGGTTTGTCGGTGGTGCCGATCAGCGTCAGATCGTCCTGGTACGGGATGGCGAACACGATCCGCTTGTCCTCGTTCTGCAGGATGTAGGCGTGCTTGCCCTCGAACAGCTGCGGCACGATGATGTGGCTGCCCTTGACCAGCCGCGGCGGATTCTCGGCATGCGCCTGCGGCATGTCCTCAAGCACCTTGCCCACCCACGGACCGCCGGTGTTGGCGATCGCCGCGGCGGTGACGGTGCTGCCGTCGCCGAGCGTCGCCACCCAGCGGTCGCCCTCGCGCCGGGCGCGCTCGAAGCTGGTGTGTGTGCGGATGTCGGCGCCGCGCTCGGCGGCATCCACCGCGTTGAGGACGACCAGCCGCGCATCGTCGACCCAGCCATCCGAATAGACGAAGCCGCGCTTGATGGGTTTGAGCCCGTCACCCCATTTGGTCCGGTCGAGCCGCACCCCGATCGACTTGGGCAGCCGGGTGCGGCCGCCGATATGGTCGTAGAGGAACAGCCCCATGCGGATCAGCCAGGCCGGGCGCATGCCCTTGGCGAGCGGCATCACGAAGCGCATCGGCTTGATCAGATGCGGGGCTACGTCGAGGAGCTTCTCGCGTTCGGCAAGCGCTTCGCGGACGAGACGGAACTCGTAATATTCGAGATAGCGCAGCCCGCCGTGGATCAGCTTGGTGCTCGCCGACGAAGTATGCTCGGCGAGATCGTCGCGCTCGACGAGCAGCACGCGCAGGCCGCGCCCCGCCGCGTCACGCGCGATGCCGGTGCCGTTGACGCCGCCGCCGATCACCAGCAGGTCGAAATCGGGTGTGCTCATGCCGTGCAACTCTTCCTCAGCTCTTGGGCTTGGACCGGGTGCGCGACAGCGCTTCCTGCCAGCCCGCCTGAAGCGAGGCGCGTTCGTCCGCCTTCATATCGGGCATGAACGTGCGATCCTCCTTCCAGGTCGCAGCGATGTCGTCGGTGCCGTTCCACACCCCCGTCGCCATGCCCGCGAGGAAGGCGGCGCCCGCCGCAGTGGTCTCGATATTGGCGGGGCGCGCGACCTCGGTGTCGAGCATGTTGGCGAGGAACTGGCAGAACCAGTCGTTCGCGGCCATGCCGCCGTCGACGCGGATCTGACGCGCGTCGCGTGCGCCGTCGGCGACCATCGCGTCGAGCAGGTCGGCGGTCTGGTAGGCAACCGATTCGAGCGCGGCACGCGCAATGTGCGATCCGGTCGCGGCGAAGGTCAGGCCCGTGATCGTCGCACGCGCGTCGGGATCCCAATGCGGCGCGCCGAGGCCGACGAAGGCGGGCACCATATAGACGCCGTCGTTGCCGTCGAGCTTGGTCGCCATGTCGTTGGTGTCGGCGGCGCGGTTGATCAGGCCGAGCCCGTCGCGCAACCACTTGACCGCCGCGCCCGCGACGAAGATCGAGCCCTCGAGCGCATAGGTGCGCTTGCCGCCCAGCTGATAGGCGATGGTGGTGAGCATGCCGTTCTTGCTGGTCAGCGCCTCGTCGCCGGTATTGAGCAGCACGAAGCAGCCGGTGCCGTAGGTCGACTTGGCGTCGCCGCGCGCGAAACAGGCTTGTCCCACGACGGCGGCCTGCTGGTCGCCCGCCATGCCACCGATCGGCACGGCGCTGCCGAGCAGATCGGTCGTCGTCTCGCCGAAGATCGTGGAATTGTCCCTGACCTTGGGGAGCAGGCTCTCTGGGATGTCGAGCATCTTGAGCATGTCGGCATCCCACTGGCCTTTGTGGATATCGAACAGCAGCGTGCGCGAGGCGTTGGAGGCGTCGGTCGCGTGGACCTTGCCGCCGGTCAGCCGCCACAAGAGAAAACTGTCGATCGTACCGAAGGCGAGCTCGCCCTTGTCGGCACGGGCGCGCACCCCGTCGACCTCGTCGAGGATCCACTTGAGCTTGGTGCCCGAGAAATAGGGGTCGAGGATCAGCCCGGTGCGTTCGCGGACCAGCGGCTCGCAGCCGTCCGCCTTGAGTTGCGCGCACAGCCTGGCGGTGCGGCGATCCTGCCAGACGATCGCATTGTGGACGGGCTCGCCGGTCTTGCGATCCCAGACGACCACGGTCTCGCGCTGGTTGGTGATGCCGATCCCGGCGACCTTGCCGCCGTCCTTCTCGGCTACCGCCTTCATCGTCCTGACCGTGTCGCGCCAGATGTCCTCGGCGTCGTGCTCGACCCAGCCCGAACGCGGATAATGCTGGTCGAACTCGTGGCGCTCGGTGTGGCGCGGCTGGCCATCGGTGCCGAAGGTCATGCTGCGCGTCGAGGTGGTGCCCTGGTCGATCGCCAGGATGATGGTATCGCTCACGCCTTGCTCTCCTGCGTCATTGTGGTTCCGCCGGCGCTTTCGCGCGCGGCAGGAAGGGGCGGATCAGCAGATGCTGCGCGCCGCCGCCGATCAGTCCGCCGATCAGGGGTGCGACGATCGGCACCCACCAATAGTTGCCGACGCCCGGGAAGGCCGACGCATCCCAGCCCATCAGCCAGGCGAGGCTGCGCGGCCCCAGATCGCGGGCCGGATTGAGCGCCCAGGCCTCGAGATAGCCCGCCGATGCGCCGATCAACGCGACCAACAGCCCGATCACGATCGCGCCGAAATTGGCCTGCGGCGCCATGGTGTTGAACTCGTCGGTGACCGCAAAGATGCCGAACATCAGCAGGCCGGTCAGGATGATCTCGTCGACGAAGCCCTTCATCGGCGTCACCGCGGTGCCGGGCGCGGTGAAGAACACGCCAGCCGCGCCACCCGCGGCACGCGTCAGATGTTGGGTCGCGTTGAAATGATCGATGACGTTGAAATAGAGCGCATAGACCAATGCCGCGCCGAGGAATGCCCCGATCAGCTGCGCGCACCAATAGGGCAACACCTTCTTCCACGGGAAGCCGCGATAGACCGCGAGCGCCAGCGTCACCGCGGGATTGGCGTGCGTGCCCGATACCGCGCCGGTCACGTAGATCGCGATCGACACCGCCATGCCCCAGGTGATGCAGACGCCCCAATAGGCGGTCTTATAGGGGCTGGGATCGTAGAGGATATACATGCCGGCGACCGAGCAGCCGAAGGTGATGATGATCAGTATCGCCACCGCCTCGGAAATCAGCTCTCCCAGCAGCGCCTTGCGGTCGGGGGTCATCGGCGGTCTCTCCTGGCTGCCGCGCGTTCGACGCGCCGGGTCGGTCCGACGAGCGTTACGACGATGCGCGGGATCGCTCAATCCGCGATCGCCCGCCAGGCTTATCCGCCATGACAACGTTGCCTGCGGTGTTCCGTGCTTGCGGAGCGCGGCGAGTTTTGGTGCAAGGGCGCGCAATCTTCCCGCGGCGTTCCCAAAAGCCTGCCAGCCCAAGCGAGTATGACCATCATGACCGACGATATGACGATCCAGAAGATGGCCGACCAGATGGCCGCCAAGGGGGGCTTCATCGCAGCGCTCGACCAGAGCGGCGGATCGACGCCGGGCGCGCTCAAGCTCTACGGCATCCCCGAAGAAAGCTATTCGGGCGACGCCGAGATGTTCGCGCTGATGCATGCGATGCGCGTCCGGATCATGACAGCACCGGCGTTCACCGGCGACAAGGTGATCGCGGCGATCCTGTTCGAGGCGACGATGGACGGCGAGGCGGCGGGCGTGCCGGTGCCGACCTATCTGTGGAAGGAGCGCGGCATCGTGCCGTTCCTCAAGGTCGACAAGGGGCTCGAGACCGAGACCGACGGGGTCAGCCTGATGAAGCCGATTCCCGGGCTCGACGACCTGCTCGCGCGGGCGGTCAAGCTGGGCATCTTCGGCACCAAGATGCGATCGACGATCAACCTGCCCTCGCCGACCGGGATCGCGGCGATCGCCAGGCAGCAGTTCGAGATCGCGGCCCAGATCGCGAAGCACGGGCTGGTGCCGATCCTCGAACCCGAGGTGCTGATCAAGAGCCCCGACAAGGCGGGCGCCGAGGCGATCCTGCTCGCCGAGCTGACCAAGGGCCTCGATGCGCTGCCCGATGGCGAGCAGGTGATGCTCAAGGTGACGATCCCGGAGCAGGCCGATCTCTATGCGCCGCTGATCGCGCACCGGAATGTGACGCGCGTCGTCGCGCTGTCGGGCGGCTATTCGCGGGCGGAGGCGTGCGCCAGGCTCGCCGAGAATCACGGCATGATCGCCAGCTTCTCGCGCGCGCTGCTCGGCGACCTGCGCGTCGACCAGGACGACGCGACCTTCGACGCGACGCTCAAGACCGCGATCGACGAGATTTATGAGGCTTCGACCGAGAAGGCGTGATCCGCGCTTCCATCCGTCGTCCCGGCGCAAGCCGGGATCCATGGACGGCGGCGCGCTCGATCGTCGGGCGTTCCGTATCCATGGGTCCCGACTTTCGTCGGGACGACGGGTGAGGCTCGAGCACGGCCGGCACCAGCCCCCTCGACAAGCGCCTCCCGGCTCACCATTTCGGGGGTCGTACGGGAGACCCATCATGGCCGACTATCGCAAGACCCCCGAAGCGCTCGCCGCGCTGACCCCCGAGCAATATCGCGTCACGCAGCAAAGTGGCACCGAACGCCCCGGCACCGGCGCGCTGCTCGGCAACAAGGCGCCCGGCATCTATGTCGACATCGTCTCGGGCGAGCCGCTGTTCGCCTCGTCCGACAAATATGAGAGCGGCTGCGGCTGGCCGAGCTTCACCAAGCCGATCGAGCCCGCCAACGTCGCCGAGCTGCGCGACGTGACGCACGGCATGCTGCGCACCGAAGTCCGCTCGACGCATGGCGACAGCCATCTCGGTCATGTCTTTCCCGACGGGCCGCGCGATCGCGGCGGCTTGCGCTATTGCATCAACTCGGCGTCGCTGCGCTTCGTGGCGCGCGACGACATGGAGGCCGAGGGCTATGGCGCCTATCTGAGCCAGGTGGAGGAAATCGCATGAGCACCGAACGCGCAGTCCTCGCCGGCGGCTGTTTCTGGGGCATGCAGGATCTGATCCGCAAGCAGCCCGGCGTGATATCGACGCGCGTCGGCTATTCGGGCGGCGAGGTCCCCAACGCGACCTATCGCAACCACGGCAACCACGCCGAGGCGATCGAGATCGTCTATGATCCGGCGGTGACAAGCTACCGCGCGATGCTCGAATTTTTCTTCCAGATCCACGACCCGACCACCAGAAACCGCCAGGGAAACGACATCGGCGCGAGCTATCGCTCGGCGATCTTCTACGCCTCGCCCGAGCAGAAGGCAGTTGCCGAAGACACGATCGCCGATGTCGAGGCTTCGGGGCTGTGGCCCGGCAAGGTGGTCACCGAGCTGGCGCCGCTGGGCGATTTCTGGGAGGCCGAGCCCGAGCACCAGGACTATCTCGAGCGCATTCCGCACGGCTATACCTGTCACTTCATCCGTCCGGGCTGGAAACTGCCGCACCGCGCAGGCGCGACGGCCTGAGCGGGCGCGGTGGCGCATCACGGCGACTATCAGACCGCGATATACGGCGCCGGGCTGCGCGGCATCCTGCCCTCGCTGCCCGTCGATTTCGCCACGCTGGAGGCGCGCGCCGTCGCCGCGCTGCCGCCATCGGTGCGCGACTATGTGCAGGGTGGCTGCGGCGACGAATTCACCCAGAACCATAATGTCGAGGCATTCCACCATTGGGGGATGATCCCCCGGATGATGGTCGACACCTCGACGCGCGACCTTTCGGTCGAGCTGTTCGGGATGACACTGCCGACGCCGCTGCTGATGAGTCCGGTCGGCGTGATCGGGATCTGTACGCAAGATCAGCATGGCGATCTCGCCGCCGCGCGCGCGTCGGTTGCAACCAACGTGCCGCTGATCGCCTCGACCTTGTCCAACGACCCGCTCGAGACGGTGGCCGGGGCGCTCGCCGACACCCCCGGCTTCTTCCAGCTCTATACGCCCAAGAACAGGGCGCTCGCCGAAAGCCTCGTCCACCGCGCCGAGGCGGCGGGCTACAAGGGCATCGTCGTCACGCTCGACACCTGGGTGACGGGCTGGCGCCCGCGCGATCTCAATACCGCCAACTTTCCGCAGCTGCGCGGGCAGGTGCTCGCCAACTATGTCTCCGATCCCATCTTCCGCGCGATGCTGCCCCGGCCGCCGGAGGAGGATGGCGCCGCCGCGGTTGGGCTGTGGGCGGCGACGTTCGGCAAGGTGCTGACGTGGGACGACCTGCCCTGGCTGCGTTCGCTCACCAAGCTGCCGCTCATCCTCAAGGGCATCTGCCACCCCGATGATGCGCGACGCGCGATCGATGGCGGAGCCGACGCGATCTATTGCTCGAATCATGGCGGGCGGCAGGCAAATGGCGGGATCGCTGCGATCGACATGCTGCCCGGCGTCGTCGCGGCTGCAGGAAAAACACCCGTGCTGTTCGATTCGGGTATCCGATCGGGCAGCGATGTGATCAAGGCACTCGCGCTCGGCGCGACCGCGGTCGGCGTCGGCCGCCCCTATGTCTATGGTCTGGCGCTCGGCGGCGCGGACGGCGCGGCGCATGTGCTCAAATGCCTGCTCGCCGAAGCCGATCTGTTGATGGCGGTCAACGGCATGCCGACGCTTGCCGACGTGCGCGCGGCGGGCGCGATGCGGATCTAGCGGCCTAGTGCAGCGCGGCGGGCGTCGTCGCGCGGACATGCGCCACGACCGCGCGATAACGTCCGGGCGGCGCGATGCCGAGCCGCGCGCGCGCCGCCTCGAGCGGTTCGCCGAGCAGGGTCTCGTAATCGACCGCTGGCAGCCATGTCGCGCGCCGCCCGTGACGATATCCCTCGAGGATCGCACGCCGCACGCCCGGTACGCCGCTGCCGCCGCGCACGCCGGCGCCGAGCGCGATCATCAGCCAGCCGAGCCCGCGCGTCTGCGCATAGGAGAAGGCGACCAGGCACGCCTCGCCAAGCGGATCGCGGCCATAGCCGGTGAGGATGTGCCAGATGTCATGGACGTCGCGGATGCGGCGGCCGTACCAGGCGATCGGGCTCGGCGCGTCGATCAGCTCGGCACGCAGCCCGCGCTGGCTCTCCTTGACCAGACCCTCGGCAGACAGATTCTCCGACCAGACGAAATCGCGATAGGCAGCCCCCACGCTGCCGGGCGCCAAGCGGGCGAGCCAGTCGCGATCCATCAGCCGGCCGGCAAGCTCGGTGCGCTCATAGGCCAGCCGCGCGCCAGTGGGCAGGCCGATCAGCCGCAGATAGCCGCGCCGCGTTGCCGGCGGGTTGAGCGCGCGCATGATCTCGAACACCTGCCGGGTATCCTCCGGGTCCGCAAGCAACCGGCGCAGCGCACGAAACGCCGTTCGCCACTCGCGCCGAAAGCGGACGGGCAGGCCGCGGCCGGTGTCCGCGGGGATCCGGTCGTACCCGTCCCTCGCAAGCAGGATCGTCATCCGAGTCTCCTTCAGCGTCTGGATGTGGCGCGATGCGTCGCCAGATCAATAGCATATCGCGCGACGAGCGTCGCGCAGCGCGGCTGTACCGGCTCGCCGGCGCCGATCGGCGGCCGCTCAACGGGGCGCAACCTTGACTTTGCGGCGGCCGGAGCGCAGAGCGTAGGGATTGGCGATCGTTTCTGCGACCCGCCGGATCGCATCCTGGCAGCGCTGGCTACCGCGTGTGAAAGCGACTTGCCGTCGCGACCCAGCACAGGATGCCGCCATGACAGCCCGCACGCCCCACGATCGGCGCTGAGCCGACGATTCTCGCTATCGTCGCGTCTCCCCCCACCACAGACTTACTAGGATCATCATGTCGAGAATCGCAGTGCGCCCCTATCTGGTGGCCAAGGATGCCGAAGGCAGTTTCCGCGTGACGGTGCGCACGACGCGCTTCAATTCGCAGGGCTATCCGCTGGTCACCGCGACGATGCTCGACGGCGGCTTCCCGACCGCGACCTCGGCTCGCACCTATTTGCGCGACACCTATCAGGCGCAGGCGACGGACATCGCCACCAAATAAACCCGACCGTTCGCCCGCGGCGGACGGCAATCCATCAGATCAGGAATTTACCATGGGCCAGCTGCGCACCGCCAACAAGCGCCACAATCGCACTCTCGCCAAGACGATCGCCGCCGGCAAGCCGCCAGTGGCAGCCGCCGTTGTGCAACCCAAGGCCGGCTCGACCAAATAGGCCGGCTGAGCGGTCGTCACACCGGGCCGGGCGCGCGTCGTGGCGGCGCGTCGCTTTGCCCGTTGGAATCCTGCGCGAATCGACCATGATGCGCGAGCCCGCCGGACGGCGCGGCGATGGGGTCGGGCGACGCGTGCCCATCGCCATCGGGATGGATCGAACGACGAGGATGCCGCATGTGACGGAGCAGCGATCCCGATCGGAGGCGTGGCCGGCAACCGCTCCGCTCGCCGAGCCGGATCTCGACGTGCTGATCGTCGGTGCGGGCATTTCCGGGATCGATGCCGCCTATCACATCCAGCGCGGCCTTCCGGACCAGCGCTTTGCGATCTTCGAGGCGCGAGACCGGATCGGGGGTACGTGGGACCTGTTCCGCTATCCCGGGATCCGCTCGGACTCGGACATGCACACGCTGGGCTTTCCGTTCCATCCGTGGCGGGGCGACAAGGCGATCGCGGACGGCGCAGCGATCAGGACCTATATCGAGGAGACCGCCCGCACGTTCGGAATCGGCGACAAAATCCGTTATCGTCACCAGGTCCTGTCGGCTTCATGGCATTCCGCCGACGCGCGCTGGACGATCCGATATCGGATGGCGGATCGGACCGCGGAGACGACATGCCGGTTCCTCTATCTCGGCGCCGGCTATTATGATTATGCGGCTGGTCACGCGCCGACATTCCCGGGCCAGCACGGCTTCGCGGGCCGGTGGATCCATCCCCAGCACTGGCCGGACGATCTCGACGTCGACGGCAAGCGCATCGTCGTCATCGGCAGCGGCGCGACCGCAGTCACGCTGGTGCCGGCGCTCGCGGCGCTGGGCGCGCAGGTCACCATGCTCCAGCGTTCGCCGACCTATATCGTGTCGCGCCCGGCACGCGATGCGGTGGCCGACGCGCTCTATCGCTGGCTGCCCGAACGTGCCGCGAGCCGTTTGGCGCGCTGGAAGAGCATCGCCTACGGCATCGTGACCTACCGCCTCGCGCGACGGCAGCCGGATCGGATGCGCGCGCTGATCATGAAGGGCACCCGGCATCATTTGCCCGACATGCCCGACGTCGAACGGCACTTCACGCCGCGCTACGCGCCGTGGGACCAGCGGCTGTGTCTGGTCCCCGATGCCGACCTGTTCGCGGCGCTTCGGCAGGGTCGCGCGGCGATCGTGACCGATGCGATCCGCGCCATCGACCCCGAGGGAATCGTGCTGGAGTCAGGCGGCAGAATCGAGGCGGACATCATCGTCGCGGCGACGGGGCTGCAAATGAAGCTCATCGGCGGGATCGCGCTGTCGGTCGACGGCGTGCCGGTCGATCCCGCCGGTCGGTTCATCTACCGCGGCATGATGCTCGAGGGCGTTCCCAATCTGGTTCTCGCCTTCGGCTATACCAATGCGTCGTGGACGCTGAAGATCGATCTCGTCTCGCGCCGATTCTGCCGCACCCTCGGCTATATGCGGCGCAAACGGATGGCGGTCTGCATACCCGGCAGGCCCGCGCCCGACGTCGCCCCGCGCCCGATGCTCGACTTCGATTCGGGTTATATCCGCCGCGTCGAGCACAGCCTTCCCAGGCAGGGCTCGCAATATCCCTGGCGCGTGCGGCAGAATTATTTTCTCGACCTGCTCGCATTCCGCTTCGGCCGCATCGCCGACGGCGTGCTGACATTCCGGCGTGCCGAGGGAGGCGAACAGCGATGACGATGCACCTTGCCGGGCGAACCGCGCTCGTCACCGGCGCTGCGGGCGGGATCGGCCGCGCCGTCGCGCTGTCGCTTGCGAAACGACACGCCCGCCTCGCGCTTGCCGACCGCGACACGACCGGGCTCGCGGAGACCGTCGCGTTGTGCCAGGCCGCGGGCGCCGAGGCGATAGGCTATGCGCTGGACGTCGCGGACGCCGCCGCCGTCGCCGATCTGCCGGCGCGCATCCTGGCCGACTTCGCATCGGTCGCGGTGCTCGTCAATAATGCAGGCGTCGCGCTGCAGGGGCGTTTCGAAGACATCAGCCTGGATGATTTCGAATGGCTGTTCTCGATCAACTTCTGGGGCGTGGTGCGCATGACCCGCGCCTTTCTTCCGCTGCTGCACCGCGAGCCGGACGCGCAACTGGTCAATCTCTCCAGCCTGTTCGGTCTGATCGCACCGCCCGGCCAGGCCGCCTATTCGGCGAGCAAATTCGCGGTGCGCGGCTTTTCCGAAGCGCTGCGCAAGGAACTGGCAGGGAGCAGCGTCGGCGTGACCGTCGTGCACCCGGGCGGCGTCGCGACGCGGATCGCGAAGGACGCGCGCCGCACGACCGCGATCGATGCCGAGACGACGCGGCGCGAGGCCGAGCGCTTCGACAAGCTGCTGCGGCTGCCACCCGAGACGGCGGGTGAGATGATCGTCGCCGCGATCGAGCAGCGGACGCCGCGCCTTTTGATCGGACGTGACGCGCGGATCGCCGCGCTCGTCGAACGCATCCTCCCCGTCGCCTATTGGAAGGTGCTGGGACGCGGCGCGGGCTGACGTCGGCGCTCCGCTCGACGCGAACCGGCGCTGTCTTGGACCCAGCATCTGCCGCGTCGGGCGGCCCCGATGCCCGATCCCAGGCGCCGTGCGCCGATCCCGCGATCAGTGCACCGTGAACAGCGCGCGATCGATCACCTTGCCGGCGCTGTCGACCAGCGCGAGCCGGTGCGGGCCGGGCGCCGGGAGCAGCATCGGACTGGCATCGGCGGCACCGAGATCCTTTCGGTCGAGGCGGAGATGCTCGCCCGAAACCACGCCGACGGTGGCGATCCGGATGCGCTGACGGGCAAGGGGTATGTCCGGATCAAGCGCATAGACCGCCCCCGACACCGGATTGACGATATGCGGGCGCCGCGCCGCGGCAGGGGCGGCGATCATGGCCGATTGGCCGGTATGGCCGAGGAAATATTCGCGGCGCGGCGCCGCATCGCCCGCGGCGACGCGGATCGGCCGCTGCTCGACACCAGCGGGGCGCGGCGGCTGGCCCCCCGGTCGCCCGCGGTGCAGCGCCAGCATCACCTCGCGCCACACCGGCGCGGCGCCGCTCGTCCCCGAAACGCGCGTCATGCTGTCGCCCTCGGCATTGCCGACCCACACCGCGACGGTGAAGCGGTCGGAGAAGCCGACGCACCAATTGTCGCGCATCGCCTTCGACGTGCCCGTCTTGGCCGCCGCCCAGAACGGCAGCCGCAGCGCGCTATCGACGCCGAAGGTCACCGCGCGCGCGTCCGGGTCGGACATCATGTCGGCGACGATCCAGGCGGCGGCCGGCGCCATCACGGCATGCGTCTCGCCCGGCGGATCGTCGGCGCGCAGCCGCAGCGCTCGATAGCGCCCGCCCGCCGCGATCGCGCGATAGGCGGCGGCCTGTTCGAGCAGCGTCACCTCGGCCGAGCCCAGCGCGAGCGAATAGCCGTAATAGTCGCCGTCCTCGGTCAGCCCGCGATAGCCCATGTCCCACAGCTGGTCGCGGAAATCCTCGACGCCGTCGAGCAGCAGCGTGCGCACCGCGGGAACGTTGAGCGACCCCGCGAGCGCGGTCCGCACGCTGACCGGGCCCTTGAAGTCGTGATCATAGTCGCGCGGCACGTAGAGGCCCGAGGCGGTGTCGAGCTGGACGGGGGAGTCGTCGAGGATCGACGCGGGGGTGAGAAAGCCGCGTTCGATCGCCTGCCCGTAGAGAAAGGGCTTCAACGTCGATCCCGCCTGGCGATAGGCATCGGCATTGTCGACCGACGGCGCGGTCGAATTGCCGCCGCTGACCCCGCCGACATAGGCGAGCACGTCGCCGGTCGCATTGTCGACCACGACGACCGCGCCATCGCGCGCACGATCGCCGCCGAGGCCGAGCAGCTGGCGGCGCAGCGCGCCGGTCGCAAGCGCCTGGACGCCGCGGTCGAGCGTCGTCGTCACCGTCTCGCCCGGCGTGCGCAACAGATCGGCGGCGAGCTGCGGCGCGAGCCCGGGATCGTCGGCGAGTCGGCGGCCCGGGCCGGTCATCGCCTCGGCCTCGGCGATCATCGCGTTGCAGTCGGCGATCCGGCCGAGCCGGCACGCGCGGCGCGCGACCTCGGGCGCATCGGCCTGCGGCGACGGCAGCAGCGCGGCGAGCAGCAGCGCGTCGTCGGTGCCGAGCGCGTCGGGTGCCTTGCCGAACAGCGCGCGCGCTGCCGCACCGATGCCCTGCGTCTCGCCGCGGAAGCTGGCGAGGTTGAGATAGGCTTCGAGGATCTGGTCCTTGCTCCACCGCGCCTCGATCGCGCGCGCGGCGCGGATCTGGCGCAGCTTGTCGCGCAGCGTCCGCGCGCCGGGGCCGCCGAGTTCGGGCGCGAGGAAGCCGGCAAGCTGCATCGTCAGCGTGCTCGCGCCGCGCGCGGCGTGGCCATGCAGCGCCGCCCAGGCCGAGCCACCCAGCCCGCGCCAGTCGACCCCGCCATGATCGGCGAAGCGCCGGTCCTCCGAGGCGATCACATCGGCGCGCAGCGCGGGCGCGATATGGTCGAGCGGTACCCAGTCGAGCCGGCGCACCCGGAAATCGATCCGCACCGTCTCGAGCAGTCGCCCTTCGCGATCGCGCAGCCACGCCTCGCTCGGCCGCCACGACGCGCGCGTCGTCGCGTAGCCGGGCATGGCGGGCGGCAGCGACCAGATGCTTGCGGCGACGGGGAGCAGGAGGAGCGCCGCAACCCAGGCGAACGGGTTGCGGCGGAGCCAAGCGAATGCGGCGCGAATATGCGCCATCACCCGCTCCCCCTCTGCGGGGGATTCACGAGCACCCCCTCCCCCGTTCGCACTGAGCGAAGTCAAAGTGCGTGACGCGAGCGCCGCGCCTGAAACACGTCCTTCGACTGCGCTCAGGACGAACGGAGTTAGCCGAAGTCACGGCGCCACCACCAGCGGCCGGTTGGGCAGCGCCGCGTGTATCTCGGGCGAATACATCGCCTCGACGCGCGTCGGCGGCAGCAGGAAGCGCCCCGCGCCGTTGAGGCGGACGACATATTCGACCGTCGTCGTCCCCCTGGGCAGCCAGCCGAAATAGCCGCGCCACGCATCGAGCCCGCGTTCGACATAGCTGGGCGACGCGCCGCCGCCGCCGCCGGCCTCGCCCGCCAGCAACGCCGACTGCCCGCCCTCGCCGCTGACGATCGACGCGCCCGCAGGGATCGGATCCTCGACCACCACCCAGGTCCGATCGACCGGCGCCTCGACGGTGAGCCGCACCTTGAGCACGTCGCCGCGGCTCAGGCGATCGGGATGCGCGCGCGTAACGAAGAAGAGCTGGCGCGTCACGCGGTAGCCGGCGAAGGCGGGCGCGGCCAGCGGCACCGCGGCGCGCACCGAGACGCTCGCCCACGGCCCCGGCTGCGTATCGTGCGACAGCAGCAGCGCCGCCGCGCCCGAAGGCGGCCTGAAGACGATCGGCGCGGGCGACGGCCAGGTCCGGCTGATCGTCTGCGCCCCGAGCCTGGCGGTCGTCACCCCCGTCGCGGTCCCCGGATAGGCGGCGGCGAAGCGGCGCACCGCGATCGTGCCCCAGGCGTTGGCGGGAGTCGTGTCCCAATGGCCGCGCATCTGGCGCTGCGCGACGCCGATCATCATCTTCGGCGCCTCCCCGTCCCAGCCCGGTCGCCCGGTGACCGCGAGCAGCGCCTTCACCGCCATTTCGTCGTCGCTGACCATCATCCACCATGGCGCCACCGCCTTGTCGGCCAGATCGAGCCGCGTGCCCTCATAGACGATGCGCGTGCGCAGCATCGCCTCGGCCTGCGCGGCGAACTTGGGATCGACGCCCGGCGTGCGGTCGAGCGTGACGAGCCAGTCGGCGAGCGTCGCGGTCGGCATGTCGCCGAGCGGGATCGACGCCTGCGCCAGCATCGCGGTGGTTGACGCGCCGTTGCGCGCCAGCGCGGCGAGCGCCGCAAGCCGGAGCAGCCGCTTGTCGCCGGGCGCCTCGCCCTCCTCGGTGATCCGGCCGTCGACGACGCCGCGCAGCGCGTCCATCAGCTTGGCCTTGCCGTCGGCGGGCCAGGGCAGCCCCGCCTCGGCGGTCATCGACAGCGCATAGGCGGTCAGCGCGATCGAGCCCGGCGCATCCTGATCGGGCCAGTAGCGCAGCAGGCCATTGTCGGCGAGATAGGTGGGCAGATCGCCCATCTGCACGTTCCACGCCGCGCGGTCGTCGAGTGCCACCGCCTTCGACAGGCGCTGCTCGAAACAGCCGAACGGATAGGCGAGCATATAGGCGCGCACCCCCGCCAGCGGCGCCGCGGGCGACGACGTCAGCGCGACATCGATCCCGCCGCGCCCCGGCAATGCGCCCGCGGGCATCGTCACCGGCACCTGCGCGCCCGGCACGATGTGGAGGAAGGTCGCCGCCCAGCTTTCCTCGGGCACCGCGGGGACGACCTGCTCGTCGACCTGCACGCGGTCCGCCGCGCGGCCGTCCGACGACGTCGCCGACACTGTCCAGCGCAGCGACGACAGGCCTTCGGGCGCGGTCAGCCGCCACGTCACCGGCACCGCGCCGCCCGCAGGGATCGAAACCGTCAATGGATGGCCGTGCGCGACCGCGGGCTGGACGTCGACGTTCGCGGTCACGGTCATCGCATGGTCGCTGCCGTTGCGCAGCGTGAAGGTCGCGCCATATTGGTCGCCCGACCGGACCAGCGGCGGGACGCCCGAGAAGATCTGCAAATCCTGGACAGTGCGGATCGTCGTGCTGCCCGTGCCGAACAGTTCGCCACCCGCGGTCGCCACCGCGACCAGCTTGTACGACGACAGCGAGTCCGCCAGCGGCACGATCAGCGCCGCGCGACCCTGCGCGTCGAGCTTGACCCGGCCCTGCCACAGCAGCACCGGCCGGAAATCCGCGCGCGTCAGCGCGGAGAGGTCGCCACCGCCACCGCCGCCCGCCGCGACCGCCTTGCGGCCGTAATGGCGCTTGCCGACGACCTGCATCTGCGCGGTCGAGGTCAGCACCGACAGCGGCCGGTCGCCCATCATCGCGCCGAGCACGTCCCAGCTGTCGTTGGGCGAGAGCTGGAGCAGCGCCTCGTCGACCGCAGCAAAGGCGATCTCGGCCTCGCGCGGCGGCTTGCCGTCGGGGCCGAGCACCTGCACCGCGACCCGCGCCTTGTCGCGGATATGGTAGGTCGCGCGATCGGCGCGCATCGCGACATGGAGCTGGTGCCCCTCCCAGCCGACCTGCACCTTGGCGATGCCGATCCGGTAGCTCGGCTTGGCGAGATCGACCAGCGCGGTCGGCGCGGCGCCCTCGCGGCTGAAGAAGGGCAGGTGCCAGCGCCTAGCGAGATCGGCGAGCCACAGCCGCCAGCCCGCGATCCGCCCGCGCACCGCCTCGACCGAGATATAGACGTCGGGCGCATAGGCGCCGGTCATCGGCACGTCGACGACCGGGTCCTTGCCCGACACTGTCGTGACGAACGACGACAGCACGCCCTCGCGCTCGACCGTCACCAGCGCGGTCGCGTTGCGGAACGGCATGCGGACCTGGACGTGCGCGACGTCGCCGGTGCGATAGCTCTTCTGGTCGGGGACGATGTCCATCCGGTCGCCATTGTCGCCGCCGAACCACCAATCGTCGTCGCCCGCGAGATAGGTCGAGGTGACCGCGCGCGCGACATTGCCGTCGGCATCGGTGGTGGTCGCGACCGCGATCACCTCGCCCGAGACGCCGGGATCGAGCTGGCAGGTCGCCAGGCCCTGCGCGTCGGTGGTGGCGGTGCAGTCGACCGGCAGCTTGGTCGTCTTCGCGCTGTTGTCGAACGCATAGAAGCCGCCGATCAGCCGCCGCCGCGCCGACAGGATCTCGCGCGTGTAGAGTGCGATCGCGACGCGCAGGCCGCGCACCGGCGCGCCTTTCAGATCGAGCACCGCGAGCTTGAGCCGATAGTCGACCGCACGCTGCATCCAGCCATCGGGCTTGATCCCGAGCCTGAGCGCCGAGGTGTAGATCGGCACCGAGCCCGACGCGGTCAGCGTCTCGCCATTGGCATCCTGATAGTCCATCTCGACGGTCATGCGCAGCGCTTGCTGCAGCGTCGGCACGTCGAGCGAGGTGCGCAGCGCGCCATGCGCGTCGAGCGCGAGCGGGATGGTGGTCGCGGCGGGCAGCGGCGGCGTCGCGCCTTCGTCATTCTCGTCCTGGTCGAGCGGGACGGTGCCTTCCTTCACCATGTTGCCGCCGAAGGTCCAGCCGTCCCAGCCGTCGGGGGTATCGGACAGCGCCGCATAGGCGGTGCGCAGCTTGACCGGCGCCTTGCCCGCGCCGCCGCCCGACAGATAGCCGACATAGAGATCGATCGGCAGATGCCTGGGATTGACCTGCGGCGCCTTCGGCCCGTTCACGCTCGCCCGCATCGACGGCAGCCGATATTCGTCGACGCGGATCGACTGGCCGGTGTCGATCGACGCGTCGCCGAGCTTCACCTGGACATTATAGTCGCCGTTCGGCGCGCCCTTGGGTGGCGTCCAGCTGCTTTCGCCGATCCCGTCGGCGCCGATCGTCAGCGGCATCTCGAAGCTGGTGCCCGATCCGCTGTGGCTCATCGACAGCGTTCCCGTTATGGCGCCGCCCGAGCGGAAGCCGGTCGGCGTCTGCGCGCGGTAGACATGCTTCATGTGCACCGTCTCGCCGGCGCGCAGCAGGGTGCGGTCGAAGATCGTGTGAAAGACCGGCTGGGCCGGCGCATAGCCATAGGGCTGGTCGAAATCATAGGGCGCGATGCCCTTGTTCCAGCTGGTCAGGACGAAGCTATAGTCGTCGCCGCGGTGCGCCGAGACGATCAGCGCATGGCCGTCGGCGGTGTCGCAGCTGTCGTCGGATTGCGGATCGGGAAGCCCGCCGGGGATGACCAGCCGGCCCGAGGTGTCGGTGGTGCCGGTCGCGAACACCTTGCCGTCGCAGCTGTCGCTGACCTTGACCGCCGCGCCCGCCACCGGCCTGCCGGTGTCGAGCGCGGTTACCCAGGCGAGCGAGGCGGCGCGGCCCCATTTGAAATGCACTGCCATGTCGGTGACCAAGGCCGCCGCATCGACGTAGCGCGTCGCAGGCCGGCCGAGCAGCGCCTTGCCCAGCACGGGGCTCGCCAGCTCGACGACATAGAATCCGGGCTTGGTCAGCGGCACGCCCACCACCTCGAACTGCCGCCCGCCGCCGGGCAGCGCGAGCCGCATCCGCGAGACCGGCGTGCCGGCGCCCAGAAGCGGCGCCTCGCCGGTGTGGTTGACGCTGTGCGTGTGGCCCTTGGGACCCTCGTCGCGGATGTCGTCGTCCTGCGCCTTGGAGACGCGGCGCACCCAGTCGGCGACGGTGGCGTCGTCGGCGGCGATCCGCGCGGTGCCGCCCGCGACGCTGCGCACCGCCTGCCCGAGCCCCGGCTCGACGCCGCGCACGGTGAGCGGCAGCACGCCGCCCTGCTTGGCCTCGAGGATGCCGAACGGGGCAGCGAACTTGACCAAGGGCGGCGCCTCGGCGATCGCGACGTCGAGCGGGAAGCGGCGGGCGTTGGACAGCGGCCGGCCGCTTTCGTCCCTAAGATCGGCGGGGATCAGCAGCTTCGCGGTGATCGAGGGCGGCACCGGGGCTGCGAATTTGACGCTTGCCAGCGTCGCGTCATGGTCCTTGTCGTCGACCGGGCTGAGCACATGCCCGCCGCCGACATCGAGCCGCACCGCCATTGCCTGCGTGCGCGGCACCGGTGCCGTGAACACGACGGTGATCGCCTCGACCGGATCGCAGCCCGCCGCCGCATTGACGCGCGAGCAGGTCAGTTTGGCCGAGAACTCGCTCCGCACGGTGAAGTCGAAGCGCTTGTCGATCCCCGCCGTCTTGCCGCCCGGCGAGCGGATCGACGCGCCCCACACCAGCGCCATGTCGCGCCCCGGCGGCAGCGGCCGGCGACATTGCAGCCCGACGACGGTCGACAGCGCCGCGGCGCGGTCCTGCGGCTTGGCCGGCAGCGGCGACGGGAGACCCGCGCTGTCGAGGAAGCTCGCGACGCGGTAATCGGTGCCGAGCGCGGCGATGACCTTGTCGGTCGTCTCGGGCGGCAGCAGATCGACCGCGATGCGTTCGCCGATCCCGTCGACCGCGCAATAGGCGCCGGCGGCCACCGAACCGCGATCGACCGGGCCGTTGGTCGCGACGAAGAAGGTCTGCCCCTCCTCGATCTCGTCGCCGTCCGCGTCGGGCAGGATCGCGCGCGCGGTCGGGCCGCCGGTGTCGATCGTGAAGCGCCGCGTGCCGCGCACGTCGTGGCCGGCAAGCGACTTGAGATCGGGCTTGAGCGTCGCCTTGCAGCTGATCCCGCCGGGTAGTGGATGCGCATAGTCCCACACATAGGTGGCGGGATCGACCCAGCGACCCGCGCCGCCTACCGCGCAGTCCATCTTGATCGGCGCGTCGCCGCCGCCGAGCGGCGCCATCGGCTCGGAGAAGCGCAGCGTGAAGCGCGCGATCGCGGTGCCGTCGATGCCCGGGATCGCCTGGAGCACCGATGCCGGCGAATCGCCCGAGGCGGTGACGGGTGCAAGCACCAGCGCCACTGCCGCCGCCCGTGCCAACCAACCCCGCATGTCGCTCTCCGATCGCGATCGAGAATGACGCGGAGTTGCCGCCGCGTCCAGCGATCAAGCGTTCGATAATGCCGACGAGCAGAGCAGGTGGCCGCGATCGATCGTCTGGCAGTCAGCACGATGCGTATCGTTGGGCGCTGGCGTTGCGGACGGTGCGGCCGGTCTCGTTCTCTCTTGCCGCCGGACGCGGACGATCAGCCCTGCAGGCGCCTCTTGAACAGCGTCCTGACCAGCCGGTCTTCCAGGACGCGGCCGCCGACATAGAGCGCCGCGAATATCGCCGCGAAGACATAGGCCGAGGTCGGCGAGGGCTTCTTGTCGTGCCCCCTGCCCCCTCCATCATCCTTTCTGGGCTTTTCGGGTGCGGGCGCGCCGAGTGCCTTGTCGATCGGGTTGAGCGGCATATAGGCCGCCTTGGCGGCTGCCTTCTTCGCGTCCGTGGCTTCGGTCGACGGCTTCTGAAATGTACCCAGGACGACGGTCAGCTGCGCGATGGCCACGAACAGCAGCGGCGCCAGAAAGCAGAACAGCAGCGCCCGGCTGACCAGGTGATAGCGAAGCATGGGCCCCGCCGTGCCCTTGTCGATCCGCAGGACGCCGCTGTCGAAGACCGACATCTTGTCCTGCGCGGCCGGGTCCTTCTTGCGGAACGTCAGCGTGTCGCCGTTACGATCGTGGCTGGTGCCGGCCTGGTCGAACAGCGGTGCGAGCCGATCGAAGGCCTGATCGTTCGATTGTTCGGGGGCGAGCGGCAGGCTGCCCCTGACATGCCAGATCCAGTCGATGAAACGCCAGGTCACAATATCGCCTCGTGGAAGATGTTCGGGGCCGTCGGTCGCATCGCCCCGTACGTCGCGTCGCGCGTCGCGATCCCCGCGGGGCAGGGCGATCGCAGCGGCGGAAGGCCGTGCGGCCCTGGCGGTTCCCGTCACTCCGCGGGCACTGCCAGCATCGCGTCAGCCCGCGCAAATCGGGCCTTGAGCGTCTTCCAACCTTCGCTGAACGGATAGGTCATCTGCTCGCGGATCGACATGCGTCGCCCGCCTTCCATGCCGAGCAGCTCGGCTTCGCCGTCGATGCAGGTGCCGAACATGCGATCGATGAAGATGTAGGAGCCGGAATAATTGCTCCGCGTCGATTCATAATCCTGCGAATGGTGCAGGCTGTGATGCTCGGTGGTGTTGAACAAATAGCGCCACCATCTAGGCGAATTGAACCGCACGTTGATATGCTGGTAGGTGCCGATCGCCATACCGAACGCACCAGCGATCAGCGCGGCCCTCGGCAGGAAATCGAAGAAACCGCCGACGCCGAGCCCGATCAGGAACAGCTCGACCGGGTTGCCGACCGCGCCCTTGTTGATGTTGAGCTGGGTAATGTAGTGATGCACCGAATGGGGAAGCCACAGCGGATACCAATTGTGCATCCCGCGGTGCATCCAATATTGCCCGAAATCGAAGACGAACGAGATCAGGAACGCCTGCACCAGCAACGGCAGGCCCGTAAACCATTTGAGCTTGTCCCAGTGGAAGGCGTGCTGCATCGCCTTGATCGCGACGTCGCTGCCGATATAATTGTCGACGATCCGCAGCAGCGTATAGCCGAGCCCGACATAGAAGAGATCGGTGACCAGTTCCTTCCAGGTCAGCTGCCAGCTCTCGTAGCGCGGATTGACCCATTCGAGGCCGAGCAGAAGCAGCTTGAAGGCGATGCCGATGCCGATGGCAGTCGACGCCTTGGCGATCGAATTGGGTGCGTAATACCAGAATGCCAGCAGCGCGAACAGCATCGTCGGCTGAAACCAGGTGAAGACGAACTGCTTGACCGGGCCGCCTTCGACCCTGGGGATGTTCTCCCAGCCGACGGTTACCGGCGCCTGTGTTCCGATCACCCTGTTGCCGACGCGAATTCCGTCCATCTTGTCCCCGCAATATCGAGTCTCGACCCGAGAATAGCTAAGATCGCGCCACGACGTCATACGTCATCGGACGTATGCGCCGCCCACGGACCGTCAGCGTTGCAGGTAGCGCCGCCAGCCGCCGAGCGCGGTGATGTCCTCGGCGCCGATCGTCGCGCGCGGCTCGGCGACGAAGCCCTTGACCAGGCTGCCGTCCTCCAGCGTTACGGTGCCGATCGCGAGCGGCGGGGGCACGTCGGCGACGAAGCTGCCGAACGCCGCCATGTCGAGCTCATAGACCTCGAGCGCGATCGAGCCGCCGTCCTCGCTGTGAACCAGCGCGGGCTTGGGCGGCACGCTGTCGGCGATCGCGTAGAGCCGGTAGGAGGGCGCGGTCTTCGCCTCGCCGACGAAGCGCGCATCGCGCGAGGTCAGCTGCCAGTGTAGCGGCATGTCCTTCAGATGCGCGCCGACGACGGCCAGCTTCACGGTCTCCATGCGTCCCTCCAGGTCGAGCGGCGGCCGATCGGCCGGCGCGGGGAAAAGCGTTTGCGCAGCGTCGATCAGGCTGCGGTCGCTGCCCGCCGGGCCCATCAGCGTGACGCCGAAGCCGACGCCGCTCGCATAGGTGCCGGTCGGCACCGCGATCGCGGCCATGTCGAGCAGATTGACGAAATTGGTGTAGGCGCCGAGGTGCGCGTTGAGCCCGATCGGCGCCGCGAGCATTTCAGTCACGCGATAGCTGGTCGGCGCGGTCGGCAGCGCGAGCAGGTCGACCGACGCCCACATCTCTTCCGCCAGGCGCGCGAGGTCGGCGAGGCGGTAGCCCGCCTGGAACAGGTCGACCGCGCTATAGCCCTGGCCCTGCTCGACGATGGTACGGACGACGGGGTGGATCGACTCCGGGTCGTCGCGCAACAGATCCTGCAGCGCCGCGGCGCGCTCGGCGACCCACGGGCCGTCGTAGAGCAGACGCGCGGCCTCGCCCAGCGGTGCCATGTCGATCTCGACCAGCTCGGCATCGAGTTTTCGCAGCGCGGCATCATAGAGCGCGGCGGATTCGATGTCGCCGAACCAGGGCCGCTGGTCGTCGCGCGGTATGCCGATTCGGCGCCGTGCGCGGGGCACGTCGGCGACCTCGCGCGAGAGCGCGTCCTCGCGATCCAGGCCGGCGACGCTGTCGTCGACCAGCGCGGCGTCGCGCGCGGTTCCGGCGAAGACGGTGATGCAGTCGAGCGTGCGGCAAGCGGGGACGAGGCCGCGGCTGCTCCACCGGCCGCGCGTCGGCTTGAAGCCGATCAGATGGTTGAAGGCGGCGGGGACGCGCCCCGATCCCGCAGTGTCGGTGCCGAGCGCGAACGCGACCAGCCCGGCCGCGACCGCGACCGCCGAGCCCGAGCTCGATCCGCCGCTGATCCAGGCGCGGTTATAGGCGTTGCGCGGAATGCCATAGGGGCTGCGCGTGCCGTTGAGCCCGGTGGCGAACTGGTCGAGATTGGTCTTGCCGACGGGAATCGCGCCCGCGGCGACGAGCCGCTCGATCACCGTCGCCGAGCGCGTCGGGGAATAAGCGAAAGCGGGGCAGCCCGCAGTCGTGTCGAGCCCCGCGACGTCGATATTGTCCTTCGCCGCGAAGGGCACGCCTGCGAGCGGCAAATCCTCGCCCGCGGCGATCCGCGCATCGACCACCGCCGCCGCCGCGCGCAGCGTCTGCGCGTCGAAGCGCGAGATCCACACCGCGGGCTGGATCGCCTCATAGGCGTCGAGACGGCCGATCACCTCGTCGATCACCTCGACGGCGGTGCGGCGGCGCGCGCGGACCTCGGCGGCGATGGCGTCCGCGGAAAGGCAGTCGAGTGCGGTCATGCGCGGACCAGCGCCATCATCGGCGCGCCCGGCGTGACGCTCTGCCGCTCGGCGACGTACAGCGCGGCTACCGTTCCGGCCGCAGGGCTCGCGACGGGAAATTCGGTCTTCATGGCCTCCATCACCGCGATCGTCTCGCCCGCGGCGACCGTGTCGCCGACAGCCTTGGTCAATTTCCAGACGCTGCCGCCAAACGGCGCCTCGACCAGTTCGGCGCCCGCGGGCAGCACGATCGCGTCGGCGGGTTCGTCGGTGCCGCTCTCGCTCAGGCTGGCGACGCGATCGAACTCGCCGCGCCGCTCCCATTCGGCGCGCTCGGCGGCGAAGGCAGCGTTGCGGCGCGTCTCGAACGCCTCGATCGAGGCGGCGTTGTCGGCGAGGAAGGCGCGATAGTCGGCGAGCCGGAATTCGGTCTCCTCGATCTCGATCGAGCGACGGCCGAGCGGGAAGTCGCGACGCCATTCGGTGAGTTCGTCGTGGCTTACCGGGAAGAAGCGAATCTGGTCGAAGAAGCGCAGCAGCCAGGGCTTGCCCTCGGTGAACGCGCCGCCCTGCCGATAGGTATTCCACACCTGGATGGTGCGGCCGAACAGCTGGTAGCCGCCCGGGCCCTCCATCCCGTAGATGCACATATAGGCGCCGCCGATCCCGACGACATTGGGCGGCGTCCAGGTCCGTGCGGGATTATATTTGGTCGTCACCAGCCGGTGGCGCGGGTCGATCGGCGTCGCCACCGGCGCGCCCAGATAGACGTCGCCGAGCCCGTAGACGAGATAGCTCGCGTCGAACACGGTGCGGTGGACGTCGTCGGCGCTGTCGAGCCCGTTGGCGCGGCGGATGAACTCGATATTGTCGGGGCACCAGGGCGCGTCGTCGCGCACCACCGCCATGTAGCGCTCGATCGTCTGATGGATCGCGGGATCGTCCCAGCTCAGCGGCAGGTGCACGATCCGCGAGGGGATGGCGAAATCGTCGAGATCGCCGAGCTCATCCTCGATCGCGATCAGCCGCTCGAGTATCTCCTTCTCGGGCAGCCGCACGCCATCGGTGTGGACCTGGAAGGAGCGGATGCCGGGCACGATGTCGAGGATGCCGGGCAGGCCCAGCGCCGCGAGCGCGGTGGTCGTCGCGTGGACGCGCAGTCGCAGCTCGAGATCGAGCGTGATCGGGCCATATTCGACGAGCAGGTTGCGGTCGCCCTGGCGACGGTACAGCACGCGCGGGCGGCGGCCCGAAGCCGCGAGCTCGGCGAGGATCGCGTCCGATCCGCCGCCGACGTTGCGCGGCGGCGCCGACGAAGCGCGGCCCTCGATCCACTGCTCGCCCTCGGCATCGGCGGTCGCGGCATCGGCGAGGCTGACCGCGGCGAAACGGATGCGGTCGCCCGGCGCGAGCTGGCCGACCTTCCACAGATCGGCGGCGATCACCACGAACGGGCAGACGAAGCCGCCGAGCGACGGGCCGTCCGGCCCCAAGATGATCGGCATGTCGCCGGTGAAGTCGAGCGCGCCAATGGCATAGGGATTGTCGTGGATGTTCGACGGATGCAGCCCCGCCTCGCCGCCATCCTGGCGCGCCCAGCGCGGCTTGGGGCCGTCGAGCCGGACGCCGGTGCGGTTGCTGTTGTAGTGGACGCGCCAGTCGGCGGTGAGGATCGTCTCGATATCTTCGGGCGCGAAGAAATCGGGGGCGCCGTGCGGGCCGTATAGGACGCGGATCGTCCAGTCTGGGCCGAAGGTCGTCTGCTCGATCATCCGCGGTCCGGGGATCACCGCGGGCGGGTGCGGCGCGAGGTGCAGCGTGTCGCCCACCAGCAGCCTTCGGCCGCCATGACCGCCGAATTCGCCCAGATCGAAGGTGCTGCCACTGCCGAGATAGGCGGGAATGTCGAGCCCGCCCGCGAACAGGATGTAGCCGCGCAGGCCGCCGCCCTGGACGCGGCCAAGCGCGAGCACCTGTCCTGCGTTGACGGGGACCGCCTGGTTGCGCGGCACCGGCTTGCCGTCGAGCGTCGCCTGGAAGTCGGCGCCGGTCAGGCAGAGGCGCGTCGCCGTGTTGAACGCGAGCGTCGGGCCGGTGACGGTGACCTCGAGCCCGGCGGCGTCGGCGTCATTGCCTAGCAGCGCGTTGCCGAGGCGAAAGGCGCGCGAATCCATCGGCCCCGACGGCGGCACGCCGACGTCCCACAGCCCGATGCGGCCCGGATAATCCTGCACCGTGGTCAGCGTCCCCGCCGCGCGCACCACGATGCTGCGTGGATGGTGCTCGACGCTTTCGAGCGAGCGCGTCGAAACGTCGCCCGAGACGAAATCGGCGCTGCGCGCGACGTCGCGCAGCCAGCGCAGATTGGTCTCGATCCCGGCCAGCCGTGTCGCGTCGAGCGCGGCCTGCATCGCCGTCACCGCTTCGTCGCGGCTGTCGGCGTGGACGATCAGCTTGGCGAGCATCGGGTCGTAATAGGGCGAAACCTTCGACCCGCTCTCGACCCAGGTCTCGACGCGGGCGTCGGCGGGGAAGGCGACCTGCGTCAGCGTCCCAGACGCCGGGCGGAAATCGACCGCCGGATCCTCGGCGTAGAGCCGCGCCTGGATCGACCAGCCGCGCGGCGCGGGGACGGGGGCGTCGAGGAAGGCGAAGTCGCCCGCCGCGCCGCGGATCATCCATTCGACCAGATCGATCCCCGTCACCTGTTCGGTGACGCCATGCTCGACCTGGAGTCGGGTGTTGACCTCGAGGAAGAACCAATCGCGGCGTTCGGCGTCGTAAAGGAATTCGACCGTACCCGCCGAGCGGTAGCGTGCCGCCTTGCCGAGCCGGATCGCGGCTTCGGTCAGCGCGGTGCGGATGATCGAGGGAAGATCGGGGGCGGGAGCCTCCTCGATCACCTTCTGGTTGCGGCGCTGGAGCGAGCAGTCGCGCTCGCCGAGCGCGACGACACGCCCCTCGCCATCGCCGAAAATCTGCACCTCGACATGGCGCGCGCGCGGTACATAGCGTTCGAGGAACAGGCCCGCGTCGCCGAAATTGCCCGCGCCCAGCCGCGCCACCGCGGCATAGCCCTCGCGTACCGCGCCCGCATCGGTGCAGACGCGCATGCCGATGCCGCCGCCGCCCGCGGTCGCCTTGAGCATCACCGGATAGCCGATCCGCGCCGCCGCCGCGATCGCCGCGTCGGCGTCCGCCAGCAGCCCGGTGCCCGGCGCCAGCGCAACGCCCTGCGCCTCGGCGAGTGCGCGTGCGCTATGCTTGAGCCCGAAGGCGCGGATATTGTCGGGTTTTGGGCCGATGAAGGCGATGCCCGCAGCGGCGCAGGCCTCGGCGAAATCGGCATTTTCGGACAGAAAGCCGTAGCCGGGATGGATCGCCTCGGCGCCCGTTTCGCGCGCGGCGGCGAGGATGCGCTCGGCGTCGAGATAGCTTTCGGCTGCAGGCCCGGGACCGATTCGGATCGCGACGTCGGCCTCGGCGACGTGGCGCGAGGCCTCGTCGGCATCGGAGAAGATCGCGACCGAGCGGATTCCCATGCGCCGCAGCGTGCGGATGATCCGGCAGGCGATCGCGCCGCGATTGGCGATCAGCACGGTGTTGAACATCGTCGGGCCGACGCTCATGCGGTGACGATCATGCGCACGGGCGTCGGGTTGAAACCGTTGCAGGGGTTGTTGATCTGCGGGCAGTTGGAAACGACGACGGTGACGTCCATTTCGGCGTGCAGGTCGACCGTCAGCCCGGGCGCCGAGATGCCGTCGACGATGCCGAGCGCGCCATCCGCCTCGACGGGCACGTTCATGAAGAAGTTGACGTTGGAGACCATGTCGCGCTTGCCGCGCCCCTCGCGCAGATTGGCCGCGAGGAAATTGTCGACGCAGCTATGCTGCGCCTTGGTGTGGTGGCCGTAGCGCAGGCTGTTGGACTCGCACGAACAGGCGCCGCCGATGGTGTCGTGATACTCGACCGAGGTCGCCACGATCGTCATCATCGGCCGGCCCTCGTTGGACCGCAGCACGCTACCCGACCGCAAAAAGATGTTGCCCTGTGCAGCGACGCTGTCCTGCGCGCTGTAGCGCTCGGCATCGTCATTGGTCGCGTAAAGCAGGAAATCGACCGCCTGGTTGCCCTCGAGGTCGACGATGCGCAGCGTCTCCCCGGCCTTCATGCGGTGCAGCCAGGGCGCGCGGGCAGCGACGATCTCGTCGTGGACGATCGGGCCCGTGAGGCCGGCGAGGTGCGGATCGTTGGTCATCAGCGGCGATACATGTCTTCGGTGTTGAGGAAGGCGCGGCGCCGTTCGGGCGTCGCGGTGCGGATCGGGTCGTCCTCGGCGGTGACGGGCCCCCTCCAGGCGGTCGCACGCAGCGGCGTGATCGTCCACGGGCGCGCGTCGAGCACGTGCGGGCAATTGGCGATCACCAGGATCAGGTCCATCTCGGCGCGCAGCACCAGCAATCGGCCCGGCGCGAACGGCCCGAGCTGCGGCTCGATCGCGCCGTCGGCGGCGATCCGCACGCCCTTGAACAGGTTGATGCAGGGATGGACGTCGCGCCGGCCGAGCCCGTGCTTGGCGGCGCCGAGCAGCAGCCGGTCGCGCGCATTGGGATACGCGCCCGAATTGCGGCCGTCGCCATAGCGGCGCTCGTTGCTGGCCTCGTTCGAGGCGCCGCAAAAGGCGTCGTGCGTGCCCGCGTCGTCCTGCTCGATGCTGGCGAGGACGCGCCCCATGTCGGAAAGCAGCAGGCTGCCCGCGGACGGATAGGCGTCCCACTGCACCTTGACCGTGTCGGCGATGTTAAGCCGCTCGGTCGGCATCGCGGCGTTGAACAGCAACAGCGACGCGCAGGCGTCACCTTGAAGGTCGATCAGCCGGACGCGCGTGCCGCGCGCGATCGCACGCGAGGCGTAACCGCCGCCCGCGATCGTCTCCTCCCACAGCATGTCGCCGGGGGCGACGCCCTCAGGCAGGTCTTCGGCGCGCGGCGGCAGGATCGGCATCGCCTCGACGACGATCCCCTCCATCGCGCGGGCGTGCGCGCGGGCGGCGTTGGGATCGGCCAGCTTGGAATCGACGCGTGTCGCGGTCATGCCGCCTTGTCTCCGGTCTGGGCCGCGCCGCGTTCCTGCTCGTGAAGCGGCGGCAGCAGCGCGGTGGTGGTGAAGAGGCGAAGCTGCTGCACGCCGCGGACCTTGCGCAGCGCGTCGCACAGGCTGCGCAGCCGCATCGCTGGCCCCTGGACGAGCAGCACCTCGAGCGACTGGTCGTCCTCGAGAAAGACATGCTGCGAGGAGATCACCTCTTTGAGATATTCGCCCTGGGTCTGCGCGAGCTGATGGCGCACGCGCCCCATGTCGCCGCGGTAGACCAGCGTGATCGTGCCGGCGAGCATGTCCTCGGGGCGCATCGCCGCGCCATGTTCGGCGAGCGCGTTGCGGATCAACTCGGCGATCAGCTGCGAGCGCGAAGGCAGGCCGCGCTCGTCGACCATCAGGTCGAGCTGGCGCGAGAGCTCGGCGGGCAGGCTCATGCTGAGCCGGGCGAGGCTGGCTGGGGGCGTGTCCTTCACGGAATCATGTCTGGCCATTATTACCAACTCTGTCAATCGTAATACCGGATACCGACACGTCGGGCGTGTCGAGCGGCAATTTCCTGGTCAGCGCGAGATCATAGACCGCGGTCGCGCCGAAGCGGTGCGGGGCATGCGGATCGATGCGGCGCTTGTCGAATGCCAGCACGCGCGTGCCCAGCTTGAACGCCTCGGTGATGTCGTGCGTCACCATCAGCACGGTGAGCGCATGCTCCTCCCACAGCCGCAGGATCAGCCGGTGCATGTCCTGCCTGATGCCCGGATCGAGCGCACCGAACGGCTCGTCGAGCAGCAGCACGCGCGGGCGCGCGATCAGCGCCTGCGCGATCGCGAGGCGCTGCTGCATCCCGCCCGACAGCTGCGCGGCGTAGAGATGGAGCGAGTCGTCGAGCCCGACTTCGGCGAGCATCGCCTCCGCCTCTTCGGCGGCGCGGCGGCGGGCGGCGCCGAACAGCCGCCCGGTGAAGCGCGCCTTTGCGCAGTCGCGCGCAAACATGACGTTGCGCAGCACGGACAGGTGCGGGAACACCGAATAGCGCTGGAAGACGACGCCGCGATCGGGTCCGCACTCCGGTGCGAGTTGCTTGCCGTCGAGCAGGATGCGGCCCCGGCTCGGCGCCTCCTGGCCCAGCACGAGCCGCAGGAAGCTGCTTTTGCCCGCGCCCGACGGGCCGACGATCGAGACGAAGCTGCGCTCGGCGATGGCGAGGTCGACGCGCTCGAGCACGACCTTGTCGCCATATTCGAGCCAGACATTGTCGAAGGCGAGCAACGCGCTCATCGCGGCATCTGATGGGCCCAGACGAAGGCCCTCCGGCTGAGCTGCCTGAGCGCGAAGTCCATCGCGATCGCGAGCAGCGAGATCCACGCGACATAGGGGATGATGATGTCCATCGACAGATAGCGGCGGACGAGGAAGATGCGGTAGCCGAGCCCGACGTCGGAGGCGATCGCCTCGGCCGAGATCAGATAGACCCACGCCGGCCCGAGCGAGAGGCGCAGCCCCGAGATCAGGCGCGGCATGGCCTGCGGGAGCGCGACGCGCAGCGCCAGCTGCCAGCTGCTCGCGCCAAGCGTCTGCGCCTTGATCAGCTGTTCCTGCGGCAACGCCGCGACATGATCGGCGACGTCACGGATCATGAACGGGGTGATGCCGATCACGATCAGCGCGACCTTGGCGGTTTCGCCCAACCCGAAGACGATGAACAGGATCGGCAGCAGCGCGATGGGGGGGATCACCGCGATGGTGGTGACGAGCGCGCCCAGCGTTGCGCGCGCCGCGGGCAGCACCCCCAACACCATGCCGACGAGCAACGCCGACAGCGTGCAGATACCCAGCCCCAACCCGAGCCGCTCGAGACTCGCGGCGGTATCCGCCCAGAAGATCACCTGGCCGCTCAGGGGATCGGCGTCGAGCAGCAGCCCGCGCATCGCGGCGACCATCGCGGCGGGGGTGGGCAGCACCTTGTCCGACGCGTTGGCCGCGTGCCGCGCTGCCGAGGCGAACAGATAGGCGACCATCACCAGCAGCATCGGCACCGCGCCGAGCGCGGTCGCGCTGCGGCGGTTCGGCCTGACGTTCACCCAGCGCATCGTAGGCGTCCTCTCAGAGCTTGCCCGCTGCCGCCTGCTGCATGTAGCTCGGATCGAAGCGCAGCTTGACGTTGCCCGTGTCGCCCAGCGTCTTGCCGCCGGGCAGGCCGATTCCGACCGCGTCGGCCGACTTGGCGCCAGGGCCGAACAGCCCCTTGGAGAAGCTGAAGTCACGCACCTTGGTCATCGTGCTGGCGAGCGTCGGCGCGGTCATCGCCGATACCGCGTCCTGCGGCGTCTCGTAGAGGTGCGTGGTGGTGAGCTGCGCATCGAATGACTGCGGCGTCGAGCCCGCCATCCGCGCCATCTCCGCGCGCGCCGCGGCGCCCGTGGCATCCTTGCGCTGCATCAGCGCGATCGTCTCGTACCAGATTCCGGTCAGCGCCTTGCCGAGATTGGGATTGGCCTTGAGCGTAGCGGTGTCGACGCACAGCATGTCGAGGATCTCGGCGGGCACCTGCTTGGAGTCGAAGACAAGCTTGGCGCCCGGCATCTTGGCGAGTTCGGTAAGCTGCGGGTTCCAGGTGACCGCGGCGGTCGCGGTCGGGTTGGCGAACGCGCCGACGATGTCCGCATCCGAGGTGTTGACGGTCTTCACGTCGGAGAGCTGCAGCCCGACCGTCGAAAGCCCGCGCGCAAGCAGATAATGCGACACCGACAGCTCGACCAGATAGACGGTGCGGCCCTTGATATCGGCGAGGCTGCTGGCATTCTTGAGGACGATTCCGTCATTGCCGTTCGAATAATCGCCGAGAATGATAGCGCTGGTATCCTTGCCTCCGGCGGCAGGTATGGTGAGCGCGTCCATATTGGTGACGGTGACGCCGTCGAGCTTGCCGGCGTTGAACTGGTTGACCGACTCGACATAGTCGTTGACCTGGGTGAAATCGATCTTGATGCCGTATTTGTCCGCCCATTTTTTCACGATCCCGGCCTTTTGGGCGTAGGGCCATGGCATCCATCCGGCATAGATCGACCAACCGATCGAAAAATCATGGCGTTGCGGGCTGGCCTGTTGTGCACCGCCACCACAAGAGGTGGCGAGCAGCATGGCGATCGTCGCCGCCGTCAGCCGCGCCTTTGACATCCACTTTGCCATGTCCATCCCCATGCTTCGCGCCGCGTACCAGAAACACCCGGAAAACCTGTACGCACTCTGGCGCCGATATTACGTTTGCGCAATCCGGTAATAAAATATATATCGATCGCATGAGACCTGCCGCCTCATTTTACGATGCTGCAATGCGTCATTCGCGCACTAGACGCGGCGGCTTTTGCGATGCCGGCGTATGCTGGGCGAGGCCGTTGTTGCGCATGACCGCGACGCCGTGCCAGCCATTCGAGACGCATCGCGCAGGTCTGCCGACCGGCGCGCTGCACCCGGCATCCCGGCGCTGACGGCGGGGCGGCGTGACGCCAGACGCGCCCCTCGCGATCGGTGCCGCCGCCGCGATCATCGTCGCCGGCCTCGCCGCACTGCTTGCGGCGGGGATTCGCCACCGCCGCGCGGTGCGCCGCAAGGACGTTCGCCAGGCTGAAATGCTGGCCTTGGCGCATGCGGCCCATGAGGCGACGCATGCCGAATTACTGCGCGCCAAGGAGGCGGCGGAGGCGGCCAATGCCGCCAAGACGCGCTATCTCGTGGCGGTCAGCCACGAGATTCGCTCGCCGCTCAACGCCATCTACGGCTATGCGCAATTGCTCGAGCGCGACGACGCGATCCCGCCGATCGAGGCAGGCGGCGTGATCCGGCGCTCCGCCGAGCATGTCACCAACCTCGTCGAGGGGCTGCTCGACATTTCACGGATCGAGAGCGGCGTGCTCAAGCTCAGGCAGGATGTCGTCCGTCTGCCCGCGCTGCTCGATCAGCTGGTCGACATGTTCCGCATGCAAGCCGCGGCGAAAGGGCTCTCGCTCGATTACAAGGTCGACGGCGCACTGCCCGCATTCGTCCGGACCGACGAAAAGCGGCTGCGCCAGATCCTCATCAACCTGCTCTCCAACGCGATCAAATATACCGACGCGGGCGGCGCGACGCTGACGATCCGCTATCGCAGCCAGATGGCGCTGGTCGACGTCGCCGACACGGGCATCGGCATCGCCGCGGAGGATCTCGAACGCATTTTCGAGCCGTTCGAGCGCGGCGGCGCGGCGGCCGATAGCGCGATGCGCCCCGGCATCGGGCTCGGGCTGTCGATCACGCGGCTGCTCGCGCGGATCCTCGGAGGCGAGGTGACGGTATCGAGCGAAGTCGGCCGGGGCAGCCGGTTCCGTCTGCAAATGCTGTTGCCCGAACCGATGACCGCGCCGGCCGGCGTGCCCCATTGCGGCCGCGTCACCGGATATGACGGCGCGCGCAGGACGATCCTGGTCATCGACGACAATCCCGCCCAACAGATCGTCATGGAGCATCTGCTGCGCCCGCTCGATTTTCAAGTCTTCGCAGCGACCGGCGGATACGAGGGCGTGGCACTCGCCAGGCGTTGCAACCCCGATCTCGTGTTGCTCGATCTCCAGATGCCGGGCTGCAGCGGATGGGACGTCGCCGCCCAATTGCGCGCGGCGTTCGGACGATCGCTGCGGATCGTCATCCTCTCCGCCAATGCGCACGAGTTCCGCGCGGGCGGCGACGGCCGAAGCGACCATGACATCTTCCTGTCGAAGCCGGTCGACCTCGACGCGCTGCTCGACACGATCGGCGACCAGCTCGACCTGAGCTGGATCGCCACCGAGGAGCGCGCGCCGGCGGCGTGCGAGACGCCAGCACCGCTTCCCCCGGCCGCCGCGCCCTATCTCCAGAGCCTGCGCCACCATGTGAAGCTGGGCCACGTGCGCGCGATCGAGACGCTGCTCGCCGAGCTGGAGGCGGACGTGCCGGCAAGCGCAGGCGCGGTCGGCGAGATGCGGCGGCTGCTCGGCGATTTCGACCTGCGGTCGCTCGCGCGGAGGCTCGAACATGTCGACTAGCCAGGCCGCAAGCGGTGCCAAGCCGACGATTCTCGTCGTCGACGATACGCCGGAATCGCTCCGCTTCCTCACGCGAACGCTCGAGCATGCCGGCATGACCGTGCTGATCGCGGTCGATGGCCTCGCTGCGCTCGAGTTGCTCGAGCATGTCATCCCCGATCTCGTGCTGATGGATGCCGTGATGCCGCGCCTCGACGGCTTCAGCACGACGCGGCGGATCAAGGCCGACAGCCGCTTCCGCCACCTTCCGGTGATCTTCATGACCGGGCTGACCGAGACCGAGCATGTCGTCCACGGCCTCGAGGCCGGCGGGGTCGACTATGTGCACAAGCCGATCGTCGTCGACGAGCTGCTCGCGCGCGTATCGGTCCACCTCGCCAATGCGCGCATCGCGCACGGCAGCCAGCTCGCGCTCGATACCGCTGGCCGATCCTCGTTCGCGATCGGCGTCGACGGCTCTCCCAGCTGGCTGACGCCGCTTGCGACGTCCACCATCGAGCGACTGTTCCAGGGCTGGACGCCGCGCGACGCGCGACTGCCCGAACCGCTGGCCGCTGCGGTCCAGCGCCTGCAGGGGCCCGATGTGCCGGCCGGCGCACAGGCCTCGCTCGAGGTCGGCGACAGCGTGATCGAATGCACCTTCCTGCGCCATACCAGCGCTGGCGACTGGCTGTTCCGGTTGACCGAGCGTCGTGAGGGCGATGCCGAACGCCTGCTCGCCGAGCGCCACGGCCTGACATCGCGCGAGGCGCAGGTGCTGATCTGGATAAGCCGCGGCAAGCAGAATCGCGAGATCAGCGATGTGCTGCACATCAGCCCGCGTACGGTGAACAAGCATCTCGAGCAGATATTCGAGAAAATGGGGGTCGAGAATCGCGCTTCCGCGACCGCGATCGCGGTCGGGACGCTCTCCCAATAGCAATGGCGGAGGCGCCTCCCCTCAGCGCCGCCGGCCGCGCGGCGCTCGAACGTGGCGACTTCGCCGCCGCACGCCGCCTCGCCGCCGCGAGATTCGCCGAGGTCTCGGGCAAGGCGGAAGCGCACTTCCTGCTCGGCATGGCGGATGCCGAGACCGGCCGGGTGGCGAACGCCATCGCGCAGATCGAACAGGCCATCGCGATCGCGCCCCACGGCGAATATCGCGCGCAGCTCGCACGTCTCTACACGCTCGTGCGGCGCGACGGCGATGCTGCCGCGATGCTGCGAGAAGCCGAGGCGGCGCCGCCGGCGGACGCGCTCGGTCGCGACACGATGGGCTGCGTCTATGCGCGACTGGGCGATCACGACGCGGCGCTTCCGCATTTCGTGGCGGCGGTCGAGCTCGCCCCCGGCAATGACCGCTTCCGCTACAACCAGGCCGCCACACTGAGCTTCCTGGGCCGCACCGAGGAGGCCGAAGCCGCGCTCGAGCTGATCCTCGCCCGCGCGCCGGACGATGCGCGGGCGCATCATCTGCTCGCCGGCTTGCGCAAGCAGACGCCGGCAAGAAACCATGTCGCGCGGCTTCGCGTGGTCCACGGCCGCTCGCCGCCGGGGCGCGACCGTCTGCTGACCGGCTATGCGCTGGTCAAGGAGCTCGAGGATGTCGGGCGTGGCGACGAAGCGCTCACCCACCTCGCCGCGATCAACGCCGCGCATCGCCGCGCACTCGCCTATGATCGCGCGCGCGATGCCGCGATCTTCGACGCGGCGGAGGCGGCGTGGCCGCTCGTCGCGCAGGCGCCTGCCACCGACGCGACAGCAGAGGCGCCGATCCTGATCATCGGCATGCCGCGCACGGGCACGACGCTCGTCGATCGCATCCTCGCGTCGCATCCCGAGGTCGAGAGCGTCGGCGAGCTCCAGGCCTTGCCGCTCGCGGTCAAGGCGGCGTCGCGGACGCGAAGCCGCAACGTCCTCGATCCCGAGACGATGATGGCGGCCGCGCACGCCGACGCGGCGGCGATCGGCCGCGACTATCTGGCCCGCGCGGCGCATCATCGGAGAAACCCGGCGCGGCGCTTCGTCGACAAGTTTCCGGGCAACCTCTTCTATGCGGGCATCGTCGCACGCGCGCTGCCGAACGCGCGGATCGTCTGCCTGCGCCGGCATCCGATGGACACGATCCTCGCCAATTTCCGCAATTTGTTCGCGACCGGCTCGCGCTATTACGACTATAGCTACGATCTGGTCGATATCGCGGCGTATTATGCGCGCTTCGACCGGCTGATGGGCTTCTGGCGCACGGCGCTGCCGGGCCGGATCCTCGAGCTCCGCTACGAGGCGCTGGTCGCGGACCAGGAAGGGGAGAGCCGGCGGCTACTGGCGCATTGCGGCCTCGGCTGGACCGAAGACTGCCTCGATTTTCATACCCATGCCGGCGCGGTGTCGACCCCTAGCGCCGCGCAGGTCCGCCGGCCGATCTATCGCGACTCGGTCGCGCGGTGGAAGCAGCATGCCGAAGCGCTCGGACCGGCGCGTACCTATCTCGAGGCACAGGGTATCGCGGTCGACTAGCCGGTCGGGGCGCGGACCGGGCGGAGGGGCAAAACGCACTGCGCCCGATCCGCCCCGGCACCGCGTCAGCGCGAAGCGAGCCGAGTGACGCCAGCCGCATCGGCGGCTGCGGTCGCGGTCGCGATGCGCGCGCGGATGTCGGCGATCACGTCCGCACGGCATTCGCGCGTCTGCGCGCCGAGCGCGAGGTGGATCGAACTCAGCCCCTCGCCGCAAACGCTGCTCGCCGCCTGATCCATGCGGATCGCGAGGCGCTGCTGGCCGTCGACACTGGTGAGATCGAGCCCCCTGAGATCGAGGACGATGCTGTCCGCTGAAAACGGGTTGCTGCCCGGCGCGGCGTAGGAAGGCGCCGCAACGAGGATTGCGGCGAGCGCCGCTATGCCGATCTTCATCATCTTCTCCTGCATCTGCTCGGCCCGTCGCTCTGCGGCGACCAGGTTGAGGCCAGCTAATCGCTGCCGACAGTCGATGCAAGTATAGCCATGATTATTATTATTGCGGCTTTTGTTGGGAATATTACGAAAGCAAAGACTAGTGTGCGCTGACCAGCAAGCTGGCGAGTTCGACTCGTCGTCCCAGTGCGCCCGGCGGCACCACCGCCAGGTCCGCCGTCTCGGAGCCGGTCGCCGGGTCGACGAGCATCAGACGGAGCGTGCCGCCGGCAGCACCCGGCCAGTCGCGCGCCGTTGCAAGCGGCACCGTCGCATGCCACGCACGACCACCCTCGACCGCGAGCAATCGCCCTGCGACGCGGACCAGATGTGCGGAATCGAATCGATGGCCGGACAGACGGAGACAGGTCTCGGCGCCACAGCGCACGAGCCGCGCCTGCGCCGCCTCCGCGATGCCGGGCGACAAGGCGGCCGCTGCGAAACACAATAAACCGGCGAAAATCCGTGACGCGCGCGGCGCGCAAAGGGGAATGGCCATGGCGAGGAGATAGATCGCGCTGCAACGCGGCAGAATGCGCCGTTTGACGTAGGGCCGGCGATCGACGCTTCGGTTACGTCAAACACCCCATGTTACAAGCCTGTTATTATCCTTTAGCGTATTCGTAATACGCGAGGGGCTCGCAGAAGGCCCGCAAACGCGACGACGGGAAAGGATGTCGAAGGAGGCGCTGGGGTTCGATCAGTCGAGGGGGCTTTAAGATGGGTGGACGTTTCTCCCGCACTGGGTTGCTGTGTGCGACCGCGCTTGTCAGTATCGCGGGTACATCCGCCCGGGCCCAGGAGGCGCCTGCCGCGGGGCAGGAAGAGGCCTCGGCCACGGTCAAGGCAGACGCCAACCAGATCGTCGTGACGGGCAGTCGCCGGCGGACCACGCTGCAGGACGCACCGATCAACATCAGCGCCGTCTCGGCCGAGACGCTTGCCAGGGACCGGATCGAGGACGTCCGCGGGCTGGGCGCGTTCACTCCCGGCCTGACCGTGACCGATACCGGCCCTGCCTCGACGGGCAACATCATCCTGCGCGGCATCAATTCGGGGGACACCGGCGACACCGGAGCGAACAAGAATAATTCGGTCGGCGTCTATCTCGGCGAGGTTCCGCTCTATCTCGACTTCAAGCTGATCGACATTCAGCGCGTCGAGGTGCTCGAGGGGCCGCAGGGCACGCTTTATGGCCTAGGCACGCTCGCCGGCGCGCTGCGCTACATCCCGAACCGGCCCGACACGGACCGCTTCTCGGTCGATCTCCACGGCCGCGGCTATGCCGAATCGCATTCCGACGATTTCGGCGGCAGCGGCGACGTCACGATCAACGTACCGATCGTGAAGGATCACATCGCCTTCAGGACCTCGACGGGCTATTATGACGAGGCCGGGTTCATCGACTATGATCACATCCTGCAGAATCCCGGCACCTCCGATCCGCAGCCGGCGCGCGGCGTGTCGATCGGCCAGAACGGGTTCGGCAGCGCGACGGACTATGCCGCCAATTTCCGCGCGCAGAAGGACATCAATTACGAGCACACCTTCACGACGCGCAATCAGCTGCTCCTGGAATATAATCCCAACATCAAGGCCTATCTGACCTACGCGCATCAGGAGACCAAGACGGGCGGACGCCAGGTCAACGCAGCAGGCGTGCTCGGCAGCGGCGAATATGAGGGCCCGTTCCGTTACGCCGAGCCCTTCGATCGCAAGGCGGACCTCTATTCGGCCGAGGTTTACGTCAACCTGTTCAACGTCGCGCAGCTCGTCAGCGCGACCGCCTATACCAAGGAGCAGCGCACCAACACCGAGGACAATACCGACCTGCTGCTCGACCTTAACTATGGCTATGAGGCGTTTCCGGACTTCTCCTCCTACGCGATCAACCACTCGCGCGACACGCAGTTCAACCAGGAGCTTCGCCTCGTCTCGACGCATGGCGGCCCGATCAACTGGGTGATCGGCGGCTTCTACAACCAGCAGAAGTCCGAATCCGATCGCCATGAATATACGCCGGGCTTCGCCCAGTTCGCCGGCATCGATCGTCCGGACAATCTTGAATATGAGTCGTCCTCGCACGACAAGCTGACCGAGAAGGCCGTGTACGGCGAAGGCACGCTGCACATCACCAAGGCATGGCAGGTCACCGGCGGCATCCGCTACTTCAAATATGCCGTGAATACGGTCGGCGGGCAGGCGCTGCCGCTGATCGGCGTCGGCGTCGACGATTATCCAGCGACGGCGATCAATGCGGATCGCTTCACGCCGGGCCACGCCGCCGCCGACGGCATCGTTTGGAAAGCGAATACGTCGTACAAGTTCAGCCCCAATCTGCTCGCCTATGCGACCTATTCGACCGGCTACCGCGTCGGCGGCGCGAACCGGGTGGTGGCCTGCAAGCCCGAGGATCTGGCGAGGGCGGCGCTCGGCGAGCAGGTGCTCTGCGCGCTGCCCGACGAGCTGTTCTACAATCCGGACAAGACCCGCAACGCCGAGATCGGAATCCGCGCGGCGCTTTTCGACAAGCGGGTCCAGTTCACGCTCGATGGGTTCCGCACGAACTGGACGGGCATCCAGGTGCCCAGCCAGACCGTTTACGGCGCGATCGGCATCCTCAAGAACGCCGGTACCGCGCGATCGCAGGGGCTCGAATTTACCGGCACCTTCAAGGTCACGCCCCGCCTCGTCGTCCAGGCGACCTATGCCTACACCGACGCTCATCTGACGAGCGACGCACCGGGCCTGGTCGTCGTGCAGGATCCGGGGCCGGGTTACGACAGCAACCACTTCGACGCGAAATCGGGCGACCGGCTTCCCGGCTCGACCAAGAATTCGGGCAGCGCGCAGGCGACCTACACCTATCCGCTCAGCGACGATCGCGCGATCGAGGCGAACTGGACGACCGCCTACACCGGCAGCATCTATTCGCGCGTCGGGCTACGCGGCTTCGGCACGCGTATCCCGGGCTATGTCACGCACCGCGCCTCGCTGACCTATCGCACCAAGCAATTCGACATCAGCCTGTTCGCCGACAATATCTTCGACAAATATGCGGTAACCTCGATCGGCAACGACCAGAGCTCGCTCTATCGCATCCGCGACGCCTTCGGCAGCGTAACGGGCGCAGGCGTCGTCGAGCGCTTCTACACGCAGACGGTGTTGACGCCGCGTCGCGTCGGGATCGACTTCAACGTCCATTATTGACCGGGACGGGATCGGCGCCGCGCAAAGCGACGTCGATCCGGCCGGCTGTTCCGGGAGATGGCGTCTTGGCCTGGCCGGCCAAGATGCCGAGCACGCTACGTCATTCGGCCACGTGCGTTTTAATGCCGCGATCCTATGATGGACCGAGGCGGATTATCGCGGATCGTGATCGGGCCAGCGTGCCCGCAAGGATGAAGGCTGTTTCTCGCGGACGTAACCGGGGTGGGACGATGATGAAGAAGATCCTGTTCAGCTACGTGCAGCCCGCAATGGTGGCGATGGTGCTGCTGTTCTGGGCGTTCGGCCCAGCGACATGGCTCGCCAACGCCTGGGCACTGACCGCGGCGACGTCGGTCACCACCCTGATCGTGCTCGGGCTCGAATGGATCAACGAACGCCATGCCAGCTGGCGGATGACCAGGACCGAATTCTTCACCGACCTGTTCTACATGGTCCTCGGCGCGACCGTCATCTCGTGGGTCACGACCAAATTGGCCGACGATCAGCTCAAGTCGGCCAAGCATGCGCTCGGCATCGCCACGCCGTGGGCGATGCACCTGCCCTTCCTCGCGCAGGTCGCGCTCGTCGTCTTCCTCGTCGAATTCGGCCAATATTGGATGCACCGGCTGATGCACAATGCGACGCCCTTCTGGCTGACGCATGCGCCGCACCACCACATCACGCAGTTGAACGCGATGAAAGGCGCGGTCGGCAATCCGATCGAGCTGTTCCTGATCAGCCTGAGCGTCGTCGCGCTGTTCGATCTGCCGCTGTCGGCCGAGCTCTGCGCGTTCAATATCCTGTCGGTGGTGTCGACCTTCGCGCATGCCAATACGCGCTGCGATCCGCCGCGCTGGTACGCGTTCCTCTTCACCACCATCCGGCATCACAGCCTCCACCATTCGGTGACCTATGAAGATACGCGCTGCAACTATGCCAATTCGCTGATCCTGATCGACCGCGTGCTCGGCACCTATCGCGACGGCGAGTCCGAGATGGTCGGCCAGGACGAGCGGCGGCGGCTCTCGATCCCCGAGCAATTCATATTCCCCTTCCAGCCCGTGATCGCGAAGGTCCGCGCGTGGCGCACCGTCGGCAGGGTCGCGGCCGAACGCGGCAATGGCGCCGACCGGGAGGCTGTCATCCCATCGTCGACAGCCGCCGTTTGACCTATCGAGCCAGGGGGCGTTTCACGGTGATGATGCGGGGCTATTGGACAAAGGGCGTAGCTGTCATGGCGATCGGCGCAGGCCTCGCATCCGCGGCGACCGCCGCCACCGCGCCGGAGCCGCGGGTGATGACCGTTCCGGGTTTTGCCGACTTCCTCGCCGTCGACGGATCGTCGGTCTGGGCGACCAACAAGGGGCGCGTCGAGCGCTGGTCGAAGAAGGGCAAGTTGGCCGAAGTCGCAATGGCGCACCCGTGCGGCGCGATGGCGGTCGCATTCGGGTCGCTGTGGGTTGCCGACTGCAAGGAGCAGACACTCAACCGGATCGACCTCAAGACCGCGAAGATCTCGGCGGTGATCGCGACCGGCGTCGCCAATCCCAAGGGCGAGCTGAACGTCGTCGCCGGCGCCGGCTCGATCTGGGTGGCAAGCGACGACAAGGGCGTCATCGCGCGCGTCGACCCCGCGACCGACACCGTGACCGCGTCGATCGCGGTCGATCCCAGCACCTATTATCTGGCCTTCGGCCTTGGATCGCTCTGGGCGGTCAGCGCGGTTCACCAGAGCCTCCAGAAGATCGATGCGCAGACCAACGCCGTGGTCACCCGAACGCAGCTCGGCAAAGAGCCCGGCTTCCTCGTCGCGGGCGAGGGCGCGGTCTGGGTGCAGGAACAGGGCGACGGGACGGTGGCGCGGATCGATCCCGCGACGGGCATCATATCGGGGCGGGTCAAGGTCGACGAGACGCTCGAATATGGCGACATCGATGCCGGCGGGGGGAAGATCTGGCTGCGCACCACCGCCGGGCAGACGTTCGTCGTGATCGATCCCCAGACGCTTGCGATCCGCGCGCGGGTCGGCGCCGAGACGGGCAGCGGCGCGCTGCGCTATACCGCCAAGCGCGTTTGGACCACGTCGCACGATGTCCACACGCTGTCATGGTGGAAGCAACCGGCCAAGATCGGCGCCGGGTCCGGCGCCAGGGCCGACGCCAAGCCCGGTGAATGACGCCACGCCGGCCTTGGCGCGCCGGCACATCGTCGCGTCATTCCGCGATGATCAGGCACGGTGTCGATCGTTACCGTGCGCGACGCGCGCCTGCTTTGGGCGAAAGCCCCCTCTGGGGTAAGCCGGCCGGCTGCGTGATCCGTCGCGATCGGCTTGGACCGAATGGCTGGCCCCTCAGATCGCCTGCCCGCCCGAGACCTCGATCCGCTGCGCGTTCACCCAGCGATGGTCCTCCGACAGCAGCGATGCGATCATCGGACCGATGTCGTCGGGCACGCCCGGACGGCCAAGCGCGGTCGCCTCGGCGATGTGGCGCGCGATCTCGGGGTTGTCGCGCACCGCGCCGCCGCTGAAGTCGGTCGCGATGGCACCGGGAGCGACGGTATTCACCGCAATGCGGCGCGGCCCGAGTTCCTTGGCCATGTAGCGGGTCATCACCTCGACCGCGCCCTTCATCGCGGCATAGGCGATGCGGCCGGGATAGATGATGCGGGTCAGCCCCGACGAGATATTCACGATACGGCCGCCATCCGCGATAAGCGGCAGCAGCGTCTGAGTCAGGAAGAAAATGCCCTTCACGTGCACCCGGTAGGCGGCGTCGAAATCCTCTTCGGTGATGCTGCCGAATGCGCCCGTGTGCGAGGTTCCGGCCATGTTGACGAGGAAGTCGAATCGCTCGGCGCGCCATTCGCCGAGAACGCGCCGGACCTCGTCTGCGAAGGCCGGCAAGGCGGCACAGTCGCCGGTGTCGAGCCGAAGCGCCACCGCTTGCGCGCCTGCCTGACGGACCGCGGCGACGACCTCGTCTGCGGCGGCGCGGTTGCTGTTGTAGGTAAGGATCGACGAGACGCCGCGTCGGGCGAGCGCCTCGACCGTCGATCGGCCGAGGCCGCGGCTGCCACCGGTGACGAGCGCGATAGGGGATTGACCAGGCATAGCGAACTCCGTTCCGATGAAGGCGCGAGGGTAAGCGAGCGCCGCCCGTTTGATTAGGCCGCTATTGTCGGCCAGTTTGTTCTGGCCCAGGAAACGATCTGATGGACCGTTTCACGACCCTCGCGCTCTTTGTCCGCATCGTCGACCGCGGCAGTTTCAGGGGCGCCGCCGCCGATCTCGGCATATCGCGCCCGGCCGCCACCTCCGCGATCAAGGAACTCGAGCAGCGACTTGGCACGCGGCTTCTCCAGCGCACGACGCGTCACGTTCAGGCGACGGCGGAGGGCCAGGCCTATTATCATCGCTGCGTGGCGATCCTCGCTGATCTCGAAGACGCCGATCGTGGTGCCGGTGGCGCGGTCGCCGGGCTGCTGCGCGTCGACGTCGTCGGCAATCTCGCGCGCACCATAATGCTTCCGGCGTTGCCCGCGTTTCTCGCGCGCCACCCCGCGCTCACCGTCCATCTCGGCGAGGGGGAGCGGTTCGTCGATCTCGTGCGGGAGGGCGTCGATTGCGTCGTGCGCGCCGGCGAACTGGCGGACAGCGACATGGTGGTGCGCAGGCTCGGGACCATGGAGGAGATCACGGTCGCAAGCCCCGCCTATCTCGCCCGGCACGGAACACCCGGGTCGCCGGATATGCTCGACGGGCATGTCATGGTGGGCTTCGTTTCCTCGCGCACCGGCCAGCCGCTGCCGCTCGAGTTCACGCGCGACGGCGAGGTGGTCGAGGTCGCGCTGCCGGCGCGCGTGTTGGTCGGAGGCGCCGATACGAGCGCAGAGGCGGCGCGGCTCGGTCTGGGGCTTGTCCAGGCACCGCGCTATCGCTTCGCGGGCGACCTCGCCTCGGGCCGGCTGGTTGAGGTGCTGCCCGACTTCCCGCCGACGCCGACGCCCGTGTCGGTCCTCTATCCCAGCAGCCGTCAGCTATCGCCCCGGGTGCGGGTGTTCATCGACTGGCTGGTCGAAACCGTCACCCCGACATTCGCTACCGCCTAGCGGTGTGCGGGTCTCCGTTGTCTTGTCCAGCCGAAGAGCGAGTATCCAGCGTCATTCGGTCGCTAGGGTAGCCGTAACAGCAGCATCTTGTAGCGGCGTCGGCCAGCGATAGGAAACCAGCGCGCGTTCACGCACGTGCTCGACGCCGAGCACCGCGCAGCTACGCCGGCCGTTGACCCCATGCGACGTCTGGACGGGCGCGATGCGCTCGCGCCGCCGCCCAGTCTCGAACATTGTTTTGGCAGCACCTCCTGCAGGTACGCTTGTCCAGGCTGAGATCCGCGACAAGCGGCTCGAGCTTACGATTTTCGTAGTCGAGCTGCCGCGCTTAGGAGCTCGCCAACGCTGAGCCCGCGAACATCGCCTTCCAATGGTAGAATGCCTGTCCCACCCCCTCGGCGCATGACTTCGGCCACCGGCGTCCCGTCCGCGCCTCCGCAAAAGCAATCTGCTCGTCCGTGTGTCGCGATTTTCTTCATTTCCGGCTCTTTGCCCGAAGGCTTCACGAGGCCGGAAAGCGCTCACCTAGAATGGACCGAAAAGCAGGGAGGGAGGGTAAATCGCAATCCTGGCTTTTGCGTCGAACGAGAAAAGCCCGGCCTTCTTTCGAAGGCCGGGCTGTCAGGCGATTATTTATCGCCGGTATCGTTGGTTGCGGGGACAGGCTTTCAACTCAACTTGCGACCGCCCGCGTTTCTTCCGATAGACGCATTTATGCGGGCTTTTAGCCAAGTCAAAGCCACTGCAAAGCTGTTCCGCGTGGCCGCGTAGAGTCCTGAGGCAATCGGTCGCATTCGGCATTTGAACGTCGAATAAGGGCCAGCATTGTCCGATGTTGCCGCTTAGCCGACCATAGGCGCCCAACGTCAGTATCGATCCATGCGGAAGGCGCTCCCCTTGCCGACATGATCGATCGCCATTTTGACGCAACGCTTAAGATAACCGTGATCCATTGACCAACCCGTCAGCGCCCCATTGGTGAGCTCCACGAAATCCTCCGTTGGTCGCTCGTCTGGATGGAATCGTGCGAACTCTACGAAGCTTCCGGTCGGTTCGTGGACGAACACATCGACGGTCCACGCAATATGCGTGATTTCAAAGGGCGGCGGCTCGATTCCGGCGCCGATTGGGCAGGCGACGACGTAAGTCCGCTCATCAGGATTGAAGGCGCTCAGGTAGAGGTCGGCTCCATAATAGCGGACGAAGAACGATCGACCGGAATTGAAATAGTCGCCGGCAACGTCAATTCGCCAGGCCCTAAACAGAATTCGGTCAAGCTTCCGAAAACCGTCGGGTTCCGGATAGGCGACCTCAAAGCCGCCGCCCCAAGAGGCTTCAAGGCCGCCACCGCTGATCCACTGTGTTGCGATGGCCCTTGCACCAAATCTGAGTGCTGCGGCCCGCGCCACGAGGCCTTCGTCATCCCCTTCCGGTACGACATCGGTATGGGCGGACAGATAATCGAAGAAGGCCGGTCCGCCCGAACCCATTAGGTAGACGCGCTTACCGTCGATCTCAAAACCGCGGGTGCGAATGCCGAGCGGTTGAACAAGACCGTCGCCGACGATCAGCGCAACCATTTCGCTGTCTTCCGCACAGCTTTCCAAGACATCCCAGACTGGCGTCGGATCGGCGGTACGGTCGAAAGCATCGGGAAGGAGTCGGTCCAGCTCGCGTAGGATCCGGTCCGCGTTTGCTCGCGAGCCCGCCCAGGCTAGTAGGAAATAGGGACGCACGATGACGAGCTTTTGTGCCAATGAGGTGGCGAAAAAGCCGTCCTCTCCCGGATGTACGGCCTCTTCCGGCCGTGTTGGTAGATCGGTCGGAGCGGGCAACCTCCGCGAGATCAGCAAATCGCCGATGAATGCGGGCATGCCGCCCAGGCTTATGCCGGCAACCAGAGTCACTCGGCACCGACGATCTGCCGATCGAGCTTTGCGATCCGCACGCGGAGCGACCGGATCCAATCCTGTTGCGCGCCCTCAAGGCCGCGGTACGCCCGCCTGACATCGCCGACCCGATCCGAAGCGTCAACTTTGGCGGCGGCGCAGCGCGCCTGAATTATGGCCCACTCGTCGTCGGGGATGTTGTGATCCTCATCCTGTTGTTCGTTATGATCGGCCCAGTGTGCCTCACCAAGGGTCTCGACCAGCTTATCAATCGCGGTCCTTAGGATCGCCTTGCACGTCTCGATGTCGGCATGCTCGGTATCCGCGAGAGTGACGAGATACCATTCGAGCACGCCATTGAACATTTGCTCGAGATGGTGCGCGTCTTCCGGTTCGATCTCGATGGGTTCGCCGATCGGATCGCTTGTTACATGATCGGCGGTCGAAAGCGGCTCGCGCATCGCTTTGTCGACCTTTGCGTAGCGAGCGAGCGCATCGCGCATGAGCGTCGAAAGTGTTTCACGATGCGATATCCGGGTTTGGAGGTTGGTGTCCTTCAGCTGCTTCCAGACAGGAATCCCCGCGACGACTGCGACGACGATCGCTGCCGCGCCTGTCAGGAGTGTCTGAAAATTATAAATAAAGCAGCCGATGGTGGTGAGGATGCAATGACTGGCCTGGCTGCAGATCATCTACGTTTCTCCCCGGATCGAAATTGGCTTATCCGCTCAGACCATGTTCTCATTTCGTATCACTCGGAAACAGGATCTCGATCGGCGTAAACACCTCGCCAGTTTCAGCTGCGCGTCGCACCTTCAGTGTCACTAGGGCATCGATTCCGATCTCGCGTTCGAGCGCAATCTTGATTTCCCGCCCTTCCAGACAGACAAGTTTTTTGCCCTTTCCAAAAGCGGCGAGCCCTTGGGTCGTGAATCCGCCAAAGCTGACGAACAGGCCCCTCGCCCACGCGGCCTTCTGCTCGATTTTGCCATGGAAGCCGTGCAGCTCCGCAATGCTAACCTTTCGATTGATCCATTTCGCTTCAAGCAAATAGGTCTCGCTCGCGAGATGGAAACTTCCATCAATCTGCTCGCCGTCCAGTCGGAATGGCTCCCGGGCTGCCAATCCGAACGCATTGAAAAGCTCCGTCAGATAGGCCTCAAACGCGTAGCCGCGCTCGTGCGGTGAAAGATCGCGCACCGCGAACAGGCGATCGCGAAGCCCTGCGAAGTCCTGCATCGCCAATTTTGGCGCTGGCACCAATCCGGTAGGGATGCTCGTCGCGGTGCCTTCCAGACGCGCGATCACCGCAAAGATCTGCTTGCGGGAAAGCGGCGGTCCGTCGTCCTGGTTCTGCCCCTGCAGCATCGCCTCGCGATATTCCCACAGGAGCCGTAGCGTCCTTGCGGCGGTCCCGTCGTCGACAATCGCGAGGAAGCCGCGAAGCCGCTTGCCTTTCGAGGTACCCTCGCGCTCGTAGATCTTAGCGTCGATGTCGATGTCGAGCTCCAGCGCGAAGAACTCGGAAAAGGTCCGGTTCGAAAAATCGAGGATGTAGCCACGCTCCCCGCCCCGGAAGACGAGGTCGACCATGTCCAGCTCGACGGGCCGAATCGTGCTCATAACAGCGCGCCCGATCGCGCGATGTAGCAACCGGCCACCATCATGAGAACAGTTCGCTGTGTGACCCCAACCGGGCCAAGGTCAGCGTAGTCTCGTTCGGCTTCGCATAGATCAGCACGAGATCCGGGCGCACATGGCAGTCCCGGTAGCCCGCCCATGTCCCGCTGAGGCCGTGGTCCCGATGCTTCTCAGGTAAGGCCGCGTCGGCGATGAGCAGTTCGATCACGAGCACCAACATGGCGTCGAGCGCCGCATCGGTCCGCTTCTCCCGCTTATAGTCGCGCTTGAACTTGCTGGTGCGTTCGATCTCACGCATCACGACGTCGCATTCGTATCCGCAGCGGGAGCTTCAGGTGCGGTGGGTGCCGCCGGCACCGGCGGCGGTGGCGGCGGTGGCGGCGGAGGAGGAGCCGTCTTCGGAGAATGCGGCGTCTCCCACGGCTGCGTCATGTCGACGGCTCCGACTTCAAGCGCCGTTTCGATCAGCGCATTGTAGCTCGCCTCCGTCAGCCCCGGCGTCTTGATGTGGTGGTGCCAGCGCAGGATGTAGTGCGGATTCCAGATGATCGCGTTTCCAAGCGGCCCCGACTTCCCCGGCTTGATGTCGATAAATTCAAGATCTTGCAGCATCTTCATGCGCGTCGCCCATGTGTGCTCTCCACGCTGGCCGCCGAACCCCGAGGCGTTGGCCATGTCGGCATTTTTGTTGAGAACGACGAAATTATTGTCCCAGGTGTTGCACCATAGGGTCAGGTAGGTCGCCGACACCGGCGTCCCCTTCGTCATTTCGTCCATAATTTTGAGCATAAGCGGCATAGTTTTCGGGATCGTCGTAAAGCCCTTTTGCTTCTTACGATCCCAGAGCCAAACTTCTTTGCCCGGCCACAGATGATCGCGCAGTTGCTGCTGCTTCTTCGTTATCGCGCTTACTTCCCGTACTGACGCCATCGTAAAACCCCTTTTCTCGTAACCCGGACCGGACGCTTGCCGACTTCGCAAATGGCGTTCTACAGGAAATGCTATGTTTCTCAATGACTTAGGTATTTTTGCAATCGAAACGAGTCGTGGTTATAGTGCAACTCTCGATACCAAGTATCCGGTATCGGCTACAACTTAAAAATGGTTCTGCAACATCTATTGCACTAAGAGCCGGGTTTATCCCGTTATATCAGCGGGTTCTATGATATCGCGCTGTTCTCATATGTCCTGGTTGTGCTGTATGTGCTGCATGTTCTGCATGTGCTGCCGGGGATGGTGCAGGAAGGGGGTGGGCGAAAAACTTGACCTCAGAGGCGTAACGGACCATTTAGAATGTGTAGCTACAATGTGGCCACTAGACAGGATGAAAGCCATGGCCGCCGCTGAAGTCGTTAGAGCGCGCATCGACGCGACCTTGAAGAAGGAAGCCACTAGCGTCCTCGGGACGATGGGCCTGTCCGTGTCGGACGCTATTCGCATGATGCTCGTCCGCGTCGTCGCGGACCGCAGCTTGCCGTTTGAGGTCCGCTCACCCAACCGGGAGACGGAAGCTGCCCTAGAGGCGGCAGCGCGGGGAGATGTGACTCGCTTTTCGAGCGTCTCCGACCTCATGGCTGACCTGAACGACGATAAGGACTGAATTTCCACCAGTCCGATAATGAGAGCGACTGCTATCGGATCTCATGTCGGGTTTGATGGGCGGCACGGCCAACTTACTTAGCCTGACTCAGATATCGTCGCGAATGGCCATTTCGTTCAAGCCGTTGGGGCCGCTATTCACCGATGAGATTGATCTTGCCTATCCGCTTGAGCTCGCGACGAAACCAAGCCTTATAGTCCTTATTTGCCGTGGCGATTTCCGATCCCGCATCGATCTCGCCAAGATTAAAATCGTCGGGCACCGAGAAGCGAATGCCTTTTCGAAGCAGGGTGCCAACGAGATAGTCGTAGCCGATGTGGTGATCCTCGTGATGCTCGATAGCATACAGATTGAACCGGTCACGGATCAGGGGGTCTATGATCCGATAGATAAACTTCAGTGCAATCGCCGATGGGTTCTCGTCTTCAGGCGGGCAAAAATGCTGGACCGCATTTCGTGTTTTGCGCAAGCGTTCGTAGCATGCCGGATCTGGAATCCGGATGCCGGTGGTCGCCCAGAGCACCTGCGGAAGTTTCTCGAAGTCGTGCGTCCGGCCACGTTTCAATAGGGTGGGCAAATCGAGATCGACCGAGCTGGCGTCATCGAGGCCGGGGACATCCTTGAAGATTAGCAGGGGGTGCTCGGTTGCGATGATCGCCTTGATGAAAAGCTCTCCCGCATGAGCGGCATTGAGTACCGACATCAGGGGCCAATGCTCGTTTCCGGGGTCCATGAAACCGGCGTGCATGTTCGCCTGCATGAGCGATGCCCGTGCAAGACCAAGGATGCGCGAGGGTATCTCAGCGAGGAGTTCGTGCCTAGATCCCGTCACTCCTCTTCGGCCTCGACGGCCGGCTCCTTCGGTTCGAGCGGCGTCGCTCGCTTCCTGCTCAGGCCGGCAGCATGAAGTGTCGCGCGGTTGCGCATCCACGCATCGTTGACTAGATCCTGCCACTGAATGACTTCAATCTGCCCGCTATACTGGCCCCGAAGCGAGCGTATCCGCCCCTTTCCGTTTGATGTCGTATCCCAAGCCGAGAGCTGTTGCTCGAGATCGCCGACGATGTCGGCGACGACGTAACAATAGTAGATGCAGTCATTTGCGACTCGCACGCGGGCGCGATCGAACGTCTCGATCTCGCCGCCTTTCATCTGCGCGAGATACTTCGTGATCTGCTGCTCGATCTGATCCTCGGCCTTCCGATAGAGCTTGCGGCCTGGCTTCTTGAATTCGACGACCATCACGGTCCGCAACGGCTCATTGAGCTCCACCTCTTCCGGATCCGTTGGATCGGTCGCGCCTAGTCCGTAGGCCAAATCCCAGACCAGAAGGTCCGGGCGATCACCGGAACCGCCCTCGGCCATGATCGCGTCGAGTCGCTTGTCCGAGGAGAACGCACGAGTGAATGCCAGCCGCTCGTCAATCACCCAGAGATCGTGCGCACGGCTCTTGAATTCGGTCGCATCATCGCCCTTCACGCTCATCGGAACGATGAAGGAATGGAGCGTGCGCTCTAGGTGATAATCATCCTCTTGATCCCCTCGCCCCCGGATGCGTCTGATGAGCTTGTCGAGTAGTTCAAGCGCAAGCTTGCGACGGACGACGTGCTGGGCAAGCGCTAGGCGCTCCGACGTTTGGATGTCTTGGGCCGCCTTGGCGACCGATGCCTCGTAGCTGAACGGCACTGCTTCCAGATCTAGGGCATCGATGAGAGTCTGTAGACTCTCCTGCCGCCGCTCCTCCCGCCGGATTTGATATTTGATCAGCCCCGAAGCGAAGTCTTCGGCGCTCGTGGCGTGGAAGGGCACGCGACCGAGCTGAGTATCGTCATCATCGAAGCCGAAAGTCGGATACCGCTCGACAAAATCCACATAATCTTCTCTGCGCTTCTCGACATAAATCTTCACTTGGTCGGGCAGCAGCTTCTCTCGGACCTGCTCCATGCACGCACGGCTGATATCCTTGAGCATGCGCTCCGGCAGATTGAAGGCCGTGCGGCCCTCATTTACGCGCAGATCGAGATACTCGCCCGACACGCACCCATGAAAGACGAGGTGCTCCTTGCCGTCACGTACCAGATTCACGACGCCCAGCAGGTTATCAACCTTCCGGGTCTCCACGGTCCGGCTATTCGCAAGAAGATGGAGTTGGTGCTGTCCATCGAGGCCCGTGCTTGCCTCGGCATGACAGGTAAATCCGACGATGCTCAGCTCGCCGAAGATGTCATGCTCGAAGCTGGTTTCGAGCGGGCCGCCGACTTTGAGCTCGGAAATCTCCTTGGGATATGCGACCGTTTCGCCATCGAGATCCACGGCGATCGACGCGCCGCCGCCCAGCAGGAAATCGGCTATGAAGTGCGCACTGAAATAGCGGAAAAAAGTTTCGGCGCGCTTCGGGAAGGTCTCGGCATATTCCTTGATGCGTAGTCCTTTGAAGCGGACTGTCGTCCCTCTTGAGGAGCCAGCTTGGACCTGCTGCTCATCGCCATTGGGTAGGACTTGCTCGTCGTTGTTGAGCATAAACGCAAATTCGCGCCGGATCGGGAGGCCCTCCTGCTCATAAGTGCTTTCGACCGTGATCTCGCTAAACGCATCCAGCCAGAAGAGACGGCCAACCCCCTTGCCACCGCGCTTCCTTTTGAAGTCGGTATCGATTTGGCAGAACGCGCGATAGCGATCGAGGTCCAAGCCAATTCCGTTGTCCGTAATCGCAATCTCGATACGCTGTGGATCCGACAGCGCCGTGATGCGGATGCCGATCGTGCCCAGTGCGGCTTTATCGTCGAAACGGTCCTCGATCGCGAACATGGCATTGCTTACCGCTTCGAAAAGCGGCTGAAGGCCTTGCGTCGCGTTGGAGGGCTTAGGCAGCTTGCGGACGCGATTCTCGATGTTCGGCGTCAGCGAGGGCATGGTGACCCTTCTTTGGTTTCGTCGTTGACTCGCATTGGCGCCCCCTCAGACCCATACCTAACTTATATGCTGCGATTAGCCAGCAGAGGCGTGGCGGCGACTCATGCGCTTCCCGCCGATGAGAGGGCATCTGTTAGCGGACCCCCTAACGGAAATCCCTTGGCTTGACCTTGATTCCCGCCGTCGGCTGACCAGGAATGATGCCGGAGCCCAATTTGAAGTCAGGAATGTATATATCGCGCGCGCTACGACCGAAGGGGCGTTGCTCGGGAGCTCGCGGGTCTGGCGACATCGGACTCTTGACCACGTCGGCCCGGCTGACCCGGTAGATATCAGCCACGTCGGCACGCCGGCCCACGCTTGCGAGCAGACCTGACAGATCGTCGAGGCGCTGCGCCACGATGTGAATCACATCGCCTTCGCGCTGCACCTGGCCGCGTCGTGCCGTTACGGCCCATGATAATAGGAGATCAAAGGAGGGTTATCCGGATCGTCTTCTGTCATCAGGCGATCGGTAAACTCGAGCGTGCTGTCATCTGCAGGCTCAACCAGGAGTTGATCGACGATGATCACCTGATGATCGGACAGGTCGCTCTCCGCCACCTCGTACAGATATTTGTAGAAGGCTTGAACCAGTTCCGGGTTGATATCAGGCGTAATATTTTTCAGCGGCGTGTCGATCATCAACAGCGTCGGCACCGGGAGATTGCGCTCCGCCGCCGTGCGGTGAAGCGCCAACGCGAAGCATATCGTCAGCAGCGTCTTCTTACCGCCGCTCCCGGCAGTGTAGAAGCTGTATGCTGCTGCCTCGTCGCCACTGGGCCAGATTTCGGGGATCATCGTTCGCCGATTGATATGGACCTCATCCTTCCCGCCAACGCCGGGGACATGGGTCGCGACCAAAGCCTTCAGGAAATTAGTTTCGAGCGCCGCGAAATTGGCATCTGCCTTGCTCAAGCGTCGCTGCTCCTCGCCGATCTCGCGCTCGAGCCGGTCAAGATCCTTGGAAAGCGCGTCGGCATCCTCGATCATCTTGGTGACGGCGTCGGGCATGGCACTCACCCGATCGAGGAACCTTGCGCGCTCGTCGAGCTCTGCCATTTCGCGCTGCGCGTCCCGTGTACGGGCAAGGCGATCCGACTCATAGTTCGCGAGCAGTTCTGCGACGCGCCGGTCGAGTAGATTCTTCTCCGCCATCACTGAAGCGATGCGCGTTTCCTGCCGCTTCCTCGATAGTGCATGCCGGCGCAACGACGCTTCGATGTCCGCCAGACGGGCGTCGAGGTCGCTGTTGATCGACGCCGGCGTGATCGCATTTTCATCCGGGCGCAGCGGCTGCAAGCACAGATAGCAATTATCACCGTGAGACCGGTGCGTGCTCACCGGTTGCCCACATTGCGGGCAATTCTCGAAAGCGCTTCCCGCCAGCACCGCGCGGGCACGGTCGGCTCGCGCCACCTTGAACTTCATCGAAAGGAGTTCCGAGCGGAGCTCACGCTGCTCTGTGAGTCGAAACTCAAGATCATCTAGCGTCTCACGCTCGCGCTCCAGCGTATCCGACATCTGCCTCAGCCGCACGCGTTGGTCGTCGACGAAATGGGTGTCCTTCAGATAGGCGGCGGTGTCGGCGCCAAGAAGGCGGCGCAGTTCGTCGGATCGCGCGCGTACCTTTTCGAGCTCGGTGGTGATTTGCCCTGTCGACGCGAAATCGAACTCCCGCAGAAACTCGCGGATCCGTTCGGCAGCATCACGCTTGGCGCGTTGTTCCGATCGCGTCTGGTCATATTGCGTCTGCAAGGTGCTGAGCACCTCGCTGTAATAGCCAGTGAAAAAGTTTAGGCTGTCCTTGCTCTTCTCCGCCAGCACAGGCGCGTTCAAGCGGAAGAAGGACGAGTCCAGTTCCTCCTGTTCGAGATAGCAGAATTTGAAAAGATCGCGGAAACTGAGCCTCACCATCGGTGAGTCCTCGTCGCCTGTGCGTTTGCGGACCCGGATGATTGGGTAACCGAGAAGGCGGAAGAGCAGGTCACTCAGATTGATGACATCCGTTCCGTAAACGACCGGGCCATCGCCTTTCGCGCGAACTTGGAGGCTGACGGGACCCTCGTCCGGATCCATCCACGAGACCCTTACGAAGCCCTCGCCCTTGCTGCGCTCGATCAGGACATCGAGATCCCGCACCTTGAGCGTCAACGCAGCGGCAAGGAATTCGCGCTGAACTGCGGTAGTCAGCTCAAGGTTGCCGCCAAGGCAGAAATCGATCAGCCGAACGACCGTTGATTTTCCGAGACTAAGCGTGCCGTGGATGAAGGTGATGTTGCGCGAGAACGTCAGGACCTCCTCGCTTTGTCGGCACAATAGCTTTAGCGTTTGGAGACGGATTTTCATTGATCGATTGTCTCGCCCATGCGCAAGGAAGCCACTTCCGGGAAATTCTCATAGATGAATTCCATCAAGGTTGTGGCGGTCAAATTCAGGTGCCTCTTGAGGAGGGCGGCGCGCTGACGGATTCCGGCATACTCCGGCTCGGACTTGAGAATCTCAGCCGCCTCCCGTCCGCGCTCGGTCTGCCCGATGATAACGGTTCGTCCAGCAGTATGGACGTGGATCAAGCCGCGACCCGCCAAGGTGTTGAGGAAGCGCCGGTAGCGATGATCCCAGGGGCCATATTTGAAACGAACCATTCGCGCTTCGATCGAATTGCGTTCGAACTCCTCGACCCGGACCTGTGATGCGTCGCTGCCGCGCACCCTGATCGCGCGCTCCAGAAACGCAGGATAACGCAGCAGGAAGTCGAGCTTGGCAAGCTTGGTAAGCCCTTCCAATTTCTGGTCGCCGGCCTTGCCGGCAAACGCATCGATCAGCACCAGCAGCCGGCCGAGATGAAGCGAGTCGTCGCCCTCAAGGTGATTGACGATTTCGGGGAGGGTGCTCACGTGTCAGACACCGCCGGCGAAAGGTCACGGTCGGTGCTCCACCACACCTTGCACTCCTCGGAAAGAAGTCCCGCCGTTCCGACGAGATGCTCCGATCGGCATCCGAACAGGCTATCCCTCTCACCGGCTGTCGTCGCTCGCGTCCGCCCCCGTAGATCGGTGAGCATCGCCTGACCGTAGGCACTGGACCCGGTCGAGGTTTGGGCTTCCGCCTCTCTTGCGGCGCGGTTGGCAAGATATTGGAAATGGGCAAGCCGCCGGTTGGCCTCGGCCAGCCCGAACTTTTCCTTCCAGCCCAGGAACGTCCGCTCGAGCGAGGCGACGTCATCCTTCATTTGCTCCACATCTGCATAGCCTATGCCGCCAGCCGCCATCTTCAATTCCATCCGGCCCAACCCGGGTGGAATGCTTTCGCGCGCAATGAATTCACGGATGCTGAGCAGTTCCTGGTGATCCGAGGCGGCCGGTATGGTCAGACTCGCTATCAACTCACGGTCGAGACGCTTCCGGCGCGTACGAAGCTCCTCCACGTGGCTGGCGAAATCCTCAACCACGGCGTGGCTCTCGAGGACATAGCCGTCCAACGCGAGTGAGCTTACATTCCAGATATGGGACCGGATGGCATCCGCCATCCGGTACAGCTCGAATACCGACTGATTGCCTAGCGTATCGATCTCGCCCAGCGCCCGCACAAGGTCCAGTTCGGGCTGATCGATTCCCGTCTTGCGTTCCTCAAGGCGGACCTTGCTCAACGCCGCGATGACATGCTCGACCGCCATCGCGGTACTTTCCGCGAACTCAGCAAGACATTTGCGCACCTTGTGCCGCGGACCGAGCCCATCCAGTTTGGGGTTCTCGCGACAGCAGCTCAACATTGTGCCGACGTCGTCCTCGGTCGCATTATCGTGAAACACGAAATTGGTCGCGAGGATGAATCGCTCGAACTGGCCAGGATAGCGCGCGTCTCGCACGCAGAAGCGCTTCAACGCCCCGGAGACGGATTTGTCCGTGAGACGAAATTGCGGCTGATCCAACTCCCGCGTCTTAACCTGAATCCCTGTGAACTGCCCATTGGCACCTTCGACAAGAACGTCCTCCAGATGCTCGCAATATACGCTGCGGACAGGGGAGCCGGGCGTCAGCATTTGGAGAGCCTTCAACGCCGCATAGTTGATCTGGTATCGAAAACGCCGCTGGACTTCATCTCCCGGATCACGGGGTAGATCATTCATCGTCTTGCTCGCCCCCGCGGGAAGGTGACCACGGCCATCTTCCTTGTTTTCTGGCTCTAGGCGTAACACCTTTGGATGGCGGATCAAGTTGATGAAGCGGCGAGGCCGCACATCAGCCGCGAATGACCCAGGATCGGACGATCGAAGCCGAGCGCCTGGCGCGGGAGAAGCGAAGGTCGATTGGTTGGGCGGCTGCCCGCTGCGCGGGCACCGGGCTCTTTCTCCGCTGCGCTCCGCCCGAGCTCGGGCTGCGCCCGGAAGTCTTGCCGACGCCACAACAGACCGCCGATCTCGCCGACGTCTACCAACCCGAGCGCTGGCTCGACGATGCGCTGTTTGCACCCGAGGTCAGAGCCGCCTATTTCAGATTGCTCGATCAGGGTTGGACGGATTCACTCCGTACGATCCAATCCCGACGAGACGATCTAACAGGTCGCGGAAAAAGGCTCTTCACCTGACCGGGTCTGCATGATTCAATGCCTTCAGCGAGATTTGAGGGTATTGTGATGCGCGGTGGCGATATCGAGACATCCGGCTTATTTTCCTATGTGAGCTGCGAGGCGCGTGTGCCTGTCGGTCACCCTTTGCGAGCGATCCGCGCGATCGTGGATGAAGCGCTGGAGGTGTTATCGCCGGACTTCGAGCGGATGTATTCGCCGATCGGGCGGCCATCGATTCCGCCGGAGAAGCTGCTGCGGGCGCTGTTGCTCCAGGCATTCTACACGGTGAGGTCCGAGCGTCAGCTGATGGAGCAGCTTGACTACAACCTGTTGTTTCGCTGGTTCGTCGGTCTGGCGATGGACGCGCCGATCTGGGACGTGACGGTATTCACGAAGAACCGTGAGCGCCTGCTTGCGGGCGACATCGCCGCGCAATTTCTGTCGGCCGTCATGGGGCAGTCCCGCGTGAAAGTGCTGCTGTCCGACGAGCATTTCTCGGTCGATGGCACGTTAATCGAGGCCTGGGCGAGCATGAAAAGCTTCAAGCCGAAGGGCGGTGTTGAACCCGACGACAGCGACGACAGCGGCAGCCCCGGCGCTGGGCAAGGCGTCGAGCCAGCGCCCCAGGGGCGCAACGCTGAACGCAATTTCCGCGGCGAGAAGCGAAGCAACGCGACCCATGCCTCGATCACGGATTCCGATGCGCGATTGTTCAAAAAGGCGCGTGGTCAAGCCGCCAGGCTCTGCCACATGGGCCATGTTCTGATGGAAAATCGAAACGGTCTGGTTGTCGATGCCATGCTGACCCACGCCACCGGCACGGCCGAACGCGAGGCAGCACTGGCCATGCTCGAACGCATGGACGGGCGCCATCGCATCACCCTTGGCGCGGACAAGGCGTACGACACCGCCGGTTTCATTGCCGCCCTGCGAGGCATCAAGGTGACGCCGCATGTCGCTCAGAATAACAACGGCAGACGCTCGGCCATCGACGGTCGCACAACCCGCCATGGCGGCTACGCGATGTCGATCCGTATCCGGAAGAAGATCGAGGAGATCTTTGGCTGGGCAAAAACGTCTGGTGGCATGCGCAAGACACGCCATCGCGGTCACGATCGCGTCGGCTGGAACTTCACGCTGACCGCCGCTGCATATAATCTCGTGAGGCTGCCGAAACTGTTGGCGGCAGCATGAGCATGCCCGGAATCCGCCCCGGCACCCGAATTTCCGCGCAAAACCGGCCTACGCACTCGAAAAACGCCTCAAGCGACCAACGTCAAATTGACGAAGTCCTCAGATCGATCCCGAACGAGCCTATTTCCGCACCCTGCTAAACCTTCTTCGGCTATTACCGGAACGCCTACGACCGCAACGCCGGGCTGCGCATCGATCACCTGCTGCTCAGCCGGCCCTCGCGGACCGTCTGGTGGATGCCCAGGTCGATCGGCACGTCCGCGGCTGGGAGAAGACTAGCGACCATGCACCTGTCTGGATCGAGCTTGCGAACAAGCCGGCCTGCAAACGCCGTCAGGCTAAGGCCGCGAACCAGTCAGCGTAGGGCGTGTTGCGCGCCATATGCCGGTTGAGATCCGGCACACCGTCGTCCCACCAAACGGGGCCGCGCTCGCCCAAGGCGCGCTTGGCGACATCGACGGCCGCGTGCGCTGCCTTTGCCCCGACTTCGTCATGATCATACCGGGCGGTCCGCACCGCTCGTCTGGCGTTCATCAGTTCACGGACCAAGCCTTCCCGTTCGGCCGCGCGCAAGCCGGGGTTCGCCATTCGCCAGAGCCTGCCTCGCACGACAAAATAGCGGCCGTCCGGCGTGATTGGATGCCCTCCGGCTCGGGCCGTCATGTCAGGGCGCCGCGCGCCCAGTCTACGATCGCGCGCTCGGGCATCGCGCCAGACTGGCGCGCGATCTCGCGGCCTTTGCGAAACAGGATCATCGTCGGGATAGATTGGACGCGGTAGCGTGCGGCTATCGCTTGCTCGGCTTCCGTGTCGAGCTTGCCCAGGCGGACCCAGGGCTCAAGTTGCCTGGCTGCCGCTTCGAAAGCCGGCGCCATCTGTCGGCAAGGACCGCACCAGGACGCCCAGAAGTCGACCAATAGCGGCAGGTCCGAGCGCGACGCATGGGCATCGAGGTTCGCGCTCGTGATGGTGATGGACGCTGCTGCGAACAGGGTATTCTTGCAGCGCCCGCAGGTGCCGCCCGAGCCCACCCTGTCCCGTGGCACCCGGTTGGGCGCGGCACAATTGGGACATGTGACGATCAGCGCGTCTGCTGGGGCGGTGGCCATATCACTCTCCTGCGGCGCGTTTTCCGGACAATGAATTCAAACCGTGCGACCTTGCTCCGGTTGCGAAGCCGAGGCGAGCGCGGACCTCGGAGGTTGCGGAGCTCCGCCCGGAGATAACCGCTTTTGTGACGGGCTTCGAAAGGTGATCGACCAGCGTGGCACTTCCATCGCGGCGATGCTGTGCTCCCAGCCGTAGCGTACTTCATCGGACAGGTGATAGACCGATCGCGGGGCGAGCGGCACTGTCCGGCGCTCGAACCCGCTTACCGTTCTGCGCCGGAATCGCATCGCCGCGTCGTTGCCGAGCGAGATGCCGATGACATGCTCGAATACCGGCCGATCCTTGTGCCAGCCGATGCCGGCACCGGGGTCGTAGCGGATGACGAGCGCTTGGACCAAGGTATCGGGTTCGAGGCCCGCAAAGCGCGCAGCGATCGCGCGGACAGGGAACAGCCAATCGGGGATCGGGTCGGTCGGCGCGAATCGCCCGGTCTCGAAATCATAGCTCCAGCCGAATGAGCGCGTCAGGCGCTTGCCGGTCCATTGCTGGAATCGGAAAGGGCTAAGATCCAGCGCTTCGATCCGCGCGATCAGGGCGGACTCCTCGATAACGGTGATCACGTCGGGCACGGCTGCGAGGCCAGGGATGATGGGTGCGTCGAACAGGTCGAACATGTGCAGCGCCGTCAGACCTCAAGCGCGTTCTGGGCAGGCTTCACGGCGCCATTCTTGCCGACTTCGCGAATGTCGAAGATCCGCGGCGGCGGCGTCACCAGCAGATCACTTTCGGGGACCGTGCCGTCGAGCCAGTGCATGACGTCGCGGCGCTGGATGATCGCGCCGTGACGCTCTTGATAGCGCAGCACCTCGCGGTTGGCCTCGACGGTGATGATCCGGAAGGCCAAAGGCCAGTCCGCCATTGCCGGCTCCCACACACCCGCCAGATAGAAGAAATTGCCGTCCTCCAGGCTGACGCGGTAGCGCTTGCCCTCGACCTGCATCTCGAAAGCCGACGCCGGGACGAGACACCGGTTTTTCGGGAAGGTCTGTCTTTCCGACCGCACGAACCGATATGACACGCCCGCGTTGAAACGAGGATCCGTGCCCCAAGTCGCCTCGACCATCTCTTTTTCTTGCGGCATGTCCGGATCGTACCGGATGATGGCACGCATGGCGCCGTCGGGCGCTTCGGAGTCGAAAGGCTTTGGAGTCGCGCTCATGGCCAAAGGAACATAATAAGAACGACCTTGAGTCGCAAGGGATCGAAGACAGGGTGTTTCATGTGCAATGACTATCGTCTCGAAGTCGAGATCGCCTCGATCGTGGAGGACTTCGACGACCTGAAGATCAAGATCAAGACGCCCGAGGGTACGCCCAACGTGCCCGCGCGCGCCGACATAAAGATCAGCGACACTGCACCCATCGTCCGTAGCGTCGAGGGCGAGCGCGGCGTCGGCGAGCTGGTAAACAGGCGATGGAGTTGGCCTGGGCCGACCAAGAAGCCGGTTTATAACTTCCGTTCCGAAGGCCGCGAGTTCGCATCGGGGCGCTGCCTGATCCTGACCGACGGCTTCTACGAGTTCACCGCGCCGGAGGTGGCGAAGCAGAAGCTAAAGGACAAATGGCTGTTTACGATGAAGGGCCATCGCTGGTTCTGCATTGCTGGCATCTGGCGATCACATCCCGAGGTCGGCGAAGCGTTCACGATGCTGACGATGGACGCCGGAGAGGACGTAGCACGCTACCATCATCGCCAGATTATCCCACTTACCTGCGATCAGTGGGCCGATTGGCTCGATCCGAATGTGGCTGCCACGGACGTGCTCAAATATCTGCCAAAGGGTAGCTTGTCAGTGACGCGGGTCTATCCCCCACCATCGGCACCAACAGACGAGCCCGCACTCGCGCTCTGACGCCAGTACGGCTCAGCGTCGGAAGATTCTTCCGGCTTGACGATTCGGGAGCGAAGCGGAACATAAAGCGAACACATGAGTCGTTTCCGCCAATGTCAGCAGTCCCCCCTTTTCAGCACCGGGATCGTTCCGACCAGCTCGCCGCGCTTCGCGCCGAGTTGGCGCACGCGCAGGAAAGTCGTGGCCCCGCGCTCGCGTTCGGGATCGATGCGCTCGACCGTCGACTTGCCGATCATGGCCTGGATGGCGCTGGCCTTCATGAAATTGCGGCCGCTTCAGCCTCGCTGAGCGACGATGCCGCGGCAACCTTGTTCACGGCCGGTATCGCGGCGCGTTTCGCATCGCAGCCCGGCTTCACCGTGCTGTGGGTGCTCACGCGGTTCGATCTCTACGCGCCAGGGCTGGAGCAGATCGGGCTTGGGCCTGATCGGATATTCTATGCCCAGGGGACGAAGGACGCCGACGTGCTGGCGATGGCCGAGGATGGTCTCCGCGACGGCGGGCTCGCTTGCGTCGTGGCCGAGGTGAAGGCGGCCGACCAGACGGCCACGCGCCGCCTTCAACTTGCCGCCAGCGACGGCAAGACGCCGATCCTGCTCTATCGCCGGCATCGGTCGCGCGAGCGCTGCCCCCTGTCCGAGCTCTCCGCCGCCATGACCCGTTGGCGTGTCGGCGCGGCTTCGTCCGAACCCTTGCCACATCCGGGTGTCGGCGGGGCGCGATGGTCGGTCGAGCTGGTCCGCCAGCGAAACGGCAACGCATTTTCCCTCGAGCTGGAGGCGTGCGATGCCAAGGGTCGCCTCGCTCTACCTGCCGCAGCTCGCGATCGAGCGGCTGCGTCGGGTGGAGCGGCCAGCAAAGCCGCCTGAGGCGTTGCCGGTCCAGCCCGGCCCACGCTTTCCGGCACCGATCGACGACGATCCCGGCGCCTGCTCGGTCCCGCGCGGCGGCGGCTGGCGTCCCGGCGCGCGCTGGGCGCGCGACGGGGCGATCAGCGCGAAGCCGAGCCAAGGCGACATCGACGCCTTGCCCGCGCACCAGCGTCCGACAATGCGGGAAATGGGTCGGCGCAGCGAGCATGCTGAGCATCCCTTCAAGGCGATGCCGCCCGACGAAGGTGCGCCCGGCTCGGCTCGCGTGCAGGCTTCGCCACCGACATGGGCCATGCTGTGGGGTAGGCCGACCATTCTGGTCATGCGGACCGGCCAGCGCGACATCGTCACCGCGGCCTGTCCCATCGCGCTGGACCAGGGGCTCAGGCCGGGCATGGCGGCGGCGCACGCGCGTGCCTTGGTAGCGGATCTGGAAGTTCGCGACGCCGAGCCGGAGAAGGATCGAGCCCTGCTCGATCGCTTCGCGCTCCATGCGGTCGGCCATTGGACGCCGACGGCGAGCGTCGCCGGGATGGATGGGCTGTGGCTCGACCTCAGCGGCGCCACACATCTGTTCGGCGGCGAACAGCGCTTCTGCCGACGCCTGCTCGGCTTCCTGCGACGATTGGGCTTTACCGCGACGATCGCGATCGCGGGCACGCCCGGCGCGGCGCATGCGCTCGCGCGCTATCGAGGCGACGCCGTCACGATCCTGCCGATCGGCGCGGAGACGGAGGCGCTCGCGGAATTACCGCTCGCCGCGCTTCGGCTGGAGCCCGGCGCGCTGGTCGCGGCGGCGCGCTTCGGGCTGGAACGGATCGCGGACCTCTACCCGATGCCGCGTGGGCCGCTCGCGCGACGGCTCGGCATGAAGACGGTGGAGCGGCTCGATCAGGCGCGTGGCGTCGTCGGCGAGCCGATCGTGCCGGTGGTGCCGTTCGAAGCGCCGCGCGTGGAGCGCCGCCTGCTCGAGCCGATCGGCACGGCCGAGGCGATCGCGCAGGTCATCACAGATCTCGTCGGCGATATGGTCGATGTCCTTCAGGCGCGCGGCCTCGGCATTCGCGCCGCCGTCCTGAGCTGCGACGTCGTCAACGGCGGCGTGCAGCGGATCGGCATCGGCACCGCCAAGGCGACCCGTGATGCCGGGCACCTGACCCGCATGCTCGTGATGCGCATCGAACGGATCGATCCGGGGCTTGGCATCGAGGCGATGGCGCTGGCGGCCCCGCGCGTCGAGGATCTCCACCCGGTGTCGTTGGCCGCCGTGCTGGGGGACGCCGATCGCGCACCGGACATCGCGCCTTTGGTAGACCAGCTCGGCGGACGTGTCGGTTCGGGAGCGATGTTCCGACTGACGTCGGTCGAAAGCGACGTCCCCGAGCGCGCGATCCAGCGCGTCAAGCCGCTGAGCGAGACGACAGGCTGGCCAGCGTGGAAACGACCGGTGCGCCTGCTGTCGCGCCCCGAAGCCTTGTCGAACGTCGTGGCGTTGTTGCCCGACCACCCACCGCGCCGGTTCACTTGGCGCGGCAAGCCCTACCGCGTCGTCGCGGGCGACGGTCCCGAGCGCATCCACGGCGAATGGTGGCGGCGTCCCGGCGAGCTCTGGGCGGTGCGCGACTATTTCCGGGTCGAAGCCGAGGGTGGCGAGCGCTTCTGGCTGTTTCGTCGGGGCGACGGCGTCGAGACGTCGACCGGCGATCTCAGCTGGTACGTCCATGGGATGTTCGGCTGATGCCCCGCTATGTCGAGCTTCAGGTGACGAGTCATTTCTCGTTCCTGCGCGGGAGCAGCTCGCCCGAGGAATTGTTCGCGGCGGCCAGCCTGCTCGGCCACACCGCGCTCGGCATGGCCGATTGGGGCAGCGTTGCCGGCGTCGTGCGGGGATGGGACGGACAGAAGACGACCGGCGTCCGCATGATCGCAGGCGCGCGGATCGCGTGTACCGACGGGCGGGCGTTGCTGCTCTACCCGACGGATCGGCCCGCCTGGTCCCGGCTCACCCGGTTGCTGACGCTTGGCAAGGCCCGCGGCGGCAAGGGGAAGTGCATCCTCGACTGGAGCAACGTCGCCGACCATGCCGAGGGGCTGGTCGCGATCCTCGTGCCCGATCTCGCCGACAAAGTGACGGCAGGTCATCTGGCTGACCTTCGGCGCGTGTTCGGGCCAAGCGGCTATCTCGCGCTGTCGCTGCGCCGACGGCCGGAGGATGCGGCCCGCCTGCATGCGCTCGACGCGCTAGCGCGGGAGGCCACTGTGCGCTGCGTTGCGACCGGCGCCGTCCTCTACCATGCGGCCGATCGGCGGCCGCTGCAGGACGTGATGAGCGCGGTCCGCGAGAAGACCACCGTCGATGCGCTCGGCTTCAAGCGCGAGCGCTTCATGGATCGGAACCTCAAGTCGCCCGAGGAGATGGAGCGCCGGTTCGCGGCCTTCCCCGATGCGATCCAGGCCACCGCCGATATCGCCGCCGCCTGTCAGTTCGATCTCGGCGAGATCCAGTATCAATATCCCTATGAGCAGGTGATGGCGGGCCGGACCGCGCAGGAAGCCTTGGCCGGGCTCACCGAGGAGGCAGGCAGCCGGATGTTTCCGGAGGGCCTGCCCAAGCCGTATCGCGACCAGATCGACCATGAGCTGCGGCTGATCGCCCAGCTCGGCTACGCACCCTACTTCCTGACCGTGAACGCCATCGTCGCCGAGAGCCGCAGGCGGGGCATCCTTTGTCAGGGGCGCGGGTCGGCCGCGAACAGCTGCGTCTGCTACATGCTCGGCATAACCTCGATCGATCCGATCCAGCACGAATTGTTGTTCGAGCGGTTCGTCTCCGGCGAGCGCAAGGAGCCGCCCGATATCGACGTCGACTTCGAGCATGAGCGCCGCGAAGAGATCATCCAGTGGATCTATGAGACCTATGGCCGCCATCGCTCGGCGCTGACCGCCGTCGTCACGCGCTATCGCACGCGCGGTGCCGTCGCCGAGGTCGGCAAGGCGCTCGGCCTGCCGCGCGATCTCACCAAGATGTTGACCGGCCTGGTCTGGGGCTGGTCGATGGACGGCATCTCCGAGGACCAGATCGCCTCGCTCAATCTCAACGCCGATGATCATCGCCTACGCATGACGCTCGATCTCGCGCGCCAGCTGATCGGCAGTCCACGCCACCTCTCGCAGCATCCCGGGGGCTTCGTGCTTACCCAGGAGCGGCTCGACGATCTCGTGCCGATCGAGCCGGCGCGGATGGAAGATCGCCAGATCATCGAATGGGACAAAGACGATATCGACGCGCTCAAGTTTATGAAGGTCGACGTCCTGGGCCTCGGCATGCTCGGCTGCATGAACCGCGCCTTCAACCTGCTGGAGCAGGACAAGGGGATCACGGTCGGCATGGCCGACCTGCAGGATGACGATCCCGCCGTCTACGCGATGATCCAGAAGGCCGACACCTTGGGTGTTTTCCAGATCGAGAGCCGCGCACAGATGTCGATGCTGCCGCGGATGAAGCCGACCCGCTTCTACGATCTCGTCATCGAGGTTGCGATCGTCCGGCCGGGGCCCATCCAAGGGGATATGGTTCATCCTTATCTCCGCCGCCGCGAGGGCAAGGAGAAACCCGAATATCCGAAGCCCGAACTGCGTGCCGTGCTCGAGAAGACGTTGGGCGTGCCACTCTTCCAGGAGCAGGCGATGAAGGTCGCGATCGTCGGCGCCGGCTTCACGCCCGCCGAGGCCGACCAGCTCCGCCGCGCGATGGCGACGTTCAAGCTGACCGGCGGCGTCAGCCATTTTTACGACAAGCTGGTCGGTGGCATGGTCGAGCGCGGCTATCCCAAGGACTTTGCCGAGCGCACGTTCAAGCAGATCGAGGGGTTCGGCAGTTACGGATTCCCGGAAAGCCACGCCGCGAGCTTCGCCAAAATCGCTTACGCATCCTGCTGGGTGAAGCATCATCATCCCGACGTCTTCTGCGCGGCCCTGCTCAATGCTCAGCCGATGGGCTTCTACGCGCCCGCCCAGATCGTCGCCGACGCGCGCAAGCACGGCGTCGAAGTGCGGCCCGTCTCGATCAACCACAGCCATTGGGATTGTACGCTGGAGCCGACGCGCGGTCGCTACCTCGCTGTCCGGCTCGGCTTTCGACAGGTGCGCGGCCTCGCCAATGTCCACGGCGCCGCCATCGTCGGTGCGCGCGGGCCGGCGGCCTATGAGAGCGTCGAGGAAGTCTGGCGGCGGGCCGCCACGCCACGTGCCGCGATCGAGCGCCTCGCCGAGGCCGATGCGTTTCACTGCATAGCCGAGAACCGACGGCAGGGACTGTGGAAGGTCAAGGGATTGGGCGAAGCGCCGCTGCCGCTGTTCGCCGCCGCCGATGGCCGCGAGGCGAAATTCTCGCCCGAAGGGCTGGAGCCTTCGGTATCGCTGCGGCCGATGACCGACGGGCGCGAAGTGGTCGAGGATTACCGTTCGCTCAGCCTGTCGCTACGCGGCCATCCACTCCAGTTCCTGCGCGCCGAACTCGACGCGATGCGGATCGTACGTTGCGCCGATCTCGCCTCCATCCGCGACGGCCGCAACATCGAGGTGGCGGGTGTCATCCTCGTCCGCCAGCGGCCCGGCTCCGCCAAGGGTGTGCTGTTCGTGACGATCGAGGACGAGACTGGCATCGCCAACGGCATCCTCTGGCCTGATCGCTTCGAAATTTACCGGCGCCAGGTCATGTCAGCGTCGATGATCGCGATGCGCGGCCGGCTGCAGAAGGAAGGCGAGGTCATTCATATCATCTGCGATCGTATCATCGACCATGACGACATGCTGCGCTCGATCGGGCGGACAGCGTTCACCGTCGCGCCGGGGCCGGGCGACGGCGCCACCAACGGCGGCGGTCCCCATCCTCGCGATCCGACATTCCCGCGCGGACGGACGCTTGGCGCACCTCCGTTCGGGACGGTCGCTGAACAAGAAGAGATTCTGCGAATCCGCAGCCACGATTTTCACTGAGTCCCAAAGCGGCGACATTGAAGTTCATCGGCGCATAGCAGAGCACGATCAGGGAATTTGAAGCACGATTTTTCTTAATAAAGAGAATAAAGAAGCATCGCACAGTTGAATGAAACGGAGCGCCAACTCCTCCTTCTGCTCAAACGGAATGGTAGTGATAGTAAATGTGCCCAAACGTGTTTTGCTTGCACGAGCGCACCCGTCGACCAGGGGGGTCATAATGCGCCGAGCGTATCGGACATCACTTGCTGAGCGAGCTGTAGAGCGCCGATCAGTCCGGCTCGATCTCCGAGACCCGGCGGGCTGACGAAGGTGTCTTCAAGCACTCCCGCGTCAGTGAGATAGCCGCCGAGCCAATGCCGCATCCGTGCCGCTATCGCGGCATGAAAGCCGGGCGCCTGGGATACGCCACCGCCGACGACGATACGTCCCACTGAGAGCGTCAGCGCGAGCGTTGCGCAGGCTTGCCCAAGGTAATCGGCGATCAGGTGGTGCGCGACATGATGGTGTGGCAGCTCGCTGAGAGAGGCTCCCCAGCGCCGCTGTATGGCCGGTCCGGCCGCGAGACCTTCGAGACAATCGCCGTGAAAGGGGCAGCAGCCAGGAAAATTGTCGTCATCTGGGAGGAGCCGAAGGACACGGACATGCCCAACCTCAGGATGCAGCATTCCGTGAATCAGAGCGCCGCCTGCAACGAACCCGCCGCCGATGCCGGTCCCGACGGTAAGAAAGGCACCGGACGGTAGTCCCCGCAACGCTCCGAGCAGATGTTCAGCGAGAGCGGCGGCGTTCACGTCCGTATCAAGGCCCACCGGCAAGCCGAACGCGGAAGCTAGGGGGTCAACAAAACTCGCACCTGACCAGCCAGGTTTAGGCGTCGCGAGCAACCTGCCCCAATCTGGGGCCGCGCGGTTGATCCGGATCGGGCCGAATGACGCTACGCCGAACCCTCGCAGCCTGGACCGATACGGTTCAAAGAATGCCAGGATCGAGGTGATGGTGGCTTCCGGCGTCGTCGTATTCAAGCGGGCCGACGCCAGTATGTCGGTCGCAGTCGCGCCGACCGCCACATTGATTTTGGTCCCGCCTGCCTCGATCCCTCCGAGCAAGCGAGCAGGTTCCTCAATCATCAGCGCCTCCTGCCGTCTGCAGGCTGGATTGAACGCATCCGGCGCGGCGCCGTCACTTCGCAGCCTCCGAGTATGACACCAGCGTCGCAGTAACGCCCCGTTTCCACAGGGTATCAAGCGCGGAAGAAAATGCGTCGCGGAAGCGGCTAGCACGACCGACAGCACCGTATATCGCCTGCTGATCAAGCCATATGCCGGGATCCATGCGGGCTGCGAGAGCCGCGTCGTTCACCTGATCCCATCGAGGGTCATTGGGCGCAATCGGCGTCCCGTCGTCACGCGTGCCCGCGCAATAGCGGCACCACAGAGCTGAGGCCAAAGCGAGACCAACCACGGGCAGGCCGCGATCGAGCGCATGCCGGACAGCCGGCACGATGAACTTGGGCTGGCGATTGGAGCCATCATAGCAAAGGCGATCAATCGTATCGGCGATGTTGGGATTGGCAATACGGCTACACACGATGTTGAAATAGCGGGTCGGTCTCATCTCAGGCACGGGCGCGACACCGGGGATGATCTCCTCATGTTGAACCCTTTCCAGCATTTGCATGATCAGAGGGTGAGCCACGGCATCATGTGCATAGCCGATCCCGATCAACGCCGCTGGATAGGCGATGATGGCGTGGCTGGCATTCAGAACCCGAAGCTTCATGTCTTCGTACGGCGTAACGTCCTTCACAAAGGTCACGCCGACCGCCTCAAGTTCAGGTCGCCCCTGCGAAAATTCGTCCTCCAGCACCCATTGAATGAAATCCTCGGAGAACACTGGCCATTGGTCCGCGACACCATATTCGTCGCGGGCGATCTGGCGCTCACGGTCAGACGTCGCGGGCGTGATGCGGTCGACCATACTGTTGGGGAAGGAGACGTGGGTGTCGATCCAGTCCGCAAGTTCGGGATCGCGAAGGCGCGCAAGGCCGGTCACCGTGCCGCGCGTGAGCTTGCCGTTATGGGGTAAATTGTCGCAGCTCATCACCGTGAAGGGCCTAACGTCGGCCGCCCGGCGGAGCTTGAGCGCTTTGACGATGAGACCGAAAACTGTCCGTGGCGTGTCCGGTTCGGCTGCATCCGCCTGAATGGCGCTGTGGGTAAGATCGAACTGGCCATCCGCGTCGAGGAAGTAACCGCCCTCTGTCACCGTCAACGAGACGATGCGTATCGCAGGGTCAGTCAGCCGCGCGATGATCGCCGGTTCGTCGCCGATCGGTAGGAACTCGACCATCGGGCCGATGATCCTCGCCACGCTTCTCGCGGCCGACCGCGTTACCAGCAAGCTCAGATAATCCTGCTCGATGAGAATGTGCCGAAGGCGCTCTTCGGCGGGCATCACGCCCGCCCCGACGATAGCCCAATCCCGTCCGAGCCCCTTGGCGAACAGGCGATCGAGGTAGCTGCTCTGATGCGAGCGATGGAAATTGCCTACCCCGAAATGAACGATACCGGCGTGGAGATCTTCACGCTGGTACGACGGCCTGCCCACGTTGGCGGGAAGCGAGGCGAGCGATTGGAGGGACAACCTCAGGGACATTAGGCCACCTTGAATAATGAGCTAGGCGCGCCCTCGGCGCCGCCAACGAGACGCCAATCAGGCGGCTAAGGGCTTTCCATCCCCCGGCGACGTGATCGACAGGCATAGGAATGCGGAGGCCAGATGAAGCGCGGCGTAGATCCACACGACGCCTTGAATCCCGAGCGAGCCGATGAACAAAGTACCGACCAGTGGCCCGATCGCGGCTGATGCTCCCGCGCCCAGCGTATAGGCGGACATTGCCTGCCCCTGCCGATCCGGCGCCTGCGCTGTCATCATCGGAGGGAGCGCGACATAGCCTGCCAGCGCGATACCATAGATTGCTGCTGCGACGACTGCGATCGGGTAGTTCGATGGCGCGCTCACGGGCGCGTAATAGAAAACGAGGCAGGCGAGAGCGCAGAACACACCGCCGAGCAAAGCGGTGGATTTGCGCCAGCTCCATCGGTCGCTGATGACCCCGACGGCGATGACCGCGGCCATGTTGGCTCCCATCATGATGGATAGGAGGGTCGCCCATTGCTGGAGGCTGAAACCAAGCTTTTGCGTGAAGAATATAGGAAAGAAGACCCAGAGGCCGAACTGCGAAGCGGTGTTGATGACCCGCGCGACAGCACCCCGTCCCACGGCCGGGACGGTGAACATGATGGCTATCCCGCCGGTCAATATGTCCTTGAGCGATCCGCCGCCTCCGGCGCGGAGCGGCAAGCGCCCGGTCTGGTCTCCGATGAGGAACAGCGCGACGGCGGCACCGGTGCCGACCAAAAGCCAAGACAACCACAAGAGTCCGGCAGGATGCAGGATGGAGAGAAACCTCGCCGCAAGCAGAGAGCCGATCACAGGGTAGCCGGCGGTGAAGGAGAACCAGAACCAGCCGAGTGCCGTGTTGAGCCGTTGCTTTGGTGAACCGGCGATCAGCCATATCATGAAGCCATACGCAAACAGCGGATAGCCGAAGCCGCGCAACCCGTATGTAACAATAAGGAGAGCATAGCTCCGTGTGGGAAGCGCTATCGTGAGCATCGCGAGTTGCAGCGCGAGCCAGATGGCGGCTCCAATCGCCATCACCTTGCGTGGTCCCCAAAGATCAGACAGTGCCCCGGCCAGGTACGCGCCCACCGCGGCCGCAAGGCCGTAGACGGTGAATGCCGCGCCAACCTGCGCTTGGCTGAACCCGAAATCGAAGAACGTCCGCGAAAGGAAGCTCGTCTCCACGCCGTCGCCGATCATGAACAGGAGCAGCCCCGCATACCCCCACGCGAACCCGGCCGGGATTCCGATCTTCGAAAGGAATCCCTCCCCCATCGGTCGTTTCAAGTTGGACTCTCCCTCGCTTCTTTCCCTACGATGCATGAGCAAAGGTTTTTCCGGATACGTAGATTTTGGGATGGTGGTTTACAGGCTCGGCCGTGACGCCTGAGCACGAGCGATGGGCCGAGGCTTTGCTCCTTGAGCGCCACCATGGTGACCGAGCGCCGCTCGCGATTGCCGACCGGGTAAGAGATTTGGCGCTCGTCGGCGACGAAGCGGGCGTGGCGCGCTGGCTAGAGATCGCTAGTCGTTACGATCGGCTTCGGAATATTGGGAATCGACCCCAGTGAGGCAATCTCGGCGATTGAGAGTGTTGGCGCCGATGATCGACCGCGCGCCTTTTGCGAGACAGGATCAGACGCTTCTGCGTGTGCCTATGATTTTCGTTGACCCACCGTAAGGCGACCCATAGCTCTCTCTTCAGGAGAGCGAATGTTGCCGGACGAGGCCAATCATAGGCCTGCATGGTATTTTCGCACAGATGTCACACTGGCGTGCGAAACGGATCGTATGGAGGCACCTTACCTAGCTCGTAGTCGGTGGTTGGCAGCGCATGTGTTGCCTTGCGAACCGGCTGTGCGAGCGTGGCTGCGCCGTACAACGCAAATTTCCGATCCGGATATCGACGACATTATTCAGGAAACCTACGCGATTCTCGCGAAGCTGGAGAGCGTCGACGCGATCCGCGATCCACGCACCTATACCATGCAGGTCGCGAAATCGGTGTTCCTGCAGGGGCTTCGCCGGAGCAAGATCGTCGCGTTCGATTCGATCGCCGACGTGGCCGCACTCGAAGTAGCCGATGACGCTCCGAGCCCGGAACAGCATGCTCTCGGTCAACGCGAGCTGCGTCGGGTCGAGGCTGCGATCGGATCGATGCCGGCTCAAGTCCGGAAGGTCTTTTGGCTTCGGCGGGTCGAGGGATTGTCGCAGCGCGAGACGGCAAACCAGCTCGGATTGGCGGAGCACACGGTTGAGAAATACAGCGCCAAGGGCATGAAATTTCTGCTCAGGCAATTTGGTCGTGGCGGAAATGTCACCGCCGAGTCATCTAAGACCCAGGACTTGAGGCTTGTAGAGTACGATCCCCGGAATGCCCATTCGCGAACAGGCCAGTGAAATTGAGGACGTTGCCACGGGATGGGCAGCGAAGGCCGAGCGCGGGCTGACTTCAGAAGAACGGACCGAACTGGATCAGTGGCTGGAGGGCGATAGTCGCCGGCTCGGCGCTTTCGTGCGCGCTCAGGCGGCCTGGATCCACTCGGAACGGGCGGCAGCGTTGGGAAAGATGCCCGACACGGCTCCGGCAGCTTCCATCGAAGCCGATCCGATCGAGACACCCTCATCTCGAACAATCAATAGGCGGATGCTGCTCGGTGGAGGCGGCGCGATCGCCGCATCGGTCGTTGCCGTCGGTTTCATCGACTGGCCGCGCTATCGTCAGTTCGAGAGCGGTGTCGGAGAAATCAGGCACATCGCACTGGCTGGGGGGACGACCCTCACGCTCGACACCGACAGTCGCGTCGACGTTGCGATGTCATCGAAGGACCGCACTCTCAAACTCAAACGCGGGAAGATGTTCCTTGATGTCGTGCGGCATGAGGAAGGGCCCGTTGCCGTATCTGTAGCAAATGTTGTTCTGACTACCGAAGCAGGGGCGTTCAGTCTCCAATCCCTCGCGACCGACCCCGTTGTGGCGCTCGTCACCCGGGGAGGCGTGGATGCATCGCAGTCCGATGGCATATTTGGCGACCGGCGGCAGCTTGCGCTCGACCAAGACCAGGAGCTAACGCTTGGCCCGCGCGAGAAGCTATCAATTCGTGCTGTACGTCAGGTTGCAGCAGCACAGCGCGAACAGCTACTCGCGTGGAGAGACGGGATGCTTTCATTCGGCGGAGAACCGCTCGCCCAGGCAGTGCGGTCGTTCGACCGCTATGGACCGACCAGAATCGTCGTAGTCGATCCGGAGCTGGCGGTTCAGCGGGTCACCGGGCTCTTCAGCGGCAATGACCCACGCGGGTTCGCGAATGCGATCGCGGCGAGTTTGGGCGCGGTCGTGAACAGCCAAGGCGACACTCTCCAGATCACACCAAAAAAAGTTCCCACTGCGTAGCCGGATTTTTTGCTGCTCCAGCATCTTCCTGAATGAAGCCGGTTCGCCGGTCGTTCACAAAGGAGAAAATCCGTGATTTCTACCAGGGGGGCTGGCGCGCTTGTCGTGTCGTTACTGTCGTGCGTGTCGATGCCAGCGCTTGCCCAGTCCGCTTCGACAGCCGTCACTCAGGGAGCTGCGACGCAACAAAGCGATCAGACCTCAAACGCCGGCACACCAAACGAGATTGTCGTCACGGGCTCGCATATCGCCCGACCTGAAACCGAATCCGCAATGCCCGTCTCGGTCGTGCGCACGGACGATGCCAAGAATTACGGCCGCAACACGGTTTACGACACGCTGCTGCTCAACCCAGCCGTGGGACCTGGCTTGGGCGACACGACCGCTGGTGGCCAAGAATATGATGCCGGCGTCGCCAACATCAATCTTCGCAATCTCGGGATTAGCCGGACGCTGGTTCTGGTCGATGGTACGAGATGGGTCGCCGGCGGCGCGCGATCGTCGGCGGTCGATCTCAATACCATTCCAAGCGCGCTCATCGACCGGGCAGAAGTTGTGACTGGCGGCGCGGCGGCGATCTACGGCGCTGACGCGGTGACCGGTGCCGTCAACATCATCATGAAGAAGAACGTCACGGGGCTGCACCTCTCGGCAACGAACGGGATCTCCGGCCAGGGCGATGCGCGGCAGAGTGATGCATCGATCGCGACCGGCTTCAAATTCGGCGATGGCCGCGGCCATTTCGTGGTTGGCGGCGACTATGAGAACACGGCACCGCTCATGGTCGGCGACCGCTACTCCAACCGCCCTTCGTACTATCCGAACCCCGCCGGCGGTCCGGAACTCCTCAACACCAACACCCGTCAGCTCAACCGTTCGTCCGTTCCGACCTTCTGCCTGCCGGCAGGAGCCTGTAAGCAATTCTATCAGGTGGTTGGTAACAGTGTCGTCGCGGTGCCTCAGAGCAGCTACACGGTCACCTCCCCAGGCGAAACCGGCGCACAGATGGGTGGTGCCGGTGTCGGCGAGTCCAATGCCTTCGAGGACGTCTCGCTGCGCGCGAAGCAGGCGAAGGCGACAGCCTATGCCCACGCATCCTACGAACTGACGCCCGCGATCACGTGGGGCGGGACATTCAGCTTCGCGCATACATACAGCAAGGCGTCGCCAGAGTGGCCGGCGTATCGCGATGACAACCGTCCAACCAACTGGTGGGGCGGCACGACCGACGAAATCGCAACGCTGACAAACCCGTATCTTCCAAGTGCGCTTCGCCAGTTCATGGTCGCTAACGGTCTGACGAAGATCCCGCTCGATCGAACCTATCTCAATTTGCCCGAGGGCTTCGAAATCCATAAGCGGGACAACATTACTGTCGGCAGCGACATCAGCGGCAAGCTGACCGACAAGATCAAGTGGCAGGCCTATGTCCGCTACGGCCAAGTGACGGATCATATCACCACGACCAACATGATCGGCAAGAATGAGTGGCTCGCAGCGCGTAATACGATCGCAGACCCGGTGACCGGTGCGATCGAGTGCGCTGATCCCACGGCCCGTGCCAATGGCTGCCAGCCGCTTAATTTCTTCAACACCGCGCCCTACAGCCAGGCGTTGCTCGATTATCTCGAACATGAACGACATGAGCGGACCAAGAACACGCTCCTCGACACGGGCGGCAATCTGAACGGCAGCCTCTTCAGCCTCCCCTATGGCGACGTCACCTTCGCGGCCGGTTTCGAATGGCGTCGCGAAACCCTGCTCACGCGGGACGATCCGGATGCGGCCAAGCTTGCCGACATCATCTTCTCACCTGGCGAGGATTTCTCGCGCCACCCCAATCTCAACGCCTCGCGGGATACGGCCGAGGTCTATGGCGAGGCGGTGGTTCCGCTCCTCAAGGACCTACCTTTTGCCAAGCTTCTACAGCTCGAAGGCGCTTACCGCTTTTCGCATTATACCGACGAACCGAACACCAACACGTGGAAGGCCGGCGGATCATGGGAACCGGTGCCCGGCCTGACTTTCCGTGGCGTCTATTCGCACTCGGTGCGCGTTCCCAACTTCGGCGAGCTCTACTCGCCAGTTTCACCGTCGACATTAGGTCATATCAACGATCCCTGCCAGGCCGGCTTCATCACCAGCGGCGCGAACCGAGCCGCCAATTGCGCGGCGATCTTGCCGGGCGTGACCCTGCCTCTCGTCAATCCGAACAGCAACGCTCCAGTGATCTACGGTGGCGGCAATCCGAACCTCAAGCCGGAAAGCTCCAACAGCTACACGCTGGGAGCGGTGTTCCAACCGACCTTCGTGCACGGTCTCGACTTCACGGTCGATTATTGGAACATCAAGATCACCAACGCGATCACCGCGCTTCCCTACACGACGATCCTCAACGCGTGCGTCGATTCCACGGGGGGGCCGAACCCGGTCTACTGTAACCTCATTCAGCGCGACGCTCAGGGTAACGTCGTCAGCGTGACGGCGAACTACCAGAACCTCGCGAGCGAACGCTCGCGCGGAATCGACTTCGGAATGAATTACCGGACACGGCTTGGCGACGGCGCTTTCCGGGCGAGCTTGAACGCGACCTATCTATTGAAGGAGCTGCTCGTTGCCCAGGCCGGCAAGGCTGGGGTCGACTATGCAGGCGAGTGGGACAATCCCCACTTCAAGTTCACGCTGATGACAGAATATACGCTTGGAAAGGTCACCTTCGGTGTCAACACGCGATTCATCAGCCGAAGCAAGTATGATGCGACGCAGCCGGACTCTTTCTATCAATACCCACACATTCCGGCGTACGTTTACAATGACCTCACCCTTACCGTCCGACCCACTGAGAAATACAATATCTCGCTCGGCGTGAAGAATGTCAGTGGCGTGCAAGTGCCATTCGAGTTGCGCCAGTTCAATTACGCACCGCATCTGTCGGGCAGCAACTTCGGCGTCTTCAATGCGGCTGGCGGATATTATGATGTGATCGGCCGCTATCTCTTCGTCAAGGTTGGCGTCGATTTCTGAGCCTCGAAAGGGATTTGCCGTGATGATCGCCTCTCTATCGCGGCGGATTGGCATTGCGCTGGCTTCGGCCAGCGCAATGCTCGCGACGCCCCCCGCTGCTGCGCAAACGGAGATCAGGCCTCTCGTTGTCGCCCATCGCGGCGGCGCGGCGCTCATGCCGGAGAACACTTTTCCAGCCTGGGATAATGCCATTCGGCTCGGGGCCGACTGGCTCGAGTTCGATATCCAGATGACCGCCGACGATCAGCTCATCATCACGCACGATGGTACAGTGAACGCAACCTTCTGCACGGCCGACCCTGGTTCCGGTGTTCGGCCTGCGCCGGTTCGCGACCTGACGCTGGCCGACCTTCAAAAGTTCGATTGTGGCTCGAAGCATCGCGCGCTCTACCCCATCCAGAAGGCCGTTCCGGGTACGCGGATGCCTACCTTCGAGGCTCTGTTGAGGCGCTACCGGCACGTGCATCAGGTCCTGTATGGTGAAACGAAGATGCCCGGGCCAAACGAGGGTATTGTCGATCCTGTCGCTATCACCAGGCAGATCTCCGCACTGGTCCATAAATATGGCCTGGAAGACCGATTCATCCTCCAATCTGCCGATTATCGGACGATCGATGCGATGCACGAATTAGACCCGCACATCCGCACCTGTCTCCTCTACCCATGGCTCGCGAAGACCGAATATCTGGAATTGGCTCGGCAGCATCATGCAACCTGCATGTTGCTTCGGCTCCAGGACGCGGACGCTGCCGAAGTCCAGCGGCTTCGCAGTGCCGGCGTTACGGTCATATCGGACGTGGTCGACGACGAAGCGGATTGGGATGCCTACCGTCGCAGAGGCGTTGATGCTCTCTTCACCAACGACCCTGCGTCGCTCATTCAATATCTCAACCGCAATCCAGCCCACTGAGGCCCGATCGCGGTACGGAAACGCACGCAAACAAAATTTGTGGTCTGCATAGCCGGATTCACAAAACTCCTGCATCTTCATGAGAGGATACTGCGTACCGGTTCGTTCAAATTAGGGGATTGTGGGTGATCTCGGCCAAGGGGGCTGGCACACTGCTTGCGCCGCTTTTGGCGTGTGCGCCGTTGCCCGCGCTCGCGCAGCAGATCCACTTTAACGTGCCGAAGCAACTGGCGGTAACGGGTATCCCCGAATTTGCGCGTCAGGCTGGCATCCAGATCGTGGCGCCAGTAACGAAATTCCAGAGCGAGAAGACACAGGCGGTTCGCGGCTCCTACAGCGTCGACACAGCCCTTGGTATCTTGCTCCGGGGAACCGGTTTGCACGTCACGCTGCGCTCGGGAAACGCCATCAGCCTGGCGCTTGCCACGCCGGCCGAGAAGGCCGTGGTTGCTCGGCCTCTACAGCGTCGCCTGCCGCGCACAAATCCAGCCCCGGCAGTATCGCTTCAGCTTTCCGCAAGGGGAGAGCAGGAGATCATCGTCACGGGCACGCCGAACCGGCTCAGCGCGTCTCCCCAGGACGAAAAGCAGAAGGCTATCGGGTTCATCAGTGCCGTCGGCTCGGTTGAGCTCAGCAAACGGACCGATGTCAGCGTCGCATCGGCGTCGCTCCGCCTGCCGGGCGTCGTGCTCTCGCGGGGCACCCAGACCGCTCAGGCGTGGTATCCCGCGATCAGGGGCTTCGACGGTCGGTACAGCAGCGTCACGCTCGACGGGAGCGTGCTTTACCTGTCCACTCGCAATCAGCGCGGGGTCCCACTCGATTTCCTACCGGCTGCGGCCATCAACGAGATCGTGATCAACAAGACCGTCACGCCGGAGATGGACCCCAACTCGATCGGAGGGCATATCGAAATCAAGACACTTCGCGTCTTCGACGATGATGGCAAGCCGCTCAACTCGATAGATGGCCAGCTTGTGAACTACACGAAGCCGGGAGCGCTCTCGAACGGCAATCCATCCTACAACGTGAATGGCGTAGTGAAACGCACGTTCGGCACGAACGGCGATTTTGGATTCGTACTCGCAGGGTCGGCTCATCGGGATGAGTTCGACGAGATCATCAACAGCACGACCGCGCTTGTTCAGCAGGGCAATGTCGACATCCCATCAGGCAATCTGCAGACCGGCAACTACAACAGACACCAGGACGGGGCCAGCCTAATGGGCAAGATCGAAGGCCGCGGGGACCGTTGGTATGGCTATGTCGCTGCCAACTATTTCGAGGAGCATATTCGCGAAGATCTCGCGCGCTCCAACATCTCGATCGCCCCGACGCTCGTAACTAACGCCAGCGACGGGACGGGGTCTTTTACCGGCGGCGTTCCCAGTGCCATTTCAAATGTTTACAAGAACGATCGAAGCATCGTGTCGATCAGGAGCGGCGGCGAATATCAGACGAGCGAACACTCGAAGCTGGTGTTCAGCACGTCCGTCCTCCATGTCGACTACAAGGAACAGTTGCTCACGGGCGCGCCGATCGCGGGCCCGCCGGTTTCCGGAACCTATAAGATCACAGGCACGCAGGTGGCGCCGCAGATCACAGGGCCATCGTCGCTCAACGATCCTACGCAGTGGAAGCAGGGATCCGATGCGTCAGCAACCCAGCCGGTCTACCCCCTGACGGACCGGATCTTCTCAGCCCGGCTCGAATTCAAGGCAAACGATTTCGATTTTTCCCGGGGCTTTGGATACGATGTTGGGATTGATTTTCGGCGGCTCCACCGGACGCTCAATCAGACTACTTACAACTTTACCCTTCCCGCCGGGGCAAGTATTAATCTAAGCCAGGTCCTGGCGCCGGGATCGACATTCGAGGGCAGCAATCCGAGCGCCCCTATCTATGTCGATGAAAGGCGTTATTGGGATTTACTGTCATCGCTCGCCGTTCGATCGGTAGATCCTGGGCTGACGGCTGACTACGATCTGAGAGAGGACGTGATCGCGCCCTTCCTTTCGCTCTATTACACGAGCGACAAATTCAGGCTGCTGGCGGGCGGTCGCTACAATATCACCCGCTACACCGATGCTACCCATCAGATCACGAACGGCGTCCCGACACCGTTTCAGATCACACGCAATCTTCCGTACCTCCTGCCGAACGTCCAAGCATACTACGACCTCGGACACGGAACACGCGTACGGGCTGCGTTCACAGAAACAACGGCGCTTCAGGATTTCAGCACATTTGCAAACGGGACGGCCCTCGGGCTCGACTATAAGGGCAATCCCGTCATCAACCACACAAACCCTTATCTGAAACCTCGCCGGTCTTACAACGAGGACTTCAGCCTCGAGCTTTATCGACCGAAGGGTTATTTCAGCCTCGGTTACTTTCACAAAACGATCATTGACGAATCGCAGGTGCTCACGCAATTCCAGTACGACGCGAACGGCGTCTTCGTCGCGACCATCCAGAGCACCATCAACGCCGGCGGTGAGCATACGCAGGGGCTGGAGTTCGAAGGTCAGTGGCGGGATTTCAGCGGACTCGCGCCCTGGCTTCGCGGGGTGACATTCGACATCAACGGCGCGCTCTTCGATAGCGACACCGAGGTCGTCGTCAGCCCGGGCAATGGGCGAACGATTGACGGCCTGAGGCTCCAGCCGAAATGGGTCGTCAACATGATAATGACCTATAGTCGAGGACGGTTCTCCGGATCACTCCTCGGTATGGTTCGCGGGCGCGCTCTTGCAAGCATTGCGACGACGGCGCCGGGTGATATCTACATCGCGCCGTTTGGCACGCTGGATGCGAAGGTTGGGTATCAGTTCAATCGGGCCCTGAAATTGTATTTCGAAGGCAAGAACCTTACGAACTATTGGTACAGGGAAGAGACCGGCACCCATGCCAACCTCGTTTCCACCGCCATCAAGGATGGCCGTACATTTGTCATAGGTGCCGCTCTGAGTTTCTAGAGCGAGGAAACTGTTCGTCGTTTTGCTCCGAACAGTTGATTTCGTGCACCCAGCACCTCTCGCACTATGATTTCAGCGGAGTGTCTGGTTCGTGCGGTGGCGTGCGTATCTTCTTACGGTCACCCATAAAGGAAGGTCCGCGAGGATGGACTTCTGCGTCAATGCATGTTCGGCTGCGCAATTGCCACCGCTTGAGGTAAAGCTAGGATTCATTGACCGGGATTGCAGTTCGGCTTTCGCAGCAGCGAAATCGGCGAGATAGCGCGGGTTAGATTTAACCTGCTGCAAGCTGACGGTCACACCGAGCTCCGAAGCCTCTACGGCGCTCATATTGTGCGCACCGCAAACGATCCGGCTCTCGCCATAGGCCCGCGCACGCGAAAGGAGCTGCGGCGCGTGGTCCGGCATTAGGTCCGCCAAAATCAGACCGACGGTCCATCCATGCGCCGTATGGCCAGAAGGATAGTCATAGGATTTGGCGAGCTCAGCCTTGCTTTGACAAACCGGTCCGGGATCGATCTGGAACGGGCGCAGCCGCTTCCAATTCCGTTTGGCAGCCTCATTCGCATTCTGCGTATCAGTGTCGGCTTTGGTCAGGAGCCGATATGTTAGTGGAGTTCCTTCGGGCGACAGCTGTACTCCGGCTGCGCAGCTGAAATCATGCATCAGGTCCGGCATTGTGTAAGCCACGTCGCGTGTCGCCAGCAGGCCGCGGGGAGAGCTGAGCATTGACCGCGTGGCGCGGAACACGCGTCGGTCCGCATCATATCGGGCGTCCGACCGGCGCGGTGGCGGCGGAACTACCCGCGCAATGTCGGGCACAACATCAAGGTAGCCCGTCTGCTCGCCGGCTGCTCTTAGGGTACCTAGCCCACCGAGCAACGCGACAGCAGCGCACATGACGATCAAGAATCGGGGCATCATGCGCAAGCTCCTTACACCGTTGCTCGGAAGCGCTCGGTAGGACCGATCGAGCACGCGACTATAGCCATTGATGCTTCGAGAGGGCCTTTTCCGGACGGACCGCCGACCGCGAGGTTTATCTCCTACGATCGCGTCAACGGCCATGTCGATCTGCTACGCTCAATCAGGCAGCCCGCACTACCGTAGTACGAGCGCGCGCTCAGTCCGAATCACGTCGAATTAGCGCGCGATCTATCGATTAATTGACGGCGCAACGATCGCCTTCAGCGGCGGCGGCGAAAGTGGGACCTACCCGTATCTAGCCGCCCTGCGCCGGTCGTACGACGATCAGCGATAGCTGTTGTCCGCGACCGAAAACCGCATTCTTTACCTGTCTCGACGCCGCGCAATTGCTGCCGGCACTTCGGAGACAGACGTGGAACACGCCCCCAACATCGTTCGAGCGCGCGGGACGGCGATGTTGCGAAGCGCGCTCGGCGCCCATGTGAGCGGCTGGCTCGACAACGCTGAAATCGCCGAGATCATGCTCAATGCCGATGGTCGGCTTTGGCTCGACCGACTCAGCACCGGCATGATCGATAGCGGTGAGCGGATCACCGCGACCCAGGCGGAACGCATCATTCGGCTCGTCGCCCACCATGTCGGCGCAGAAGTCCATGCCGGATCACCGCGCGTGTCGGCAGAGCTTCCGGAAGGCGGCGAGCGATTCGAGGGATTGCTGCCGCCGGTGGTGACCGTGCCGATCTTCTCAATCCGTCGCCCGGCAAACCTGCCGCTCGCGCTCTCCGACTATGTAGCGGCCGGCACGATGACGGCGACCCAGGCGGCCTATCTTGGCCAGGCGGTACGCGACCGCGCCAACATTCTTGTGGCGGGCGGCACGTCGACCGGCAAGACGACGCTCACCAACGCGCTGCTCAGCGTTGCCGCGACGACTGGCGACCGCATCATCCTGATCGAAGACACGCGCGAGCTACGCTGCGACGCCGCTAACGTCCTGTTCCTCCGGACGGCCGCCGGTGTGACGATGGGCGATCTCGTTAAATCGAGCCTGCGTCTGCGCCCCGACCGGATCCCGATCGGCGAGGTGCGTGGTGCCGAAGCGCTCGATCTTCTGAAGGCGTGGGGCACCGGCCATCCCGGCGGGATCGGCACGATCCACGCCGGCTCCGCCTCCTCCGCTCTCCACCGGCTCGAGCAGTTGATCCTCGAAGCCGTAGCGCAGGTGCCGCGCCCGCTCATCGCCGAGACGATCGACGTGATCGCGGTGTTGTCGGGTCGCGGCACGGAGCGACGCCTCAGCGAGCTCGCGCGCCTGAATGGGCTCCGCCCCGATGGCACCTACAACGTCATCCCCCTCACCACACACATCGGAGAATGATCATGCGTCTTCCCAAAGTCCGTCTGCTCACCACCGCTTCGCGCAACCGCTTGTGCCTCGCGGCGCTCGGAGCGTCGGCCGCCATTTTCTGCGGCCCGGCCTATGCAGCCGGCTCCTCAATGCCGTGGGAGACGCCGCTCCAATCGATCCTGGATTCGGTACAGGGTCCGGTCGCCAAGGTCGTCGGCGTCATCATTATCGTAGTGACCGGCCTGACCCTCGCGTTCGGCGACAGCAGCGGTGGATTCCGCCGATTGGTCCAGATCGTGTTCGGCCTGTCGATCGCGTTCGCGGCGTCGAGCTTCTTCCTCTCCTTCTTCTCGTTCGGCGGCGGAGCCTTGGTCTGATGGATCAGGACCTGCCCGGCTTCGTAGCGCCCGTTCACCGGGCGCTCGCCGAGCCGATCATGCTTGCCGGCGCGCCGCGTGCGCTCGCGATCGTCAACGGCACGCTGGCCGCCGCCATCGGCATTGGTCTGCGTCTCTGGATCGTCGGGCTGGTGATGGCGGTCGCGGGTCACGGCCTCGCCGTCATCGCTGCCCGTCGCGATCCGCAAATCCTCCCCGTCGCGCGACGCCATCTGGCGCTGCCGCACCGCTTCGAAAGCTGATCCCATGCTGTTCCTCGCTGAACACCGCTCCCGCGCCGCGCGCCTGTCAGACTATCTGCCGTGGGCGGCGATGGTCGCCCCTGGCATCGTCCTCAACAAGGACGGGAGCTTCCAGCGCACCGCGCGCTTCCGCGGTCCCGATCTCGACAGCGCGACCCAGGCCGAACTGATCGCCACCTCCTCCCGGCTCAATTCCGCGCTGAAGCGCCTCGGCACCGGCTGGGCGATCTATGTCGAAGCGCAGCGCCGGCCGTCGCCGGGCTATCCGGATTCGGACGGCTTCGCCGATCCGCTGTCGATCCTGATCGATGAAGAGCGCCGCGACATGTTCGACGGCGACGGCAACATCACCGAGCCCAACCTCACCAGCGCTTATTATCTGACGCTGCAATGGCTGCCGCCGGCCGACGACACGTCACGCGCACGTAGCTGGTTCTACGAGGGCGGCGCCGAGGGCATTGCTGCGGCGGCCGATCATCTCTCAGATTTCGAGCGCGACACCGGACGTGTGCTCGATCTGGTCGGCGGGGTGATGCCCGAGGCCGACTGGCTCGGCGACACCGACACGCTGACCTATCTCCATTCATGCGTTTCGACGCATGACCAGCGTATCGCCTTGCCGGCCGTACCGATGCATCTGGACGCGCTGCTGGCCGATCAGTCGCTGATCGGCGGGCTAGCGCCTGAATTGGGCGGCAAGCATCTGCGTTCGCTGACCGTCACCGGGTTTCCGGCGGTCACGGTGCCCGGCATGCTCGATGAGCTTAATCGGCTCGGCTTTGCCTATCGCTGGACGACGCGGGCGATCTGCCTCGACAAGGTCGCGGCACAGCGGATGCTGATCCGGATCCGCCGGCTGTGGTTCGCCAAGCGCAAGAGCCTCGCCGCGATCATCAAAGAGGTGATGACCAACGAGGCGAGCGTCCTGATGGACACGGACGCCACCAACAAGTCGGCGGAGGCTGATCAGGCGCTGCAGGATCTCGGCGCCGATCTCGCCGGCTTTGCCTACGTCACGACGACCATCACGGTCTTGGGCGACACCCCGCGCGACGCCGACCTCCGCCTCGCCGCGATCGAAAAGATAGTGCGCGGCCGCGACTTCGCCTGCATCGCCGAGGGGCTGAACGGGATCGAAGCCTGGCTCGGCTCGCTTCCCGGCAACGCCTACGCCAATGTTCGCCAGCCGCCGGTCTCGACGCTCAACCTTGCCCATATGATGCCGGTGTCGGCGGTCTGGGCCGGTCCTGACCGCGACGCACATTTCGGCGCCGCACCGCTATTTCATGCGAGGACCGAGGGCTCGACCCCATTCCGGTTTTCGCTCCACGTCGGCGATGTCGGCCATTGCCTGGTGGTAGGCCCAACCGGCGCCGGCAAGAGCGTGCTGCTGGCGCTGATCGCGCTGCAATTCCGGCGCTACGAGGCTGCGCAGATATTCGCGTTCGATCATGGCGGATCGATACGGGCGGCGACGCTTGGCATCGGCGGTGAGTGGCATGATCTCGGCGGCGGCCTTTCGGGCGACGCCCCAGCCATCGCACTCCAACCGCTCGCGCGCATCGACCAGGCTGACGAGCGCGCCTGGGCGGCAGACTGGCTCGCCGCGATCCTTGGGCGCGAAGGCCTCGCGATCACGCCCGAGGTGAAAGAGCATCTCTGGACCGCGCTCGGCAGCCTCGCCGATGCGCCGGTCGAACAGCGCACGCTCTCCGGTCTGACGGTGCTGATCCAGGCCTCCGGCCTCAAGCGCGCGCTCGCGCCCTACACGCTTGCCGGTCCCTATGGCCGTCTGCTCGATGGCGACCATGAAGGACTCGGCACGAGCGACGCGCAGGCGTTCGAAACCGAAGGACTGATCGGGACGGCCGCAGCACCGGCGGTGCTCGCCTATCTGTTCCATCGGATCGGCCGGCGATTGGACGGCCGGCCAACTCTGATCCTGATCGATGAGGGCTGGCTCGCGCTCGACGATCCGATGTTCGGCCGCCAGCTCAAGGAATGGCTGAAGACGCTACGCAAGAAGAATGCGAGCGTGGTGTTCGCGACGCAAAGCCTCGCCGACATCGAAGGGTCGGCGATTGCGCCGGCGATCATCGAGAGCTGCCCGACCCGCATCTTCCTCGCCAATGAGCGCGCGCTCGAGCCGCAGATCAGCGGCATCTACCGGCGCTTCGGGCTCAACGACCGCCAGATCGAGATCATCGCTTCGGCAACGCCCAAGCGCGACTATTATTGCCAATCGGCGCTCGGCAATCGGCTGTTCGATCTGGGGCTGGGGCCGCTCGCGCTCGCCTTCACCGCAGCATCCTCGCGCACCGATATGACCGCGATCACCGCGATCCATGCCGAGCACGGCGCGGATGGTTTCGCGGCGGCCTGGGCACGCCATCGCGGCCTCGACTGGGCCGCCGACCTGCTCCGTCCCGCAACCATTCTCACCCCCGAATCCGAGGAGTTGCTGTCATGATCCGAACCCGTTTGGTGTCGCTCGTTAACGGCGTCACGGCGCTCGCGCTTGTCACCGCGATGCCAGCCGAGGCCCAGTTCGGCGGGATCGTCTATGATCCCACCAACCATGTGCAAACGGTGCTGACGGCGGCGCGCTCGTTGCAGCAGATCACCAACCAGATCACCCAGATCCAGAACCAAGCACAGAGCCTGATCAATCAGGCACGTAACCTCGCCAACCTGCCGACGAACCTGCTCGCGCCGATCCAGCAGGATATCGACCGCACGCGTGCACTGATCGGCCAGGCGCAGCAGATCGCCTATAAGGTCGAGAATATCGATCAGGTGTTTAGCCAGCGCTATCCCTCGGGATCGCTCGCCGGCACCAGTAACGCCTCGCTCGTCGGCAACGCCCAGACGCGTTGGACCGACGCCCTTGCCGCCTATCAAGATACGCTGCGTACCGGCGCGACGGTCGCCGGTAACATCGATGGTACGCGCAACCAGACCGGCAGGCTCTTAACCGCAAGCCAGGGCGCGACCGGCGCCCTGCAGGCGGCGCAAGCCGGCAATCAGCTGATCGCGCTCGAAACACGCCAGCTCGCCGACCTGACCGCGATGCTCGCGGCGCAAGCACGCGCGCAGAACATTCAGGCGGCGCGCGCCGCCTCCGATGAGGCGCAGGGCCGCGAACAGACCCGCCGCTTCCTCGCTCCTGGCACCGGCTACGCGGCGCAAAGCGTGACGCTGTTCCAGTGATGGAGGGGAACACCCAGGAGGGCGCGGCGGCGCCGGAATCCAGCGGCCAGCGCGCGCCCTCCTTCTGGGGAAGGCGAGGTTCGCGCGATCTCGCGTTCGCCGCGCTGACGCTGATCGGCGGCAGCGTTGCGGTGTTGGCGTTGCACGGCGGAGATGCAACCGGCCCGCACTACAAGGCGGTCGATGTGGCTTCGTCGGCCCCGCAGACGGCTGACGATCCGCTGATGACCGAACTGGTTCGCTGCCGCGCACTGCCGCCGCAGGCGAGCGATCCGGCCTGCGAACGCGCCTGGGACGAAAACCGCCGGCGCTTCTTCGGTGAGACCCGGGCGACCCGCGTGCCGGGTGACCCGCCGCCGCAATACGCGCCGATCCCCGCTCCCGCTGGGATGGCCGTTGTCGGCCCGCCGCCGTCCCTGCTGCCGAAAGACCATTGAGCCATGGAAACGACCGGGGTCATCGACCGCTTCCTCGACCTGTTCGCGCGTTACATCGATTCCGGCTTTGGCCTGATCCGCGGCGATGTCGGGTTCCTCGCCAGCACGCTGATCGTCATCGACGTGACGCTGGCATTCCTGTTCTACACCTGGGGTGACGGCGACGATATTCTCGCTCGGCTGGTGAAGAAAACGCTGCATGTTGGCTTCTTCGCGTTCCTGCTGTCGAACTGGAACGGCCTCGCCAAGATCATCTATCTAAGCTTCTCCGGCCTCGGGCTGAAGACGGCCGGAGCCGGTAGCGCCGACGATCTGCTCCATCCCGGCAAGATCGCGCAGATCGGGCTCGATGCCGGCAAGCCGTTGCTCGATCAGGCGGCAGCGCTGGCCGGACCGGTCGGCCTGTTCACCAACTTCGTGCAGATCTCGGTGCTGCTGCTCGCCTGGGCGATCGTGTTGATCGCCTTCTTCATCATCGCGATCCAGATCTTCGTGACGCTGCTCGAGTTCAAACTCGTCACGCTCGCCGGCTTCGTGCTGGTGCCGTTCGGCCTGTTCGGCCGCACCGCCTATCTCGCCGAGCGCGTGCTCGGCAACATCGTCTCGACCGGCGTCAAAGTGCTAGTGCTGGCGATCATCATCGGCATCGGCACCACCATCTTCCGAGACTTCGTGATCGATTTCGGCGGCACGCCCCCGACGCTCGAACAGGTCGCCTCGATCGCGCTCGCCAGCCTTACGCTTCTCGGCCTGGCCATCTTCGGCCCCGGTATCGCCAACGGCATCGTCTCGGGCGGCCCGCAGCTCGGCGCGGGCGCCGCGATCGGCACCGGTGTTGCGGCCGCCGGTCTCGGCGTCGCCGCCGGCGCGGGCCTTGCCAGCGCAGCCGGCCTTGCCGCGCGCGGCGGTTCGGCCGCCGCCGCCATGCTCTCCCGATCCGCCGCTTCCCCCGGTGGCGGATCGTCCGGAGGTTCGACTGCTCCCCTCGGACCTTCCGGCGGTGCGCCGCCCCCCCCTGGCGGCGCACCGGGAGGTGGGAGCGGCAATGGCGGAGGTGCTGCCGCCCCATCGGGCGCACCCGCCTGGGCCAAGCGACTACGCCGTCAGCAAGCGATGACCCAGGGCGCGTCGATGGCTGCCCATAGCCTGCGCGCTGCCGATAGCGGCGGCGGTGCCACCCACGTCTCCTTGTCAGAGGAAAAATGATATGAATCCGTTCCGCCGCAGTTGGCCGCGCTACAGTCGCGAACCCCAGCCAGAAACTCCCTATCAGCGTGCCGGCCAGGCATGGGACGACCGCATCGGGTCGGCCCGCGTCCAGGCGCGAAGCTGGCGCTATATGGCATTCGGTGCGAGCGCGCTGCTGGCCTTGAGCGTCACCGACAATCTGCGGCTCCGTTTCGGCAGCCACATCGTGCCCTATGTCGTCGAGGTCGATAAGGTCGGCGCCGCGCGCGGCGTCGCGCCGGCATTGGGCAATTACCAGCCGACCGATCCGCAAATCGCGTGGCACCTCGCGCGCTTCATCGAGAATGTCCGGTCGCGGCCGGCCGATCCGATCGTGCTGCGGCAAAATCTCGAAAGCGCCTACGCCTTCACCAGCGAGCAGGGTGCAGCCGTGCTCAACGACTATGCGCGCGCAGCCGATCCGTTCGCGCATCTCGCCGAAACGCAGGTCGCGGTCGATGTCCGGAATGTCGTGCGGGCGTCGGCCGACAGCTTCCGGGTCGCCTGGGATGAACGGCGATACGATCATGGTGCCTTGTCGGGCACCACCCATTGGACGGCGATCCTGACTGTCGTCGTGCGCACGCCGACCGACGAGGCAACGCTCAGCCGCAATCCGCTCGGACTCTACGTCCACAGCATCAACTGGTCCCAGAACCTCGGAGAATGATCATGCGCGCCTTATTGCTGGCCATAGTCCTCATCATGCCGGTTGCGGCTTCGGCCCAGAGCCGATCGACTTCGCAACCTGTCGCCGCTGCCACCGACGCCGCCCGGATCAGCCCGCGTCCGTCGGGCTGGCAGGGTGCGACCCAAATGTTCGTTTACGCGCCGGGCGGTCTCTATGTGGTCACCGCCGCGGTCGGCCAAGTGACTGACATCATGCTGCAGGATGGCGAGACGCTGTCCGACACCGGCGCGGTCGCGGCCGGTGACACCGTCCGATGGGTGATCGGCGAGGCCGCAAGCGGCGAAGGTATAGGCCGCCGCACCCATATCCTGGTCAAGCCGACCGATCCGGGGCTCGCCACCAATCTCGTCATCAACACGAACAAGCGAACCTATCACGTCGAACTTCGATCGACGCCCGCCATCTACATGGCGAGCGTCGGGTGGTCCTATCCTCAGGATGAATTGATCGCGATCCAGCATGCCCGCGATGCTGACGCCATCAAGGCCGAATCTCAGGTGCAGACCGGGATCGATCCCGCGCGGCTCGACTTCGGCTATCGTCTGTCCGGCCCCGACACGCCTTGGCGGCCGGCACAGGTGTTCGACGATGGTGCCAAGACGTATGTGCTGATGCCGGCCGGCATCGCGCAGAGCGAGCTGCCGCCGCTGTTCCTGCTCGGCGACAAGAACAAGGCCGAGCTCGTCAACTACCGCGTATCCGGACGCTATCTGATCGTCGACCGTCTGTTCGCGGTCGCCGAGCTACGGCTCGGCACCAAGAAACAGCAGATCGTGCGCATCACGCGCCTGGCAGGCCGGGAGCGGCGCTCATGAGCGGCGTCGATGATGACGCGATCGAACCCGCCGGGCCGCCGATCGAGCCGCGTCTCGCCACCCGCGCGCAGCCCCCGACGCCGAGGCGATTGTCGCGCCGCGTGCTGGCGCTGTCGGCGGGCGTCGGCGCGATAGCGATTGCGGGCGCAGTGGGCGTCGCGCTGACCTCCAGCAGTCACCACGGCGGGGATCCTGAGCCGGTCGCGGTCAACAATCGCCAGATGACCGACGCGCTCGCCAGTGCGCCGAAGGATTATAGTGCGGTGAAACTCGCCGACGCTGAAAAGCTGCCTCCGCCGGGTCCGTCAACGACAGCCTCGGCGACAACCGCACCATCGGCGACGACCACACCGCAAACGGCCGATCGCAATGCCGCACTTCAACAGCGTCGCCAGCGGCAGGATAGTGCGCGCTCGAGCAAACTGTTTGCGGGGGATAGCCGCCCGCCGGCTCCGGTTTCGGACACCGCCGGCTCCGCCACCGCTTTAGCCGGACAGACCGGTGCCGCACCAACAGCCGCAGCCACCGCTGACGCGCAGGATCGCAAAGCGGCGTTCGTTGCCGGCGGAGGGACGACGCCAACGGTGAACAGCGGGCGGCTCGTTCCCGCGGCCGGTCGCTTCACCTTGCAGGCGGGCTCGACGATCGCGGCCGCATTGATCACCGGGCTCTCCTCCGACATTCCCGGCGAAGTGGTCGCCCAGGTCACGGAGGATGTGTTCGACAGCGTGACCGGCCAAATACGGCTGATCCCGCAGGGCTCGCGTCTGATCGGCAGCTACGACGCCCATGTAACGTTCGGTCAGTCGCGTGCGCTTGTGGTCTGGACTCGCCTGATCCTGCCGGACGGGCGCAGCCAAGATCTGGACCGACTGATCGGCACGGACGGTGCTGGGCAATCCGGCTTCGCGGATCGGGTCGATCATCACACTGGGAAGCTGCTGGAAGCGGGGCTGCTGTCGTCGCTCTTCGGCCTCGGCAGCAATCTTGCTACGTCGACCTCGGGCAACAACAATGACATTGCGTTTGCCATCCGCGACAGCGCTGGGCAGTCGGTCGGTCGGGTCGGCGACAAATTGGTGGACCGACAACTCGATGTTCAGCCGACCATCACGATCCGTCCGGGCGCGCGGGTTCGCGTTCTGGTCAGTCGTGATCTGGTGCTAACGGCATGGCCGGAAAAAGGGGGCTGACCGGCGGCGTTTCATGACCGGCGCGCAGATGGCCGAGCAGGCGGTGGCGCAACGGGTTACCATCGCTTGCCGACCAAAATGCCTCGGCGGTCGCACTTGCGTGGCGACCGCGGATCGGTCGAACCACGAGGTCCGGATGCGGGACGATCGCGGATTCGAAAAGGATTGCGGAGCCAAGCCCCATCCCGACCATCGCCAGCAGCGCCTCGCGGGATACCGTGTGCTGCTCGCAGTCGAGCTTTCGTCCACCGATGCGGGACAAGACGGCATGATAGATGCTGTTCTCACCCTGCCATGTCCGCATCAGGAGCTTGAGCGACGCCACTTCCGTCCAGCCGAGCGAGGGACGTGTCGCAAAGGGATGGTTCACCGGCATCGCTACGAACAGTCGTTCTTCCCACAGAGACATGCGGTCGATCCCCACCGCAGTCTGGCGCGGCATGAAGGCAGCGACCATCAAGTCGATCGACCCTTCGTGGAGTTGGCGATGAAGGTCGCCTGGCAGGCCTTCGATCATGCGCAATTGCACCTTCGGGCTCTCTGCCGAAAAGGTGCGAAGAGCGTTACGCAGCGGCCCCGTGGTGATCCCGAGGTAGAAGCCGATCGACAATTGACCAGTGCGGCTTTGCGCGGTCTCGATGGCGCGCCGCATTTGGGTGTCGATCGTGGCGAGCACGTCGATTGCGTACGGCTCGACGGAGCGACCGATTGGCGTCAGCTCCAGTCGGCTTCCGCGGCCGCGTACGAAAAGATCCCCGCCAAACGCCTCTTCCAGCCGCGCGATCGTTTGGCTCACCGCCGGCTGGCTGCAGCCGAGCAACCGCGCTGCGCCAGTGAAGCTGCGGGTCTCCACCACCTTCAGGAAGGTCTCCAACTGGTGGAGTTCGGGACGGAGGGCCCGTTGCGGCGTCGCCCGCGCAACCGGGTCAAACCGCATCAGACAGTCCAAGGGCCCAGCTTAGTGGAGCTCTTCCTGACACCAAGAGATATCGCCGCCATTGCGCCGGCAGCGCCGGGCGTGGCGCCATGTCCCCGCCACGAGCAGCACGAGCATTGGATAGCTCCACATCGCCAGCATGAGCGCGTAGGTTATGCGGATCATCTCCAGATCCAGCATACGTGCGACGTGCACGCCCACCGTGTCGAGTTGGAGGGCGGCCAGTGCCATGGGCCAAGCACGATCGGCCCAGATCGCCACGGCCCCGAGTACAAAGAGCAGGATTAGATCGACGACGAGGACACCCGTTTCGACACGGGTAAAACGCGAAGCCAATGGCCCATAACTGACCAGTGTCGCGAGATAAGCGAGCATCATCGCGCCGCCGGCAATCCTTTCTGGAGCACCGCCTCGCCACAGCGCAAAGGCGCATGTGGCGAGGAGCAGCGCGTCGAACAACAGAATGTGCATCACTAGAAGGTGATTGCCGTTGCGGACGGATCATCGCGATGACCGCTCAAGCAGCACGCACGATCGGCACGACCCCGGCCTGATCTACTGCGAAGGCAGTCTTGGGGCACGGCGAGCCGTCGCCGAACATGCGCTCTAGTCCAAGCTCTTTGACCAGCGCCGGGGTCATCGCATGGGCCTCGATGAAAAGCTTGCGCGCCGCGACATTGGCGCCGAGCGCAGCCACCAACTTCTCGAGCATGTCCTGCCCAGCCGAGATTGGCAGCCGGGCGTCCTGCCGTACCCGCAGCATTTCAGCAATCAGTGTCGCCGCATCGGCCGCTGCTTGGTCGGTCTTCACCTCGGCCGCACGAAACAAGGGTTGGATCGTTTCGAAAGCCTGCTTCCTTTGAATGAGCATTGTAGATCTCCTCACTCGCCCGACCCTGACGGGGGTTGCGAGTTCATCGTCGTTGGGGGGATCGGAAAGATCGATATGCCGGGCCTCAATAAAGCGGGTGATCACGTCAGACACCTCGATCAAGGCGCCGGTCGCCGCGGCGGCGCCAAACGCCAACGCGATGATGATCCCCAGCCGGGTTAGCAGACCTAAACCATAGCGGTTCTTCCGAGCGATCCTGCCCGAAGTTTCTGGCAGAGCCGCACCCCCCATTTGATCGGCACGCTCGGCTGCCGCTATCCTTCTTGGATCAGTACCAATCCGATTGTGTCCCTCCGCCTCGGCGAGCAGTCGAGCAGCCTGAACGCTGCGTGCCACACCAAGGATGCGGCGCGCGTCGCGAAAATGCTGATTGACGGTGTTCGGGCTGATGCCGAGTTCACGCGCAATCTCCTTGGCTTCCAATCCCTGATAATAAAGCCGCAGGCATGCTTTTTGCCGCTCGTTCAAACGGGCGAGGCGATCCGGATCGTTCATCCCAACCGCCATCGCGACGGAAACGGGTGCGCAATGTTGCGGGCTATCAGTTCGAACGAGTAGCCAATTTGAGCGCCGCCATTTCGCTTGGCACCTCTTCGTCTTGCCGCGAGTAATCCGTGGCGGAGGTGACGGATGTCGATATTTCGCAGAAAAAACGAAAGCAGGTCGCTCGAAGAGCGGGACGCGTTACCACTGACCAACACTGCGGCGAACTCCAGGATTTATCAGTCGCGCGGGGTCCGATTTGGGTGGTTGCGTCGCTAACTGCGTCATCGCTTCAGGCGCCCGCGCGCGCTAGACATCGTTCACGATCAGATAGCGCGTGTTGCCGCGGCTTTGCTCCACATAAGATCTATTATCGGACAGTAGCTATTGTTACGTAGGATCAAAGATCTTCAACCTTTGATTTCACCGCAAAGGCCTTCCTGACCCAGTTCGACGTGACGGCGGCCGGAGTGTTCATGTCTATCCCGAGCCGAACAATCGCATCGATCAGTTCGGTTTCCTCGTATTTGAGCCGGGCAGTGAAGAGTTTCACCACTGCAATGGCTTTAGGCCGATAAGTACTCCAATCGCCTGTAGCTTTGGAAGTCGGCCACGCCTCCATATGGTTGGTGTAGTCAGCGAACCTCTGGACAATGTCCGCCTTCGATTTCGCGAAAAGAGCTTGAGCCTCGGGCCGGAGGTCTGCTTCCAGTTTCGCGTAGACATGACGCTCCTTGATCGCGAGATGTTGCATAAGATTGCTTGCAAACGCCCAACGCGCACCGCTCAATTTGAAGACATCAGGCGGCGCTGGCAAATCGATCAATGCGATGAGGTCGGCCGCTAGCGCGTTGATGCGCGCATGGTCACTGAGGAAGCGCTCTCTCATATCGATTGGATTGTGCATTCGATTGGCCTCCCGACCAAGCAGCCCGGGCGCGTCGATCAGGCCGTTCCCGCGGCTGGAACTGACAAAAACTGATTTTCGCTGTTGGGTGTCGCTAGAAGCGCTAACGAGTCGAAAGGCCGTGTGAGCAGTTCTGGGCTTAGGACGCGATCCAGGTGTTCTCTCGTCATGAGCCCGCGCGCTAGGACGATCTCGTAAACGCCCTGCCCGGTCTTGTGGGCCTCGACCGCCACATCGGTCGCGTGTTGGTAGCCAATGAACGGGTTCAATGCCGTTACGATGCCAATCGACCGCTCTACCTGCGCGCGCAGCAGTTCCCGATTGGCCGTGATCCCTCGAACACAATGCTTTTCCAGTGTCAGACACCCTGCAGTGAGGTGCGAGATGCTCCGCTCAAGACTGTAGAAAATGATAGGCTCAAACGCATTGAGCTGAAGCTGCCCACCCTCGGCTGCCATCGTGATTGTTACGTCATTTCCAATTACCTCGAACGCGATCTGGTTAACCACTTCCGGGATAACCGGGTTCACCTTTCCCGGCATGATCGATGACCCGGCCTGACGGGGAGGAAGATTGATTTCGTTAAATCCGGCACGCGGCCCAGAAGATAGCAGTCGTAGGTCATTACATACCTTCGACAACTTTACGGCGATGCGCTTCAGGACGCCGGAAAGCTGAACGAATGCGCCACAGTCCTGAGTTGCTTCGATCAAATCAGGCGCTGTGATCAGTTTGACGTCGACGATTGTAGACAATCGTTCACGGATCAACGCCGCATATTGAGGATGCGACGTGATCCCGGTCCCGATGGCGGTCCCGCCGAGATTAATCTCCTGGATCAAGGCTGATGCTTCGCGGAGGCGCGCCTCGTCCTCTGCCAGCATCAGTGCATAGGTGCCGAATTCCTGGCCAAGTGTCATCGGAACGGCGTCTTGAAGCTGCGTCCTGCCCATCTTCAGAACGTCGGCAAACTCCTCTGCCTTTGCGGCAAAGGACAGGCGCAATACGTTCATCGCGACAAGCAACCGCCCGATAGATGTAAGCGACGCCAGCTTGAGCGCGGTCGGGTACACGTCATTGGTCGACTGTCCGCAATTTACATGCTCGTTGGGATGCAGACAGGCATAATCCCCTTTCGCGTGTCCAAGGATTTCGAGAGCGCGGTTGGCGATCACCTCGTTGGCATTCATGTTCGTCGAGGTGCCGGCACCACCCTGAATCGGATCAATTACAAACTGGTCGTGCAACGCGCCTTCGCGAATTTCTCGACAGGCAGTCACGATAGCCAACTTTCGCTGCTCATCCAGGAGTCCGAGTTCAGCGTTGGCTTCGGCCGCTGCTTCCTTGATGGCGGCAAGGGCCATGATCAGGTCGGACGACGCGCCAATTGTGGTCCCGGAGATCTGGAAATTCTCGACCGCGCGAAGGGCGTGGATGCCATAGTAAGCGTCGATCGGAACTGCGAGTTCACCAATGAGGTCGTGTTCCGTCCGGAACATGGCAATGCTCTGCGTCATGCAATAATCTCCTGCGATAGCTAGATTTGCCGCATCCAGCCCGCCCCTGGCACGTCGCCTCCATTGCCAATCATTGGCAACCCGACTGGCCAACGTACCTCTTCAGCCGCGGCGCTTTTCACGAGTTTGACGCAACCGGCTACCGGAAGCCGACGGCAGGCTGAGCAGCAATCGCCCGCGCTGACCAAAAGTAAAGTGCCGCTGCCGCCAATGCCGACGGCGCGACAACGATTGCCAGGGAACGTCCGAGAGCAAGTGGGTCGTGAAAGACATGTTCTGTGAGAGCGGCCGTGATCAAAGTACCGAAAGTGAGCCCAAAGATCATGTTGAAAAACGCCATGCATGCGATGCTCATGCCCCGAACTTCATTCGGAATCGCCTCCTGCATTGCCGCAATGCCGGCAGATTGCGCGCCCCACGACATCATCGTCCACAAGGTAAAACACCCCAGAACCAGAGCCGCGCCCCCCCGCTCGATAGCGATCGCGGCAGCTCCGGATGAGAGAACAGCGAGGACGGCAGAGATATAGGATCTGTACTGATGGCCGCGGGTTCGAGCCATTCGGTCGCTCAGGAGGCCGCTCATCAGCGTACCAAAAACGCCGCCCAATACAGCGGACAATCCGAGCGTGGATCCCACGGAGCTCGCGGACTGGTGGTAGACTCGCTCCAGCAGCGCTGGCGTCCAGTTGAGCAACGAGAAATCGCCCGCCGACATGAACGCCATCGCCCCCCACATCGGTCCGACGACGCGGCCGTGACGTGCGAGAACGCGCAGCGCATCGAACGTCGATGTGACCATCGCAGCGTCTTCGAGGCTTCCGCGTCGCGCTGGTTCACGCATCGTCGCCAATAACATGATGACTAGGGCGCCCGGCAAGGCGAGCGCGAGGAGCACGATCCGCCACGGTCGGAAACCGCCGACGATGGGAAGGATGCTAAATGTGCCGTGCTCGGCTGACTGTAGCAGCGCACCCCCGGCTCCCAACGCGACCCCGGCGCCGACGCAAAGTCCCATCATGAAGATGGACACCGCGATCCCGCGACGATGTGGAGGGAAGAGGTCCCCGATCATCGAGATGGCAGCTGGAGCGAGCGTGGCTTCGCCCACGCCGACGAGAACCCGTGCCAGAAACAAAGCCCAGAAGCCACTCGCCAATCCGCAACCGACAGTCGCAAGAGACCAGATCAACACACCCGCCATGAGGATTGAACGCCGCGACCATTTGTCGGCGAGGCGCCCGAGGGGTATTCCGGCTACCGAGTAGATCAGTGCAAAGGCGAGTCCCTGCAGCAACCCCATCTGAACGTCAGAAAGCCCAAGATCGCGCCGCAGCGGTTCGACCAGAAGACTGAGGATCTGGCGGTCCGTATAGGACAGCGTTCCGACCACGCAGAATATTCCTACCGCCCACCATGCCCGCGAGCGCGGTGGCCACGGTCGGCTGACGGCTTTGGGCGCGCTGACATTCGCCGTGTCGAAAGCATTACGCGCGATAGCTGGGACGCCTTCCTTCATACGGACCTCAATACTCGCTGGCAGGCAGCTTTTCTGATCCTGAGGCGCCAATCAATGCGGTGGCGCATACAATTTGCGACGCAGTTCCCGTGCATCGCTGAAAGAATGCCCGGTTTCCGGTCCCGCGCCCAGGCGAGACCGGACACCAACGATCAGAACTTCTTGTCGAATGCCACGCCGATCGTGCGCGGCGCTATGCCCGTCGCCCGAACGGCACTGTCGCCACCGTCCAGCCCCGTATCTTCTAGGCGGAGAAGACCAACCTTATCGAAGAGATTGGTAGCGTAGAGCGAAACGTCCCAGCCTTGGCTCTTGTCGCCAACGCCAATCCTTGCACCCAAGGTTGCGAAGCCGGGAAGCCTCTGAGTCGCCGCGTTGGTGCGCTGATAGAACATCCACTGAGCTGATTGGTAGGCGAAATCGAGCCTAAACAGACCTTGGAACCGGTCTGTCAAACTCCAGCCATACTGGGCAGATGCCTGAGCCGTGATCTTGGGTGAGCGAGGCACATAGTCACCCTTCAGACCGGCACCCGTAACTGTGATGCCGCCGGGCACCACCTGGTCGCCCTTGAGCTTGCCGACCGTGTATGATCCGGAGCCGGTCAATGTCAGCCCCCGGAACGGTGTGTAGGTCAAGTCGCCTTCAACACCGTTGACGCCGACCGTTCCGGCGTTCGCCACAATGTCGAAAATGCCGGCTTCCGCGATCGACTGGATGTCCTTCCAATCGAGGTGGAACCCGTCGACGTTCACGGTCAACTTGTGGTCGAAGAAGTTGGCTTTGATGCCTGCTTCATAGTTCGTGACGCTATCCGGCTTGTAGGGAACCAATGCGGCTGGCAGATTTAGCGCCTGGTTCGCGCCACCAGGCCTGACACCGGTCGAGGTCATCGCATAGACGAGAAGGTCAGGGGTCATCTGATAGGAGATGTTGAACTTGTAGAGCCAACCGTGGTTGGAAGACTTGTCCTGCGAGAAGGGCGTCTGCGTGATGCCGATCCGGGTAGCGGCGAGCGGGATTGCCCCGCCGACGGTATCCTTGAAGTCATAATAGCGGCCGCCAGCCTCGAACGTCAGCTTGTCGAACAGTTTGTAAGATACGTCGGCGTAGGCGGCCAACTGCTTCAGATTGCTTGTGATCCTTCGATCATAGATCTGAGTTCCAAGAGCGGCCGACGCAGGCAGCAACAGTTCTCCGGTCACAGGATCCGCGTTATCCAGCTGACTAGAGCTGTGCTCCGACCTCACGGAATGGAAGCCGCCAACGGTCCATTGGAAAGGACCGCTGCTGGTGCTTGCCGCCCGAAGCTCCTGGGTTGCTGCGGTCATGTGCTGCAGCACATGGTCAGAAATCGGATTTCCTGGATAGAATCGGTTGAGTAGCTGAGAGACGTCGAAGTCATACTGTCGATATCGGCGAATCCACCCGGCATTTCCGGTGATTGCAACACCGCCAAGATCCCACTTAAAGGTCCCTGTATAGATGCGCATCTTGTCGGCCTGCTTCTGAAGACTTTTCAGCTCTGTCACGTAAGCCGGTGTAACGCCGTCGCGATAGCCATTATAGGCCCAATCGGGGTTGTTGCCGCTCGAGTCCTGAATGACGGCCATCCCGTCGATCGTCAGGTTGTCCATCGGCTTGAACCGCGCCATGACCCGACCGCCCCGGTTCGTGACTTCGTTGAGATCCTTCCTGCCAAGTGCGGGATCGTCCACCCAGCCCGGGTTCTGGGTATAGAAGCCGACGGCGCGAACAGCGAGGATGTCCGTTACCAGGGGCACGTTGACTACGCCCTGGCCTTCATAGCCAGTGTCGCCGTGATCGACCGTGATCGACCGCCCGGCAATTTCACCCTCGTATTTTTCGAGGTTGGGATTGTTAAAGAGGATCCGAACCGTGCCGGCCATTGAGCTGGAGCCGAATAGCGTCCCCTGTGGACCACGCAGCACCTCGACGTGGTCGACGTCAAAGAGCTGAACAGTGGGCGCTGACTCGCCAGCGTCGTTGTTGTTTCCGAGCGGGCTCGTAAGAGGGGTCTCGCCGTAATACAGTCCAACAGTTGGCTCACCCGCGGCTTGAATGCTTCGCAACACGATGCGATTGCCGCCGTCCGGTGTCGCCGCGAAGGTCAGTCCCGGCGCGATCCTCGACAGTTGAGTGCTGTCCGTAATAGTCGCGGTCTTAAGCGTGTCGCCTCGGACAGCCGTTAACGAAAGCGGTGTCTTTTCGAGCGCTGTGTCGCGCCGCAGCGCCGTTACGACAATGTCGCCAGTCGCCGGCGTGGCTGCGGCGTCGCTTGGCGCCGCAGGGGCGGCCGTCTGCGCGTTCGCCACTTGTGGCATGAACATCAGCGCGGAGCCAGCAAGGGCCAGCGCTCGGCGCGTGGGTACGTAGCAACCCAACGACTTCGAGACCATATGTTCCCCCTTTTTATTAGAACTGAACTCCTGAGGCCTCGAACATGCCGTCTCCTTCACCCCTTTGCAACGAACAATTCATTATAGTGACGTTTTTACGCCTTAGCCGGCGTGGCGATGTGTGAAGCGGTCAATATATTGCGCCGCAGGCGGACGGCGAGCGGCCAGTTTGAGCACGGAGCCGCATCGCTGGCGGATGGTCGGCTATCGTGTGTCAGATGCCTATGGCTCTCGTGTATGGTAGCACGAAGACGCATTCTTCATTTGAAATCGGATACCTATGAAATCGCCAGTTGACCTGGGAAGGTCCGGTGGCCGACGGCCATGGCGCGGTAATCGTCGACGAGGCGCATGGTGACAAGGTTCACGGCGAATTGACCCACTAGGAGGAAGCGCAACATCGTCGTTTGATCGCGGTGTGGCTTACCCGTCACATCATCGCTGTAGGGATACCGGTTTCCCAAGCGCCGATCGTTTAGCGGTTCGATTTCCCGCAACTCGCATGCCGGCGAGCAAGCCCGATCTGCGGGCGATGGGTCAAAGCATTTTCGGCGACGGTCAGATGGAAAGCGCGCCCTCGATCGCTAGGCCCATTTGTTGGGTCGTGGCCGTCCCGCCAAGATCGCGCGTGCGAGGCCCGAAATTAAGCACCGTTTCCAGTGCCCTCACGACGGCTGCTGCAGCAGAAGCTTCACCGAGATGGTCGAGCATCATCGCTCCGGACCAAATCATCCCGACCGGGTTCGCAATGCCCCGCCCAGCAATGTCAGGCGCCGATCCGTGAACCGGTTCGAACATCGACGGGTAGGCCCTCTCGGGGTTAATGCTCGCCGATGGCGCCAGACTGATCGGTCCGACGCTGGCGGAGCCGAGGTCGGAAAGGATGTCCCCCATCAGGTTGGAAGCAACGATCACACCGAACTGCGCGCGCTGCTGGATCAGCCGGGCCGCGAGAATGTCAATGTGATGCTTTCCCGCGACAACGTCTAGATAGTCTGCGGCGATCAGCTCGCCGCGGGCATCCCAGTAGGGCATGCTGACATAGATTCCGTTTGACTTGGTCGCTCAGTCGAGTCTGCGCGCGTCGCGACGCGCGAGGTCGAAATCGTATCGGAAGATGCGATCCACGCCCTTTCGAGTAAAGACGCCATGCTGGATCACCAACTCGGCATTGGTTCCGACCGCGAGATAGGATCCCTGATCCGAATATTCACCTTCGGTATTCTCGCGAACAATCAGATAGTCGATTCCGGTCGCAAGCTCGCTTCGCAACGGCGACTGCACCCCCAACCAACCTCCGCACCGGCCGGAGGTTAACGTATTGCTCAAATTGACTGCGGATCGGCAGCAGCAGGTCCCAGAGTGAGATATGGTCGGGAACACCTGGAAACCCGACCGCGCCAAGCAGTATCGCGTCATCGCCGCGGATGATATCCAGGCCGTCCTCCGGCATCATGCGTCCTGTCTTCGCGTAATATTCGCAGCTCCATGGCTGCTCGCTCCACGCGAACCGAAACCGAAGCTTGATGCAGCATTTTTCAAGCACGGCGATACAGGGGCCGGCGACTTCCCTCCCGATCCGTCCCCCGGAATGAGCGCGATCCTGTAGGTCTTCATTTTGTTCCTCGCGCGGCAGCGAGCCGATGCTCACTGCAGCAGGCTCGTTCAAGCCCGGTGGATCCGACGGGCCGCATCGACGACCAGCCGTCGCTTCGATCGATCACGCACGACAAACCGCCGCCACCTTGGTGACCGGCACCGTGCTGTGCCACGCTACCTCGCCCCCCTTTCGGACGACGACGACGTCGCCCTTATGAAAAACGTGCTCGGTCCCTTCCCGGTCAGTCAACGCGACCGATCCTTGTAGAAGGTGCATCAACTCGAAGAACTCGTATTTGAACGGACGACGAGCGTAGCCATTTGAGTTCCACCCCGCCGCCGCGAAAAGCTCGTCATCCGACAGAAAATCGAAATGACGGAATGCCTCCGGCATCTCGCCGATTACGAGGCCATCAGCCAGAGGGGGCGACGCCTCCCTGGGACGGGTTGGATCGATCTTGACCGGATGACGCCTCGACAAAGTCGAGCTCTCTTGACGGATGAACGCCAGAACCGCCGGTTCATTCGTCTTCCACGCGAACGAAGAGTTTTTTGGCAGCACCGCACTCTCACCTTCGTGCAAGATGAACTGGGCCGCGCCGTCTATCCGCACTTCGCCTTGAAGGATGAGAATGAACTCGTCAAAGAGCATGCGATCGACACATCCGGCTGCGGCGTCGAGCTCGATCAATCCGAGCGACGTACATCCTTTCGGCAGATCGACAAAGTGGCGCGCGCCCAGAAAATCCGTCCGGTCGCGAAGCATTCCCCGTCCGCAAACTTGCGCTGCGAAGGCGCGCAGGTCGATGATGCACGGATAGGCTTCAGCATCCTGCTCCCTGGAACTCATAAGACCCTCTCAGATTCATCGGACCCCGTGCGATAAAACGAGCGGCAGGGTCGAGGCGGCGACGACTATTCCAAACGGAGTGACCGGCGCAAGCCAAAGTTCAATATTCTGATGTTTTCGTCTATTGTCATCTCGGCTGGCTTCACGCGCGGCGACACCATTCAAATATACCGATCGAACGCCGGCGTTTAACTAACTTGTTTGGAAATTCGGCCGGCGCTGCGGCTTGATCGCCTGAAGCTTCCCTCTCTGGTGCCGCTAGTTTGAGCATCGTGCGCCTGGCAGATCGCCTCAAGCAAGGATATGCCATCAAGCGCTTGGCGACGTGTGACGGGCCAGCCCGCCTGCCCGCAGATCGTTGTGCCGAATGCTTCGATCTCGGCCGCTTCTATGTCGGTCGGCTCGAACCCAACGGCCTCTGCCGGACCGTCCGAACGCTTGATGATTACGCGCTCCTCTCCATCCCAGATCATACTGCCCATCGTGCCAAACACCTCAAGCCGCCAAAAGCGGCCGGGGCCGATCTTCGTAGTCAGGATGCCTATCGTCGGTCCTGCGTCGATCAGGGCGGTCACAGTGTCCTCAAGGCTGGAGCAGGCGCTGCGGCGGATGGCGACCATAGCCGCTCGTGGCTCTAGGCCCAGGCCGATCATTGCATCGGCCATGTGAATGCCTAACCCGGTCATTCCTCCGGCGGGGCTTTCGGACGGGAAAGATCGCCAGCCTCCGGGGCTATGCGGCAGCGCACTCCAAGAGAAATTTCCGATCATCTGCAGCACCGGCCCGATCTCGGGGAGGCGGCGCTTCATCGTCTCGAAGGCAGGAAGGAACCGACGACTGTGCCCCACGCAGAGGTGGACGCCCGCGGCGTCTGCGGCATCAAATGCGACCTCGGCTTCTTCCAGCGTCAGCGCTATAGGCTTCTCGCAAAACACGTGTTTGCCTGCGGCCGCAGCGGCGCGGATCTGCCCTACATGTTGAGAATGAGGGGTCGCGAGGACGACGCCGTCGATGTCCGGTTCCTTCAAGAGGGCGCGGAAGTCGGCGAGCATCGCGATCCGATGACGCGTAGCGAAGTCTGCGGCGGTCGCCAGCGTTCGCGTGACGCCATGGGTGAAGATTATTTCTGGGCACCTTCCCTGCACGGATTCGACCAGCCTCTTCCCCCATCGTCCCAGGCCAACGATGGCAAGCCTAACGGGCGGCTTCCGCAACGTGCCCATGGTCATCCTTAGTAGCGAGCGCGGGCTCGCCGAACTCGATCGGCGCCGAACCGGACAAAACCGGCATTTTTGCTCAACCCGTGGCCTGCGTCGCTATCGCGATGCGACGCAGGGGCCCGAGCGAGGGTGGCAGGGCGCCGTGGAGCATGCCCAGCGCGCTACCGCTGTGGCGCAATCCGCTCTCGTCCAGCCAGCCGCTCATCTCGGGCGAACTGGGTATGTCGATCCGCGCGAACTGACCGGAGAGCGCTACCAGACAGTGTTGGATCAATGAGCGCGCGCCGGTCTCATCCTCCGCTACGACAGGACCTACCGCGAAACCTAGGCCATAACGCCGATACAAGGCGAACCCGCTCGGTCGACCTTCCCGGACGAGCAAGACCCCGTCGGATCGATCCAATAACGACTCGATCACCTTCGAGCGATCGATCCCGGACGCCAACTCGGCCATATTCCGGATGATCTCACGAGCGTCCGCATCGATCGTCCGCAAAACGTCGCCGGCCGGGAGCCGAGGGGACTTAAGGGGGCGAACGACGCCTTGATGCTGTTCAATAGTCTCGAACGGGACGAACCCGCGTTTCACGTAGAGCGGCTTCCCCGCCTCTGTGGCGTACAGCATCAGGCTTCGCCCATCGAGATCAGCGAGGCAGCGCTCGAGAAGCTGCCCCGCAATCCCTCGGCCCCGGTAGGCGTCGTCGACCATAACTGCGCCGATAGAAGCCACGCTCGCGCCGAAGATCCAATAGAGGGTTACGCCCACCAGTTGGTCAGCAAGGGTGGCCGCATAGCCCTGCCCCTGTCCGGCGAGCCAATGCCAGTCCTCGATCGTCTGTGACCAACCGATCCGCGTCGAGAGCGCGTGTGCACCGACAACGTCGGCGTCCCGAAAAGGGCGGACGACGATTTTGTGCTCAAAATCCGATGGCGACATTCGAGGTTATATCCGCATCACGAGTGATCACGAGCTTCGCTTGGGTGGCAAATCATTCAGAAGCTAAGACCGCCGACGTGAAACGCCTTGGTCTCGAGAAACTCGTCGATCCCGCACTCACCGCCCTCTCGCCCCAACCCTGATGCCTTCACCCCGCCAAACGGCGCCACTTCCATTGAGATGGCCCCTGTGTTTAGCGCGACCATTCCCGCCTCGAGCCGTTCGGCGACGCGGAAGGCACGTCCAAGATTCTCGGTATAGAAGTAGGACGCCAGTCCGAACGGCGTGTCGTTAGCCAACTCGATCGCCTCATCCTCGTGGTGAAAGCGAAACAAGGGAGCGAGCGGCCCGAATGTTTCCTGGCTTGAGAGAAGCATCCGGCTGTTAGCCCCAGTCAGCACCGTCGGCGCTACGAACCTCGCGGGATCCATCTGGTTTTCCGCCTGGGCGAAGACGCTGGCGCCGTTGGCCAACGCATCATCAAGGTGCTGCATCACCTTCTGGACAGCAGGTCCGTTGATCAAAGGGCCTATGTCCGTTCCGTCCGCCCGCCCGTCACCGACACGCATCGGCAAGACCCGAGCTGCGAGCTTTTCCGCAAACCTGTCGAAGATTCCGTCCTGGACGAATATTCGATTTGCACAGACGCAAGTCTGACCGGCGTTCCGAAACTTACTGATCAAGGTACTTTCGATGGCGACATCGATGTTCGCGTCGTCGAAGACGATCAACGGGGCGTTGCCTCCCAGTTCGAGACTGAGGCGCTTGATCGTGTCTGCGCACTGCCGCATCAGGATGCGGCCAACATTAGTAGATCCCGTGAAGGACAGCTTCCGCACTTCCGGGCTCGCGGTCAGGACCTGTCCGATCTCTTCAGGCATGCCGGTGATCACATTGAGGACACCCGAAGGAAAGCCGGCACGTTCCGCCAGCTTCGCTAAGGCAAGCGCAGTGAACGGCGTTAGATCCGACGGCTTGATGATTACGCAGCAGCCAGCAGCAAGGGCTGGTGCGCACTTGCGGGTGATCATCGCCGCAGGAAAATTCCACGGAGTGATCGCGACGCTTACCCCGACAGGTTCCTTCGAGATGAGTATCCGCCGATTTGGATCGGAGGACGCGATGCCCTTCCCGCCGACGCGGCGGGCTTCCTCAGCGAACCATTTCACGAAGCTCGCCGCGTAGGCTATTTCGCCACGCGCTTCGTTTAGCGGCTTGCCCTGCTCAGCGGTCAGCAGACATGCAAGATCGTCCTGGTTCGCAAGAATCAGATCGTGCCACCGCTCAAGCAGCTTCGCCCGCAGCGCCGCGGTGGTTGAGCGCCACGACCCCGTCGCTGCAGCCGCCGCAGCGATAGCCTGTGCCGCGTCTTCGCCCTTGGCGTCCGGGACGCTGCCTAGCGAGGCACCGGTCGACGGGTCGACGACTTCCAAGTCAGCCCCCGAAACGGCTGCGCACCACTCCTCGCCGATGAACATTCGCTCCGAAAAAAGCGAGGGATCTTTGAGAGCCGCAGCCGTCATCCAACGTTCTCCGTGCGTTAAATCATAACGAGCGCGATCCCGCCTCGTTCATCTAGTAGCGTCGCAGCCCGAGCGCCGCCCAAGCGGAGAACACCCTATCGGATGATCCGTGTACGAGTGGACTAAGCCGCTTCCCGGATGAAGGGGAACTGCTCCACGAGTTCAGTTCGTAAAAGACCCATCTGCTCTTCGATGCCGCGATCGGCGAAGCGGCCCTCGGCCACGGCGGCGAACAGCTTGTCCTTGAGGAACTGCCGCCAAATGGTCGGCACCGTCGCAAGAAACGTTGTCAGAAAATCATAGCGCGCTTCGGTCCACACGGCTTCGAAGGCGTCCCTATGTTCGCCGAGATCGAAAAACCGGTTCGCCGGCGAGGGACGATGCTCGCCTCGCAACACCGCTGTCGCAGCTAGATCCACTGCGTTAGCGGCAATCGCTACGCCATACTGGATGCGTGCGTTTTCGACCGAGACGAACCCGCAGCGAACGTCGCGAAGAACGAGATCTGGCTCGCGCGTGAAGGGATCACCATAACCGCCGGCACCAGGGCCGACGATGCGGATCACGTCGTCCGGACCGCAGTCGATGAAGTCAATGTTGCCGAGGCTCTGCTCGTTTTCGGCTCCGGGATTCTTGAGGAAGACGCTTGTGGCGCCGGCCCGCCCCCCCATCACACCCCAAGGAGCAAAGACGGAACGGTCCCGGTTACGGGCGGTGACGATGGTGTTCGGCGAGGTCACCTTGAACTCCATCACCGAAGCCAAGCCGCCTCGGTAGCGGCCGGGTCCGGCCGTGTCGGGCCATAGTCCGTAGCGCTGCATCCTGATCGGCACCTCGACCTCGATTATCTCGACCGGGGTGTTGCGGAGGAACGCGGCATAGCCGCCGCAGCCTTCCGCACCATCAGCTGTGGGCATACCGCCGCCGCCGCCGCCGACGGGGCCGAGGGAAGCCATAATAGGGGTGCTGTGGCGATCGAACGTTTTGACGTTGACGATACTTATTCCGCCCGCCGCGGATGCGGGGAGGCGATCCGGAACGGCCCTGGCGAAGGCGCCAAAGGTGGCGCTCTGGGTCACCAGACAGGTGAGCGATCGCATGCCAACTGCGGCGGGCGCCTCACAATTGACGACCGTGCCGCTCGGCAGGATCGCCCGGACGGCGCGCAACGTCCCGGAGTTGAGTTCGATTTGCCGATCAAGCGTCGCCAGGACATACGTTAGCCCAACGACGGCCAGAGGATGGCGTTCGAGGCCGCCGGTCGGCATGTTGAGCGACGACGACACCTGCGGATCGCTACCCGTATAATCCAGCTCAACACTGTCATCGAACACACGAAGCGTAAGAGCGATCCGGCACGGATTACCGCTTGCACCATCCTCGTCGGCATAGTCGTCAAATCGATATTCGCCGTTCGGGATGGTGCCGATGACCTTGCGCGCCTGCGCATGCCCGTAATCGAGGATAGCGTCGGCGCCCGCGCGGAAATCTTCCAGCCCAAAGCGCTCGATCACCTCGAGCATCCTGCGCTCGCCGATGTTGACGGACGCCAGCTGAGCCTTGAAATCACCCCAATTCTGGTCCGGAAGCCGAACGTTCCGGCGAAGTATCTCGGTGATTTCCTCGTTGAGGACCCCGGCCTTGACGATTTTCACTGGGGAGATTCGTATCCCCTCCTGGACTATCTCGGTCAAAGAACGCGATAGAGATGCGGGCACGGCACCGCCGACATCCGTATTATGGATATGCCCGGCTACGAAGCACGCGAGCTCCCCTTGATAGAAGACCGGCTTCCAGATGTGCATATCGGGCGTGTGGGTGGCAACATTCCCGCTATAGGGGTCGTTCGTGATGCAGATGTCGCCAGGCTCATAGGTCGGGATCAGTTCGAGGGCCGGGCTGTAATCCATACCACTGTACCAAGGCGCGCCGAAGCTGTGCGGCGACGCGATCGCGTGTCCGTCGGCTGAAAGGATCGTGCACGAAAAGTCCTCGGTCTCCTTAATGAAGGTCGAGTGCGCGGTCTTCAGCAGGGTGAAGGCCATCGCGTCCGCCGCCGCGGCGCAGTGATTGATCAGAATCTGGAGATTTAATCCGCTGATAGCCATCGCGCGGCTCCTTAACGCCGGAGGGTGATGATGAGGTTGCTGAAGCTGTCGACCGCAATGTCGAACTCTTCAGGCACGCAAGTAGTGCAGTCGTCCTGTGCGATGATCGCAGGGCCACTGAAGGTGTCGCCACACGAGAGATCCGCGCGACGATAGAGCGGGACCGGGACCTCTGTCCCGCCCATGAACACGGGAACATGGACCTCCGCGCTGGGGGTGCCAGGGCGCGCCACCTGCTCCACGATAATGGGCTTGGGGGTCGCGCCAGAAATGACCAGCTTGAGGCTGATGATCTGAACGGGTGATTCAACATCGTGATGATCGAACAGCGCCCGGTGGCGGTCGTGGAAGGCGTTTGCAATCGCCGTCAGGTCTCCGCGTTCGATCCACGCCGGCTCGATCGGAGTCTCGACCTCGAATGATTGCCCACGATAGCGCATGTCGGCGGAGCAGCTGATCGTGGGCGTACCCTCGAAGTCCTGTTCTTCGAACAGCCAACGCTTCGCTCGCGTCTCGATGCTTGCCAGAGCCGAGCGCAGGGCGTCTTCGATGCCGGGACGAAGATCGTCGTAAAGTGTGTAGATAAAGTCGCTTTTCAGGTCCGCGATCAATCCTCCGAGTGCGCTCAGGACGCCGGGCGTGGGGGGAACGATGACACCCTTCATGTTGAACTCGCGCGCAAGGAAGCATGCCGTCATTGGGCCTGCTCCGCCGAAGGCGAGGAAGTAGAAATCGCGAGGGTCGACACCGAAGCGCGAAACGAGACCACTCGTGTCCGTGTACATGCCGGAGACGGCGATGCGGATGATCTGCTCCGCAGCTTCTTGGACGGAGAGACCGAGCGGCTCGGAAAGAGTCGAAATGGCCTTCTCGGCCAGCGACCGATCGACCGAGACCGCGTTGTATCCAAGCTCTGAGTGCCCCACGAAGCCGCACGCGGTGAAGGCGTCAGTCAGCGTCGGTCGCTCGCCGCCGCGCCCAAAGCACGCAGGTCCTGGCCGCGATCCGGCACTGTCGGGTCCGACCTTGAGGATTCCGAGATCATCGAGCCATGCGATCGACCCGCCACCCTGTCCAATCGAGCTCACCGAGACTGACGGGATGTAGATCTGGAACTCACCGATGAGCTCCCCGACGCCATATTGCGGCTGACCGTCGAGTATTACTGCCACATCCGCGCTGGTGCCGCCGACGTCGAAGCTCATCACCTTCCCGTAGCCGCAGGCCTTCGCGATGTAGCTTGCGCCAATAACACCGGATGCCGTCCCGGACAGGATCATCTGGACGCATTCGTTCTTCGCCTGGGTGACGCTCATCACCCCACCGTTGGACCGGGTGATCCGTGGCTTCGGGACCACGCCGAGCTCTTTCAGCGCCTCCTCGAAGCGATCGAGGTAGTGCTTGACCTTCGGTTGTACGTAGCCGCTGATCGTTGCCGTGATCGTCCGCTCATATTCTCGGATGATCGGCCAGATCTCGCTGCTCGAGAAGATCGGAAAGCCAGGCTTTAGTTCGGAGACGATCGACTTCACTTCGAGCTCGTGCGCGGGATTTCGATATGAATGCAGGAGGGAAATGACGGCCGCTTCGCAGCCGGCATCAAGCGCGGCCTGCAATGCGGTCTCCACGCTCTCGCGGTCGACGGCCTCGATAATTGTCCCGTCAGCCGCCATCCGCTCCCGTATCGGAAAAACGCGGTCGCGCGAGATCAGCGGCTCCGGCCGCCCAGAAAGCAGATTGTGGATTTCGGGAATCTTGAGACGCGCAAGTTCCAGAACGTCTTCGAAATTAGGCGTCGTGAACAGAGCCAGCTTCGTGCCGTTGCGTTGAATCACTGTGTTCACGCCGACCGTCGTACCGTGCGTGAAATAGGTAATGTCGCGCGGACTGATCCGGTATTCCTGCTCGATCGTCCGCAGACCGAGGAGCACTTCCGCGCCCGGCTCGTCGGGACGGGAAAGGACCTTGAGCGTTCTGACCGACTGGTCGCTCTCGTCCAAGATCGCAAAATCCGTGAAGGATCCGCCCACGTCCACGCCGACACGAAAACCCATGATATTATCCCGAGCTTGCTGAGGAATCGATGGCTCCGATCAACGGAACGCCAAACATATTTCATTATATTGACGGCGATTGCAAGCGGTACTGGGCCGCGTCCGCCGGGATGTCGTCAAATGTCGAGATTGCCGCCCGCGCCTGCGGATCACAGCCCGTATCTAGCCATAGAAAGGAGCGCCACTCGATCGCTTCTTCAGCCGTCCCAAACAATATATTGAAATAACGCCAAGCTCGTTTAAACATCTGAGCTCTAGGAACATGCGCTCAGGAAAGCGGGATCTATGGATCGAACGACAGATCGCCGCACCGTGATCGGTGGCTCCATCGGCCATTTCGTGGAATGGTTTGACTGGACGATATACGGCTATCTCGCAGCCGTCTTCGCGAGCCAGATGTTCCCGGCCGCTAATGCCGCAGCGTCGCTGATCGCGAGTTTCGCGGTATTCGCCATTGGGTTCGTCGGCAGACCTCTTGGGGCGTTCGTCCTGTCGCCCCTAGCCGACAAATACGGCAGGCGCGCACTTTTGTCGGCCACGATCCTCGCGACTGGCTTCGGAAGCCTGCTCATCGCGCTATGCCCAACCTATGCGGCGATCGGGATCGCGGCGCCCATCGCAATAGCGTCCGCGCGGTTCCTTCAGGGCTTCGCCGCGGGCGGTGAATATCAAATCGCAGTGACGTTCCTCAACGAGCATGCGAGCCGAGAACATCGCGCACTTTCCGCCTCCCCCCAGACGGTTGCAACGGGCATATCGGTCCTGTTTGCTACCGGGGTCGCTAGCCTTGCAACAGGTCTGCTGAGCCCCGGCGCACTTTCGGATTGGGGCTGGCGGCTGCCTTTCGCGCTGGGTGCGCTGCTGTCGCTTGTCGGGCTTTACGTGCGATCCGGGATCTCGGAGAGCCCGGCGTTTGAGATCGTGGAGCACGATCCCGACCAGCGCGCTACGAGTCTGCTCGCCTCCATCACGGCGTTTCCGCGCGAGATTTTCGTGGTCTTCGTGCTCGAGCTGAGCGGGGTGATGTTTTATCTTTGGATGATCTACCTCCCGACCTACGCGGCGCTGGTGGGCGGCCTCGACAGGACCGCCGGCTTTGTCGGCAGCATCGTTTCGAACGCTTACTTCTGCCTGACCGTCCCCGTCTTCGCGGCGCTGTCGGATCGAATCGGCCGAAGGCCGCTTCTGATCGCAGCGGCCACCGGCTTCCTACTTCTCGTCTATCCCCTCCTCCATTGGCTCGCCGTCCCGGGGATCGACTTCTCTCGCTATCTGATCGTGGCTCTCGTCGGAACGACCTTCGTCGCGATGCAGAACGCGGTACTCGGCACGGTCTGCGCCGAACTATTCCCGACCAGGATTCGGACGTCGGGGATCGGCATTCCCTATGCGATCTGCGCAGCACTCTTCGGCGGAACCGCCCCCATGGTGGCTACGTGGCTGCAGGTCAGAGGGGGCGGCATGCTCATCGCCGCCTATGTCATTTTGATTTGCTTGATCACGCTGGCAGTTCACATTTGGGTGACGCCAGAGACCTCGAAGCGCTCGCTCGACTGATCGGCAATCCACGGTATCCGGGTTGGCTTTGAACGCCCCGGAGACAATGGCGTCCGACGTCTGTCAGATGTGGGTTTCCGTACGTTTGACGTCAATGATCCAAAGCACTCGCGCATCGGTGTTGCTCCGGTTGTGAAGGCTGTGAGGCACCAAGCCCGAGAACTGAAAGCTGTCGCCCTGACCGAGCGTTATCGCCTGTCCGCCGAGAATCACGACAATCTTGCCCTCGAGGACCCACCCCGCCTTCTCACCTTCGCCGATGACGACGTCTTCTGACTCAGATCCCGACGGCATCGTGATTACCACCATCTGCAGGCTGTGATTACCCGCAGGGGACAGCAGTTTTTTCGTCATCCCGTGTTGGCCGACAAAGATGAGTGGCGCGTCGTCCGCTCGCCGCGCGAATCCCTCTACTTTGCTGTCGGCCGGACCATCGGCGCTTTCGGCAAGCAAGGTCGAAAGGGGAACGGACAAAGCTACGCGTAATCGCTCTAGCGTTTTCAAAGATGGATTGGTCAGCCCCCGCTCGATTTGTGAGATCATTCCAACCGACACGACCGCCCGAATCGATAATTCGTTTATTGAGAGCCCCCGCTCTTTCCGAAGCAGATTAACCTGACGCCCTATGTTCGCCGCCGGCTGCGGCGCGGTAGGATTAGGCATTCAACCTCCAGCTGCGCGTGAAATTTGCTCAATCAAGGCGGACCTACGACCACAGCAGTGAAATGAACGTTGGCAGAAGTTCAACATACTGGACAAGGCATGTTAATTTGCGGGCCGGGTGTCAACGGGAATCCGGGGTTTAAGCTTTGCATCCCCGAGGGCGGCCGCCGTAAATGCGAGCGTGGGTAGACATTCACTTTAATGAACGATAGGCATGATGGGCGCATCGCGACCTCGTTCACGAGGCGGTTTTCCGAGGGTGGCTATGTCTCAACGTGACAATCGGGATGCACCACGTCCGCGAAATCCGCGGGCCGGTAGCGTGTCACTCAGAGACCGTGTTCTCGGTCCCGCGGAGACTGGTCGCCATGGCTGATGTCCCGCCATCGACCGCTGCGGTTATTGGTACATCCGTTGTCCGGTCGACCAACAGCGGTTCGAACGGGGGCGTCTGGAAGCGGCAGAGCCAAGGTTTCAGCTGCGCCGCCTTCGATAGCCGACTTGAACTGAGGAGTGCGCCATGACCGAGACGATAGAGCTCGACGACATCGTCGGAGCCCTCACGACTATCAGGAGAGAAATCCACGCCGAGCCTGAGCTTGGATTCAAAGAGCATCGGACGGCTGGGCTGATTGCGAGCTTCCTCGAGGACCGTGGATTGGAGGTCCACCGCGGGATCGGCGGCACAGGCGTCGTCGGCGTGCTGCGGATGGGCACCTCACAGCGCTCGGTAGGTCTGCGCGCTGACATGGATGCGCTGGGAATCCAGGAACAGACAGGACTGCCCTACGCCAGCCGCAACTCTGGCGTCTTCCACGGCTGCGGGCACGACGGCCACATCGTCATGCTCCTGGGTGCGGCAGCGCATCTCGCAAAGCGGCGTGATCTGGACGGAACGGTCCACTTCATCTTTCAACCCGCCGAGGAGGGCCTCGGCGGGGCCAAAGCGATGATCGACGAAGGGCTTTTCGAGCGCTTTCCATGCGACCGCGTGTTCGCGCTTCACAACTGGCCTGGTCTTCCGGCGGGCGTGGCTGGTTGCCGGCCCGGCCCCATTATGGCGGCAGCCGACAAATTTGAGATCGTCCTCAGCGGTCGGGGCGGCCATGCCGCGCTCCCCCATACCACGCCGGACGTTCTCGTCGCTGCAAGCCAGCTCGTACTGCAGCTCAATACGCTCGTCAGCCGGGTCATCCCGCCGACGGCAACCGCCGTCCTTTCCGTCACGCAAATGTCCGGCGGTCATGCTCATAACGTCATTCCGGCCGAAGTCCGTATCGGCGGAACGGTTCGCACGTTCGACGTGACCGTCCAGGATCTGATCGAAAGCGGGCTCCGACGTGCGGTCGAAGGCGTGACGACGATGAGCGGCACAACGGCCTCCATCGTGTATGACCGCTACTACCCGGCGACCATCAACGACAGCGACGCTGCGAAGGACGCTCTTTCGGCCGCGCGCACGATTACGTCGACACAGCTCCTCAAAGAGCCGGCGTTCACCTCTGAGGACTTCTCGTTCATGCTGCAACAGCGGCCCGGTGCCTATATCTGGCTCGGGCAGGGCGTGGGCGATGGCGCGCCCTCGCTGCATGCGCCGACCTACGACTTCAACGACGACATCATCGAGACAGGCGTTAGGCTTCATGTCGCGCTCGCCGCGCAAACCCTTGGCGCCGGGCGGTGACCATGGAGGCATCCCAACGACAGCTCATCCGGCTCGGCGAGACAAATCGGCAAGAGGTCATCGTCGTCGTCGACGGCCGGAACGTGGGAGCGCTCGAAGGGGACACCCTGCTTACGGCGGTGCTGGTTCAAGCCGGGCGCCTCAGGGTCTCCGAGTTCGGCGACGGCTCTCGGGCGGGCTTCTGCCTGATGGGCGCCTGCCAGGACTGCTGGATGTGGACGGCCGACGGTCGCCGCATCCGCGCCTGCACGACCTTCGTCGCCCCGGGATTGAGCGTCCTCACATATCCAAAGGAGGGCGTATGGCCGCTCCCAGAATAGTCGTCGTCGGCGCTGGCCCCGCAGGCACTCGCGCGGCAGAGGCGCTGGTGTCTTCCGGGATCAGACCGGTGGTTATCGACGAAGCTGCCCGCTCGGGCGGACAGATCTACCGTCGTCAGCCCCCGAACTTCAAACGCGGATACGAGAAGCTTTATGGCTTCGACGCGCAGAAAGCGCTCGGCCTCCACCAATGCTTCGACGGCTTCGGAGACGATATCGACTATCGGCCTGAGACATCCGTCTGGAACGTGCGCGACCGTAAGCTCTACACCGTATGCCGGAACCGATCGGGCGAAGTCGAGTTCGACGCCGCCATATTCGCGACCGGCGCCACCGATCGGCTGGCGCCGGTAAAGGGCTGGACGCTGCCGGGCTGCTTTAGCCTTGGCGGCTCGCAGATCGCGCTGAAGGCCCAAGCTTGCAGTATCGGCAAGCGCGTCGCGTTTTTCGGGACCGGACCACTTCTATACCTGATCGCCTACCAATATGCGAAAGCCGGCGTAGACGTGGCGGCCGTCATCGACACCTCGCCGTTCGCGAACCAGGCGAAGGCGATCCCGTTGTTGGCCGCACGGCCAAGCCTTCTCGCGAGAGGCCTCTACTTTCGCGCGTTTCTCGCATCGAAACGGATCCCCGTGCACTCGGGAGCGCGATCCGTCGAAATCGTCGGTTCCGATCGCGTCCGGGCCGTCATCGTGCGGACGGCTGGAAAGACGTTCGAGATCGAGACGGACGCCGTCGGCACGGGCTTCCATCTGCGAAGCGAGAACCAGCTGGCAGACTTGGCCGGATGCAGCTTTCTCTTCGACCATCTGACCCAGCAGTGGCGACCTAATATTGACCAGGATGGGCGGACGGATCGGGCTGGCATCTACTTGGCCGGCGACGGGGCGAGGATCCTTGGCGCGGACGCCGCGGAGACTGCGGGCCGGCTCGCCGCGATCGGCGCGATGCGCGACCTGGGACTGCCGCAGTCCGAGGACGAAATCCGGCGCCTCAGAAGGCAGATGCAAAGGTTCGAGCGGTTCCGGAAAGGGCTTCTTGTCGCTTTTCCATGGCCCGAAGCTTTGGCGCGAGAGGCAACCGACGACGTTCTGGTTTGTCGCTGCGAGGCAATCACCGTTGGTTCGCTGCGGCAAACCGCGGTCCACGAGGACGCACTCGAGCTCAACCGCGCCAAGGCTTTCAGCAGGGTTGGTATGGGTCGATGCCAAGGGCGCTTCTGCGGGTCGGCTGCAGCCGAGATCGTCGCTGCAGCGCGCGACGTGAACCTTGCCGACGTCGGTCGCATTCGGGGTCAGGCGCCGATCAAGCCGTTCCCCGGTGGAATCGATGAGGAGGTCGCAGCGTGAGGGGCGCAGACGTGATCGTCGTGGGCGGAGGTATCATGGGCACCTCTACAGCCTTGTTCCTCAGACGCCGCGGACTGTCGGTGATCCTATTGGAGAGGTGGCTGACCGGGCAGCAGGCGAGCGGCACGAATTTCGGCAACGTGCGACGCCAAGGCCGGCCGCTTCACCAGCTCGCATTGTCGCACAGGTCGCATGGCCTGTGGAAACAGCTTGGCGAATTGATCGGCTCGACATGCGAGTTTCAACAGGTCGGAGGCATGTTCGTAACCTATTCCCGCGAGAAGGCGGACGAGTGGGAGCAATATGCCAAGGACGCGCACGACCATGGTCTTGACCTCGAGATCCTTCACGGGAACGCGCTTCGCGCGCGGCTCCCCTACCTCGGGCAAAAAATCGTCGCCGGCTTCTTTAGTCCGGAAGACGGACATGCCAACCCGCGCTTGCTTGCGCCTACCGTCGGCCGCGCGGCCGCTTACGCCGGCGCTCTTGTCGAAGAGAATGCGGAAGTGCTTTCGATTGAGAAAACCGGCGAGGATTTCTCCGTCGAGGTCGTCGGTCGCGGCGTCTATCGCGCGCCCATCGTCGTCGTCGCGGCCGGGGCTTGGGGTGGCCGGCTATCCGACGCCCTTGGCGAGCCGGTGCCGATCGAGGCGAGAGGGCCTCAAATGGGCGTCACTGAGCCTCTTCCGTTCCGCATCGAACCCACCATCGGCGTTCTGTCCGACAATATTCCAGAAAGCGTCTACTTTCGGCAGGTGAGCCGCGGGAACGTTGTGTTCGGCGGGGGAACAAAAGGCCCCGCATCTACAGAGACCGGCCGCGCATCTGTCCTTCCGGAGAATACGCTGCGCCAGATGCCGTCCCTTCGGCAGCTGATGCCGGCACTCGGAGCCGTGAACGTTATTAGAACGTGGAGCGGCGTCGAGGGGTATATGCCCGACGCGCTGCCCGTTCTGGGTGCGAGCGAGCGCCAGAGCGGCCTCTTTTATGCCTTCGGTTTCAGTGGCGGCGGCTTCCAGCTCGGTCTCGGCGTGGGCGACGTGGTTGCAGAGCTCATCGCAAAGGGCCGTTCGGAGACCGCGATCGACCGATATTCAATTCGCCGGTTCCAGCCGTCCGGTGTAGCCTAACCAGCCGTGGCAGAGACCGCAGTGGTTCGCATGACTGCGCAGGTCGGATCCATTCCGAGGTGTCGACCAGTGCGTCGTCCAATGCTGCAGCCCGATTAGTCTGGGCGGCAACCGGCGGGACGTCGGCACCCGATCCAACATTTCAAAAATTGCCGACGATCAAGGGCTCCAGCCTGCGGATCAACCTGATAAACGTGGCGGCGGTGTCGGCCACCCTCGCCACCACTTGTGCCTTCAGCATGTACACCACCCATTCGAACGCGGCGGCCTCGCCGAACGGGGTGCGACCAAGTTCGGGCATGGGAGTGGCGTGGCACACCGCTCCGGGTTCGGCCATCTGCGCCGCCGCCGCCTTCAACGTTCGCGAGTCATCACGCGAGGACGCCACGGGAGACATGCTTGCTCGCGGTGTAACTACGAGCGCGTCATCCACGCGACCCATAGCTCGCGTTCGAACCCGCCTCTAGCTGGAAAAGACTGATCATTCGGCAATCTCTACGGCAAAGTCGATCCCGAGCGGCGGTCCAAACGTCGCAGGCGCATCGGCGTTCCTTCAACAACGATATCAGCGCCATCGATTTTTTGCGTTTCATTTCTTCGAATCCATACCTCAATAAAATTCGCTTCTGCAAGAAGATGATCTTTTCCCACCTGCTTAAGTGGGACCGCCTTCGCAGGAACTCCAAAATCATCGAAGTCAATCGTGAGCAAGTTTCCGGCGGCATTTATTTGCGTGGTAAATTTTCCGTCATTCGCGGAATAATTGCCAGCGTACTCGCGCGCACTGGCGTCCGTCAGCGGAATCGCATCGCGCGAGAAGCCAAAGGTTAGGCCCTCGGCGATAGCCTCGACACCGGATACGGCATGTCCGACCTCGCCGACAGGCCCCGCTCTAAGCTTTAAAAGGTCAAACCGTCGTGCCTCCAACTCGCGGCCCGCGGATTGAATCCCCCCGGCAAGTGCTTCGGCACCACCCCAGCTAAACAGGAGGCGAGTCGGCTTGTGAAGAAAGTTCTTGGGCAGTCCATCAAAGCGCCTTTTCAACGAACCATCGTCGAAGGACAGACTCGGACTATCGCACACATAAATGTCGAAAAGATCAGGCTCACTCACAAAGGTGTCGAAGGTAAAAAGACCGCCTAATGAGAGGCCCACGAGGGCGCGTGTCGGACCGGCTCGATATTTCTTCTGGATCCGCGGAATCAGCTCCTCCCTCAAAAAGCGCCTGAAGCTTGCGGCTTGGCCGGCAGTCGGTGCAGCGAGCATTGGAAAGGGTGCGAAATCGCGGAATCGATCTCCCAGCATTACGTCATGCGGGGCTTTCCACGAGATCCCAATGACTATCGCTGGCGGGAGCGAGCGGTCAAACAGTCCGCCTGTAGCGACCCAAGATGCGGTCGGGAACAACCACTGGCCATCGAGAACATAGATGACGGGGTAGCGCTGGTTGGTCGCAATTCGATAAGCGTTAGGTAGAGCTACGTCGATCCGATAGGTGCTGCCAGTGGTCTGAGACGGTATATCAAACACGTCACGTATCGGATCTCCCAGAATAGCCCCCTCTGGCTGTGGAGATGCCATCAGCGGAGCCGCAAGCAGCATGCAACACAAGCTCAATAGGGCTATAAGGAACGACTTAATCTGAGCGCCAATCATCTCACTTTCCTATCTTTCTGCGCAGTGCGGCTTCCGTAAGGTGGTCATCACGACGCAAGCTCGCTATCTTAGGGGTGGCAACGGCAGGAATGCTCGTGGAGAGTTCACCGGTAACCGATAGTTTGGATTGCTCCTAGCCGCCGTATAGTCCGGGGCACCCTAACATGAAATCGCCGTTCAATATACCGGCGTCGCACGTCGCGATTGAAAAAGCCATTCGACATTGCTCAAGCACCCGGTGCCAGGGGAATGGCATTCAGATAGCCCGCATATGGTGGGCCCACACGCCAAATGGCAAGTGCCGAGGCGCCATTGGGCTTGGTTGCCCGACGCCATCCTCGTGAGAGTTCATCAAGCGAGCTTTGCGCAGGGGCCCTCGCTCCCCGACGAGCGACATGCAGGATATTGAACTTTCTATTGACAGAACGTTCAGTTTTCATCAGCAATATCTGACGGTCTGCGGAAACTGCGCGGTCCGGACGGTTTTTGGATACGTCAGCACGGAATGAGCTTTCCGTCTGATCGGCTCAACTTCGCAAGAACACCACTGCGAAGATGGGAACAGAGGCAAATGTGTCATTCACTCGCAAGGGGAGGAAGGAATGGTCGTACAGTATATCAGCCGAAAGCAGCGACGTCTAAGTTTGCTGGGCGGTATCGGTGTCATCGTTGCGGGCGGGGCCATCTCGGTGCCGGCTCTTGCACAAACGGCACCGGGCCAGACTCCTACTGCATATTCGACCGCCCAAGACCAGTCCGGGGAAATTGTCGTCACAGCTCAAAAGCGATCCGAGAAACTTCAGGATGTCCCAATTTCAGTGAGCGTGCTTGGTGGCGCTCAACTTGATCAGTCGACGGTTAAAGGTGTTGAAGATGCTTTGACAGCCGTACCAGGTGTCGCTTTCTCCGAATATGCCAATACAGGCGGCGGGGTTGTCAGCGTTCGCGGCGTGTCGGCCCCGCAGACCGTATTCGGCGGATCAAGTCCCGTTGCTTACTACCTGGATTCGGTTCCGTTCGGCCTTGTGCAATCGGCCATCGTGCCAGATGCGAATGTTTACGACTTGGATCGCGTCGAAGCACTTCGAGGTCCACAAGGTACGCTCTATGGCGCGAGCGCACTCGCGGGTGTCGTGCGGATTTTGACTAAAGACCCCGAGTACGACGCGTTCGGCCTCAAATTTCGCGTCGCAGACTCTGGCACATATAACGGCGGCGACAATTACCGTGGCGATCTCGCGGTTAATGTGCCGATTATCGATGATAAGCTGGCGATCCGTGCTGTGGTAGACTATCAAGATCTTAGTGGCTGGATCAGTACTCCCCTAAAAAAGGATGCAAACGATACTAAGGCGCGTAACTACCGCTTCAAGCTTGGCGCTAAACCAATCGACGGGCTGACTATCGTGGCTTCCGCCTGGCTGTCGCGCGAGAACTCCGGAGGGGTTTCTGCCGGGAGCACGCCTTACTTCCGCGACGTCGGAATTGAAGAGCCGCACAGCAATGACTTTGATGCGTATAGCCTGAAGACAACGTATGATCTCCACTCGTTCGACTTGACGAGCAACACCAGCTATCTAAAGTTCAAAGGCGACGGAATCATCGATGCAACCTATCCGTTCCCGTTCCTTATGGGTGCGCCGCTTCCGGCGGAATTTGGCTTCAATGCCAAAATCTTCTCCGAGGAATTTACCGCTACGTCGAAAGGTACGGGACCGTGGCGCTGGACGATTGGAGCGTTTTACCGAAACGCGCGAGACGCAGGCCTTGTCAGCATACCCGATCTCGCGTACCTCCTCGACTTTACCAGCAAATCGGAGTCCTATGCAGTCTTCGGCGAAGTCACGCGTCTCTTCGCCGACGATAAGCTTGGAATAACTGTCGGCGGACGATATTTTCATGACAGTGTTACTGCTCTTGAGGGCAAAGACGCCCCGCCCTCCAATCCTCCGAACTATTATGATGTCACCAAGCCATATTCTGCTGTGACGCCCCGGGTGGTGTTAACGTGGCATCCGATCCGGACTATATCTGCTTACGCGTCATACTCGCAGGGTTTCAGAAGCGGCTCGCCGCAAGCCTACTATACCGTTAACGGCGTGCCGGGTCTCTCACCCGACGTAAAGCCGGACAAGCTGTACAATTATGAGGTTGGTGTAAAAAGTGATACGCGGGCGCTTAGTCTCGATGCCGCCTTCTATTATATGAAATGGACGGACATCCAGCAGTCAATCACTGTTCCGGTCAACGGCGTCGAGGTTGCCGCCATATCCAACGGCCACAACGCCAGCGGTTTTGGCGTCGACCTTGGTGTGACCGTGCGGCCGATGCATGGACTCGATTTTGGCGGCACATTTAGCTGGAACAGCCTTGAGTCTGACTCGAATACATATTCTGGCGGGGCGCTCCTTTTTGCCAAGGGTGACCGCCTGAACTTCTCCCCTAAAGACAATGCCAGCCTCTTCGCCGATTATTCGAGGGAACTTGGCGGTGACTATAAGGGAATATTATCCGCCTCGGGCAGCTATACAGACCGGCAGTGCTCAAGGGCTAATTCGGCTCTGGATAATGTATGCGGCGATAAGGTCCTCACGACGCGCGCTTCATTGGCTCTTGAATCTTCGAAGGGGTGGAAACTCACGCTCTTTGGCGACAACCTTAATAACTTTAAGGGCGTTATCGTAGGCGACTCCTATTTCGGTCCTCAGTTTCTTGATCGCATCCGGCCGAGGACGATTGGACTCCAATTCGATTATCATCTGTGACATTAAGCGCCTCACCAATGGTTTGGTGCCTGTAATATGTCGGTGGCGGGTCGGGCCTTTCTCGATCCGCCATTCGCCTGGCGAAACCGCGTATCGACTACTATGCCGGGCCCGAGGCAGCCTCCAGCAGGATATCGACGACCTTGTCCGGCTCGGTGATCATAAGATCATGGCCTGTATCAATCGTATGAACCCTGTGGGAGCTTGTGCGCCGACGGCGGTTCTCCTCGGACAGCGCTTCAAGTACCGAGCTGCAGTTGACGCTGGTCCGCCGGATGCGTTGCACGTCTGTCTCGCGCCCGAGCACGAGCTTTTGAGTTAGGGATTTCATCGGATGCGGGGTAATTTTTGAGATTAGCCACTTAAAATCGTCAGGATCGGTAACGCCCATGACGTCTAGTAAGGGCGAATCCGGGAAGAGAACGAGCTCGACGCCGTCCTCCGCTCGCATCTCGTGCCGCAGCTGATCCATCAACGCAGGCATAGTGTTGTCGGCCATTGACTCGCCGTTAGTCGGGTGCGCGGCGTCCAAATAGACAAGGTGCCGGATCCGATGCGGAACGCGGTCAGCGACGCCCGTGATGACCATACCTCCGTAGCTATGCCCAGCCAAAACGATCTCGTTCAGGTTTTCATATTCAAGCAGGTTGACGATGTCAGTGATGTGCGTCTCGAGGTCTACGGATAGGCTAAGCAGGTGCTTGCGGTCGCCAAGGCCTGTAAGGCTCGGAGCATACACATCGTGCCCCGCTCGTCTGAGGGGTGCCGCGACGCGACCGTAGCACCAACCTCCATGGGCTCCGCCATGAACTAAAACGAAAACAGACATCAGCGTGTTACTCCGGGATGAAGCCTATTTGGCTGACCGGGCGCCGCCCGGCAGGGCTGCCGAACGGCCGAGACTATGACGATAGGCTTCGGTTTACAAAAGGCTTCGGTTACTATCTGACGTCCGCAGCGGCGACCGTGAGAGGTCGCCCCCTCGTCGGGCATTGATCGGATGCCCATCCACCTCGAAGGCCGATGTGCCGTCCGTTGGACACTCGCGTCGCTCGGCCCGACGAGCGGCGCGAACTAGCCACCGCTACTTTCGTTCGGACGCCGTCGCATCGCGCACTGACTTGAACTCCGAACCGACTTCCCAGTCAGGCCATTGGCGTCCCATGGCGAGCGCTCTCCCCAGTTGATACGCGAGACCGACGTCAATCGCGGTCCCCCGGAAATCAAGATCTTCGCCCCACCGGTCGCTTGGCTGGTGATAGCGATGATCGATATATTCCCTATCCGCCGCTTCTCCCGCCGATATGCCGCCCTGGTAGAGATCATGACCGGACCGGACACCGACCGCTGGCACACCAACGCGGGCAAATTGATATTGATCACCCCGATAGAAGCTGCCCGCCGGCGGATTGGCGTCCGGCGTAAAGCGACGCCCCTGCGCGACCGCAAGCTGAGCCCACAGGTCCGATAATCCACTCTCCGCATACCCCATCATACTGACGTCGCGAGCAGGTCCGTAGGCCCGCAAGGCATCGATGTTGATGTCCGCGACGGTGGTCGCCAGGGGGTTGAGCGGATGATCCGCGTAGTATTCGGCGCCAAGCAGTCCCTTCTCTTCAGCCGTCGTCGCCATGAAGACGATCGACCTACGGGGCTGCCCGTCCCGCTTAAAAACCCTCGCGATCTCCAGCAAGCTCGCGATCCCGCTCGCGTTGTCGATAGCGCCATGATTGATCGTTTCGCCATGGGCGTCGGGAACGCTGATCCCGAGATGGTCCCAGTGCGCCGTGTAGAGCACCGTTTCTCCGGGCTTGCTCGTCCCTTGGATGCGGCCGAGCACATTGTGGGTCGTGATGACGGAGTGACCGACGTCGAAATGAGCCGACAAGGTCACGCCCGATAACACGATCGGATTGAACGAAGCGCTTCTAGCGCGCTGTTTCTCTGTCTCGAAGTCGAGTCCGGCGGATTCGAACATTGAAACCACCGAGTCGCGCTGCACCCAACCCTGGAGGAGCGGTCGATAGGTCGAAGGATCCGGTCGAACGATGTCGAACTGGGCGTTGCTGAAGGAGTTACGCGCGGTTTCCCAGCTGAAGGAGACCGGCTTCGGCTCGTAGATGATCAGGAGCCCAAGGGCGCCTCTTCGTGCGGCTTCCTCATGCTTGTAGGTCCAACGTCCCTTATAGACGAGCCGGGCGCCACCAAACTTGCCGTAGGCATCATCCCCGGGCTTCGCTTCGAAGTCCGGATCGTTGCTGAGACAGACGGCGATCTTTCCGTGAAGATCGATGTTTTTGAAGTCGTCCCAGCCTTGCTCCGGTGCGCTGACACCATAGCCGACGAAGACCAGAGGGGCGTCGGCGATGGCGACCTTGTCGACCGGCCGGAGCACATCAACAACAATATCCTCGGACTGCCGCAGTGTCTGGACGCGTCCGTGCCCGCGGAAGGACACGTCCACCGGGCTTTTGACCTGATACCGGGCAAGCGGCACATCCTGGGTCCAGCCGCCATGCTCGCCCGCCGGTCGAAGCCCCTCGGCCTTCATCCGCGCGATAATGAAATCCGTCGTGCGTTTTTCCGCCCGCGTCGCCGGTCCGCGGCCTTCAAATTCATCGCTGCTCAGGATTTTCACGTCGCTTGAGAGCTGGGCAGCATCGATTGGCGTCATTGGGAGGGCGACCTGTGCCCCGGCAGCGGACGAGAGAAAGAGAGCGCCGAGGGTCAGAAAAGGGGATCTCGCCATGCCGGCCTCCATCTCAAAGCATCGATGGTATATCGTGAACTTTAACTCAAACATGTTCAATATATTTATCGTCGGATCCTTGAGGATTAGGCGCAGGCTATATCTGCCCTGCCGCCGCCTTTCGCCCGAAATGGGCATCTGTCAGACCCATGGCGCCGTTTTCTGCCGTAGATGCGTGCTGCACGCGCCATAGTCGCGAAGCTTGCCGTCACGCGCGCGCTCGAGACTCTGACATGATAATGATTTCGCGGTTCACTATTCTAAGCGAGGCGTTATGATAGCACCGCTTGCCGCTCCGCCATTCTCCTTGGCGTGCGCCGCGGTGTCGCAGGAGGAAATGAGGCGTGTTATCTCTGGGCTTCAACCCGACCGGCGTCATTCTGCCCGAGGGCCATTTCATCGACGGCCGCGCACAATGGCTCGAAGGCCGCAGGATCGATGTGCTTCGCCCGTCAGACGGCGTGCCTTTCGGTCAGGTCCCGGCCGGAGGCGAGGAAGCCGTGGATCTGGCGGTCGCGTCAGCGATCCAGGCATTGGCCACGTCCGGCTGGGCGATGAGGCCGCCCCGCGAAAGGGGCCGGGTGCTGAGGCGCTGGGCTGACCTGATGGAGGTTCACGCTGTCGAACTAGCCCAGCTGGAGGCGGTGAGTTCGACTCGCCCGGTAACGGGCGCGTTCAATAGCGACATTCCCGCAACCATCGAAGCGATCCGCTTCTTTGGAGAATTGGCTGACAAGCTCGGCGGTGACGTCGCCGCGACGCGCCGCGACAGCCTCGGCTTCGTTGCGTCTGAACCCTATGGTGTCATCGGCGCCATCGCTCCCTGGAATTTCCCGCTGTCGATGATGTCGTGGAAAGTCGGGCCTGCCTTGGCGGCGGGGAACGCCGTTGTCTTGAAACCCTCGGAGCTTACTCCGTTCTCGACTGTCCGCGCGGCCCAGCTCGCGATCGAGGCAGGTTTGCCGGCCGGTATATTGAACATCGTTCATGGCTTCGGACACGAGGCCGGGGCCGCGATCGTACGGCACCCGAAGATCGCCAAGGTCAGCTTCACCGGCTCCACGCGGACCGGTGCGGCAATCATGGCCGATATCGCCGCTACTGGAATCAAGCCGCTCACCCTGGAGCTCGGCGGCAAGAGCCCGCAGCTAGTTTTCGAGCATGTCGATGACCTCCGGCACACCGCCGACTGCATCGTCCGCGGCTTTACGAGCAACGCAGGCCAGGCTTGCGTCGCCGGCACACGACTGGTGGTTCACGAAAAGCTGCTGGAACCGCTCGTCGAGACGATCATCGAAATGATCACCCCAATGTCGCCAAGCGTCACATGGGACGCCGAAGGGACCTATTCCCCCATCATCAGCAAGAAGCAGGCCTATCGGATCGATTCGCTCGTCACGCAGAGCGTCGAGCGGGGAGCAGAAATTCTGCTCGGCGGTGGAATGTTCGACGGCCCTCACGAGGGTGCCTTCTACCGCCCGACCCTACTCCACCGGGTCGATAGCGACACGCCCGCCGTGCGGGAAGAACTGTTCGGGCCAGTTTTGACCGTTCAAACCTTCCGTGACGAGCACGAGGGCATCGCGCTCGCCGCCCATCCGACCTACGGTCTCGCGGCCGGCGTCCACACCAGCAATCTCTCCCAGGCGATGCGCGCAATGAGGGGGATCGCGGCAGGTACTGTGTGGATCAATCGCTATAATCGCAGCGGGGACATGGTCATACCCACGGGAGGCTTCGGCCAGTCGGGGATTGGCCAGGATCTCGGTCGCCAGGCGGTCGAGGCCAATCTGCGGCACAAGAGCGTTCTGATCGACTTCGCGTAGGATCGATGTCCACAGTGTGTGGATGCCCTTCAGCATCGGCCGCTAAAGCTATCGGGCACCGACCGATCCTTCACTATTTCAGTCGCGCCCAAACTGCATATTGAACGTCGAGCGGAAATTCGACATCAGCAGTATGGTAGGCTCGGGGACCAGCTCGAGCATGAGGATAGCGGAAAGAGACCTGATGGCGAGTGCAACTTCTCTAGCCGACGCGCCTGATTCCAGTGTCGGAACTCGCTTGCGGGCGTTCCGTAAAGCCGCAAGCCTGTCCATCAGTGAGCTCGGAACGAAAGCCGGCGTTTCTAACGGAATGATCAGCCAGATCGAGCGGGGACTGACCAACCCGTCAATCAAGACGCTCGAGCGCCTTCACATCGCGCTGTCAGTTCCTCTCACGGCCTTTCTGGAGAACGCCCCGCAGGAATTGCCGACCGCTCCATCGGAAGTGGTGCGCCGCGCCGGCGACAGGCCCCATCTGCGCGTTGGTTCCGAGGGAATGACCAAGGAATTGCTTACGCCTCGCGGCGATCATCATATGCAATTGATGATCATAGGGTTGCCGGCCGGGGCGCAGTCCTCGGAGGTCCTCCTTGGTGAGGGCGAGAAGGCGGGCTGGATCCTCGAGGGATCGATCGAGCTGAGGGTCGACGGCGAAACATGCCAGTTGAGCGAAGGCGACAGCTTTCAGTTCTCCAGCGCCTTGCCGCATAGCATCACGAATTCGGGCAAGATCGCGGCGAAGCTCTTATGGATCATGCGCGTCAATCCCGCAGAGGCGCACCTTTAACTGGTTCGCACTGCTCTCCCGTCCATCTCGGTGACCTACTGGGGATAGATGGGAATCCGGGTGGTCAGCTTGATTGTTTTCAGCGCGAAGCTCGAATTGATCGACGCCACGGCGGGCAGATGAAGCAAAGCCTTTTTGAGTAGAGCTTCATACTGCTCGACATCCCGGACCATCACGCGGAGGATGTAGTCCTGTTGACCTGACATCGAGAAGCATTCGACGATCTCCGGTAGATCGCGAACACTCTGCTCGAACGCTTCAAGCGTCTCTTCGTCGTGCTGCCGCAGTCGCACTTCCGCGAACACACTGACGGCCAGTCCCATGATCTTCGGATCGAGTATCACCGCCCGCTCGCGGATCGCGCCCGTCTCCTCAAGACGCTTCAAACGCCGCCAGCAGGGGACATTGGAAAGCCCGACCGCATCGGCAAGGTCCGCCGTCGATATGCCCGGCATTCGCTGAAGCGTATCGAGGATTTTGAGATCGGTTCTATCCACGAAAAAAACCCTCTGTCTTTTGTATCATAGACGCAATTCCATTGTTATTTTTTGTCGTCCAGTCGAAAAATCGATGTCGATCCTTCTGCGCGGTTTCTGCGATTCTCTGGCGATCGTTAGGAAGGATCCGATGGCCAATCTCCCGCCGCTCAGCCTCCACATTCCAGAGCCGTCGGCACGCCCTGGCGAGCAGAGCGGTGTGGCCGCTGTGCAGCTTCCGGAACCCGGAGAAACGCGCCGCCCCGACACGCTTGCCGTCGAGGCGGATATGCGTGATCTTCCCTTCGGCCTGATCAGGGTCTTGGACGATCAGGGCGTCGCGGTCGGACCCTGGATACCATCGGTGTCTCCCGACCTCCTCCGCCATGGCCTACGCTCGATGATGCTGACGCGTATTTTCGACGATCGCCTGTTCCGTGCGCATCGTCAGGGCAAGACCAGCTTCTATATGAAATCGACCGGCGAGGAGGCGATCGGCGCCGCGCAATCGATGGTGCTCGGCGGCGGCGACATGTGCTTCCCCACCTATCGCGTGATGAGCTGGCTGCACGCGCGCGGCTATCCGTTGACCGAGATGGTCAACCAGGTCTTCTCCAATGAGAAGGACCCGCTGAAGGGGCGCCAGCTGCCGATCCTCTATTCGGCGCGCGCCTACGGCTTCTATTCGCTCTCCGGCAATGTCGGCAGCCGCTTCGGCCACGCGGTCGGCTGGGCGATGGCCTCCGCCTACAAGGGCGACGACAAGATTGCGCTCGCCTATATCGGCGAGGGCACGACCGCCGAGGGCGACTTCCACGAGGCGCTGACGTTCGCGTCGGTCTATCACGCGCCCTGTATCCTGTGCGTTACCAACAACCAGTGGGCTATCTCGAGTTACTCGGGGATCGCAGGTGGCGACGAGACGACATTCGCGGCCAAGGCGATCGCCTATGGTATCCCCGGGCTGCGCGTCGATGGGAATGATTTCCTCGCCGTATGGGCGGCGACCGAATGGGCGGCCGAGCGCGCCCGTTCGAACAAAGGCGCCACCCTGATCGAACTTTACACCTATCGTGCTGCCGGGCACTCGACGTCTGACGATCCCACCAAATACCGTCCCGCCGACGAACCTGAAGCTTGGCCGCTCGGCGATCCGATCGAGCGGTTGAAGCAGCATCTGATCACGCTCCGCGAATGGGATGAGGACCGCCATGCGATGCTCGCGGACGAACTGGATCAACTGGTCCGCGTGGCGGTGAAGGAAGCCGAGGCGGTGGGCACGCTCGGGAAATCCAAGCCGCCCGTCTCCGAGATGTTTGAGGGGGTCTTCAAGGAGCCCGATTGGCGCGTGATCGAACAACGCCGCGAGCTGGGGGTCTGACGCCATGCCCACGATGAACATGATCCGGGCGCTCAACAGTGCCCTTGACGTCAAGCTCGGCCAGGATCCCGACACGCTGATCTTTGGTCAGGATGTCGGCTATTTCGGCGGCGTCTTCCGCGTAACCGACGGCCTGCAGAAGAAGCATGGCCTCAAACGCTGCTTCGATGCGCCGATCTCGGAAGGCGGTATTATCGCCACCGCCATCGGCATGGGCGCTTTTGGGCTGCGCCCGATCGCCGAGATTCAGTTCGCCGACTACATCCTCCCTGCCCTTGATCAGCTCGTGTCCGAAGCCGCGCGCCTGCGCTACCGCTCGAACGGAGAATTCTGGGCGCCGATCACGGTGCGCTCGCCCTATGGCGGCGGCATCTTCGGTGGGCAGACCCACTCGCAGTCGCCCGAAGCGATCTTCGCCCATATCACCGGTCTTAAGACCGTCATCCCCTCCAACCCCTACGACGCCAAGGGCCTGCTCCTGGCGGCGATCGAGGATGACGATCCCGTGATCGTGCTCGAGCCCAAACGGCTCTACAACGGCCCCTTCGACGGTCGGCACGATCAGACGCTCGAGACCTGGGCGGGCGTGCCCGAGGCGGAAGTGCCCGAAGGCCATTATACGGTGCCGCTCGGCAAGGCGGCGGTAGTGCGCGAAGGCCGCCAGGCGACGGTGCTTGCCTATGGCACGATGGTGCATGTTGCCAAGGCAGGGATTGAGGAGAGCGGCGTCGATGCCGAGCTGCTTGATCTGCGCTCGATCGTGCCGCTCGACATCGAGACCATCGTGGCCTCGGTGACAAAGACCGGCCGCTGCGTGATCCTGCACGAGGCTTCGCGCTTCGGAGGCTTCGGGGGAGAGCTGTCCGCCCTCGTGCAGGAGAGATGCTTCTGGGCGCTGAAGAGCCCGGTGCAGCGCGTCGCCGGCTGGGACACGCCTTATCCTCACGCCTTCGAATGGGATTATTTTCCGGGCCCGGGCCGGCTCGCGGCAGCGCTCCGCCGCGCCATGGAGGATTGAGCATGGCCATCTTTCAGTTTCGTCTGCCCGACATCGGCGAAGGTGTCGCCGAGGCGGAGATCACCATCTGGCACGTCAAGGTTGGCGACATCGTCAAGGAGGATCAGAGCCTCGTTGATGTGATGACCGACAAGGCGACGGTCGATATGACGTCGCCCGTAGACGGCGTGATCAAGGCGATCCACGGCGATGTCGGTGCGTTGGTCGCAGTCGGATCGGTGCTGGTCGAATTCGATGTCGGAGATGCCGGCGAGACCGAGCCTGTCGTCTCAAGCGCGCCCTCGGCGGAGGCACCTTCCGCGCTCGAGCTCGTCCATCAAACACCCGTCACCGCCCCCGCCACGGACGCACTACCTGCTCGGCCAGCCTTCGTTCCCCGTACCGACGTCTCTGACGGACTAACGCCTGCCGCCGCACCTTCTACACGGCGTCGCGCCAAACAAGCCGGCGTCGATCTTCGCGACATCCCGGCCGGCGGACCGGGTGGCCGGATCACGTCGCATGATCTCGACGCCTACCTCGCCAGCAGGTCAAACGGCGGTGCCGGTTCGCGCCTGGCTCTGCGAAACGGTGTCAATGAAACCCGCATCATAGGGCTGCGTCGTAAGATCGCCGAAAAGATGCAGGAGGCAAAACGCCGTATCCCGCACATTGCCTATATCGAGGAAGTTGACGTCACCGAATTGGAGGCGCTCAGGCAGGATCTCAACGCGAACAAGAAATCGGACCAGCCCAAGCTTTCGCTGCTGCCGTTCTTCATGCGCGCCCTGATCCGCACGCTGCCCGATTTTCCGCAGATCAATTCCCGCTACGATGATGATGCGGGCGTGCTCAATAGCTATGAGGGCGTTCATATCGGCATCGCGACCCAGACGCCCGGCGGCCTGATGGTGCCCGTCGTTCGTCACGCCGAGAGCCGCGATATCTGGGCGCTGGCGGCCGAACTCACCCGGCTTGCCTCAGCCGCACGCGGCGGCACCGCCACCCGTGACGAGTTGTCCGGGTCGACGATCACGATTACCTCGCTCGGGCCGCTTGGCGGCATCGCCACCACGCCGGTCATCAATCACCCGGAAGTGGCCATCATCGGTCCGAACAAGATCGTCGAGCGCCCCATCGTCGACGGGAGCTTCGTGACCGTGCGCAAGATGATGAACCTCAGCTCATCCTTCGATCATCGCATCGTCGATGGCTACGACGCTGCACTGTTCGTGCAGCAGCTGAAACGACTGATCGAACACCCTGCCCTCATTTTCATGTACTGATCTGGGAACCAAGCGATGCCAACCAACTTTCAGGTCGAGCCCACTGAGGCACCGATTGCGGCCGACGACCGGGCGCGTATGCTCCTAGACCCTGGCTTCGGCCGGGTTTTCACCGACCACATGGTGACGGTGAAGTGGAGCGAAGAACGAGGCTGGCACAGCGCGACGGTAAGCGCGCGCAAGCCCTTCCAACTCGATCCTGCCTGCGCGGTTCTCCATTATGCGCAAGAGATCTTCGAGGGCATGAAGGCCTACCGCCTCGATGACGGCGGCATTGGCCTGTTCCGACCCGAGCAGAATGCGCGCCGCTTCAACACCTCTGCCGAGCGCATGGCGATGCCGACTATGCCCGAGGAGCTGTTCCTCGATGCGATCAAAACGCTGGTCAGAATTGACGAAGCGTGGATACCGGACGCTGAAGGCAGCCTCTATCTTCGCCCCTTCATGTTCGCGTCAGAAACCTTCCTGGGCGTAAAACCGGCCAGTGAGTTCATCTTCTGCGTGATCGCCTGCCCGGTCGGCGCGTATTTTAAAGGTGGCAAGAAGGCGGTGTCGCTTTGGGTGTCCGATCACCTCAACCGCGCCGGCCCCGGCGGCACGGGTGCGGCGAAGTGCGGTGGCAACTACGCGGCCAGTCTTAAAGCGCAGGCGGAAGCCTATCGGCAAGGCTGCGATCAGGTCGTGTTTCTGGACGCTGTCGAGCATCGTTGGGTGGACGAACTCGGTGGGATGAACCTGTTCTTCCTGTTCGATGATGGCCGCATGATAACTCCGGCCCTCGGCGGGACGATCCTGCCTGGCATTACTCGTGCTTCGATCATCGCACTCGCGAAAGCGCGCGGCGTCGAGGTGCGGGAGGAGCGCTACGCCATCGATCAATGGCAAGCAGATGCTCAGAGCGGCAAGCTTCGCGAGGTGTTTGCCTGCGGCACCGCAGCCGTTCTAGCACCTGTCGGTGAGGTCAAAAGCATGTCCGGCGACTGGCTGGTTGGGAACGGTGAAGGCGGACAAATCACCGAGGAAATTAGGTCGGAACTCCTCGGCATCCAGCGCGGACGGTTCGAAGGCCCGGTCGGTTGGCTGCACCACGTCTCGCTTCGATAATTAGGAATGAGTCCAGTCCGTAAATCTTGATTTTCAACTCGGAAAGAATGCGGACATGATCCACGACGCTACGCATCGCTTCGCCGCCGATCGGATTGCGCCGCTCTCCGCGCGGATCGATGCGGAGGCCAGCTTTCCACGCGAGCTGTGGACGGAGATAGGCGCGCGCTCGGTCTGCACTGCATCGCTGTGTCGCGAAATATGTCGGGCTCAGCTTCGGCCAACTTGACTATGTTATCGCCTGCGGGGAAGTGAGCCGGGTCTTCGCCTCGGTCGGCCCCGTCGCCGACAATGGACATTTTATTGGTGCGGTCTTCTCAACCCCGAGATCGAAAATGCGCAAGCATTCATAGTTGCGCGACGTGATGACTCCACCGTGCTTTACGATGATATAGGTTCTTCAGCACGGGTGTTACAATCCGGCGCGAAGTGGTTTGCAACGAAGTTAACCGCTGCGCATGATTCGCACGTTTACTACTCTCGCCGATAAGGTGGTGGGTGCAAAACCGACGGAGCCCTATTTTGGCGACATCCGGATGGCCCCATCGAGGCGTATCGTACTCCCATTCAGCATCGGATTAGAGAGAATGCTGTCGACGAGCATGGCGTATTCCTCCGGGCGGCCAAGGCGGCTTGGGTGAGGAACCTGCTGACCTAACGAATCCTGCGCAGCCTGCGGGAGGCTCGCCAACATAGGTGTCCAAAAAATACCGCGGGCGATAGTGACGACCCTGATCAACCATTGGGCGAACTCGCGGGCGAGCGGCAAGGTCAGGCCGACTAGGCCGCCCTTCGAGGCGGCATAGGCGGCCTGACCGATCTGCCCATCGAAAGCGGCGACCGAAGCGGTGTTGACGATTACTCCGCGCTCTTCGCCGATCGCCTCGATCTGCTGCAGCCGGGCTGCGAAGCGCGATGCGACGAGGAAGGTACCGACGAGATTGATCTCGACGGCCTTGCGGAAACTGTCGATGGGAAGCGGCACGAACTCGCGACCCACCGCCTTCGCCGCCGGCGCGACGCCCGCGCAGTTAACCAGGAACCGCGCCGTGCCGTGCGCCGCTTCTGCGGCATCGAGTCCGGCTAGGACGCTGGCCTCATCGGTGACATCCACAACATGGAAGAGCCCGCCGATCTCCCTGGCAACTGCCTCGCCGGCCTCAACGTTCAGGTCGAACAACGTGACCATCGCCCCCTTCGCCGCCAGCATTTTCGACGTCGCGGCACCGAGGCCAGACGCGGCGCCTGTGACGATCGCGGGTAAACCATCAACGTTCATGTGTTTTTGTCCTTCAGATGAGTTCGAGCGCAAAAGCCCCATCGGTGTCGGGCGTACGCGGCCGTGATATTATCGTCTGCCAAATGGGTGCTAGAGCGCACGCGCGATGACGAGCCGCTGGATGTCGGACGTGCCCTCGTAGATCTGGCACACCCGCACATCGCGGTAGATTTTGGCCAGCCCGAATTCCTCAAGATAGCCATAGCCGCCGAGCGTCTGAATCGCGCCTGACACCACGGCCTCGGCGGTCTCCGACGCGAACAATTTGGCCATCGACGCCTGCCTCAGGCAGGGCTCGCCCGCATCCTTGAGCGCGGCGGCGGATAGCACCAATTGCCGCGCGGCTTCCAGCCGGGTCGCATGATCGGCAAGGCGAAAGCCGACCGCCTGATGCTGGATGATCGGTTGCCCGAAGCTCCGGCGATCCTTCGCATAGTCGATCGCGACGGCTAGGGCCGCCTGCGCCATGCCGACGCTTTGTGCGGCGATGCCGATCCGGCCGGCTTCGAGATTGGAAAGCGCGATGCCGTAGCCGTCCCCCTCGGCGCCGAGCCGCAAATCCTCCTCGACGAACAGGTCTTCGAACCGGATCGCGCAGGTATCGGAGGCCCCTTGCCCCATCTTGTGCTCGACCTTGTCGACGACATAGCCGGCGCGATCGGTGGGAACGAGGAATCCCGAAATGCCGCGCTTGCCGGCCACGGGATCGGTCATGGCATAGACAATGGCGAGCCCCGCGATGCTGGCCGAGGTAATGAACTGCTTCGCGCCATTCAGGAGATAGCCGCCCTCGACCCTGACCGCGCGGCAGCGCATCGCCGCCGCATCGGAACCGGCGTCGGCCTCGGTCAGCGCGAACGCACCGATCATCCTGCCGGCGATCAGGTCGGGCAGGAAACGCGCCTGCTGCTCGGCCGTGCCGTCCTTGAGCAGACCCGATACGATGAGGCTGTTCTGGATCGAGATAATCGTCGACAGGGCGCCATCCGCCGCCGCGATCTCAATGAGCGCGAGCGCATAGCTGACATAGTCCGCCGCCGCGCCACCGAAGTGCTCGGGTGCGGTCATGCCCATCAGGCCGAGTCCCGCGACTTCTTCGAATAAGCCCGCAGGATAGCCACTTTCCGCTTCGAAGCTTTGGGTGAGCGGGCGCACCCGATCCTGCGCGAAATCGCGCACCACGTCGCGGATCGCGACCTGCGTGTCCGTCAATATCGTCATCGCTCAGGCCGCCTCGCTGACGCGCGCGCGCCGTTCGGGCGTGGCTTTGACCGCCTCGAGCAGCGCGGCGCGCTTGATTTCATATTCAACCATCGCCTGCTTCTTTACCGGCCCATAGCCGCGAACCATGGTCGGCAAGCCTGCCAGCGCCGTGGCATGCGTGAGGCCCGCTTCATCGAGGCCAGCACAGAGATTCTCAATCGTCGCGAGATAGGCGTCGCGCAGGGCGCGCTCGGCACGGCGTTCGTGCGTGCGACCGAACGGATCCGCCCAACTGCCCCGCAAGGATTTCATCCGCGCCAGGACGGCGAATGCGGTGAAGATCCAGGGTCCGAACTTGCGCTTGGCCGGCCGGCCCGTGCGCGGATCAGTGCGCGAGATGATCGGTGGGGCGAGCCAGATCGAGACCCGCTTCGTCTCGGCAAACTGCGCAGCCAGCGTCTGTCGGAAGGCGGGCTCGGCGTAGAGGCGCGCAACCTCATATTCGTCTTTATAGGCCATCAGCTTGTACGCGTTGACCGCCGCCGCGCGGAGCATGGTGGTGCCCTCGACGCCCAGTCCCTCGGTCGCGGCCCGCACGCGCTCGATCGTCGCGACATAACGGTCGGCATAAGCCTGGTCCTGATAGGCGACCAGGTCGGCGATGCGCCGGTCGATCAATGCATCGAGCGTTTCCTCAACCTTGGTGTCTGTCTCGATCAGACCAGCAATCTTCTCCACCCTGGCGCCATCGACCGCAGCCAGCCGACCCCAAGAGAAGGCGCGCTTGTTGAGCGCCACTGCAGCACCATTGGCCTCGATCGCCGCCTCGAACGCTTCGGCCGACAGCGGCAGTAGGCCCTTCTGCCACGCATAGCCGACCAGCAGCGTGTTCGCCGCAACGCTGTTGCCGAACAACCCTTCCGCGATGCGGGTGGCGCTGAGCAGGAACCCCTTGTCACCGGCGCGCGTCAGCAGGACATCGATCATGCGGGCGGTCGGCAAGGTCGCATCACGATCGGCGACGATATCCGCTGTCGGTGTCTCGTCGCCATTCAGGACGATGGCGCCGCGCCCTTTGGCGAACTTGGCCAGCGAGTCCGGACTGACTGCGACAACGGGATCCGTGCCCAACAACAGGTCGGTCTCGCCGGCGCCGATGCGCACGGCATGGATGGCGGTGCCGTGCGGGGCGATCCGCACCTGGCTGACCACCGCGCCGTTCTTTTGCGCGAGGCCGGTGAAGTCCAGCACCGTCGAGGCCAGGCCCTCGAGATGGGCGGCGGTGCCGAGCAGGGCGCCGACGGTCAGCACGCCGAGACCGCCGATGCCGGCGACGTAGACGTTGTAGACGCCATCGATGGCAACGCGCGCCGGCTCCGGGAGGATCGCAAACAGATCGGCTTCCAGCGCCTTGATCCGGTCGCCATCGGGCTTGCGGAGCACCGGTCCGTCAATCTCGACGAAGCTCGGGCAGAAGCCCTTCACGCAGGAGAAATCCTTGTTGCAGGCGGACTGGTTGATCCGACGCTTGGTGCCGAATTCTGTTTTCACCGGCTCGACCGCGATGCAGTTCGACTGGACCGAACAATCGCCGCAGCCTTCGCAGACGCGTGGGTTGATGAAGAGGCGCCGATCGGGATCGGGGAACGCCCCGCGCTTGCGGCGACGGCGCTTCTCGGCAGCGCAGGTCTGCTCGTAAACGATCGCCGAAACGCCAGGGACGTCGCGCATTGCGCGCTGGATCGCGTCCATGTCGTCACGGTGCAGCGCCTTCACGCCGCCGGGCAGGTCCTGCCACTTGTCGGGATCGTCGCTGACCAGCCGAACGTCGCCGACGCCTTCGGCGAGCAACTGCGCGACGATCCGGCGCGGCTCGATCACGCCCTCGGCCGGTTGGCCACCGGTCATCGCCACCGCGTCATTGTAGAGGATCTTGAAGGTGATGTTGGCCTTTGATGCGACCGCGGCACGGATCGCGAGCAGGCCGCTATGCTGATACGTGCCGTCCCCGAGATTCTGGAAAATGTGGCCGGTCTGCGAGAACGGTGCCGCGCCGACCCATTGCAGGCCTTCGCCGCCCATCTGGCTGAAGGTCGGCGTCTTCAACGCGGGCTGCGCCAGCGCCATGACATGGCAGCCGATGCCGCCGCCTGACATCGAGCCGTCGGGCGTCTTGGTCGAGCTGTTATGCGGACAGCCCGAGCAAAAGAATGGCTTGCGTACCGGGAAAGGGACGACCTCTCCACGCTGACCGCGTGCGGTCAGCGCCGCCAGACGATCGCCGAGGCCGATTGGGTCGTTCGCACCCAGCCGGCTCACGATCGCCTGTGCGATCATCAGCGGCGTGAACTCCATGATCACCGGCAACAACGGCTTCCCCGTCTCGTCGGTCTTGCCAGTGACCCGGACGCGCTTTTTGGTGCGGTGGAACAAAGCGGATTTGATCTGCCCTTCGACGGTAGGGCTCTTCTCCTCGATCACGAGGATCTCGTCGGCGTTGCTTGCAAAGGCCAGCAATGGATCGGTGGCGAGCGGCCAGCTCATCGCCACCTTGTAGATTGAAATCTCGAGCGCCTGCGCCTCGTCTTCGCCAATCCCGAGGTTAGAGAGCGCCTGCATCACGTCCTGATGCGCCTTGCCGACTGTGACGATGCACAGACGCTTGCGATCGCTTTCGAATACCGAGTGATCGATGCGGTTGGCGGTCGCCCAGCCGATTGCGGCCGGGATGCGCTCTTCGACCATGCGCCTTTCATATTCGGCGCGCTGGCCGGGCCATGCGATCGTCGGATCCCAGTTCAGACCGTGCGCGGGCACAAGATCGGCTGGCGAGAGATATGCGGGATAGGCGTCGGGCAACTCGAAGGTCGCAGCGCTCTCGACCACTTCGGCGATCGTCTTCATCGCCACCCACACTCCAGAGAAGCGCGACATGGCGATCCCGGCGAGGCCCAGCGAGAGGATTTCGGAGACATTCGCAGGCTGCAGGACCGGCATCATCACCGACTGGAAGATGCCGTCGGTCTGGTGCGGGAACATCGACGATTGTGCGGCATGATCGTCGCCACCGACCGCCAACACGCCACCCAGCGGCGACGTGCCGAGCATATTGGCATTGCGGAACACGTCGCCGGTGCGATCGACACCGTTGCCCTTGCCATACCATATCCCGAATACGCCATCGGCCTTCGTCGGGCCGTAGGCCTTGTGCATCTGCGCGCCCCACAAAGCGGTGGCGGCGAGATCCTCGTTCAGGCCAGGCTGAAAGACGATGTCATGGGCGGCGAGGTGCTTTTCTGCCTTCCACAGCTGCTGATCATAGGCGCCGAGCGGCGAGCCCCGATAGCCGGAGACGAGACCGGCCGTACTCAGTCCGCGTGTCCGATCAAGCCGGCGTTGCATCATCGGCAGGCGCACGAGCGCCTGGATACCGGTCATGAAGGTCGGCCCGGTTTCCGCGTTATAAATCGCGTCCAGGCTCGTGATGCGATCAAGTTTCACGGCCAATCTCCTAGGCCGCCGTGTATAGACTACCCCGCCATTCATTTGGGACCAAACGCCTGGCCAAAAGCTGGCAATATTAGTATGATTGCACTACGCAATAGCGGCCATGTCAGACAAAACTACTAGCTCCGCAGCGCTCGACCGCGCGGACAGCCAAATCCTCAAAACCTTAGCGAAGGACGGCAGAATCAGTTGGCGGGACCTGGCCGAGCGGATCGGGCTTTCGCTAACACCGACTCTGCGACGGGTGCGGCAATTAGAGCATGATGGGATCATCAAAGGCTATGGTGCCCGAATAGATCAATCGAAACTTATAGGCTCAATGGCGGTGTTCATCTCCATCACGCTGGAACGGCAGGTCGACGAAGTCCTAAATGCTTTTGAAGCGGCGATTCTGGAGCTGCCCGAGATCATGGGCGGCTATTTGATGAGCGGTGGCGCGGACTATATGCTCCACGCTTTCGTGCGCGATCTAGAGCATTATCGTCTGTTACTCGGGCAACTTACCCGCCTGGGCGGCATCGCTCATATTCAGTCGAGCTTCGTATTAAAAACATTTGCCCAGCGAACAGAGCCATCCGTCGGAGCGATGCAACTTCGATAGTGCTACTAATTCTGCTGCCTAGATGCTTCTATCAAGACGGCCGGCGTCGATCATATGAGTTGCTTTCCAGAATGCTCAACGATCGCGGAGATGTCGGGCCCGATTGTGTCAGTCCCTTCGGCTCATTCGGACCAGCGGCTTGCTTATCAAAGCGACTGGCTGCTTTAGGAGGTTTCCACCTCGATCAACACTACCGCTGCGGGCGGCAATGCGAGTGTAATAATGATCGGGTGACCCGAGTCATTTCGGCGCCGACGCATTTTCTGCTCGGGTGCTTCGACTTAACGAGTCAATCGTCGATTCGGCGACTTCGCGAAATGAGATGATCGAAAATTCACTCGGTGCGAGCGATCGAGCTCGTTTAGAACGCAATCTAGCCGCGCTCTTATGGGTCGCTCGCGTTCATTCGTCAGAAGATCGCGAGCAAGCGCGATCAGCCGCGCAGCCTCGAGCTGGCGGCGCTCGTCGTCAGAGAGCAGGTTCTCAATTGGCAAATGATACATCCGTTTTGGTGGTAAGTGGCCGCTACCCCCGGGTGACGATCAGGTCACGACTCTAGTTTACATCAAGTTGGTGTAGAGCCAAGGGCCAAGCACGGTCCTCACATCAATTTGATGTGAGGGACTGTGGCACGAGGCATCCACGATAGTCGCTATCGCTGGGTGATCGAACGCCTGGTCGAGGCACGGAAGAAACTGGGCCTGACGCAGGAAGCGGTGGCGCAGCGCCTGGGCAAGCCGCAGCAATATGTCTCACGCTATGAGACGGGCGAACGCCGCCTAGATATCTTCGAATATCTCGACGCCGCGCGCGTTCTGTCTGTGGACGGCTTGGCGCTCGCCAGCGAAGCAAACCAGCTGCCAAGCTGACACTCATCGCATTACCTGCAAATTTCTGGATGCTTCGAACGCTGCAACGCGTTCGGGATACTCAACATACGGGAACCGCACCCGCCACCAGTCCGGTGCCGTCGCGCGCTTCACAAATCCCTCGCGATTGGCGAGCTGCATGATCTCGCTGGCGAGAGCGACATCCTCGACGCTCCGCTTGCTCTGCATCGACATCGACCGGGAGGTAAACCGCCCGCGCGTGCGCGAGCGGCTGACATCATCGCGCTCCACTTCCCGGTTGCCAATCAGATCCGAGGCAAGCTCGGCGGTCCCGCCGCCTTCGCTGAGACCGCAGCGGAGCAGCAGCAGATTGCCACAATTCTCGATGATCGTGTGAGCGCCCTCGCCGTAGATCTGTTTGACCTGAGCAAAGCTCTGGAAGCCGATCGCGACGCGACCGCCGAACTTGCGGAGTCGCGCTTGGGCGTCTTTCAGCCCCTCGATGCGACCGAGCGCGTCAAGCTCGTCGATGTGAAACCAAATCCGGCGCTCGCTCGACGGGGCGAGCGACAGCGTCTCCATGATGGCGAGATTTATCCAGCAAGAAATGAGGCCACGCAGCGCCGCGATCTGATTGGCGGCGTAAGGCATCCAGAGCGAGCCTTTGCCTTCCCGCACCCAGCGCCGGATCGAAAATCCCGGCCCCGCCTGAACATCGAAACTGCGCAAACTGGCGACGGCGGGTGTGATCGTGCCGAGAATGCTCGCAAGCATCCGTTCGCCGCCCTCTTCGAAATAGCGCGCGGCCGGCGTCCCGTCGCACAACGCCTTCAGCTGCGCCCTGTTGGCCTGGGTGAGCGCGGCAACAAAATCGGCGGAACTGCCCATCGCGTTCGCGACCCAGCTTTCCATGGCACTGCTCAGGAATTGCTGGGCGTAACTGATCCACTGGTCGTGATCGCCATGGCCGAGATATGGGAGCAGCGACTGCGCCACCATCGCGAAGTCGCCGACCTGCTCGATCTCACCGAGCAAATCCCAGTGAGCGCATCGCGCATCGAACGGGTTGAGGATGATGTCACCGCGCTGGTGGAAGACGCTCATGGCCGTGCCGTCGGGATCGGCGACCACCTGGCGATCCCCACGCCGAGACGCCCCGGCGATGATGGCGCGAAGAGCCGTCGATTTGCCCGATCCCGTCGTGCCGATCGCCGCGACGTGCATCGTTTCATCTTCGGGCGTAAGCGGCACGCCGGCCAGCGCAACCCGATCTGTGAGGCCGGTGACCAACCGGCTGCGCAGCCGATTGGCGGTCCCGCGCATCCTGGTCCCGCGCAAATGCGTGACCTTGCGCGGCCATGCGCCGAGGCGCGCGGCGACTGCCCCGCCGAGATAAGCAAAGACTGCCGGGAGCATTACCGCCAGAGTCGGGCTGTCGGTGAGGAAGCTCGTATAGAGCCACAGGCCGATCAGGATCCCGGCACCCCAGCCGAGCGGTGCTGAGAACAGGGCCCAGGGCGTGCGGCGGTCAACGGCTTGGACCGCGCCGATCGCAAGCGTGCCGGGCAGCGCCGCCATGGCAAACCAGACATGATACCGATGCAGAGCGAGCCATAGCCAGCGCTGATCGAGCCAGGGCTCGAGACTATTACGATGGCGCCAATGTTCGAGGACCAGATCGCGCCACGCGAACCGCGCATCGATGGGGATGAAATGCGCCACGATTGGCCAGCCGAATCCAACGGCGACGAGCGAGAGCAAGAAGCCGATCTGATGGACAACGGGATCAGAACCGGAGCCCTGCCCGCCGCCGGATGCGCCGCCGGCCTGGCTCACCGCTCAGCCCCATAATCGCGATCCCTGCCCGGCGCTGGCACCGCCTTGGCCGCTGCCGCAAAAGCCGCGCGGGTCTGCTCGGCCGAGCGGTGCGGCGCGTTGCCGAGCGCTGCGAACGTCTCGCGCAGCTGACGCGCACGATCCTGCTCCGGGCTGGTCTTCGATCCGCCCGCGTCCTTTCCGGCCGGTCCGCGCGCCTGTGCATTGGCAGCCGCCTGAGTCGGCTGCGGCGCGGGAGTCCCGTCGGCCACGCCGCGCGCACTGCTTACGGCGGAGCGGCTTGCGCGCGGTGGCGACGCGCCGTCACGCTCATAGTCGAGCGCCATGTCCTTCGGCCGCTCGCGTGCGAGCATGCGACGCAACTGGGTCTCATCGGCGAAATCATCCCGGCCATAGTGAAGCGCGGTTTGCGTCCGGTGGCGCGACAGGGCGACGTAACTCGAATGCGCGTCCATGCCGGGCGTCGCCAGCACATGGGTACGATCGACGGTCATGCCCTGCGTCTTGTGGACAGTGGCGGCATAGCCGTGATCGACATGGGCATAGCTTTTGAGATCCACGTCGACCTTGCGACCGTCGTCGAGCCGCACCGCCAAAGTGTCGCGGCCCGCTTTCTCAATCGTGCCGAGCGAGCCGTTCTTCACGCCGAGATCGCGGTCGTTCCTGAGGAACAGGATGCGATCGTTCTCGGCGAACTGCCGTTCGCCACGTTCGGTCTGTACGGATACGTCGCGGCCGAGCTCGCCGTGCGTCTGCAGCCGCTCGCGCGCCGCCTGATTCAACATCGCAACCTCCGTGTTCATGTGGGTGAGAATGATACGGGAGTCGGCGGGTGCGGCCCGCCGTTCGGCATCCCAGTGGTCGATCAGCGCGGCGCGTGCGGCGTCGCGGGTATCGGCGGCATGGATCATGCCGGCCCGGCTGTAAGCGGCAACCGCTTCGCCGGTTCGGCCCGTCGCGAACATGCGCGTCGCATCGCGCATCCACTGTTCCGCCTGCCGTCGCACCTCGCCGATCTCGGCCGCGCCGTGACGCTCGGCGAGCAATCGGAACGCAGCGCCGGCCTCGATCGCCTGGAGCTGCTGGACGTCGCCGACCATCACGACCTTGGCGCCGGCGCCAGCGGCCTCGGCCAAAACGCGCTGCAATTGCCGCGTGCCAACCATGCCGGCCTCGTCGACCACCAGCACGTCGCGCGCCGACAGCCGGTCACGATCTCGCGCCCAGGCGTGTTCGAAACTGGCGATCGTGCGCGACACGATGCCCGAGCCGCCCTCGAGGTTTTCAGCAGCGATGCCCGATAGCGCGGCACCGCGCACGGTGTAGCCGGCGGCCTCCCATGCTTCCCGCGCCACGCCGAGCATCGCCGATTTGCCGGCGCCCGCATAGCCGACGACCAAGGTAAGCCCGGGCGCTTTGACGACATGGTCGAGGGCCGCGCGCTGATCGCGCCCGAGGGCCAGGCCGCGATCCGCCGCCACCGCAACCGCGCGCTCGACATCCTGCCGACCGACCGCGTGCTTCGCGGCCGAGAGCGTCGCCGCGTTGCGCGCTAGTGCTTCTTCCGCGCTCACCATGGATACTGTCGTGAATCGCTCTTCGCCACGCCCATCACGGCCGAGCGCGAGCAGATGGTCCGAACCACGCATCGCGCTGAGCACCTGACCATATTGCTCAGCCCCTTCCGAATGCCGATGCGCGAACATCGCCATGTCGCGGCGCGTGAAGGTGGCTTGCTGCCGGGTCAGTGCGTCGAGGCCAATTTCCGGTTGGGCGATGATGGTCGCACCGTTGGTGCGCGCGATACGGACATGCTCGTCGGCGCGTTCGGCATCCTCACCGCGTTCCAAGCGGCGCGCGCCGGCCGCTCCGATCTTGTGCTGCGGCTCGAGATCGATCCCCTGCGTGTCGTAACTGCGATGATCGATACGCGCGTCAATGCCAAGCGACATCAGCCGCTCGTTGACATGGTCGGCCCAGCGCTCGCGCCACTGATGGAGCAGCGCCGTCGCGTTCCACTCGCGCACCTTCGCGCCGAATCCATCCGGTCCGATTTCGCGCGTGGCGAGCATCACATGCGCATGAGGTTTGGCCTGGCCGTCGGCACCGATGTCCCAGTGGATGTTGAGATCGGCAACCATGCCGCGACCGACGAACTCCTTGGCCACGAACTCGCGGGCGAGCGCGACGCCCTGCTCTTGGGTCAATTCGCGGGGGATCGCGAATTCGACCTCGCGGGCGAGCTGCGCGTCCTTGCGCTTCTCGGTCGCTTCGACCTCGTTCCACAGCGCTTCGCGTTCCCGCAAGCGCTCCGGCGCACCCTCGGGCAGCATCACTTCGGAATGGACAACGCCCGTCTTGTTGGTGAAGTCGTGGTGACGATCGAGCCGCTCGTCATGGAGCCGGGACGCCGAGCGATAGGCAGCGGATGCCAGCGCGCTCGAGCCGCCCGCGCGCCCGATGATCTTGGCGGAGAAGTGGTAGATGGCCATCGTGGCCAATCAATTACGCCCGATCTCGCGATGTCGGTACGACGTATAAGCGCGCTCTCGTACGCTGGAGCGCTCCCGAGAGATTTGACGCGTTGAACCGGGCCAGACGCTGCCCAGCTAACTCGTATCGACCAGCGAGATGGAGATGCGACGATGCGTAAGGTACGGGATTTCGATGCGGAATTGAAGGCGCTGGGTGACCGGGCAAAGCTGCTGCGGGTGCGCAAGATCCAGCAATTCGGCGAGCTGATCGAGGCGACCGGCGCAGATGCGCTCGAGCCCGATCTCCTTGCCGGCGCGCTGCTTGCGGCCGTTGCGGAAAAGGAGGGCACCACGACCAAGGCATGGACGGCACGTGGTGCGCAATTCTTTCGCGAGACGAGCCGGAAATCCTCGCGCCGCGCTCCTCGCAACAGCGAGGGCGGCAAAGCGGCTTCGGGCGGCCCGGAACCGGCTTGAGGGGCTGATCGCACGAACAGACCGGAGGGAATGGGTGATGGCCCGGCGCGAACGAACACGGCATCTTATCGAGCTTGGCGGCCTCGTGCAGAAGGCCGGTCTGGTGGAGCTTGCTGCCGATGATCGGCAAACGCTGTACGGTGCCTTTCTCGACATCGCGGTGCGTATGCGCGGTGATGATGCCGCACACGCCACCGCGCTGTTCAAGCGACGTGGCGCGCGCGCGTTTGCCGATGAAGCGGAGCAAGCGACGGAGGCGGAACGCGAGAAGACGCGAGCGGCATTCCGCGAACGCAGAGGGGCGGAATAGGCCTTGTGCGACGGTGCCGGCCGCGAAGCGCGCGGGCCGACACCGAGAGCAGCGCCGTCATCGGGGAAGCGCGCCATTCCCAACGCCCAGCGGAAACATGGGATCGAGGCGAACGGCCGGTGCGGGATCGCTCGACGCGGCGGAGAGACCCGCGCCCACGTCATGCGCGCCGACTGCCGTTGGCAGCGTCACATTTGCCTGTTTCGAGGCGGTGGCGGGCCTCGCGACGAACAAAGCCGCCTCCTGCCAGCGCGCCCGGGCGTCGGCCTTGATGATCGGAACACCGGCGCCACCGAGACGCGCTGCATAGGCGACGGTTTCGGCAGGGAGCGGGACTCCGCTGGCGGCGAAGCGCGCGAAGCGGTTCGGACCGGCATTATAGGCGGCATAGGCACCGGGAATGCCGAACCGCGTGCGGAGCTCAGCCAGATACAGCGCGCCACCGATCATGTTCATGCGCGCATCGAACGGATCGGACCCGACACCGTAGCGCGCCGATAAGGTCGCCCATGTCGCCGGCATGATCTGCATGCAGCCTATCGCTCCCTTGGGCGACACCGCGCGAGGATTGCCGCCGCTCTCCGCGCGCATCACGTGCAGGATCATGTCGAGGGGAAGACCCGATCGCATTGCCGCTTCCGGGGCGAACACCGCGCAACGATTGGTGAACTGTGCATTGGCCAGCGAGGGCGATGCCGGAAGGGCGAGGCACATCATGCCGAGGCCAGGGCTGAGTATGTGACGGACGACACTCATGGCCACACCCAAAGCGGCGTTGCCCGTCCGATCACATCTGCCGCAGCGATCGGACCGAAATAGCGGCTGTCGAACGATGCGGGGACATTGGGCGCGAGCAAGAAATACTGACCGGTGCCAAGGTTGCGACAGCCCCGCCAGCGCGGGAGTTGGCGGCCGAAGCGATCACGGTCGAGGGCAGACGCGCGCTGCAACCCGTCGATTGTGATCCGTTGCTGCTGACGGCAAACGCGCGCGCCGGTTACGGCAGCGACCGGTTTTACGAGCAGGGCGCCCTGTTCGACATAACGGCGATCGGCCATCAGCCGCGCAAGGGTTGGTGCCGGCCGCACCGCAACCAGTTCGCCGATCTTCGGATCGTGACCGGGTTCGATGCGATAGAGACCAAGCGGCACGCTCGCCGACACATTCCAGACCAGGCGCAAGTTCGGTTTCGCGACCGCCGGCACGACCAGTGCCGAAAGCGCGAGGCCGACCACGGCGCCTGCTAACCATTGCCCCGGTGCGGAGCGCGCACAATTGCCTTCCGGGCGAGAAGGCGACGCGGCCGGGATAGAGTTTTTCGTTGGATCCGGGATCACGCCTCACCTCCGGGCGCCCCAACAGCGTGCTCGGCGCGGCGAACCGCAGGGAGCACGTTCGCATTGTTCGGATCTGACGTGGAGGCACAGGCACCGCGGTCCGCCCAGGCGCGCAGTTCCTCCAACGTGTAGACGACGCGACCGCCGATCTTGCGGTACGCAGGTCCGGTCCCATAGGTGCGGTGCTTTTCGAGCGTGCGCGCGGACAGGCCGACATAATGCGCCGCCTCCTTGGTGCGCAGGTAGCGCGTGTCCTTGATGATATCGGGCATGATAATCTCCTAGCGGGGCATTGCGAGCGCCCGGCGGGCACCTCGTGATGCCGGAGATCATCGGCGTTCGAAGGCGGTCGTAGGTGGCCGGAAGGCGGGGGTGCCGTTTCCGACCACCCCCGCCCGGCTTGCTCAAATGCGCTTCAGCCGGACCGGCCCAGCAACGAAACGTAGCCCGTTGCTTTCATCTGAGTGCAAGCTTCGAACAATCTGCGCAGATCCGACCGTTCGGAGCTGCTGCGCCAGTCTTCGGGCATGACGGGAAGCAGGGCAGCGGCAATGTCGCGGAGCGACAAGCCGTCTACAGCCGCGTCATTGATTGCGAGCATCGCCGCCTGGCGAGGTGCGTCACGATAGGGCACGGAGCGCAACGGAGGGCCAAATCCGATTGCGCGTCGGAACCGAGCGACCGCGGCTACGCGCGCGGCGTGATGGTGATCGGGATGAACATAGAGACCGAACGGCTCGCCTTCGACCGGCTCCAGTTCGGCGGGGAGCCAGATCGCAAGCTCGGGCGCACTGTGGCGGCGGATCAGCAGATGGGCACCGCCTACCGCCTCGTGGCGGTAGGCACGCCCCCAACGTGCCGGGGTGAAGCGGAGCGCGCCAAGGGAGCGGGCCCAGGTGACTGGGCGTACCAGCGTCACCGCATCGATGTGCAGTTCAGGAGACCATCCGATCAACGGCAAATCGGTCGCCAATACTTCGGGTGGTATCGGGAAAGGTAAGACCCAGACGGGCTGACCTCCTTCCCAGCGGGTGCTGGGGAATCGTGGTGACAATGTCGGCATTGCGTCGGCCGGCCGCGATTACGTGCGCCGACGCGCGCGAGGCGGCAGCGGGCGCTTTCGCCCAAAGCGCACGATAATCGTCGCTACGTCGAAGCCATTCCCAAGCGAAGCCAGAGGGCGGGAGATCAAGTAGCGCCCGATATTTCTCGGGCAGACGTAAATTATGGTAACCTGGCATCGCTCACTCCTCGACGCGGTGATCCCCCTGCCCGTGAGTGAGTTTGGAAGCGCGGGTTTCATGACTCAAGGCTGCGATCCATTATCTCGGCATAAGACCAACCTTATGGAACAGCTCTGTTTGTTTCAGCACGCTGGCAAGGGTCGCGCGAGGGATCTTGTAGCCAAAACCTGTATTTCGGAGGGCGTTCATGGGTGCATTCCTCCCAGACCATTCGGCGACGATCAGGTCTGTGGCGGACCATCCGCTCCGGCTGGCCGCACTGACGGCAAGCGACCAAAGGACGTCGCTCGCCGGCATCAAAGCGATGTCTACCTCTGACGAGAGCTGCCATTTGAAAACTGAAAGGTGCTTGGCCACAAAGCGCCAAATTCTGGCGTAGGGTCATTGGGGTGCGTGGGTCTTTGTGGCGGATCGCCGGGCGGTAGTCGCCAGTGATTAAACACCAGGCGGTGCTCTGCTTTCGAATGCATCACGATTCTCGAAACGCTTACCGCGCCACCCGCCGCAAACGCATTCGGTAGCCGACATCGATCGACCGGCAGCACTGAAAAAAACAAGATTGCACTTCCTATTACGTCGTGTATCTAGCAACCACCGCGACATGGCTTCGCGGGCGCTCCACCCCTCGGCTCGACCCAGGGGGCGGCAACGTGGATAGGTCGATCATCTCGACCTCTCCTCACGCCTCGGGTCCGCCTCAACGAGCCGTTGCCGCCCAGCGTGACGCCGACTTCCGTCGGTAAGCGTCGGGGGATGCGCACGGAGCGAAGCTCCTTGGCAGCCTGGATAAACGCAACCAGTGCGTCCGGGTGAGCCGCGTGCCCCCGGCGCCTGCCGAGGAGTACTGCGATGTCTGCCCATACGACAATGATCAAGCTGCTGCGCGAACTTGAGCGCGATGGCTTCACTGCCACCCGCACCTCGGGTGGCCACCTGCGCCTTTCGCATCCCGCGATCAGCGGCTGCGTGTTCGGTCCGAGCACGCCGTCCGACCACCGCGCGGTGAAGAATCTGCTGGCGATGCTGAAGCGCAAGCTGCGCGCCGCGAACGACCAGTGAGCCCGTGCGCGGCGGGGTCCACGCCCCGCCGCGCCGGCACACGTAACCATCATTTATCATTTGCGCGGACGAGTTCCGCGAGGAGACCTTATCATGGCTAAGACCCCTATCGACGACCACGTCCTTCCCCGCCCGGTCGAGCGCCTGCCCGACTACGCTCACGCCAAGTCGCGCCAGTCGCTGGCAGATCGCCTTCAGGACGCATTCGGATTGGAGAGCCAGTCAGCCGCGACCATCGCGGACGCGATCGTCGACCCTACCGAGGTCCGCCGCTCTATCGGCGAGCCAAGCGATCCGGACGTCGAGCGCATTCCCGTGCCCGGCGGCACGCTGCTGGGCATCCGGACACAGGTGTGGGCTCGCCGCATCATGCCAGATCCGCGCAACCCGCGGACGCTGCCGTCGCGTCGCCACCCCTTCGCCGTCGATCCTGGCTCGGGCGATGAGGATTCGCGGTTCCGCCCCGTCCCCGAGCCGCAGCCGCTCGATCCGGCGCGGCCGCAGTCAGCCGAGCTGGCGGTTGACGTCGAGAGCCGCCACCACCTCGCATGGGCCGCGCAGCAGACGGCGGCCTATGTCCTGAACGAAAACGACTGGCGGGTATCGATCCGCAGCCAGGGCGTGATGGAGGCGGTGTGGCTTGTCGCCACCACCTTCCGTCACGGCGACCTGTCGGACCCGGCGGCCGCGCTGACCACTGCCGAGGGCTCGTCGCGCGCGACTGCGGTTCACAACATCCTGCAGATCGTGTCGGCCGACGTGCCCTACGACGACAACGACGCCGGCATGCGGGCGCGGGTCAAGCGGTTGAACGAGGCGTTCGACCGCGGCGAGCGCGACGCCGCGACGATCTTCGCGCTCCGCTGCGAGCGGGTCCCCGCGCTCATCCTGGTCGGCTTCGAGCCCTATCCGGGTGGCACGACGGGCTTCCCCACCGCCGTGCGCTCGCTGGTAGCACTCCGCCACGTCGATCCGCCGAAGCCTTGGGGCGAAGGGCCCGAGAACGAGGCCCTTGCGGACGAGGTGCTCGACGAGTTGCTGCGCCGCGGCCTGGTGACCGCGACCGAGCGTGAATACTACGCGGGCTCGTGCACGAAGGCGGAGGCTCGGGCAGCGCACCTGCCCGACGATCCGGTGCTGCGCGCCGCCCGGCTCGTCCATCTGTTCACCGCCGGCGGCGACGAAGTCTACGAGGCCATCCGCGTGGCGGTCACCAGCCAGTCGACGCGCAAGCGCATGACGCAGAAGCTGATGAACGACCTGGCGACGGCACTGGTGCTGCGCGCCGTGTCGAAGGATCGCGCGGACATCGATCAGGCTCGGCGCTACCTTCGCCACGCTTTCGGAAAGGCCGCGCACCGCCGCGACGCGTGGACCGCGACCAGCCGCTCGACCGACGAGCTGGTGGCCGCCGCGCTGAAGGAAGCCGCTGCCGCGATCGCGGGAGACCGCGAGGAGCCCGGCCCGGCGTCGGTCGAACTCGCGGTTCGCGCCGCTTTGCCGCTCGTGATCGACGGCCGCCTGAATGCGGACCGGGGCACGTCCAACAACGATCAGCCCGACCGGCGCACGCCGGGCGAGGTGCTCGACGCGATGCGTCGCAAGCCCCAGGGCATCCAGCAGCTGGGGCGGGCGCTGGCGGATTACGCTGAAGGTATCGGCATCCGCGCTGTCGGCGAAAACGGCGAGGTTCGGCGGTTGGAGGATGACTCCGCCGATCAGGTTCTTAGCGACGTCTGGCTGCGCAACGAGTATCCGCCCGCCGGCAAGGCAAAGGCAGCGCGGCCCGGCGACTCGCCCACCGACCGCTACGACCGCGCCGTCGAGGCGCTTGGTGGCGCCATGCAGGAGCTCTCCCGCTGCTTCGTGGCCTTGGCCGGGGTCGATGCCGAGGACGGTCAGCCGCTGGTCGACCGGCGCGGCGTGGAGGTGCGTCTGACCGATCCTTGGCGTGAGACACTGCGCTCGGTGGACGAGGAGTTGCTCCTCTGGACCCGTGCCTACCGCAAGCGCCACGGACAGGCGCGGCCGGCCCTGCTGGCAACCGAGGACCATGGGGAGGAAGGCGCCACCGACGACGCGGTCGAGGAGTGGGATGCTGCCAACGACGCCGACGTGGTCACGGACTACGACGAAGCCTGAGCGCTGGGCGGGCGATCCCTCGCCCGATGCGCCGCGTCACGGTCGTCTCGACGACCGTGACGCGTTCACCCGGTCGGGGGCAAGGATCATGTTCATTAGGAAGAGGTCATGGGCAGAAAACCGAAGGACGACACACTCTGGCTCGCACAGCGACACGGCCAGGACTGGCGCGACAAGGACGTGCTGAGCGCCGTGGCGTGGCTGCAGTCACTAGTGCCGTCGGCCGAATGGGCGCCCCGCGTGGCCGCCGTCGAGGCGCGGTTCCAGGCAGCCAAGCTGGAGTGGGCGGAGGGGCGCCGGGTGGCGCTGTTCGAGCCCGCTGACGCGATCGCCTGGTATGTTCATCAGGCCCTCCGCTACGCGGATCCAGCGCTGCGTCCGGACTTCTTCCTGCCCGAGGGCTATCGGATCGCACCGCTCTTCAAGCGTATCGGTCAGCTGCGCGACGCGCTCGTCGGCGTCGATGGCGGCGAGGATCGCGCCGCCAGGCTGATGACCGAGAACACGGCGCAGCCCGACGACGGCATCTACGAATTGCTGGTCGCCGGCGCGTATGCCCGACGCGGGTGGGACGACATGCGGTTCGTGCCGGAAGCGCCGGGCATCGCGAAGCGAAACGACCTGATGGTGGGGCGACCTGGCGAAGCCTGGGCGGTCGAGATCAAGCGGGCCGGCCGGTCCGGCTACGCCCGCGACGAGCGGCTTGCCGGCGAGCGAATGGCGGAGGGCGCGCACGCGCTGTCGCGCAAGGCCGACCGGTCCCTGCTCCTCCTCACCCGGTTCCGCGAGGAGCTGCACACGCTCGGTGACGACTACCTCGCCGCCAAGGTCGAGCGCTTCTTGGGATCTGCGAATATCTACGAATGGGACGACGAGGGCGGCGAGGGCATGGTGGCCGACGTCGACTGGACCCGTCTCCACGCTGTCATGTCCGAGGACGACATCTACTTCGGGTCCAGCCGCATGGTGGAACTGCTCCTCGGCACCTACGAACCAGGGGTCGACTTCACAATGGCTGGCGACTGGACGCCGGCGGAGGGCCGCCCGCTCCATGCGGACTGGGTGGACCACCTGAGTCTGGTGGGCTGGAGGAGCGGCTCGGACGAGGCCGCGCGGCGCAAGTCGATGCACTTCCGCAGCGTGGTCGGTAAGGCGGCGTTGCAGCTTCCCGGTGACCGGCCCGGCGCCATCCACGTCGGCTACGAGGGCGCTGGCGGGAACAACGAGGACGGCCGCCGTCACGAGCTCAATCGCCGCGAGATGGCGACGTTCGAACCCAGCGCTACCGGCTTGCGCATGGTCTACGGTAACTACTTCATGCCCGAGCTGGTGACTGCGCGGAACGAGAGCTCCGCCGTGACGGAGACGATGGCGTGGTATCCGGTCGGACGCGACAGGACGGCCAAACCCCTGCCGGGACACCTGCTGTTCATGGACGAGGACGGCCTACCAGGTTCACACCTCTGAGCGCGTGCACGGCGCGCCGGCCATTAAGGCTGCTTGGCGGATCCCAGAATCACGTCATCCTTCCGTGGCCGTGCCTCGCGTGATCGTCGATAAAAACAGGAACAGACCAACCAACCCCTGACGGGCCTCTGCCTGGGTAACCTCGGCATGCACGCCCTTCGACGCCAGGTCGTGCAGGCGGCGCATGAAGGTGTCGAGCAGCGCGAGCTCGGCCGCGGCGAGGTCCCGCTGAGTCCTGCTGCTTAAGCTCGTAGCGAGGTGTTCGTTGAGCCGGTTTAGGTATTTGTCCGCGCCCAGCACGCGCTCCTTTCCATCCGAGCACATGACGGGCTCCATGCTTGGCGGATAGAAGTGGTCGGCAGCTGACTGGAGCGCTCGCCGGACCTCGGTGAGCGTCAGGGCGGCGTCTTCCGCCTCGGGCGACGCCGCGAGCACGGACGCCTTCTGCAGCTTCGCGTAGACGTCCGGTGCGTGCTCCTTGAAGTGGTTGTTCACCTCGTTCTGCACTGACCAGAGAAGTTGCTGGTTGCGGTCCTGCGACGCGAGTTGCCGTTCCATGCGCGCTGCGTAGTTGAGACAGCGAGTCTTCAGTCGGGCCTTTATCGTATTGAGCGCAGTGATGCGCAGCCTGATGCCCGCGCGTTGCGAGGTCGCGGAATCATGGAACGCCGCAGCGTCGAACGGGGCCAGTCCGGGAGGTGGCTGCAGGTCAACCAGCGTCGCTTTCCACTGCTCTAGCTCGGGCTCGATCTCGCCCGCAGCAACGCGCAGAACCGTCATGTCCTCACCTTCGGAGGAGGAGAGCGGATAGTCGAGCGTGTGAATCTCCAACCAGCGCGTGAATGAAGTCTCAAAAACGAACTTGCCGGCCTCGGCGCCAAGATGGTGAGTGTCGTCATAGAGCGTGCGGACGACTTCCTCCTTCTTAGGGTAAAGTTCGCGGAGAAAGATTGCGGCACTCAGGTGGTCCTGCGCGAGCCGTGCTAGGCGCATGCAGGCCATGGTCGCGCCCTCGACGCTGTCGTTCTCCAAATGCTCGAAGATGCGGCTGACGCCGTTCGTAAGGTCCATGTCTGCAGGGTAGCGGCGGCGGCTGTGTCCGCCTAGCGCTTAGCCGACTGCGCTGCCTCGCGATCGGCTGGCCTTACTTTTTCAACGACCCTGCAGTGGTCGAACAGTAAATGTCCAATGTCGGCAGAAGCCGACACTTCGCTACCCCGACGGGAACGCCGGCATTGTCCCATGATACGATGGTGCAAACGGCGGCGGAGATCGCTTGGGAACGTCCGCCTCCAGGATCATCGCATCGGGAAATTTCCGGCTAGCCATGGGCGACAGCGGTCATCGGATGCCGTGAATTTGCAAACGACATCACCGCAGTAGCGAATGCCCCGCCCGGATCCAATCCGGGCGGGGCATTGCTGAAGGGTTAGTCACCGTTGCGCTTGGCAGGGCGCGACCAGATCAGGCTGTAGGTGTCGCCTTCCTCGTCGTCGAAGAGGTTCGCGTAGATCGGACCGGTGAAGCTCGGATCGTCGAGCTTGAGACCGAGATATTCACGACCCTCGTTCGACTGCTTGGTCCAGCCAGCGCCGATCTCGGCCCGGCCGACCATCACCCGGTGGGTAGGCGCGGCGTCGCTGGAGCGGTTGGTCTCGGGGATGATGCGGACGCCCTTCGCCTGGACGCTAAGGGTCACGATCTCGCCCGAGAAACCGTCCGAGGTCTTCTTGAAGGTGCCGATGGTCGCCATGATGAGAACTCCTGTCTTGATGTTCGAGCCCGCGCCCATCGCGGCCTCGATGGCTTGCCCGGTGACCGGGACTGCCGCCGCCGCAGCCGACAGGCCCGAAGCGAAGCGGAGGACGTGGGAGGGGGCGCTATTTTGGTTCGCGAGGAATGGATCCCGTCAGGGTCCAGGGGAAAATAGCGATCCGGCCCGCGTTGCGGCTTAGGCGGCAGAGGCGAAGCCGGTTTCGGTCATCAAAGCCATCCGAGAGAGGCCGTGTGGGACCGGGTCCGTCATCCGCCAGATAGGGACATGGCGCACCCAACGAGATCTTTAAGGAGCTTTGGCTGCGGGGTCGCGCATTCGGATACGTTCTCCTGCGAACAGGCGAGGTGGCTATGGTCTTCGCCCTACCGCGCGATCCGTCTGCCATCAGCGTGGTCGGGCCCGCATCCCGGTGGCGCGTGACCCAAGTCGTTTGAGGCATCCATATCGCTCCAACAGCGCAGTATCGCCGCTGTCCGACGACCCACTCTGACGCGAGGCCTGCACCAGCCATGGTCTTCGCTCTTTCGGGTAGCGGAGAATGACCAAAGAAAAGCCCCGCCCGGATCAGGTCCGGGTGGGGCGATCGAGAGACCGGCGACGGGCGGCCAACGGCCTTATCAAGCCGGTCGCGTAATCCTGTTGGCAGCCACCAAGCCGGCGAGGGTCGCTGCAAGGATAGCGGGAAGCAATGCGGGCAAGCCCGACAGTCCGACGAGACCGAGGCCCATGTGATAGCCTACGAATGCTGCCGGTATCGCCAGCGCCGCCACGACAACGATGCGGACGGGCTGCGGGGCCGTTAGAGCAACAAACCGCGCGACTGCGATCGTCAGCATGAAGGCCGTGACGCCGATCAGGACCGCTGCCTCTGCCGACAAACCGGCATTGGCACATGCGAGCCCAGCGGCCGCACCGACCGCGATCGGAAGCGCGAAGGTCGCCGTATTGAAGATGAAATAGATGAAAGCGCCGATGCCGATCAGCGTCAGAGGTAGGAGAATGATCATCACAAACGCGTCCTTCCAAAGTCTGGGGACGCGCCTCCACCATCCACCACGGCGCGAAAGAATGTTAGCAGGTGTCGGCGTCCGGCGAAACCGCCGGACGCAAAGCCTTCGAAGCGATCCGTCGCTGTTTATGCGGCGAACACATCATATTCGCGCACGACTTGATCGACGTCGCCATCGAAATCATCGCTGGGCATTGCGTGATAGCCGTCCGGGGTTTCGATCAGGATGATGACGACCTTCAGGGTGCAAGCGAGATTCCAGGCGAGACGCTGAGCGGTTTCGAGAGACATTGAGTGGCTCCTGTCGCTGGAGCGAGGCCTCTCCCCGCTCGACAGGCGCCGACGCATCCGGCCGGCGGCCGCACGTCACCGCGCCGGGGCGAAGGCCCAAGCGGCCGCATGCGATACGCATAGCGGACCCTTTATGGGTTGATCGTGAGAAGGCCGACGGTCGGAAAGGACTAGCGCCTCAAAGAGCGGAGAGAGGTCTTGCGGGCGTCAGGGGTTGAGACACGTTCCCGATTCATCCGGTGGGATGGCTCGTCCCTCAGCCGGTGGAGCCGAACCGCCAGACCGGAATCCCCATCTTGCGTGCCTTATCGGCGAGGTTCGCGCTGATCCCTGTGCCGGGGAAAACCAGGACACCAATCGGCATTGCTTCGAGCATCATGTCGTTGCGCTTAAACGGTGCAGCCTTGGCGTGACGTGCCCAATCGGGCTTGAAGGAGATTTGCGTCACCTTGCGATTGTCAGCCCAGCATGCAGCAATCCGCTCTACACCGCTTGGCGTGCCGCCATGCATGAGGACCATGTCTGGATGCTTCGCATGGACCCGGTCGAGCGCATCCCAGATGGTACGGTGATCCTGATAGTCGGCCCCGCCGGTGATTGCGATCCTTGTGCCGGTGGGCATCAACACCTCGCGATCGGCGCGCTTCCTCGCTGTGATGAAATCGCGGCTGGCGATCATGCTGCTGGTGAGCGCCTTGCGATTGACCAGAGATCCTGTGTGCGGGGTCCAGGCATGTTTGGTGTGCAGCCGGAATTGGTCGGCGCAGGCGTCGCGGAAGAATTCCATGGCGTCGCGGCGTTCGATCAGGGTGGTGCCCTCACGTAGCAGCCGTTCGAGTTCGACCGATTTGACTTCGGAGCCATCCTGCTCGCGCTGCGATCGCTGTTGCGCCCCTTCATTGTCGTCCAGTTCGCGTTCGATCCGTTCGGCCGCGCGGTGAAAGATGTTGCCGATGCCCCAGAGCAAGGGTTCAAGATCGGGTTCGAGCCGCGTGTCCTGCAGGGTCGAGACCATCGCATCAAACATGTCGGCGATCGCCCCACCGGCAATTCTCGCTTCCGGGAGCGGTCTGGGATCGGGTTCGTCGTCGAATGGGCGATAGCCGAACAATGCCAGCTCTTGGAGCATATGAGCGGTGGTCGAGCTTTCAGGTCCGTGGTCTGTGGCTGGGTCGATGGTCATGATGATCTCCTCGTCGGAGCCGCGCGCCTCGCGGCCTTCCTGGGCGATCATCCGGGCGGCAGGGAGATGGCGGCCGCACCCATGGATTTTGTGATTCGACGTCGAACAATCGCATTGGGCCGAAGCGAAGCGGAGGACGGCCGGAGGCGGCTATTTTGCTTCGCGATGCAAAGCCGGGGGTCGGCACGATCCCCGAGGCGGCGGAAAATAGCCGTATCCGGCCGTTGCGGGCTCTGTCTCCCTGCCGCCAGAGCGCCCCTCTCGAAGGCCGGCGCGCGGCCCTCGCGGGTCAGCTTGCTCGCGTCAGCTACGGATCTGGTAGCGCTCGGCGTCCTCCGATCTTAGCCGGGGGGCGAGTTCGGTCAGAAGCCGATCGCGCCCGAGTGCCGTGAGACCGTCGTTGAGGTCATTGCCGGTGGGGCTGACGATGGAAATGAGGTCGATACCCCGCGCATGGGCTCGATCGTCGAGGTGTGTCCAGGCAGCGTCGCCTGCGGCATCATCGTCGCGGACGACGTAGAGGCGTTGGACGCAGTTCGGCCATTCGAGTGCGGTGAGATGGGCGGCGGAAAGCGTTGCGATCGTCGGCATGGTGGGCAGCATCATCCGCCAGGACAGCATCGTCTCGAGCCCTTCGCCGATCGCCATAACGGGGCCAGCAATGCCGAACCGGACACCGTGCCCGAGCAGGTCGCCCATCGCTCGACGCGGCGTGGCGATGTCCGCCTTGTCGCGACGGGCAGGATCGAGCCAGGTGCGGTGGATGCCGGTGATCCTTCCGGCATCATCGGTGACGGCGGCGATCAGCGCCGGGAAAGCGCTGGCGGTGCCGGGGAGGTCATCCTCGGACGGACGATACCAGCAACGCGGATGATAGCGGAGCCAACGCTCGGTCCGCAGATGATGGAGTTGCCGCGCGCCCAGATAGGATTCGGCGGATGTGCCGGCGATCGGGCGGGAGGCTGCGAAGAGGCGTTGAGCGGCTTTGCGCGATCCAGCCGGAGCGCGGACAGTGTCGCGGTCACCATGGTCGGCGACCCTGGGAAGAGCCAGATAACGCCGGGCCTCGTCGAGCGTCGCGCTCAAGTGATCATGCCCGAGATTGAGGGCGATCAGATCGAGCAGGTCGCCATGCTCGCCGGTCGCAGCATCGGTCCATTTGCCGGCGGCGCCCTTGCCGCGGTCATCCCCCTTCAAACGGACGTACAGGCTGCGCCCCTTCGAACCCTGGACATCGCCCGCGAGCCAGTAATGGCCTTCACGATGCCCGCCGGGCAGATAGGTGCGGCAGACCCGTTCGGCGTCACGCGCGAGTTTGCGGGCAATATCGCCGACAGAGTCGGGCATGATGGCCTCCGTGACAAAGAAAGGGGCTCGCCTCCTCGGCGAACCCCCAAGGTGAAGCGGACGCTATTCGGCGGCGATCGCCAGCGGTTCCTCCTCCAGTTCCGAAGGGTCATGAATGCCGGCGTCACTGTCGATGGCCGGTACGGCGCCGATGCTATCCAGCGCTTCGCCGTCGGTCCCGACGGCTGCCGGCGTGCGCAGCGGCTCGGCCAGCCAGCCGCTGCCCTCGAGCAGGCGTGCGGCCTCCTTCGCCATGTCGCCCTTCTTCATCGCGGCGATCCGGCTGGCAACCTCACTGCCCTTGGCCTCATCGATCGCTGCCATGATCCGGACTTTGGTGACGCGGCCCAGATAGTTGTCGACGCCGGCGCTCCAGCCGGCCGCGACCATGTCGAGATCGGCAGCGCGTGCGACGATATGGCTGTTTGCGATCCGGCGCTCGATCTTATGCAGGGAGACGCGGCCGTCGTTGTAGCGATTGCCCGGCTCCCACACCGCATTGATGCCGAACGAGGCGCAATGCGCGAACAGCGCCGCTTGGTCGTCGCCGTCGAACGCGATGAGCGCATCCCAGAGCTGTTCGGCGTCATCGGGCAAGCGCTCTTTCCAGGCGTCGTGCCGCTTCTCGATCGCCTGTGCCGAGGGGCTGTCATTGAGCCCGGGAGCGTGAACCGACAGGCTGCCGCCACGGATCGATACTTCCATGCAGCTCTCGACCTGTGTGTAGCGATAGAAGGTTTCGAGCACGAAGGCATGGAGGACGGCCGCGAACGCCACGGTGGGATGCGCCGCGACGGCATCCCGCAAAGCGAGCGTGCGGTGCGTGGTCAGCTCGGTCATCAGCCGATCGGGCAGCGGTTTGAGCAAATCCTCCTGCTCATCATCTTCGGCCGTGGACGCCTCCTTGATTGCCGTCCCGCCGATGCCGATCACAGTGCGTTGCGGCTCCGCATTGTCCGGCTCATCGGAGCGGCCAACATCGCAATCGCCGATGTCGCCGTCGGCAGTCTGCTCTTGGTCGACCGCCTCATCCTCGGGTCGGACGAACCCGCGCTCGATATAGAGCGACCCATCGACGTCGACGCTGACGAACACGCCGGCGCGAGCGACCTCGGCAGGATCGTAGATCAGCGGACGCGACACCAGCCCGGCGATCTCCTCATCGATGGCGGTGACGCGGGCCTCGATCTTTTCGGGCACATCGCCGCCGCCCGCCCATTCATCTTCGAGGGTGTCGGCCTCGGCGCGAAGGGAAGCGAGCTTCGCCTCGTCCTCCTCGGTCAGATCGGGCTGGATACTCTGCAACTCGCGCAGATCGTGGTCGTAGCCGTAGACAAAATCGACCGCGACCGCGATCCACTTCCAGCCCTCTTCACCGATGCGGGCGGCCTCGGTCTGGAGCTTCTCGGCCACCAGCCGGTCGAGCAAAGCGACATCCTGCAGCCAGCCGCCATCGTCGGTCTCGAACAGGTCGCGCAGCACGTAACCGCCGGCCGTCAAATAGGCCTCGAGTCCGACGAACAAGACGCGCTTGTCGGACGCGCGCACCGCATCCTCGGTGAGTTTGGCGCGGATGAAGTAGGGCTGCTTGTTATAGCTGGTCTGAAGCAGCTCCCACACCTGCTCCTGCCGCGCGTGATCCTCGGAGACGGAAAAGGCCATGAGCTGTTCGAGGCTCATGCCGTCGTCGGCATAGATGTCGTGCAGCCTGGGCGAGACCGAGGCGAGCTTCAGCCGCTGCTTCACGACGGCGGGCGTCACCATGAAGGTGGCGGCGACGGTCTCGATGTCGGTGCCGCCCTGGACGAGCTGCTGCATCGCGCGAAACTGATCGAGCGGATGCAGGGCCTCACGATGGGTGTTCTCAGCAAGCGAGTCTTCCTCGGCGCTGACTTCGGCATCGTCGCGCACGATGCACGGGACGGGTTGGGTCTTCACCATCCGCTTGCCCTTCACGAGTTGCTGAAGGGCTCGAAAGCGGCGGCCGCCAGCCGGGACTTCGAACAGGCCGGTCTCGTTGCCCTCGACATCATGTTGCGGGCGAACGCTGAGGCTCTGAAGCAGGCCCCGGCGTGCGATGTCAGCGGCGAGCGTGTCGATCGACACACCGGCCTTCACGCGCCGGACATTGGCCTGGCTCAGCACCAGCTGGCTGAAAGGGATGTCGCGCGAAACATTGAGCGCGATCTTCACATGCTTGGTCATGGGTCTTCTCCATGACGGGCGGCCGGGAGACTCTCTCTCGACCCTCAACCCGTCATGGAGCCGGCGCAGCCCTCTCCCTCTAAGAGGAGGAGGACTGCGCCAACCCAAGGGGATCGGCAGCGGATCAGCGCGCGGCTGCCATCAACTTTGCCGCCTTGCCCTCAAGCTCGAGCCGAGCGTCCTGATGCGGTTTGTTCCGCGCGAGCGCGGTGATCCCCTGGACGAAATCGAAGATGGAGGCCGGTGGACGGCCTTCCTCGTCCAGAACGGTCGCGATGATCTTCTCGGTCTCGGGTCGCGAGAAGCCACGCTGGCGCAGGAAGCCTGTGCGATCCTCATCGGTGCGCGCGACGACGCGTTCGCGCGCCGCCTTGATGCCGGTGATGAACGGCATCGGCGAAGAGGTCGCGAAGGATTCCAACGCCGGGGCCGCCTCGTGCGCGAAGCGGTTGGCGGCGAACTTGCTGTGACGGATGCTGATCTCCTCGAACCCCTCGGCGCCCCAGATATTCCGGTTCATGCAGACGGCACGAAGATAGAAGGAGGCCATACCGAGCGTCTTCGATCCGACCTCGCTGTTCCAGCAGTAGAAGCCGCGAAAATAGAGGTCGGGATCGCCGTTCGGCAGGCGACCGGCCTCGATCGGATGGGCGTCATCGACCAGGAACAGGAACACGTCCCGGTCCGACGCATAGAGCGTCGTTGTGTCCTTGGTGATCTCGACGAATGGATTGTGGGTCATGGTCGACCAGTCGAGAATGCCCGGCACCTTCCAGCGTGTGTCACCGGTCCCGTCCCCTGCGATCTTCATCACAGCGGCAACCAGTTCGTGATCCCAGATACGGCCATAATCGGGGCCGGTAACGGCGCGCAGTTCAAGGCGGCCGTCTTCGGTTTCCAACGTCTTCATGAGCTCGGCGCGGTGCGACAGCAGGCCGTGCTGCATGTTGATGCCGGCGAGCGGTCCGGGAAGTTGGCGCAGATAGCCCGATGGTGCGCCGACGAGGCTGCAGAGTTGTCCGAACGACCAGTGCGTTGGCGCGACCGGCTGATCGCGGCCCGGCAGGACCAGGGCGAGGCTCTCGACATCGTCGCGGCTTGCTTCGACCCGGACCTCGCGCGTCTCCACAGTGCGGGCGGTGGTGCGCTCGGCGCGGCGCCGAACTGCGTCATACAGAGTGGAAAGGGAGAGATATCGCTCATCGTCGGGACGGGAGAACCACTCCGACGAGACGCGGCCGATTCGCTCACCGCGCGAGATATCGACCTTGAAGCCGCCGGCAGGGATAAGACGCGACGCGCCTGAGGCACGCGGATCGGAAAGGATAGTCGCCATTGGAAATCTCCATGACGGGCGCCAAGAGCCTCTCTCTCAGCCTCACCCGTCACGGCGATTGCCGCTCTCCTCTTCCTCTCGAGGCGTTGCGGGGGCGCAGCCGCCGGCTGAAGGGGTTCGGCGAGACGTGGCTCGCCGGCAGGGGAACGCATTCCCCAGGGATACCGAACTGAGGTTCGATCCAATTTACGTCAATTGTATCCGCCTGTGGCGCGTGCCTACGGGCTCGGTTCGGCTGTGCTTGTAGACGCAAACGGGCCCCCTGATCTGCATCGGCGTAGGAAGCGCAAGCAGGGACCGAACTTTGCCAAGAAAGAGGCGAATTTCAAAGCGAGAGTCGGTCGTAGCTACCGGAGTAGCCGCGACCGACCCTGCCCCCGATCCCCGTTTGATCGCGCTGGTTCGCCTACTGGCGCGATGTGCGGCGCGCAGATATCATGAAGATAAAGAAGGTGAAGGAGCATCCGAGCGCTCCTGAAGACACGGAGCACCGTGATGAAAATTGCACTCTACGCCCGCTACTCGAGCGACAGTCAGCGGGATGCATCCATCGCAGATCAGCTGAAGGTCTGTCGCTCTCATGCTGAGCGCCAGGGCTGGACGATTGTCGAGGAGTATACCGACCACGCTATTTCTGGGGCGTCGCTGCTGAGGCCGGGCATCCAGGCCATGATTGCCGACGCACTGGCGGGTCGGTTTCAGATGGTTGTGGCCGAGGCGATGGATCGCCTGTCGCGCGACCAGGAAGATATTGCCGGCCTGTTCAAGCGGATGGCCTACAGCGACGTGAAAATTGTCACTCTCTCGGAGGGCGAGGTCACCCAGCTTCACGTCGGCCTGAAGGGGACGATGAACGCGCTGTTCCTCAAGGATCTGGCCGACAAGACCCGACGCGGTCTGCGTGGCCGTGTGGACCAGGGCAAGTCCGGCGGCGGCAACTCTTATGGCTACACGGTGGTCAAACAGCTCGATGCCCAAGGCGAGGCCGTGCGCGGCGACCGCGCTATCGACGAGCATCAGGCAGCTATCGTCCGCAGGATCTTCCGAGACTATGCGCTCGGGAAGTCCGCTAAGAAAATCGCGAGCGAGCTAAACCAGGATCATATTCCGGCGCCGACCGGTGGAGATTGGGGGTTCAGCACGATCTGCGGCAACCCGAAGCGCGGCACCGGCATCCTCAATAACGAGCTCTACATCGGGAAGCTCATCTGGAATCGCCAGCGCTTCGTCAAGGATCCTGCAACCGGCAAGCGTCAAGCACGACTGAACCCGCCCGAAGACTGGATCAAAAATGACGTACCGGAGCTCCGCATCGTCGACGACTCGCTTTGGTTGGAAGCGAAAGCGAGGCAACAAGCGCTGAGAGCGGCGAAACCGCAGGCGGGTGCCTCGACCCTTACCACCGCAAGAGATCGGAAGCGGCCGCGTTACCTCCTCTCTGGCCTGACCCGTTGTGGGGAATGTGGAGGCGGATACTCGATGATCTCCGCCGACCTCGTCGGTTGCTCGACAGCGCGTAACAAGGGAACCTGTGACAACCGAACCAACATTCGGCGCGACGTGCTGGAGAGACGTGTCCTGGACGCGTTGCGCCATCATTTGATGGAGCCCGCGCTGTTCGCAGAGTTTTGCGAAGAGTTTACCCGCGAGATGAACCGGGTGCGGTCGGCCGGCCGGCATTCGATCGATGCTGCTCAGGCCGAGATCAAGAAGATCGATCGCGATCTCGACATGCTGGTCGACATGATCCTTCGTGGCGGTGCTGCTGAGCGGCTCAACGCGAAGATGCTGATCATGGAGGCGCGAAAGCGCGAACTCGAGACACGGCTCTCTCAGGCGACGGAGCCACTGCCGCTGCTTCATCCGGAGATGGCCGGCTTTTATCGTCGACAGGTCGAAAGCCTGCACGAACTTCTGCGCGACGGATCCCCGGCCGAACGCCTTGCAGCCACGGACATCCTGCGGTCCCTGGTTTCGGCAATCGTACTCAGCCCGACGCCGGATGGCTTGGATATCGATGTTCAGGGCGACCTGGCTGGAATCTTGAAGATCGCCACAAATGCGAAAACCCCCGGCGCTTTCGCATCGGGGGTTTCGCAAGTTGAGTTGGTTGCGGGGACAGGATTTGAACCTGTGACCTTCAGGTTATGAGCCTGACGAGCTACCGGGCTGCTCCACCCCGCGCCGAGGTGTTTGTGTGAATGGGTTTTAGGGGACGTATCTCAAGATCGCACACGTTGGCGACAA
>CAIQHF010000052.1 GCA_903871605.1 uncultured Sphingomonadaceae bacterium
CGGCGATCATGGCATGGGACGTTCCCGTGGCGGCCTCACGAGCAAGATCCACGCCCTCGTGGACGCTGACGGTCGCCCCGTCGCCTTGCGGCTGACTGGCAGGCAGGTCCACGACGCATGTGAGGCCGCGGCCTTGATGGAGGCCATGCCCGAAGGCGCGACCCTGCTCGGCGACAAAGGCTATGACAGCAACGCCATTCGCGAGACGGCCGCCAAGAGGAACTGCTGGGCGAACATCCCCAACCGCTCCAATCGCAAGGAGCGCTTCGCCTTCTCCCCGTGGCTCTATCGACAGCGGAACCTCGTAGAGCGCTTCTTCAATCGTATCAAGCAGTTCCGAGGCATCGCCACGCGCTACGACAAACACGCTGACAACTATCTCGCTGCCGTCGAACTCGTCTGCGTAAGGCTCTGGTGCCAGCCGTAATGAGTCGACGCCCTAATAAGGGCAACGGCTCCATGCCCGAGCTGGACGCCCTTCCGTTCGCTGCATAGCGGAACCCGATCCGCAGCTTCTGTCAGGCCGGACGTTCACTGAAGCTGATATGATTGGCCGGCTCTGGTCGATACCCACCGATCGCCGCGCCGTCGCGAGGATCCAGATGCGGACATTCATGGTGATTTGGGCCCAACCCGAAACCGGCCGTTGGTTCAGGTATTCGCGAACGGTGGAGATGGCCGTTTGGAGACTGGCAGCTTCCGGTGGTCGAAAGTAGATAGCGGTCATTCGATGCCAGCCCGCTCGGTGTAAACGGCTCAGCCCGAGGGTGTTGCCTCCCGAGCAGCACACGCCGTTCCGATGCGGCGGCGCAAAGTCCGCTCACGCCGCTGAACCGGCCATTCGCACCGCCGGTAGCTGCCGACCATCAACGCGTGAAATGGCGCCCTTGATTGCGTGATATGCTGATTCCAAGTCCGGCCGTGCGTTTGCGGTTGCCCTGGCGGCGATGAATCTCCCAAAGGCGAAACTGAGGGGGCGTGGCTCAGCTGGAAGGCGGCACGCGAGCCATTTGCGTTGTGTTACAGCCTTTCCTCTGCGAGCCATTCATCCCGTGAGATTTCGAGGATGGTTAACGATGCTCACCATTTATGGCGAAGGCCGCGGATTTCGCGTCGTCTGGCTGCTCGAGGAACTGGGCTTGGCGTATCGGCTACACCCGGTCGACCTGTTGGCCACGCCAACGGATTCTGAGTTTCTCGCGATCAACCCGGCAGGGTTCATCCCGGCGTTGCAAGATGGCGCAACGATCATGGTCGAGTCGATTGCGATCCTTCAGTATCTGCTCGCCAAACACGGTCCAACATCGCTCGTCGTCACGCCGGATGACCCCGCCTTCGCCGTCTATCTCCAGTTCCTCCATATGGGTGAGGCCGGACTCGCCGGGCCGATGAACACGGTCCTGGTCGGCCGTAATTTCGCTCCCGAATCCGAGCGTGATGCCTACGTCACCCGCTGGGCAGCCAAGACATTCGAGAGCAGGCTCGGATGTGTGGTCCGCCGCCTCGCCGACCAAGCCTACCTCGTCGGCGACCGGTTCACCGCAGCGGACATCTCGGTGAGCTACGCGCTGCTGCTCGGGCTGCGTACCGGCAATTACACGCCCGGCACCATCGAGCGTGCCTATCTCGAAAGGACGACGACGCGCCCCGACTATTTGCGCGCGATGGAAGCTTGTCAGGCGACCAAGGCCTGGGCGGCGCGATCACCGCAATTATAGATCGATACCGAACTACGATCCCGGCTGGGGCTGTGACCCTCGGATCGGCTAGTAACCGCCTTTCGCCGCGCGCTATCCTGTGATGGCGGCGCTCCGAAGAAACGCGCATATTCACGGCTGAACCGCGAGGCACTTTCATAGCCTACAGCATAGGCGGCCCGGGCCGGTCGGAACTCGTCGCCAGCAGGCGCCGCGCAGCCTCCAGTCGCGGCGTTCTTATATTGGAGCGCGCTCATTGCGGTCGCAGCCGTGAAATGGCGGTGGAAGGACGTGCAGGAAGGCGAAGGCCTTCGCTGCGGCGTGCGACCTTACGCGGTCGATCAAAAGCACGCGGAAGCGCTGTGGCCCAAGAGCGAGGTCTTGGTCGCGGAGACCTTCTGACCTCGATCCTCTTTGGTCATCGATGGATCGCTGCCCAGTGCAGGACGGCGGCGATCAGCGCCTGGGCGGCCGCTTGGTGGCCGCCCGGCCCGAGCAGGACGAACTCCATCTCGGGGAGCGTCGGCAGGCCCGGATCGGGACCAAGCAGCGCGAGCCCGGCCGGCATCAGTCGGGCCGAATGCGGCATCACGCCGAGCCCGGCGCGGGCCGCAGCGGTCAGCCCGGTCAGGCCCGCGCTGGTAAAGGCGACGCGCCACCGCCGGTCGACCGCCTCGAGCGTCTCGATCGCCTTTGCGCGCGTCACGCTCGGCGCCGGATAGAGCAAGAGCGGTAACGGTTCGTCGGGATCGATCCGCAAACCCGCATGCCCGACCCACCGGATCGCTTCGTGCCACACGAGCGTGCCGCGGCGGTCGCCGGCACGCCGTTTTACAAAGATGACGTCGAGCTGTCCGGCATCGAACGCGTCGTAGAGATCTTCGCTCAGCCCGGCGCGCAACTCGAGGTCCACTTCCGGGTGCCGGCGCGCGAAGCTGGCCAGCACGTCGGGCAGCGCCGACAGCACGAAGTCTTCCGACGCTCCGAGGCGCAGCCGGCCGCGCAGCGGCGTGTCCGTCAGGCTGCGCTCGAGCCGCAGGTGCGCGTCGATCACCGTGCGGGCCTGCTCCAGCAAGCGCTCGCCATGGAGGGTGAGCGACAAGCGGTGCGTATCGCGATCGATCAGCCGCCGCCGTGCCGCGGTTTCGAGTCGCGCGATCTTCTGGCTGACGGTCGACTGGCGGACGCCGAGTGCGCGCGCCGCACCAGTGAAGCTTCTGGCGTCCACGACCGCGACGAAGGCTTCAAGCAGATCAACGGGAATCATATGCATGGTCATCACGATATATGATGACACTTATCGTGGCTATCGGGATTGTGAACGATCCTCCGCGGCGTACATCGGTCGCACCTTTCAAGGACAACGATGATGGCCCTTCCTAAGATTGCGTCGATCCTGCTCCGGCTTGATCGCTATCTGCTATTGCTGATCGCGACGGTCGCGCTCGCCGCCTTGCTACCCGCGCGGGGAATCGCGTCGGGATGGGTCGAACATCTCGTGGTGGTCGCGGTCGCGTTGCTGTTCTTTCTTTACGGCGCGCGGCTGGCACCGGACGCGATCTGGCGCGGGCTCGCGCACTGGCGCTTGCAGGGGTTGATCTTTGCCAGCACGTATCTGCTGTTCCCGATCCTCGGGATCGTCGTCACGCTGCTGCTGCGCGGGCATCTGCCGCCCGACGTGCTGACCGGGTTGATGTTCCTCTCCCTGCTGCCCTCGACCGTACAGTCGTCGATCGCTTTCACCTCGATCGCGCGCGGCAATGTACCCGGTGCGCTGTGCGCGGCGTCGCTGTCAAACGTGCTGGGCGTGGTGCTGACACCGATTCTCGTATCGCAGTTGCTGCCGGCGGCGAGCGGCGGCTTCTCGCTGTCCGCGCTGGAGGACATCGCGACGCAGATCCTGCTGCCGTTCGTGCTCGGCCAGGCGGCGCGGCCGTGGATCGGCGCGTGGCTGCTGCGCCACCCGCTGCCGACCTCGATCGTCGATCGCGGCTCGGTGCTGGTGGTGGTCTATGCCGCCTTCAGCGCGGGGATGGTCGCCGGCATCTGGCAGCAGCTGTCGCTCGGCAGCCTGGCCGCGGTGCTCGCGATCGACTTGGCGATGCTGGCGCTGGTGCTGCTTGCGGCGACGCTCACCAGCCGCGGCCTCGGCTTTTCAACCGAAGACGAGATCGCGATTGTGTTCTGCGGCTCGAAGAAGAGCATGGCGGGCGGCATTCCAATGGCGGCGATCCTGTTTCCCGGCCATGCCGTCGGGCTGATCGTGCTGCCGCTGATGCTGTTCCACCAGGCGCAGTTGTTCGTCTGCGCGACGCTCGCGCGGCGCTATGCCGGACGTGACGACCGTATCCCTCGCGCGTATCGCCCCGCGGTGCGCCCAATTCTCGGAGACCCCGCATGACCCGGTTCCGCTCGATCCTCTCCGGTCTGCTCGCCGGCGCCGCGGTCCTGACCGCGACCGCCGCTCTGGCAGCGCCGCCGATCCGCGACATCGTGCTGGTGCACGGCGCGTTCGTCGACGGGTCGGGCTGGCGCCCGGTCTACGACATCCTCACCCGCGACGGCTTCAAGGTCAGCATCGTCCAGGAGCCGCTCACCGGGCTCGACGCCGACGTGGACGCGACAAAGCGGGTGATCGACCAGCAGGACGGCAAGTGATCCTGGTCGGGCACAGCTATGGCGACGCGATCATCACCGAGGCGGGCAACGACGCCCGGGTCGCCGGGCTGGTCTATATCGCCGCGCACGCTCCCGACACGGGCGAGACGGAGGGCGGCAACGGCAAGCGCTATTCGGCGATCGGGCGTGACGCGATCAGCAAGACGGCGGACGGCTCCACCTATATCGATCCGGCGCGCTATGCCGCCGAGTTCGCCGCCGATCTGCCGCCGGCCGAGGCCGCGTTCGAGGCGCGCGCGCAGGGTATTACCGCGGCGAGCGTGTTCACCACGTCGATCGTGGATCCGGCATGGAGACACAAACCGGTATGGTACATGGTCGCCAAGGCGGACCACATCATCAGCCCAGACCTCGAACGGATGTACGCCGCGCGAGCGCAGGCGCGGCAGGTGGTCGAAATCCCCGGCGCGAGCCATTCGGTGTACCGCTCGCATCCGCGCGAGGTGGCGGCACTGATCGGGGCTGCCGCGCGCGGCAGCGCGCGCTGAGGGCCAGCGCGGCTCGTACGCGAACGGGCGCCCGGCGCGAGGCCGGGCGCTCGTTGCGTCAAACCTGTCGATCAGGCGGCGATGGCGGCCGGCTTCGACCACTCATTGCCCTTCATGAACCCATCGAGCGGGGTGTGGACGATGTGGTTGGTGTAGTTGCTCATCACCTTGATCGCGACGCCGAGGATCACTTCGAGCACGTTCTGCCGCGTGAATCCCGCGGCCAGGAACGCATCGACATCGGCGTCGGCCACCCAGCCACGCTGGCGCACCACCAGCGTCGTGAAGCGGTGCAGCGCCTCGAGCCGCGCGTTGGGCAGCGGTGTGCCGGCGCGCAGCGCCTCGATCACCGCCGCGTCCATCTTCTGCATCTTGGCGAGCGCGGTGTGCCCGGCCATGCAATAGTGGCATTCGTTCTCGAAATTCGAGGTGAGATAGACGACCTGCTGCTCGTGCGGCGTCAGCGTTGTCTTCGAGAAGAGATCCCACAGCGCGGTATAGCCGGCGAGCAGTTCGGGCGATTCCGCCATATAGGATTGCAGGTTGGGCACGAAGCCGAATGCGCCCTGCACGGCCTCGAAGATCGGACGGGCGGCTGCAGGGGCGGTGTCGACGGTGTAGGCGGTGAACTGGGTCATGATCAGGTCTCTCTGTAGGGTCGTTGTTCGACGGCCCGAAACCTGATCGATCGGCGGCCACTGTCGTAGCCGGGTCGGTCGACTAACGTTTATGCCGCGGCGGAATGGCTTGCGAGCTGCTGCTCGACAAAGGCCGCGAACCGGCGGGCCTTCGCGCTCATCATCCGGCCGGCCGGGAACACCGCCCACAGATCGATCGGCGGCAGCGACCATTCTGTCAGCACGCGCCGTACCGCCCCGCTTTCGATCTCGCGCGCGAACATCCAGTCCGAGCCGATGGTGAGCCCGATGTCGGCCAGCACCGCTTCGCGCAGCCCCTCGGCCGCGCTCACCCGCACGCGGCCATGCACCGTCACCGAGGTTTCGGTGCCCTCGCGGCTGAGCGCCCAGACGTTCGCGGTCTGCGTGTAGATGACGACGTCATGTCCGGCGAGCTCGGCCGGGGTCTTCGGCTCGCCGGCGCGCGCGAGATAGCCCGGGGTCGCCAGCACCGAGCGGCCACCCGTCGCCAGTTTGCGCGCGACCGCGGCGGAATCGGCGAGCGTGCCCATGCGCAGCGAGAGATCGATCCCCTCGGCGACCAGATCGATCACGCGATCGTCGAGGATCACGTCGATCTCGAGCTCGGGATTCTCTGCCAGGAAGCGCGGCAGGAGGGGCACGATATGCAGCCGCGCGAAGGTCGTCGCGGCCGATACGCGCAGGCAACCCGACAGCCCCGCGCCCGCGCCGCGCGCGGCGAGTTCGGCCTCATCGGCTTCCTGGATCGCCGCCTTGGCGCGCTCGAAGAAGCGTTGGCCGGCCTCGGTCGGCGAAAGGCCGTGGGTGGAGCGGATCAGCAGGCTGACCTGCAGCCGATTCTCGAGCTGCGCGATCGTCTTCGACACCGCGGGCTGGCCGACGTTGAGCTGGCGCGCGGCCGCCGAGAAGGAGCCGGTTTCAACCACCCGCACAAAGGTCGCCATCGCCTGATATCGGTCCACGTCATTCCTCCTCGGAATGGGCATTATTGCCTCGCGGCGACTGCCATGTCGAGCAGCGGGGGAGCATTTCCCGGATCGCGCTTCGGATCGGCCGGAGCGCACAACCGGGGAGACCGTCATGATGACATGGCTGACGCGCCTGCATCCCGCGCCGTCCGTCATCGACGGACTGCTTGCCTACCAGATCACCGGCAGCCCGATCCCGGCGCTGATCGCGCTCGCCGCGCCGATCCTGTGCCGCCGGATTGCCCGCCCATCCAAGGATCAATGACATGCTCGACGTCTACGCCTTCGCCACGCCCAACAGCATCAAGGTGCCGATCGCGCTCGAGGAACTCGGGCTCGAATACGCGCTGCACTCGGTCAACGTTCGCCAGGGCGAGCAGAAAACACCCGAATTCGTGGCGCTCAATGCCAATGCCAAGGTGCCGGTGCTCGTCGATACTGATGGCAGCGCCCGGCTGGTGCTGACCGAATCCGCCGCGATCCTGATCTATCTCGCCGAAAAGAGCGGCAAGCTGCTCCCGGCATCCGGCCCGGAGCGTGCCCGGGTGTTCGAGCAGCTTTTCTTCCATGCCTCGGCGCTCGGGCCCGCGTTCGGCCAGGCGGGTTTCTTCCAGCGCCAGGCCTCCGAGCCGCAGCCACTGGCGATCCAGCGCTTCTCGGCGGAGGCGACGCGCACGCTCGCGGTGCTCGACGGCGTGCTCGCCACGCGCCGCTTCGTCGCCGGCGACGCCTTCACCATCGCCGACATCGCGCATTTCGGCTGGCTGTGGCGGCGCGCCTTCGCCGGGATCGACTTCGCGCAGAGCCCGCATGTTGCGCGCTGGTACGCCGAAGTCGAGGCGCGCCCCGCCGTGCAGCGCGCGATCGCGCGCATCGACGCGCTCCTTCCCCAAGCCTGAACCTCACTCAAGGGAGACTGTCATGTCGAAACTGTTCACGCCGGTACGCGCCGGCGCGCTGTCGCTCGGCCACCGCGTCGTCATGGCGCCGCTCACCCGGATGCGCGCCGATCCCGGCGACCGGCCGAGCGCGCTGATGGAGGACTATTATACGCAGCGCACGTCCGCCGGCGGGCTGATCATCTCGGAGGCGACGCCTATCTCGCGGCAGGGCTATGGTTATGCCGGCGCCCCCGGCATCTATGACGGTGCCCAGATCGAGGGCTGGCGCGCGATCACCGATGCGGTGCATGCCGGCGGCGGGCAGATCGTGCTGCAGCTCTGGCACGTCGGACGCCAGTCGCATCCCGACATCCAGCCGGGCAGCGGCGCGCCGGTCGCGCCCTCGGCGATCCAGGCGGACGGCCACGGTTATGCCGCGGCCGGCGAAGTGCCCTTCGCGATGCCGCGCGCGCTCGAGCGTGCCGAGATCGCCGGCATCATCGCCGAGTTCGGTGCGGGCGCCGCACGGGCCAAGGCGGCGGGGTTCGACGGGGTCGAGATCCACGGCGCGAATGGCTATCTTCCCGACCAGTTCCTGCAGGACGGCACCAACCACCGTACCGACGATTATGGCGGCCCGATCGAGAACCGCGCGCGCTTCCTGCTCGAAGTGACCCAGGCGGCGATCAAGGTGTGGGGTGCCGACCGCGTCGGCGTGCGGCTCAGCCCGAGCGGCAGCTACGGTGCCATGTGGGACAGCGATCCGCAGGCGACCTTCGGTTATGCCGCCGCCCGGCTCGACGATCTCGGGATCGCGTGGCTGCACGTCGTCGAGCCGCGCATCAGGGGCACCGAACTGATCGCCCAGGCCGAGCCGGTCGCGGCGCGGCATTTGCGCGCGATCTTCCGCGGCACGCTGATCGCAGCCGGTGGCTTCGATGGCGCCAGCGCGGAAGCGATCCTCGAAAGCGGCGATGCCGACGCGGTGGCGTTCGGGCGCGCGTTCATCGCCAATCCTGACCTGCCCGAGCGGTTGCGGTTCGGGCTGCCGCTCACCCCGTACGACCGCACCACCTTCTACGGCGGCGATGCGCGTGGCTACACCGACTATCCGTTCCATCGCCGCGCCGCCTGACGCCTCCCCGCATTCCGGAAGGGAATGACGGTTAGTCGCGCACGCCGTCTGCAGCCCCCCGACCGGATGCTCCACCATTGCATCACCCGTTCACCAAGGAGACCTATCATGACCCTGCAAGCCAAGCTCGACGCCTTCAAAGCCGATTTCGAAGCCGGCAAGCCGCCCTACAACGTGCCCCATTCGGTGATCGAGACGATGCACCGCGCCACCGCCGAGCTGATCGCCTCGGGTGCCGCGGGCCGCGCGCTGAAGGCTGGCGACAAAGCGCCCGCCTTCACGCTCGACGATCCCGAGGGTCGGCCGGTCGCCTCAACCGAGCTGCTCGCCAAGGGGCCGCTGGTGGTGAGCTTCTACCGCGGCGTGTGGTGCCCGTATTGCAACATGGAGTTGCAGGCGCTGCAGGCGGAGCTACCGGAATTCGAAGCACTCGGTGCGAGCCTCGTCGCGATCTCGCCTCAGACTGCGGTCAACAGCCGCAAGTCGGTGCGTCAGAACGCGCTCGGTTTCCCGATCCTGTCGGACACGCATAATGACGTCGCTGCCGCCTTCGGCCTGCGCTTCGCAATGCCCGACTATCTGATCGAGCTCTACAAGAGCCTCAAGAACGACCTGCCGGCGTTCAACGGCGACCCGAGCTGGACGCTGCCGATGCCGGCGCGTTTCGTGATCGGGCAGGACGGCACGATCCTCTATGCCGAGGTAAACCCGGATTACACCCGTCGTCCTGAGCCCGGGGACATGCTCCCGGCGCTGCGTCGCGCCGCCAGCGTCGCCGCGTGACATTCCGCCCCGGTCGCCACGCGCGGCCGGGGCTTTTTCCGAAAGCACCGCTATGACCCGCACCTTCCTCGTCACCGGCGCCAGCAAGGGGATCGGCCTCGCGCTGTCCCGACGGCTCGCCCGCGATGGCCATCATGTCGTCGGCATCGCCCGGCACAAGGTCGACGCCTTTCCCGGCACGCTCGTTCAACTCGATCTGGGCCACACCGAAGCCACCCAGGCCCGACTGACCGAACTCGGCCGCGAGTTCGCCTTCGACGGCGTCGTCAACAATGTCGGGCTGGTCCGCCCGCAACGGCTCGGCCAAGTCGAGCTGGCGGCGCTGGACGACGTGCTCCGCGTCAATCTCCATCCCGCGCTGCAGGCGGTGCAGGCGTTCCTGCCGGGCATGGCCGATCGCGGCTGGGGCCGGATCGTCAACATCTCCAGCCTGACCGTGCTCGGTGCGGTCGAGCGCACCGCGTATGCCGCGGCCAAGGCGGCGCTGATCAGCTTCACGCGCAGTTGGGCGCTGGAACTCGCGACCAGCGGCGTGACCGTCAATGGCGTGGCGCCCGGGCCGACCGAAACCGAACTATTCCGCGCCAACAATGCGCCGGGCAGCGCCGGCGAGCGGCGCTATCTCGCCGGGGTGCCGATGGGCCGGTTCGGCGCGCCCGACGAGATTGCTGCGGCGATCGCCTTCCTGCTGTCGGACGATGCCGGCTTCATCACCGGCCAGACGCTGTTCGTCGACGGCGGTGCCTCGATCGGCAGGGCTGCCTTCTGACCGCCGGTCTTCGCCCGCTACCCATTCCTGCACAGTCACGCCCACCGCTTCCGGTCGGCCCCCAACAAGGACATCCATCATGGCCCGTTTTGAAACCTATCGCGACGCTTTCTCCAACGCCCGCCTGACCCGCAAGGCCAATGGCGTACTCGAGGTCACGCTCCACACCGACGGCGGCAAGCTCGTCTTCGACGGCCATACCCACGAGCAGTTCGTCGAACTGTTCCACGCGATCGGCGAGGATCGCGAGAACCGCGTCGTGATCCTTACCGGATCGGGCGATGCCTTCATGGACACGATCAGCCCCGAGGGCTTCGATTTCTTCACGCCCCAGGGCTATGACAAAATCCTGCGCGAGGGTCGCAAGATCCTGAGCAACCTGCTCGACATTGAGGTGCCGATGATCAGCGCGCTCAACGGCCCCGTGCTGCTGCACAGCGAATATGCGCTGCTCACCGACATCGTGCTGGCGACGCCGGAGACGGTGTTCCAGGACAAGCCGCACTTCGACTTCGGCATCGTGCCCGGCGACGGCGTGCACGCGCTGTGGCCGGATGTCATCGGTTCGATCCGCGGCCGCTATTTTCTCCTCACCCGGCAGGTGCTCGATGCCCAGACCGCAAAGGAATGGGGCGCCGTCAACGAGATCGTCGCGGCGGATCGTCTGCTCGATCGCGCGCACGAGATCGCGGATGGCATCGCCGCACTTCCACCGCTGACCAGCCGCTATACCCGCATCGCGCTGACGCAGGGCCTGCGCCGATTGATCGAGGCTGACGGCGGCTATGGCCTGGCACTCGAGGGCATCAGCGCCGCCGATGTCACTCGGATGATGGCCGCGCAGGGCTGACGTTTCTTGGTGGCGTCTCTCAGGCCAGGTTTACTGGCGAAGAAAGAGTCCCGCTGATTTTCCGGGGCTGAACGGCAGGATCGGGGCGACCGCTCGAAACCTGTCAGACCGTGATCGGCACGCTACCCCGTCACCGGGTCGGATGTCGGACGCGCCTGGAGTGTCGGCTCCTGCCCGAAGCTGACATTGAGCGCCGGCGCAACGAACGACGCCTTCGTCCCAGACCCGGTAGTTCTGGATAGCGGCGGCTGCCGAGGCCCTCAAACAGCTGACGGTCGGCTATTGGGAAGCGTCCTGAGGCGGCTCTACGACCGATATTGGGCGCACAGCGAACGGTCAACTTTGGATCAGCCGCCGGCAAAAACATAAGCATGTTGGCCATCGCGCGTCGTCAATGTCGGATGACCGCCTGCCTTGCCGACGACGAATTCGAAGCCGTTGTTGGTGGGATCGGTGGTGACGAGCGACACGGTGCCGTCATCGTTCTTCCGGCTCGCCACGAGGCTGGACCAGGCGGTGAAGACGAAGCGGGTCGAGGAGCCGTTCGTTTCAACCTTGATATGCCCCAGTTCGGGGCTGGTATATTCGCGTGCTAGCTGCGATGTCACCGCCGGATCGGGCGGGAAGGCCAGCCGGGTCCGCTCTTTTGCGATCTCCGCCTGATTTTGCCGGGCGGCCGCCGCAACGTCGCTGGCCGCCTCGGGATTACCGTCGTACAGCACTTCCAGGAGCCGCCGCTGGAACGGGCGGAGCAACATCTGGCCGTCATCCGAATTGGTAAGGATCACGGCGCCCACTTGCGCATCGGGCACCAGCATCAGATCGGTCTTGTACCCTGCCATGCTCCCGCCATGGTGGATGACCGAGACACCCCAGGTCGCATCCTCCTCAAGTCCCATGCCATACCACTGGTTCTCGCCGGTCGGCACGCCTCGCGCGCGACGCGCCAGCAGGTTCTTGGCCGAGACCAGCCGTTTGCCATCGGGCAGAACGCCCTGCGTCAACTCGAGATCGACATATTTGATGAGATCGCGCGCCGACGACCAGGCGCCGCCGGCGGGGCGATAGGGCAGCATGACATAATTGAACGCCATGTCGGCGATCGCCGGCTTGCCGTCGATGTCGTCGCCATGCGGGCTGGCATAGTCGCCCGCCACCGCCCTGGGGATCGAGAGGGTGCTGTCGGTCATGCCGAGCGGGTCGAAGATATGATCCTGCATGGCGCGGTCGTAGGCGGCGCCGAGTTCCATCTTCGGGTAAAAGAGATGACCCGCGATATAGCCGGCCGCCGAAGCCATCAGGTTGTTATACTGGAAGACCTCGCCGAACTTGCTGGTCGGTTCGGTCGCAGCCAGCTGGGTAAAGGTGACGCTGGCCGGAGTGTTCCGGCGGGTATCGAAGATCCAGTCAAAATCCTTGCGCGGCAGGCCGGTGCAGGCGCAGACCAGATGCCGCATCTCCACCGAAGCGGTAGTCGCGGCGCTGCCCAGCCGAAAGGCGGGATAGACCTTCGTCACCGGCTCGTTCCAGTCCAGCTGTCGCTGATCGACCAGCTGGGAAAGCAGCAGGGTCGACATGCCCTTGGTGTTCGACGCGATCATGAACAGGGTGCGGGCGTCGACCGGATAGGGCTTGCCGAGCTGTTTCACGCCAACGCCGCCTTCATAGACCACCTTGCCATGATCGATCAGCGCGAATGAGGCACCCGGCACGCCCAGTTCCTTGATCGACGTCTCGACGAAGGAGCGCATCTGCTCGATCCGCGCGGCATCGAGCGGATGTGCCGTGCGTCCGGCAAAATTCTCCTTCGTATAGCCGGCGGGACGCAGACTCTGGACGACGAGCCCGATTGCGCCAGCCCGCTTTTCGGCGGTGGATTGCGAGCCATCGGCGATCATCACCGTCCAGGCATCGCCGCGGCGCAGAACGAAGGCATCGATCAGGAGATGCTCGTTGGCCGACGTCTCATATTCGAGCTCCGCGCGCTCGTCCCACCCCTGACGACCCGGTCGCGGGGTCGCGAGCTTGAGCGGATGGTGATCGTCGGGCCGGAACACAGCCCAGGCCTCCTGCGCCGCCGCCTTGGCGTCCGCGGCCTTGCCGACATCGACGATAGCGAGGCTAAAGTCGCCCTCCGGCGCATCGAAGCGCAGCATCTTGCCCGAGGTGGTGTCGCGCCATTCCGGAGGTGCCTTGATGCTGTTACCCGCCGGCGTCTTGATCGTGCCGTCGCTGGGCGCGGATTGCGCGAAAGACGGCGCCCCGAAAAACAGCGCGACGCCGGCAGCCACGAAGGACAATATCCGCATATGCACCCCATCTGCTTATCGACAGCGCGTTCGAACATCGATTGTCCGAGACCTGCGCAATCGTTTGATGGTGGCAGCATGCGGCTGTTGTTCGAGAGCTGCAAGTCATAGGAGGAGCGGCAGAGACTGCCCCGCCGTGAGCAGAAGCTGTCGGGCGGCAATTGACAGCCTCGGCTTCGATCTCGAACGGCTGGAGTTGAGCGCGAAGAAGGAAGGCTTCTCAAGAGCGGCTGCAGAAGGGCAATTACCTAGCTGCGCGCGGCGGGCATCCTCAGGGCTGCGCGAGCACATGCGCGTCGTAGGCCACACGGCCACCGACCAGCGTGAGCACCGAGCGGGTTTTGAGCAAGTCGGTCGCAGGAACCGTCAAGACGTCCTGAGAAAGGACGGCAAGATCGGCAAGCTTACCGGGTGCCAGTATCCCCTTATCGGATTCTTCGAACTGCGCGTAGGCGGATCCGCGCGTGTAGGCGATCAACGCCTGCTCGCGAGTGATCGCCTCCTCCGGCCGATCCGGATGGGTTGTTGCGCCGAGGATACCAAGCCATGGGTTGAGCGGTCCGTCGGAGCCGAGCGCGACAGGGATTCCCGCTGCCAGCAGCGATCGGAGCGGCTGTGCGCGCTCAGCCTGCAGCCGATCGAAGAAACCGCGGCCCAGCGCCGGATCAATGTCCCGGATATCGAGGTGGCTGCCTTGCTGGGAGACGATGACCCCCATCCGCTTCACCCGCGCGATCAGCTCAGGCGTCAGCCCGTCACCATGCTCAAAACGCACTCGGCGACCGAACCAGACGCTCGCCCCGCCCAGCCGCTCCATGGCATCGAGCATCTCCCTTGCGGCCGGGGTTCCGAACACGTGCACCTGAAGCTGATAATGATGCTGCAAGGCGTCCTTCAGCATCCGATCGATCACGGGCGGGGAAAAAAGCGGTGGCAGGCCCGCGAAACCATGAGGATCGTTCGCATCCGTCGGGTCTGATCGGCTGGCTCGCGGCGACAGGCTTCCCTCGAAGACGACGCCATCGAGCACCCATTTCGTGCCGTTGACGCTTACCAGTGGCGCGGGGTGCGGCGGCGCCCCCGCGCCTTCCGCATAATCCGGGCCCGCCGGCGTCGTCCCGTTCATCCGGGTGATCCGCACGCGAATGGGCGTCGGGATGTGGGCCAGCAGACGGGCTGTGCGATCGACGTTTCCGGACACGGGCATGTCCTGGATGGTGGTAAGTCCATATCGTGCCGCGCTCTTGAGATCGTCGCGCAGCGAGGCTTCCGCATCTGCGTCGCTGGCAAGCGCGGCAAGACGGCCGAGCACGGCGTCATAGGCGTATTCGCGCACGACGCCGGTCAGCCTGCCTACGCCGTCCCGCTCGTATCGGCCGCCCATCGGGTCGGCGACGTCTTCGGCGATCGCGAGCAGCTTCAGTGCCGCTGAATTGAGGATGGCGGCATGGCCATCGAACGTACCGAGGATGACCGGGCGATCCGGCGACACCTCGTCCAGCTTCGCCCTGTCGACGGTCCGATCGCCGAAGACGGTCGTACCGATATTGCCAAACAGGATGGCGCCCACCGGCGCCTGCCCGATCGTCTTGCTGATGGTCTCACGCAGCTCGCTCCAGCTCGGATCGTAGCTTTGCGTCTCGAGCAATATCTCGTTGCCCGGATCCATCGACAGATGCGCGTGCGCATCGTTGAGGCCAGGGATGACGCGCCGGCCTGCGAGATCGACAAGCCGCGTATTCGGACCGACGAGCCCCTTCACCACAGCGTCGGAACCGACCGCCACGATCCGGTCACCTCGTATCGCGATCGCTTGCGTTTCCGGACGCCGAGGGTCTGCCGTAAACAGCTTGCCGTTGAAAAGAACCAGGTCCGGAGCTGAGGCGACCGCCGGTACCGGCAAGAGACCCAGAAGCATCGGGAGGCTCATCAGCCCGGCCGCCATGCGTCGTCTTGCAAAAAGGGATGAGGTGGCGGACCTTTTCAAGGCGGAAGCTCCGTGCGGGAGAATGTCGATGCATGATCAGCCTAGATCATCGCGAGCGGGCCTGTATTTCGGAATCGTGCTGTTCCGCAGGTCTCGTACATGATGAAGCAGTCTCATCCCTACCCTGCGCAATTCCGCAAGGTACCACCCGAGCTGGCAAGCGCCGTTGTGCGGCGAGCAGAATGGTCGCTCTGCGCAATGGAGCATTCTCGGATCGGCGCGATCGAGTTCGAGGCGCCGGGCGCCCCCTTCCACCATCTGGCCCTCCCGCTTGAATCGGTTCCGTTGCGCTTCGGTCTGACGGTGGATGGTCGTCATCAATTCGGCCGAAACGCTCCGGATATGATGACCACGATCGAGGCGGGCGCGGGGGGAGCGACCATGTGGGACGAGACCTACGAATCCGCCTGTTTCTACTTCACCACGGGTTCGCTGAGCGCCGCGCTGGGCGAGGCCGTCGAGGACACGGCACACAATGTGCGAACCCGTGTCGAGCAGCACGCGCCGTTGCTGGTTCGGTTGCTGCGCGCCCTCCACGCAGATGCCGCCGCCGGCCAGCCGCACGGAACGCTGGTTGGCGATTCGGTTTTCGTGGCGCTCGCGGCGCAACTGGTCCCACGCGGGGAGCACCGCCGCTGGGCGGCGCGCTCGGTCCACGAGGACTGGAGAGTAAGGCGCGCGCTCGAATATATCCATGCCAGGCTGACCGAGCCGCTCAGCATCGCCGCCATCTCCACCGCGATCGCGACCAGCCCTTTCTATCTCAATCACGCCTTCCGCGCGTCGCTCGGGCTTTCGATATGGCAATATGTGCTGCGCGAGCGCGCGCGGTTCGGCGTCTCACTCATGGGCAATGACCGGCTGAACCTCACCGAGATCGCCATGCTATCCGGGTTCGAGACGTATGCGAGCTTCATCGCCGCTGTGCGTCGCGAGTTTGGCGAGGCCCCAGCCCGCCTTCGGCAAAGTGCGCGTGGTTCTGGATCTAGGCAATAAGGTGGGCGTAGTCGACGTCCGGCTTCGCCGAGCGCGCTCGACGGAGGATTGAGAATTAGGGACGGCATTCAACTACAGCGTCATCACTCGACCGGCCCCAAGGTTAGGGCACGGCGTCATTGAGCGGGCCTCGGCCGCAGCCTTCGCTCCACATGAGAGCGTGGGCGACTGCTCAATCTCGGCCAAAGCCGCTCCGACGGATTAGCGGCTTCGGAACATCTCGAAAAGCCGACTGGCGGGAATAGAGAAGATTCGAGACGTGCTTCTATGACTGACTTTGGGCGCATTCCCGAACGGCAGGTGGGTTTTCGTTGCCGCAGCGCCGTGCTGATTCAGGGATCGCCGCAGCGCCCTGCAAAACATCTGCACTGAACCTCCTTTGCCATCGATATATCCACTGCATCATACGGCAGCACTTGTCTCTCGCCTGACGGGAGACCATCATGCGACGTCGCAGCGCACGCTATTCCTTCCTCGCCAAGATGGCGTTCGTCGTGCCGCTAATCGCGGCGGCAGACGCTCTGTTTCGCGACGAGGTCGGGTCGTGGCTGGGTGGTGTGATGCTGGCCTGGACGGTCGCGTTGGCCGTCGCCCGACCCGCGCTTCGTCGTGGTCCGGCACTCGTCGCGGGCGGGGCCGCAAGCGCCTTCGCGCTAGCTGCGGCGGGCTCGCCCGGTTTGCTCGGATGGACGATGTTCTGGATCGCGATCTCGATCGCCGCGCTGCTGCCACGTGCCGATGGGTTCGACGATGCGTGGCGCTGGGCGGTGCGCGTGACGGCGCATGGCGTAACCGGATCGTTCACCCCACTGATCGACCTGTTGCGGGTGTTTCGTCCACGGCCGCAACGCGGACGGATGACGGCGCGCACGGTTGCTGCAATGCTGGCGCTGCCAATCGCAATGGGAGTCATTTTCGCGGCGCTGTTCGCGAGCGCCAACCCGCTCATCGCGCACGCCTTCGCGGCGATCCGACTGCCGTCGATCGGCGAGGTTGCCTTCTGGCTGGCGATGCTGGCGCTCTTTTGGCCGGCCTTCCGGCCGAGCCGCTGGGCGACGCGGATCGTCACGGCGTTGCCCGACACCGAGGTGACTCTGCCGGGCGCTTCGATGCCCTCGGTGCTGATCGCGCTCGGCCTGTTCAACGCAATCTTCGCTGTCGAGAACGGGCTCGACATCGCCTTCCTATGGAGCGGCGCGCCGCTACCCGCCGGCACGACAATAGCGGACTATGCCCACCAGGGCGCCTACCCGCTAATCGTCACCGCGATACTGGCCGGCGTGTTCGTGCTGGCGACGCTGAAGTCGGGTTCGGACACCGCTGCAAATCCGACGATCCGCCGGCTGGTGACGCTGTGGGTTGGGCAGAATATCCTGCTCGTCGCATCCTCGATCCTAGCCGCCGACCGGATCATCGACCCAGTCGCCGCGCGCATAGGATCCGTGGAGCACAAGCTTGAAGATGCGCGCCTGCTTGGTAAAGGGCTGGTTGCCCGTCCGCGTCGCGGCGTCGAACTCCTCGAACAGGATGCGCACGACGTCCGCGAGTTCGCGCTGTTTGGTATCCGGCAGATGGTCGAGCTAGTCGCGCATGATCCCGATCCTCGCAGCGACGGCGGCGATGCACAGCCCGGCACCGAAGCCGGGTTGTGGCGGCGGCGATGGTGATCATCGCCGCCGCCGCTCAATCGCGTCGATCGCGCGCCGAAGGCGCCTCAGCGCCTTGATCAGCGAGCGTTCGACGCGACTGACGCTGATCCCATAGCGCGCGGCGATCTCGAGATAGCTGAGCGTGTCGAGGACATGGAGCATGTATATCTCGCGCTCATAGACCGGCACCTTCGCCATCGCCACGTCGAGTTCTGCCTCGGTCCAGGTCGGCCGTTCTGCGGCATCCCCCGCCACTTTCGGCGTCCGGAGGTTTTCATTGTCTCCGCTCATGACGGCTCTCCGGCGCCTGGCGTAGCGACATCGGCCGACCGAAAGGCGAGCAAATAGTCCGCCGCCTTGCTGGCCTGACTCGCCGCCCGGAAGATCGCGCGCGGATCATTGCGCAGCACCTCGAGCCACGAGCCGATATAGTCGGCATGGCGCACTGTCGGCTGGATCGACAGCTCGGCACAGATGAAGGCGCTGGTCATCTCGGCGACCAGTTCCTCGCGGGCGTACCAGCTTTCGCCGACCGCGCTGCCGAGGTCACGGTCGAGGCGCGAGGCATGACCGGTCCAATGCCCCAGCTCATGAAAAGCCGTCCGATACCAGTCGATGGCATGATGATAGGCCTGCGGCGGTGGCACCGCGATGAAGTCGGCCGATGGCGCATAGAAGGCGCGATCGCCCCCGATCCGGAGATCCGCACCGGTGGCGTCGATCAGCGCCTCGGCATGGGGAATGACCTCACACGTCGCCAGCGGCTCGATGTGACCCGCGAGCGTCGCGGGCAATCCGTCGCACTGGTCGACATTGAAGACGGTGAAGCGCTTGAGGAAAGCCACCTGCCGGGCGTCGTCACCCTGCTCGGCGGCACGCGCCTGCTCGGTCTTCGGTGTGAAGCGATCCGCGTAGCAGATGGTGGTGCCCTGCTCACCCCGGCGGACATGGCCCCCAAGCGCCTCGCTTTGCTTGTAGGTCAGCCATGCCTGCCGGCCATAACCCCGCTCGATGACGGTCGCCCACAGGATCAGGACATTGATGCCCGAATAGGCTCGTCCCGTTCCCGCATTGCGCGGCAGTCCCGCCGACGCCTTGGCGCTATCCCAGGGCTGCACCCAGGGCAGACGCCCCGCCTCCAGCTTCGCGATGATGCGATCGGTGACTTGGGTGTAGAGGCTCGTGCGGTCCGAACCTGCGCTATCCTTCGTCTTCATGGCTCTGCTTTTTTCCCCGCCCAAGCAACCGGCCCGGAAAGGGGCGGGGTGGGCGACAGGAGCGAACCGAGAGTCCCGCCGGCGGAGTTGGCTGCACGCAAGGAGCCGTAACGCAGTGAAGGACCCGGCAACGCCGGGTTGCGGCCCGCCTCGGCGGGACTACAGGGCAGCGACGCCCTCCCCGCTCCCGAGGAGCCGGATGCCAAATTCGTCGCGGTACGCGATGGCCGCATCGCCGGCGCGCAGCCCCGGCGCCCGCGTCAGCGATCGAGCCCCGTCAGGGCCGAGACGCCGGTCCCGGCGGCTTGGTGGAGCGAAGCGGAGGAGAGCGCGGCTGCGCGATAGCGCAGGACGCCCAGGTCCATTCGCACTGACCAGGGCGACAACTCCGCCGACCGGGGGGGATCGTTTTTGGGGGGTGGCAAAAACGATCCTCTGCGCCAGCCCAGAGCGTGCATAGAGACGTCATCGAAGCCCAATCCCTGACACGCAGGAGACCTTCGATGACCGATCAGCACGCGCTGCGCCGGATGGCGGGAATCCTCGGTAAAGCGCTGGATGATGAGCCCAATGCTCTACGAGGTCGACGAGAGCGGCCAATGACTGCCACGCTCCGATACGGCGTTTTTTAGAGACAACCCCCGAATCGCAATCTGCCCATCCCCATCAGGAGAATACGGATCGTCCCAAAAGCTTGCCCGCGGCCGGGTGGCCGATACGATTAAGCGCCGGAATGATCGAAGCCGGTCACGCGTCACCGCGCTTTACAGCTCGACGCATTATCAGACTGAATTTCGCCTCCGTAACGAGGCTCGCTCCGAAATACCGGCGCGACAAGCACGCTGATTACGGTGCTGAAGCTGAACGAAGTTGCCGGTATGGGATGGTCAACAAATGAGGCAAAGCCGTCATTCATTATAACATCCTGAAAGGACCGCTTTCGGCGCAAGCGTACATCAGATCTTGTGCACATCCAGAGCAAAGTCGAGCAGCGTAGCGTTGAATTCCTCTGGCTGCTCCACATTCACCACATGGCCGCACTCGTCGATGATCGAGCTTCGGGCATTCGCGTTGCCGGCCACAGCGCGCACATGCTCGGCTGGCCAAAGCTCGCTGTCGCGGCCTGCGATCAAGAGCATCGGGCACGATGCCGTCGCACAGACGTCGCGCCAATCCTGACGCGCATGGTCGTTCAGCAGGGCCAGGGTGTCGGGGGTCGGGAGGTCATCGAGCCTTGCGTCGCCCACCTTCGCCTGCAACGCCGCCATGGCGGCCAAGAAGGGGTCGGCAGACCGGCCTCGGCCGGTCGCGGGTATGCCCTCCGCAAAGAAGCGCCCGACATTGTCCTCGGTCAGCCCGTAGAAGCCGCACGCCCAATCGGCGCCGTTGATCATGCGCGGGGTCTGGTCGACGCCGATCATGCCCGCGATCGCATCCGAACCAAACAGGTCGATATAGGACCAGCAGACGCTCGCTCCCATCGAGGCGCCGACGAGCAGCGGCCGGTCGAGGCCGAGCGCGACGATCACGTCGCGCAGGTCGGCGGCGTGGCGCGCGATGCGCTGGCCGTGGGCGGGACGGTCGGACCGGCCGTGCCACCGCCGGTCGAACGCGATGGCGCGGTAGCCGGCGGCTACCACCGCGTCGATCTGGTACGCCCAGGTTTCGAGCGTCGCCGTGTAGCCGGCAACGAAGAGAATGGCCGGCCCCGCGCCGCTGCTCTCGACGTGGAGGGTGACGCCGTCGCTGGTCGTCACACGAACGATGTCCGGCATGGGATCTCCTGAAACGGTCTGCGGGCACGCGATGCCGGCCTATAATCCTGGACGCGCGCTGGGCGCATATGCCGATCCGCAGCATCGCTGTGCCGTCGGCGTTGCTCTGCCGAAAAGTCGGCCGTCGGATCGCGATAGCATCTACGACGCGATCCGATGACAGGATCGAGGCGCGTAGTATGACGAAGCAAACTATGGACCGTCCGAGCGATCGCGAGCGCGCGCACACCGCGGTCGCAGCCGACGCTCTGCGGCGCCTGACGCCGCCCGCTTACGACCGGCGCGCGATCGTGCCCGGGATCGTCCATCTCGGTCTCGGCGGCTTCCACCGCGCGCACATGGCGCGGTATCTCCACGATCTGATGCTGCTGGACCCGAGCGCACTGACGTGGGGCATTCGCGGCGTCGGGCTGCGCGAGGCCGATCGTCCGTTGCTCAAGGCGCTGACCGATCAGGATTGCCTCTACACGCTGGTCGAACGCGACGGCGACGATGAGCAGCACGTGGTGATCGGTGCGATCGTCGAGGCGATCGACGCGTCCGCCGGTTCCACGAACCTGCTGGCGGCGATCGCATCGCCCGAGACGCGCATTCTGAGCCTGACGGTGACCGAGCACGGATATTGCCTCGACCGCGCCACCAAGCGGCTCGATCTGACGCATCCGCAGATCGTCCACGACCTCGCCAACCCGGCAGACCCCCGCTCGGCAATCGGCGTGGTGGTCGCGGGGCTTGCCGAGCGGCGGCGGAAGGGCCTGGGCGGGCTGACCGTGCTGAGCTGCGACAATATCCAGCATAATGGCGACGTGCTGCGCCGCGCCGTCGCCGATTTCGCCGACGCGAGCGATCCGGGACTGTTGGCCTGGATCGCGCAGCATGCGAGCTTTCCAAACGCGATGGTCGACCGCATCACGCCGCAGCCGACCGCCGCCGCCATCCAGGATTTCCGCGATCGGACCGGGATCGACGACGCCGCATCCCTCGTCGCCGAGCCCTTCCGCCAATGGGTGATCGAGGACCACTTCGTCGCCGGGCGGCCCGCGCTCGAGCGCGTCGGCGTGCAGTTCGTGGGCGACGTCGCGCCCTATGAGCGGATGAAGCTGCGGCTGCTCAACGCCAGCCACCTCGCCCTGTCCGGCCCGGGCCAGCTGATCGGCCTGACCGGGATCGACGAGACGATCCGCCACCCGCTGATCCGGCGCTACATCATAGCGTTGATGGACCGCGAGACCGGGCCGACGCTCGATCCGGTGCCCGGCGTCGATCTCGACGCCTATAAGCGATCGGTCATCGCGCGCTTCGACAATCCGGCGATCCCCGACACCGTCGCGCGGGTCAATGCCGATGCCGCGCTCAACTATCTGCTCGATCCGATCCGCGACCGGCTGGCGGCGGGGGCACCGATCGACCTGCTCGGCCTGGGTTTGGCGGCCTGGCTGCGCCGGGTCCGCGGCAAAGATGAGGCGGGACGACCGATCGCGGTCGTCCACCCGCTCGCCGCCGAGCTGCGCGTGCGTGCGATCGCGGGGGGCGGCGATCCCGCGCCGCTGCTCGCGATGCGATCGCTGTTCGGCGATCTCGGCGACGACGCAGGGTTCGTCGCGATCGTGGGACGCTGGCTGACCGAACTCTACGACGGCGGGGTCGCGCGTGCGCTCGCGCGCGCCGAGGCCGAAGCGCTGATCTAAGCGCCGCGCCTCACAGCGTCCGCGCGATCACCATGCGCTGGATGTCGGACGTGCCTTCATAGATCTGGCAGACGCGGACGTCGCGGTAGAGCTTGGCGAGCCGATATTCCTCGAGATAGCCATAGCCGCCGAGCGTCTGGATCGCGCCCGAGCAGATCGCCTCGGCGGCTTCGGAGGCGAATAGCTTCGCCATCGACGCTTCCTTCAGGCACGGCAGCCCGGCGTCCTTGACGCTCGCGGCGTGGAGCACCAGCTGGCGCGCGGCCTCGAGCCGCGTCGCGAGATCGGCGAGGCGGAAGCCGACCGCCTGATGCTCGATGATCGGCTTGCCCATCGATGACCGCTCGCGCGCATAGCCGACCGCAATCTCGAGCGCGGCCTGCGCCATGCCGACCGATTGCGCCGCGATCCCGATCCGCCCGGCCTCGAGGTTGGCAAGCGCGATCGAATAGCCGCGTCCCTCGGTACCGAGCAGCAGCTCGTCGGGGACGAAACAGTCCTCGAAGCGCAAGGCGCAGGTGTCGGACGCCGCCTGGCCGAGCTTGTGCTCGACCTTGTCGACGACATAGCCCGGCGTGTCGGTCGGGACGAGGAAGGCGGAAATGCCCTTCTTGCCCGCCTCCGGATCGGTGACCGCGATCACCATCGTCACCCCCGCGATGCGGCCCGAGGTGATGAACTGCTTGCCGCCGTTCAGCCGCCAGCCGCCCTCGACGCGGGTCGCGCGGGTGCGGATCGCGGCGGCGTCCGATCCGGCGTCGGTCTCGGTCAGCGCGAAGGCGCCGATCGTGCGGCCGGCGATCAGATCGGGCAGGAAGCGCTGCTGCTGCGCCGCGTTGCCGTCCTTGAGCAGCCCCGACACCAGGATCGAATTCTGGATCGACACGATCGTCGAGAGCGCCCCATCGCCCGCCGCGATCTCGATCAGCGCGAGCGCGTAGCTGACATAGTCCGCCTCCGCACCGCCGAACGCCGCCGGCGCGGTCATCCCGAGCAGCCCGAGCGCGCCCATCTCCTCGAACAGCGCGGGCGGATAGCCGCCGGCCGCCTCGAACCCCTGGGTCTCGGGCCACAGGCGGTCGCGTGCGAAATCGCGCACCGTGTCGCGGATCGCGGACTGCATCTCGTCGAGTATCATGGTCTTACCTCAGGCAGCGACAAGCGTTGGTCGCGACGTCGGCGTCGCGTAATCGGCAAGCAGCTTGGCGCGGCGAGTCTCGGCGTCAAGCATCGCGGCCTCCTTGACCGGGCCGAAGCCGCGAATATCGGCGGGCAGCAATGCCAGCGCGATCGCGGTCTCGAGGCGGTCCGCGCGCAGATCGCCGCACATCCGCTCGATCATCGCGAGATAGTCGTCGCGCCAGCGGCGTTCGGCGACGCGCTCGGCGGTACGGCCGAAGGGATCGGCCCAGCCGCCGCGCAGGCGCTTGCCGGCGGCGAGCAGGCGGAACGCGGTGAACACCCACGGGCCGAACTTGCGCTTGGCGGGGCGCCCGGTGCGCGCGTCGGTCTTCGACAGGAAGGGCGGGGCCAGCCACACGCCCATCGATCGCCGATCGGAGAATTGCGCGGCAAGCGCGCGCTCGAACGCCGGATCGGCATAGAGCCGCGCAACCTCATATTCGTCCTTATAGGCCATCAGCTTGTACGCGTTCTCGGCGACCGCGCGGACGAAGCGCTCGCCCTGGCGGTCGAACGGCCGCGCGGCGATGCTCACGTGGTCCACCAGCGCGCGATAGCGGTCGGCATAGCCGCGGTCCTGATAGGCGACGAGTTCGGCCTCGAGCCGGGCGGCAAGCGCCGCCGTCGTCTCGACCGGCGCGGGTGGCGGCGCGATCTCGGCGATCCGCTCGACCGCCGCCATGTCGATCGCGGCGAACCGGCCCCAGGCGAAGGCGCGTTTGTTGGCCGCGACCGCGGTGCCGAGCGCCTCGAGCCCGCCGTCGATCGCATCGAGCGACAGCGGCAACAGGCCCTTCTGCCAGGCGAAGCCGACCATCATCACATTGGCCGCGACGGTGTCGCCGAACAGCCCGCGCGCGACCGCCGACGCGCGCAGCGGGAAGCCGCGGCCGGCACGCCCGAGCAGCGTCTCGACCATCCGCGCGGTGGGCAGCGTCGCGTCGCGATCGGTGACGACGTCGGCGGTCGGCGTCTCGTCGGTATTGAGCACGATCGCGCTACGCCCATCGGCGAGCTTGAGCAGGCCGTCGGCCGCGGCCGCGACGGTCGCGTCGGTCGCGATCATCAGGTCGATCGACCCGGCACCGATGCGCACCGCATGGATCGGCTGCCCGGCGGGCGCGATCCGAACTTGGCTGACCACCGCACCATTCTTCTGCGCGAGCCCGGTGAAATCGAGCACGGTCGCGTTGAGTCCCTCGAGATGCGCGGCGGTGCCGAGCAGCGCGCCGAGCGTGAGCACGCCGAGTCCGCCGATACCCGCGACATAGATGTTGGCGACCTCGGTCAGCGCGGGGATTTCGGGCAGCGGGAGGCTGGGAAACCGCTCGGCCTCGATCGTCTTGAGCCGGTCGCCGTCGGGCTTGCGCAGCACCGGCCCGTCGATCTCGACGAAGCTCGGGCAAAAGCCCTTCACGCAGGAGAAATCCTTGTTGCAGCTCGACTGGTTGATCTGGCGCTTGCGGCCATAGTCGGTCTCGAGCGGCTCGATCGCGATGCAGTTGGATTGCACCGAGCAATCGCCGCAGCCCTCGCAGACGCGCGGGTTGATGAACAGCCGGCGATCGGGATCGGGAAAGGCCTTGCGCTTGCGCCGGCGGCGCTTCTCGGCCGCGCAGGTTTGAACATAGAGGATCGCGGTGACGCCGGGCACCTCGCGCAGTTGGCGCTGCAGCGCGTCCATCTCGTCGCGGTGATGGATGGCGGTGCCCGGCGCGAGATCGGTCGCGGCGCGCCACGTCTCGGGCTCGTCGCTGACGAGGTGGACCGCAGAGACGCCCTCGGCGGCGAGCTGGCGCGAGATGATCGCGGGCGTCGGTGCGCCCTCGGCGGCCTGCCCGCCGGTCATCGCGACCGCGTCGTTGTAGAGGATCTTGTAGGTGATCGCGGTGCCGGCGGCGACCGCGGCGCGGATCGCGAGCAGCCCCGAATGCTGATAGGTGCCGTCGCCGAGATTCTGGAAGATGTGCGGCGTCTTCGAGAAGGGCGCCGCGCCGATCCACTGCGCGCCCTCGCCGCCCATCTGGCTGAACGTCTTGGTCTTGAGCCGCGGTTGCGACAGCGCCATGACGTGACAGCCGATGCCGCCCCCCGAGATCGAGCCCTCGGGGGTCTTGGTCGAGCTATTATGCGGACAACCCGAGCAGAAGAAGGGTTTGCGCGGCGGGAACGGCACCACCTTACCGTCGTCGGCCTGCGCCTCGAGCACCGCCAGCCGCGCCGCCAACGCGGCGTCGATCGCGCTGCCCGTCAGCCGGCGCAGCAGCGCGCGCGCGACGATCAGCGGGGTGAACTCCATCGTCGCCTGCAGCAGCGGACGCCCGTCTTGGTCCGCCTTGCCGACGATGCGCGGCCGGCGTTCGGCGGGGTTGCGGTACAGCGCCGCCTTGAGCTGGTCCTCGACGATCGGCTGCTTCTCCTCGACGATCAGAATCTCATCGAAGCGATCGGCGAAGCGCATCAGGCTGGCGGTGTCGAGCGGCCAGCTCATCGCGACCTTGTAGACCGATACGCCGAGCCGCTCGAGATCGCCGCAGTCAAGCCCGAGATCGGCGAGCGCCTGCATCAGGTCCTGATGCGCCTTGCCGACGGTGACGACGCACAGCCGGCGGTGATCGGGATTGTCGATCACCGGCCGGTCGAGCCGGTTGAGCCCAGCCCAGGCAAGCGCGGCGGGGAGGCGTTCGTCGAGCAGCCGCCGCTCGAGTTCGGCGCGCTCGGCGGGCCAGGCGATACGCGGATCCCAGTTGAGGCCGTGCGGCGGCACGACATGGTCGGGGCGCAGAAAGGCGGGATAGGCATCGGGCAGATCGAAGGAGGCGGCGCTTTCGACCACTTCGGCGATCGTCTTCATCGCCACCCACAGACCGCTGAACCGCGACAGCGCCAGACCGGCGAGCCCCAGCGACAAGATTTCGGAGACGCTCGCGGGCTGGATCACCGGCATCATCACCGACTGGAAGATGCCGTCGGTCTGGTGCGGGTACATCGAGGATTGCGCGGCATGGTCGTCGCCCGCCACCGCGAGCACGCCGCCCAGCGCCGCGGTGCCGAGCATGTTGCCCGCGCGGAACGGATCGCCCGAGCGATCGACGCCGGGCCCCTTGCCATACCAGATGCCGAACACGCCATCGACGGACGTTTCGCCGTAGGCGCTGTGCATCTGCGAGCCCCACAGCGCGGTCGCGGCGAGATCCTCGTTGAGTCCGGGCTGGAAGACGACGTCATGCGCCTTGAGATAGCGCTCGGCCTTCCACAGCTGCTGGTCGTAAGCGCCGAGCGGCGAGCCGCGGTAGCCGGTCACCAGCCCCCCGGTGCTCAGCCCCCGATGGCGGTCGAGCCGCCGCTGCATCATCGGCAGGCGGACCAGCGCCTGGATGCCGGTCATGAACGCCGGCCCGTCTTCGCCGAGATAGATGCTGTCGAGACTCGTTACGCGCGGCACCATGGCTGCTCTCTCCCACTTATTCCGCTCAACCTATCAGAGAGGTTGTAGTAAGTGCTGCCAAAGATGACTGCGGCAGGCGTCGATATTGGCGTGTTTGCGCTACTTCGGGGAAAGATTATGGCTGAAACGACCCACCAGCTCGACACCCTCGATCGCGGCATCGTGGCGGCCTTGCGCAAGGATGGACGGATCAGCTGGCGCGATCTCGCCGAGCGGATCGGGCTGTCGCTGACGCCGACGCTGCGCCGTGTCCGCCGGCTCGAGGCGGACGGCGTGATCCGCGGCTATGCAGCGCAGATCGACGAGGAGCGGCTGGTCGGCGGCATGACCGTGTTCGTCTCGGTGACGCTCGAGCGCCAGGTCGAGGACATCCTCGCCAATTTCGAGGCGACGGTCGGCGCGATGCCGGAGGTGCTCGGCGGCTTCCTGATGAGCGGCGGCGCGGACTATCTGCTGCAGGTCGTGGTCCGCGGGCTCGATCATTATCAGCTGCTGCTCGGACAGCTGACCCGCACCCGCGGCGTCGCGCACATCCAGTCGAGTTTTGCATTGCGCAATTTCGTGCACCGCTAGCGGCATCGCCAAACTGTCGCCGGGCAAAGCGAAGCGGGAGGCATCGGCGGGCCGAATGCTCTACTCGCTCCACGCAAGCGCATGGGAGAGCCAGCATGACCGAGACGATCGTCACGACGACGACAGGCGCCGTCCGCGGCACCGCGCAGGACGGCGTACGTCGCTATCTCGGCGTGCCCTATGCAGCATCTCCGCTCGGCGCGCTACGCTTCGCCAAGCCGCAGCCCTATCCGGCGTGGGACGGCGTGCGCGATGCCACCAGGCCCGGGCCGAGCGCGCCGCAGCCGACCGCGCCCCCGTTCGAGGCGCTCGACATCGAGCCGCTGGTCGGCCCCGGCTGGCGCCACGGCGACGATTTCCTCAACGTCAGCGTCTGGGCACCCGATACCGAGGCGTCCGCGCTGCCCGTGCTGGTCTTCATCCACGGCGGCGGCTTCATCGCGGGGAGCAATGACGTCGCGGTGCTCGACGGATCGGGCTTCGCGCGCTCGGGCGCGATCTGCATGGCGATCAACTATCGCATGGGGATCGAGGGTTTCCTCGCCATCCCCGGCGTGCCGACCAATTTGGGGCTGCGCGACCAGATCGCCGCGCTCGCATGGGTGCGCGACAATGCCGCGGCGTTCGGCGGCGATCCGGGCAACGTCACCGTCTTCGGCGAATCGGCCGGCGCGATGGCGATCGCCAACCTGCTCGCCTCGCCGCTCGCCAAAGGGCTGTTCGTCCGCGCGATCGTGCAGAGCGGGCATGGCGGGATGACACGGTCGCTCCCCGTCGCCAGACGACTGGTGGCCAAGCTCGCCAAGATGCTGCGCGTCACCCCAGACGAAGCGGGCTTCCGCGCCACCACCGTGCAACAGGGCGTCGACACGCTCGCCAAGGTCCAGCTGCCGACCGCGCGCGTCAATCTGCGCGAGGCGGACGGCCACGAACCCGCCTTCGGCCTCAGCCGTTTCCTGCCCGTCCATGGCGACGACGTATTGCCGCTGTCGCCGCTCGAGGCGCTGGCGAAAGGGGCAGGCCGCGACGTCGATCTGCTGATCGGCACCAATCTCGACGAGATGAACATCTATCTCGTCCCCACCGGCGTGCGCAGGAAGATCGGGCGGCTGCTGTCCTGGTACGTTCTCAGCCGTTCGGTGCGCGGCGCACGGGCGATCCTCAAGGCCTATGGCATGGGCAAGCGCCGCGCGGGCGACGCGCTGGCCGATGCGATGACCGATCTTGCCTTCCGCCTCCCCGCGCGCGACTTCGCCGCCGCGCACGCCAGGGCGGGCGGCCGCACGCATTTCTACGAATTCGGCTGGCGCTCGCCCGCCTTCGACGGCGCGCTCGGCGCCGCGCACGCGCTCGAACTGCCCTTCGTGTTCGACACATTGGCGAGTTGCAGTGGGCCCAAGGGATTCGTCGGGCCCACGCCGCCTCAGGATCTGGCGGATGGCATCCATCGTCTCTGGGTCGATTTCGCGCGCGACGGGACGCTGCCTTGGCCAACCTTCGACGGCGCCGGCGGTCAGGTCTACGCGCTCGAGACCGGCACCGCACAGCCCGATGCGTCGATACCCGCGGCGGCGCTTCGGCACTGAGACGGCCAACAAATCCTGCCGATCGGCATAGCAGCAGACCTTTCAGATAGGTCGTGTGTCGACTATTCCAGATCAAGACGTCGGCACAGACCGACGGGTCGATCGAGAGGGGATTTCGAGATGCGCCGCCTACATTTCCTTGCCGCGGGCACCGCCTTGGCCATATTCCTGCCAGCCGTCGCCCTCGCGCAGAGCACGGCGCCCACCGCGCCGACCCCCGCCGATACCAGCCCCGTCACGCCGCCCAATATGCGCGTATCGAACGATGTCGGCGAGATCGTCGTCACCGCGCGCCAGCGTCAGGAGTCGCTCAAGGACATTCCGATCGCGGTGACCGCGGTCACCGGCGATGCGATCCGCCAGCAGCAGCTCTATCAGGTCCGCGACGTCGCGGCGCTCTCGCCCGGCCTCAACATCAATTCGGACAGCGCCGGCCGCGCCTTCGTCTCGATGCGGGGCATCGGCACGACGCTGATCGACACGGTGCAGCCCGGCGTCGGCATCTTCATCGACGGCATCTACCAGCCCAACACCTCCTATCTCAACACGCCGCTGGTCGACATCGCGCGCGTCGAGGTGCTGCGCGGACCGCAGGGAACCTTGTTCGGCAACAACACGCTGGGTGGCGCGATCAACGTCATCACCAATCAGCCGAGCAATGTCTGGAAGGGCCGGATCGACGGCGCCTATGCGGGCAGCGACGATTTCAAATCGGCCTCGGGCAGCATCAGCGGCCCGATCATCAAGGATCTGCTGCAATTCCGCATCGGCGGCGCCTATCATCACCAGGATAATTTCCAGAAGAACAGCCTGATCGGCGGCGATCGCAATCCGCTGACGCAGAAGACGATCAACGGATCGCTCCGCTTCCTGCCCGCGGACTGGGCGACCTTCACGCTCAACGGCAATTACGACCGCGTCGTCGGCGGCAGCGTGCCCTATGCCAATTCGAGCGGCCCCCAGGATTATACGCTCGACGTGCCGACCAACGTCGCGAGCATCGTCGCGATCACCTACAAGGGCGCGAGCCTCAAGGGCGACTTCAAGGTCGATGCGCTCCACACCAAGATCACCGCGGTCGCCGCCTATAACGAGAGCGTCTCGCATCAGCCGACCGGCGATGCCGATTTCGGCCCGATCGACTATCTGCGCGCCAGCGCCAACCGCATCCTCAAGACCAAGACCGGCGAGCTGCGCTTCGACACGCAGTGGAGCGACAGCATCTCGACGCTTGTGGGGCTGTTCGCCGACCACGCCACGACGCACAGCTACGGCACGACGACATTCGTCCCCTTCGGGCTGACGATCCCCTCCTCGCTGCATGCGCTCAACGAATCGCAGGCAGCCTTCGGCACGGTGTTCTGGAAGTTCGCCCCGGGATGGGATTTCACCGCCGGCATTCGCTTCGATCACCAAAAGCTCAGTGCGAGCGACGCCTCGACCGCCGGCGTCTACAAGGACAATGAGGTCGATCCGCGCTTCACGCTCACACGGCACTGGAACTCCGACGTGATGACCTATGCGTCGGTCGCGCGGGGCTCGCGCGGCGGCGGCCAGAACGATCCGGGTGCGCCCAACCTCATCTATCGCGGCGACAATGTCTGGACCTACGAGATCGGCACCAAGTTCAGCGCCTTCGATCGCAAGCTCTCGGTCAATGCCGACATCTTCTACAACGACTACAACCACTTCATCGGTGCCAATGCGCTCGCGCCCAGCACCACAGGCGTCGGCTTCGTCGCGGTCGACCTCAATTCTGGGCACGTCACGAGCTACGGTCTCGAGGCCGAGGTCAACTATCAGCTGACCGACGCCTGGCGCCTCTACGGCAACGTCACGCTGCTCCACGAACGCGTCACCAATTCGGACGAGTTCACGCAGACGACGGGCTATGCCTATGCCGGCAACCGCGTGCCGTTCGTGCCGTCGTGGAATTTCCTCGCCGGGACCAACTACCGGCTCGGTCTGGGCGACGAGGACAGCGTCACCCTCGACGCCAATGTCGTCGCCAAGGGCAAGCGCAGCGGCGACTCGCTCGACGTCAACTCGCAGCCGATCCTGTCCTCCTATTATCTCGCCAACGGCTCGATCGCCTGGGATCATGGCCGTTTCGAGATCGCGGCGTTCACCACCAACCTGTTCAACAGCAAATACCTCGAGACCTATCTCGACGCGTCGCTGCTGACCCGTGCCGGGCTTGCCCCGCCGATCGCCGCCAACCTCGCCATCCAGGGCCAACGCCGCCGCGTCGGTGTTCGCGCCAGCGTCAAATTCTAGAAGGACAGCCGTGCACCCCATCGTCCACGAGTCCAGGGCGCTTCCGGCCGATCTGGTCGACGCGCTGTCCGCCGCCTTCGGCAATCGCTTCCATCTCGGCGAGGCGATGCGGACGCAGCACGGGCAAAGCGAGGCGCATTTCGCGCCGATGCTGCCCGATGCGGTCGTGTTCGCGCACTCGACCGAGGAGGTGGTGACGCTGGTCAGGCTGTGCGTCGCCGCCGACGTGCCGATCATTCCCTATGGCGCGGGCACCTCGATCGAAGGCAACACCGCGGCCGCGCGCGGCGGCGTGTCGGTCAACCTCTCGGAGATGGATGCGATCGTCGCGGTCAATCCCGACGATCTCGACTGCACCGTCCAGGCCGGTGTGCGGCGCGAGCAGCTCAACGAGCATCTGCGCGACATGGGGCTGTTTTTCCCGATCGATCCCGGCGCCAACGCCACGATCGGCGGCATGGCCTCGACGCGCGCGTCGGGCACCAACGCGGTGCGCTACGGCACGATGCGCGAGGCGGTGCTGTCGCTGCGCGTCGTCACCCCCGACGGTCGCGAGATCCGCACCGCGCGGCGCGCGCGCAAGTCGGCGGCGGGTTACGACCTCACCCGGCTGATGATCGGCGCCGAAGGCACGCTCGGCATCATCACCGAGGTGACGCTGCGGCTTCACGGCATCCCCGAGGCGATCTCGTCGGCGGTCTGTTCGTTCGAGACGCTCAGCGGTGCGGTCGACACCGTGGTGCAGGCGATCCAGATCGGCATCCCGCTGGCCCGCGTCGAGATTCTAGACGATGTCCAGATGCGCGCGGTCAATCGCTGGTCGAAGCTCGACTATCCCGAACTGACCACCCTGTTCTTCGAATTCCACGGCACGCCGGCGCATGTCGCCGAGCAGATCGCTACGGTCGCCGAACTCGCGGACGCCAATGGCGGCGGCCATTTCCTATGGTCGAACCTGCCCGAGGAACGCTCGAAGCTCTGGAAGGCGCGGCACGAGGCCTATTATGCCACGGTCAATCTGCGGCCGGGCGCGGTCGGCTGGGCGACCGACGTATGCGTGCCGATCAGCCGGCTCGCCGAATGCATCGGCGACACCAAGCGCGATCTCGAGGCGGCGACGCTGCCTGCGACGATCCTCGGCCATGTCGGTGACGGCAATTTCCATGTCGTCTTCTCGATCGATCCCCATGCGCCCGAGGAGATGGTCGAAGTCGAGGCGATCAACCGTCGACTGGTCGAGCGCGCGCTGGCGATGGACGGCACCTGCACCGGCGAGCATGGCATTGGCCTCGGCAAGCAGGACTGGCTGGTTGCCGAGCTGGGCGACGCGGTGGATATGATGCGCGCGATCAAGCGCGCGCTCGATCCCAAGGACCTCTTCAACCCGGGCAAGATCTTCACGCTATGACCATCGGTACGCGGCACCTCGTCGATCCTGAGCTCGTGCCGCTGCTCGACGCCTGGCCGAAGATTCACCTGACGTCCGAAACGCTGGTCGCGATGCGCGAGACCGCGCGGCTGCCGATCCCCGAGGATCCCGCGACGGTCGCCGCGGTCGTCAGCGACAGGCGCTGGGTCCCCGGCCCCGCGGGCGCGCCCGAGATCGCGCTCTACAGCTACCGCCCGAAGGCAGCCGACGCCTCGGCGCCATTGCCGTGCATCTTCCACATCCATGGCGGCGGCTATGTCGGTGGTGCGGCCGAGCCGCTGGCGCCGATCCATCGCGCGCTGGTCGCGCAACTCGGCTGCGCGCTCGTCTCGGTCGACTATCGGCTCGCGCCCGAAACCGTGTTTCCGGGAGCGATCGAGGATTGCTATGCGGCGCTTGGCTGGCTGTTCGGCCATGCCGCCGCGATGGGGATCGACGCGGCGCGGATCGGGGTGATGGGCGAGAGCGCAGGCGGCGGGCTTGCGGCGGCGCTGGCGTTGCTCGCCCGCGATCGCGGCGAATACGGCCTGGCGTTCCAGCATCTCATCTATCCGATGCTCGACGACCGGACCTGCGTCGCGACCGATCCCAGCCCGACCGCAGGCGAGTTCGTCTGGCCACCGCACAACAATGCGTTCGGCTGGTCCGCGCTGCTCGGCCACGCGCCGGGGGCGCCCGACGTGTCGCCCTATGCCGCGCCCGCGCGCGCGACCGATCTCGCCGGCCTGCCGCCGACTTTCATCGCGACCGGCGCGCTCGATCTCTTCGTCGACGAGGATCTCGATTATGCGCGACGCCTGATGCGCGCGGGCGTCGCGGTCGAGCTCCACGTCTATCCTGGCGGATTTCACGGCTTCGACTTCGATCCGGCCGCGAAGGTCGCCGCCCAGGCGCGCCGCGACAGCCATGAGGCGCTGGCCCGCGCGCTTGGACCTGTCAGATAGGCCTTGCGCAAGCTATCGGATAGGTCCATCGTGCTCCCAAGCCCGCGAGAGGCGATTGGAGGGTCGATATGCGCGAAAGTCGCGAACTTGCCATCACCGTGTCTCCCGAACTGACGATCCTGATCGGACGGCCCGAGACGTATCACACGCCCGAACGCGCGATCGCCCTCGCCTACACGCTTGGCACGATCCACGATTCGTCGATCGCCTCGATCGTCGGCACCGATCGGCTGGCCGCCCTGATCGAACAGGACGCGCCAGGCACGCGCGTCGTGCTGCTCGTCGACACCGCCGTTCTCGACCGGATGGGCAATGCACTCCCGGGCGACGGCGACTGGCACAGTTTCCACATGCCCTGCGAGCTCCGCACGATCGCCCTCGCGCTCCGCGACTGCAACATGCAGGGCGAGGCGGGTCACCTCTACCGCGCCGCCAAGGCGGTCGAGCTGCTGTGCGACACGCTGCGGCTTCGCGATACCGGCCTGCTCAAACCGCTTGCGTCAAACGGCGCGCTGTCGCGCGCGCACAGCCTGCGCATCATGGCCGCGCGGAGAGTGGTGGACGAGCGCTGGAACGAGAAGCTGTCACTCGAGCAGATCGCGGCGCTCTGCGGGCTCAACCGCGAAAGCCTGACCCGCGGCTTTCGCGAGATGTTCGATTGCAGCGTCGCTGAGGCGATCGCCGAGCGGCGGCTGAGCGAAGCGAGCCGGATGCTGCTCACCACAGACCTGCCGGTCTCCTCGATCGGCTACGAGAATGGCTATGGCAACAACGCCAGCTTCGCCCGCGCCTTCGGGCGACGGTTCGGTCTCTCCCCCTCCCATTACCGCGCGCAGAGGCTGGCAGCATGATGATGGCGGTGCATACTCCAGACGGAATCGACGGCAACAGTGGATCGCTTGTCCAACGCGCGATCCAGGCCGTGTCCGAGCATATCGAGCACCAGGGGCTGCACGTCGGCGATACGCTGCCGGGCGAAGCGCATTTCGCGCAACTGCTGGGCGTCAGCCGCGCCGTGATGCGCGAGGCGTTCGGTGCGTTGGCGGCGCTGCGTCGCATCGACGTCGGCAATGGCCGCAAGCCGCGTGTCGCGGCGATCGACGGAACCGTGATTGCAAGCTCGCTTCAGCACGCCGTCACCACCGAGCAGATCAGCGTACCTGAGATCTGGGATGTACGCCGCACGATCGAACTGCGTACCGCGACGCTGGCCGCTACCCAGCGCACCGCCGTCGAAGCCTCGTCGATCCTGACGCTTGCCGAGGCGATGGCGGAGGATCTCGACGATTTCGATCGGATGACGCGGCACGATATCGCCTTCCACAACGAAATTGCGCGCGCGAGCCACAATCTGTTGTTTGTCCAGATCGTCGCCTCCTTCGGTCCGCTGATGGAAGTCGCGGTCCCGACCGCCTGGCGTACGCGGCGAACCGATGCCGAGCGACGCACGATGATCGACCGTCATCTCGAGCTCGCGCGCGCAATCGGTGCGGGCGATCCCGTGGCTGCGGCGAACGCGATGGGCGCGCATTTCGACAGCTCGATCGGCAACATCCTCAATGCAAAATGGAGCGTTCATGGCGACGATCGTTGAGCCCGTCCTGTCGGGTACGGGTGCACGGTCGTCCCGCGCAGGCTTTGGCTCGATCCTGCTGCTCTCGCTGACGATCGCGAGTGCCTGGGCCACGCGCAGCGTGTTCAGCCCGATGCAGGACATCGCGCGCGCCGACATGCGACTGAGCGACTTCCAGATCAGCCTCGTCCAGGGGCTGGCCGCATCGATCCCGATCGCGCTGCTCTCGATCCCGCTCGGGCGGATGGTCGATCGCCGCAACCGCGTCCACCTGCTGATCGCGGTGACCGCCGTCTCGACGCTCGGCGGCCTTGCGACCGCCTTCGCGACCTCCTTCCCGCTGCTGTTCGTCGCGCGGATGCTCGCGGGTCTGGGCGGCATGTGTGCGCTGCCGATGGCAATCTCGATCGCCGCCGACCTGTCGCCGCCGGATCGTCGCGGTCGCGCGATCCTGATCCTGTCGGTCGGCCAGATCATCGGGGTCGCCGGTGCCTTCGCGCTCGGCGGCTGGCTGTTCAGCGCGCTCGCGGGCACATCGATCCTCGGGTTAACCGCTTGGCGGGGCGTGCATGTTGTGTTTGCCGCCTTCGGTCTCGCGGCGTTGCTGTCGCTGTTCCTGCTGAACGAGCCCAAGCGGCTGGAGATTGCCGAGGGTATCGCGCTGCCGCTCCGCGAAGCCGTCGGCGAGATGTGGGCGCGCCGCGCGCTGATCCTGCCCTTGCTCATCGGGCAGATCGCCGTCGTGATGGCCGACACCGCAGCGACGATCTGGGCGGCACCCGTCCTCTCGCGCAATTACGGGCTGAGCCCGGCGCAATTCTCGGCGTGGATCGGCGCGGTGATCCTGGTCGCGGGCATTTTGGGCGCCGTCTTCGGCGGCCTGGCAGCCGACTTCGGCCATAAGAGCCGCGTCCCGGGCGGCCTGCTGATCGGCGCGGTGGCGGCAGCGGCGCTGTCGATCCCGGCCGCCTTCTTCCCGGTGATGCCGACGGTCGCCGGCTTCGCGGCGATGTTGACCCTGCTACTGCTCTGCGGCGCCGCGACCGGCCTCGTCACCGCCACCGCGGTAGCGGTGCTCATCCCCAACGAGATCCGCGGCCTGTGCCTTGGTCTGTTCGTCGTCGGCGGCGCGGTGATCGGTTTGGCCGTCGCGCCGACGCTGGTATCGGTCATCAGCAGCGCGATCGGCGGGCAACGCGGATTGCCGTGGGGATTGGCGACCACCGGTGTCGCGACCGGCGTCGCCGCGCTGATCGGCTTCATCCGCTCGATGGTGATCGCCGCACGCGCAGCAGAGGCGGCGGTCGTCTAGCAATCCCCCCGCTATCGCTTGCCGCCGCCGAGCGCCGTGGAGATCGCTTGCGCCGTGGCCTTCGCGCCGAGCATCGTCGGATGGAACGGCGCCAGCGTGGCGTTGGTCCATCCCGCCGTCCACGGGGCGGATGAACAGGCATCATGCTGGGCGCCAAGGACGTTCATATCGACCAGGATGGCATGACCCTCGGCGGCTGCCGATCGCGTCACTTCAGCCAGTTGGTTGCCGACCTGCCGCATGGTCGCAGCGTCGGCGTCGGAGAGGCCGAGCCGGGCGCAGCTTCCGGCCGGCGGCAGCACGGTGGGATAGGTCGCAACGACGACGGTCGCGTTTGGCGCGCGGGCGTGGATGAGCCGGAGCGTCTGCACCAACGCGCTGTGCAAGTCGCCGTAATGCCGATCGGCCGATGACTTGGGCCCCTTCCAGAGCAAGCGCACAAGGCGTCCGAACAGCGTGTTCGTATGGCGCGCCGCGAGCATCGAGAGATCGCCGACATAGCCGACGTCGTTGCCCCCGACGGTGATCGTGACCAGCCGCGTTGCGGGAGTGAGCACCCGAAGCTGCGCGCCCTGAAAGAATTGGCCGCCATGAAGCACGTTCTGTGTGACGGCACCACCGCACGACATGTCGACGATCGCCAGCCCGCGCATACGCGCCAGCTGTTCGGGATAGCCGTTGATGCTGCGCGCGCACAGAAGCGGACTATGCGGCTCGAGCGGTCCCAATCCGGCGCCTGCAGCATAGGAGCTGCCCAAGGCTACGTAGGTTGGCGTTACCCGCGGCGTTTGGCGGCCTTGAAACCAAACCCCCGCGACCGCTGCGACGGCGGCGATTAGGAGCAACATGGCCAAGGCGGAGATTGTCTTCGTAATTTGGTGGCGACCCAACCGACGTCCTCCCTGCAGCGGTTTCCTTGCTTAACGCACGCCAGCGATCGCGCAGCCATGCGATATGATGAGCACATTCAATCTGCGGCTTCGCACAAACCCGAAGACCCTCGCGTTGAGCTAAAGGCGGTTCGCCAGAGGCGATGAACGGCGGCTTCCGCAAAGGGCGGACACTCAGACGTAGGGTCGCATGTCTTATTCTGGTCGACTGCCGACATGTGCGCAATGGAAAAGCTGCCTGTCGAGAACGCGCCAATATCGGCCGTTCCCGAGCCCGAACGGCGCTCCTAATTGTCGACGGTCCGCTTTCCGATCGTTCGATTGATCCGTAGAGAACACTGATCGAGGGGGACGGCATGCAAATTTCGAGGCGGACACTGCTGGCAAGCGCTGTCTCTGGAATTGCTTTTCCGCACAAGGCGATGGCCGACGTTTGGGATCCCCCCGTGCCGGAACGCGAATGGCATATCCCGGTCCGCGGCGGCCGCATCTATGTTCGCGCTAATGGAGGAATTCTCGACCGTGGAGCCCCGGTCGTCATCATCCATGGCGGTCCCGGCGCCAGTCATGCCTATCTTCTGGCGACCCTCCAGCTCGCCCGCGACCGCGCGGTTATCCTTTACGATCAGCTGGACTCGGGTCTGTCGGATCATCCTGACGATCCCGATAACTGGACGGTCGAGCGCTTCGTTTCGGAGCTCGACGCGATACGCGCAGCGCTGGACATTCAACGGTTTCACTTGGTTGGCCATAGTTGGGGTTCTGCCATCGCGATCCAGCACGCCGCGCGGCGGCCCAAAGGGCTGGTCAGCCTGACACTTGGGAGCCCCTTCGTCTCGGCGCGTAGCTGGGTCGCGAGCCTGCGATCTCAGCTCGCCACGCTGCCTGAATCGATGCAGAATGCGATCCTGCGGCACGATGCCGGCGAGACGATTGACGACAGCGGCTATCGCGACGCCATTTCCACCTTCAATCGAAGGTTCGTCGTGCGCCATCCCGAACCGGCCTATGTGACCGCCTATCGTCGGCGGATCGGTGTGACAGACAATGCCACGCTGGCCGAAACCATGTTCGGACCGGGCGACATTGCGGTGACCGGAAAGCTGCGGGATTATGATTCCGAACCGCTGTTGTCTCGCATCAAAGTGCCTACGCTGATGGTGTGTGGCCAATATGACGAGATGACGCCTGCGAGCGCCACGCACCTTGCTCGTCGATTGCCGAATAGCCGCCTCGGGACGATATCCGATGCGGGACACCTCACGCCACTGGATCAACCCGACCTGTTCGTCGCAGCCTTGCGAACGCACCTCAGGAAGGCGGACGCATAGCAGCCCGGCCTATGTGCGCCAATTGTCGCCGTTGCCGAGTTCGGTGGCGCTCGCTTATTGCTGTCCGTCCTCTTCATGTCCCCGGCCGTAAGCCAGCGGCTTCAGCATGGTGCGAACCTGATGGGATAGCGGACTAGCGGCTCCTGAGCGTAATACTCATCCCGGCCGTTTGTTCTCCGAGCTATGACAGCTGCTATGCCGCGGCAGCAGATTGACAAACTTCGTTGAGGAGACTGCGGAAGCGGACTCAATCAGCTGCCTGAGACCATTCCCGTCTGACGCGCGATCTCACGTTTTTTGCTGGTGGTTGCCACACAAATGAATAAATTTTTCGTCGTTCGTCGGTAGAACGCAATACCGCAACTGACACTAGAATTGAGAAGACGGCGCAGGTTCCGAGGAATTTTGTTCCGCAAGTGTTGCACGCCGTCCAACGCGCGCTATCGCTTCGTTCCCATGACCAATCTGGAAGATCTCGTCGTCTTCGTGCGGATCGCGGTGGTGGGCAGCCTGTCGGAGGCGGCGCGCGATCTCGGCATTTCGCTCACCGTCGTGTCCAAGCGCCTGGTCCGCCTTGAGCAGGCGCTGGGCGTCCGGCTGGTCAACCGCTCGTCGCGGCGGACCAGCCTGACCGACGACGGCCACAGCCTGCTGCCGCGCGCACGCGACATATTGGCGCGGGTCGAGGAGGCCGAGGCGGCGCTCCACGCACGCGGCACAGAGGCGTCGGGCATCCTGCGCGTCACCGCGACTATCGCTTTCGCGTCAGGGCAGATCGCGCCTCGCCTGGGGCGCTTCATGGCGCGCCATCCCGATCTGCGCGTCCAGCTGCTCTCGACCGACCGCAAGCTCGATATCGTCCGCGACAATGTCGACGTCGCGATCCGTCAGGCGACGCTGCCCGATTCGGAGCTGCTGTCGCGCACGGTCGCGCCCGACCGGCGCGTATTGGTGGCGTCGTCGGACTATCTCTCGCGGCATGGCGCGCCGGCCATGCCGCAGGACCTTGCCGATCATCGGTGCATCGTGCTCGGCGATCCGCCAGTCACCGACTGGCGATTCAAGCGCGGCGCGGAGAAGGTAGACGTGGAGGTCGGCTGGACGCTGCTCGCCAACGACGGCGTCGCGGCACAGGCCGCTTGCCTGGGCGGCGCGGGTATTGCGCTCAAGTCGATCTGGGATGCGCGCGAGGATCTGGCCGCCGGTCGGCTGGTCGAGCTGCTGCCGGGGTGGGCGCCGCCGTCGATGCCGATCCAGGCGGTGTTCGCCTCAAGGCAGCACCAGCCGGCGCGGATACGCGCGTTCGTCGATTTCCTGCACGACGAACTGCGCCTCGAAGTCCAGCGCTACCCCGAGATCGCGGGCATCTAAATCGACTGCTTTCCGTTTCGGCGACCGACCATCGTCTAAATGACGAGGGTGGTTTGCTGGCCAATATCGTCTCGTCGCGCGTATCAGCACCGCGCCCAACGGGTTTCAATCTAGGACCAATCCCATGCCCTCAGCCGGAACCGGCGCGATATGGTCTTTCGCATCGCCGAAGCGGCGCGATCTCCTGCTCGGGATCGGCGTCACCGCGATGATCGCTGGCGGCGGTGTCGGAACCGACGCGCTGCTGGCCGCGCCCACCGTATCGGCTCCGCCCGCCACCTTCGTTGCGATGAGTCGCTTCGTCACCGGCTCCGATCTCGTCGACGATGCCGCGATCACGCGCGCTTGGGCGCAACTCGTAGCACTCGATGCGGGCTTTCCCGCAGCCGTCGCGCAGCTGGCTGGCGCCGTCGACAAAGCCGGGCTCAAGACGATGACCGAATTTCTCGCGTCACCGCTCGGCAAGGATGCCGCGTTGCTCAACACGGCGCGCACGCTCACCTCGGCCTGGTATCTGGGCTACACCGGCACATTCGCCTCGCACGCGTCCAAAGACGACACCGGCTTCGTCACCTTCGCGGGCGCGCTGATGTGGCGGCCGACGATCGATGCCACCGTGATCCCGACTTATTCGCGCGGCGCCACCGACTATTGGATCGATCCCCCCGCCGGCACGCCGGTGCCCAAGGGTGCCGCGAGCGTGCGTGACTGGCGCGGCAGCGGCGCCGCCGCCAACAGCTCGAAAGACGCATAACATGGCCGAGACCTTCGATGCGGACGTGATCGTCGTCGGATCCGGCGCGCTCGGTTCCAACGCCGCCTATGAACTCGCCAAGGCGGGCAAGTCGGTGATCATCCTCGAGGCGGGCGAACGCATCCCGCGCTGGAAGATCATCCAGAATTCGCGCAACTCGTCGCGGCGCGGCGACTTCAACGCGCCCTATCCCGACATGCCGTGGGCGCATACCTCCTACGACAACGACTATCTCGAGAACACCGGCTCGTTCGATTTCCGCCCGGGCATGCTCAAGCTGGTCGGCGGCACGACCTGGCACTGGGCGGCGGCGGCGTGGCGCTATCTGCCCACCGACATGACGCTTAAGTCGACCTACGGCGTCGGGCGCGACTGGCCGATCTCCTACGACGATCTCGAGCCCTATTATCAGCGCGCCGAGGAGGCGCTCGGCGTCGTCGGTGTCGATGCGCAGGATCAGAGCGGGCAGAACGGCCCGGCCTCGCCACCGCGCTCCAAACCCTATCCGCTGCCCGCCGAGGGCAAGACCTACATGTTCCAGCGGCTCGAGGCGCGGCTGTCGCCGCTCGGCTTCCACTTCATCCACGAGCCCAATGCGCGGACCACGCGGCCCTATGACGGCCGCCCGGCCTGCGCCGGCAACAATAATTGCATGCCCGCCTGCCCGATCGGCGCGATGTATTCGGGCATCGTCCACGCCGATCATGCCGAGAAGGCCGGCGCCAAGCTGCTCACCGACGCCACCGCCTACAAGCTCGAGAAGGGCGCCGGCGGCAAGATCGTCGCGGTGCACTACCGCACCTCCAAGGGCGGCGACGTGCGGCTCACCGCGCGCGCGTTCATCGTCGCCGCGCACGGGCTCGAAACCGCCAAGCTGCTGTTGATCTCGGACGTCGCCAATTCGTCCGACCAGGTCGGGCGCAACCTGATGGATCATAGCGGCATCGGCATGCAATTCCTCGCCGACGAGCCGGTCTGGCCGGGGCGCGGCGCGGTCCAGCAGGGCGGCATCTTCAACCGACGCGACGGCGAACATCGCCGCGACTATGCCGCCGTCAAACATTCGATCGCCAACAACGTCGCCAATCCGGCGGTCGCCGCGCGGCTGCTCGAGCAAGGCGTGCTCGGCCCCGAGCTCGACCGGCGCATCCGTGACGAATCGTCGCGCTGGGTCGATTTCTCGACGACCTTCGAGATGCTCCCGCACGCCACCAACCGCGTCCAGCCGCACAGCAGCAAGCGCGACGCGCTCGGCATCCCGACGCTCACCGTTCATTATGACGTCGACGATTATGTGAAGGCGGCGCGGCCGATCGCCGAGGCCGATTTCCACACCTTCGTGAAGGGCATGAACGGCACGCTTGTCGCGATCAGCCCGGGCTACCAGAACCGCGACCATCTGATGGGCACGGTGATCATGGGCGCCGACCCGAAGGATTCGGTGGTCGACGGCGATTGCCGCACGCACGACCATCCCAACCTCTTCCTGGCGACGACCGGGGTCATCCCGGCCTCGGGCGTCATCAATCCCACGCTGACCGGCGTCGCGCTCGCGATCCGCATGGCCGACATCATCGCGCGCGAGGTCTGAGACGATGCGGATAGTGACCAACGCCGCAGTCGCGCTGTCGGCGGCGCTGCTCTTCGCGCTTCCGGCGCAGGCGCAGACGAGCGACAAGCCGCCCGCCAATGCCGAGGTCGCGCGCGGCCAATATCTTGCCAAGGCGGCGGATTGCGGCGCCTGCCACCGCGAGGTCCACAGCGGCGGCCCGGCCTATGCCGGCGGCTATGTCATCGCTTCGCCGATGGGCGACATCGTCGCACCCAACATCACGCCGTCGAAGACCGCGGGCATCGGCACCTGGAGCTTCGTCGATTTCGAGCGGGCGATGCGCAAGGGCGAACGGCCCGACGGCGCCAAGCTGTACCCGGCGATGCCCTATACCGATTATCAGGGCATCACCGACGCCGACATGCACGCGCTCTACACCTATTTCATGCAGGGCGTGCAGCCGGTCGATACCGTCGCGCCCAAGACGCAACTACCGTTTCCGTTCGGGATCCGGCTGATCATGGCGCCGTGGAACTGGCTGTTCCGCTCGAACACGCCGTTCAAGGCGAGCGCCGGTCTCAGCCCGCAGGCGCAGCGCGGCGAATATCTCGTCCAGACGCTCGGCCATTGCGGTTCGTGCCACACGCCGCGCAACCTGCTGATGGCGGAGACGCAGTCCAAGGCATTGGCGGGCGGCGACGTCGGCGGCTGGCACGCCCCCAACATCACCGGCGATCCGATCAGCGGCGTCGGTGGCTGGAGCCAGTCCGAGATCGCGACCTATCTGCGCAACGGTCATGTTTCGGGCAAGGGCGTTGCCGCCGGCGGCATGGGCGAGGCGGTCGATCATTCGCTGCGCTACATGACCGACCCCGATCTCGCCGCGATCGCCGCCTATCTCAAGGCGAGCAAGCCGATCCGCGACCCGGCCGAATCCAAGCCCGACTTCGCCTGGACCGATCCGCGCCCTGTGCCGCTGTCCGCCTATGAGACCGGCGACACGCACGACCAAGCCGCGGTCGGCGACAGCAGCACGACCGATGGCGCCGTCCTCTATGCGGGTGGCTGCGCCTCGTGCCACGGCCTCGACGGCAAAGGCACCAAGGACGGCTTCTATCCGCCGCTGGTCGGCAGCAGCACGACGGGTGCGGCCAATCCCGCCAATCTGGTGATGACGATCCTGAACGGCGTCAGCCGCCAGGGGGCCGACGCTCGCTCGTTCATGCCGAGCTTTGCAAGCCAGATGAGCGACGCGCAGATTGCCGCGGTCGCCAACCACGTGCTGGTGCATTTCGGCCGGCCGGATCGAAGTGTGTCCGCGAACATGGTCGCAGACCTGCGGAACGGCGGCCCCAAGCCGCTTTTGCTGAAGCTGATGCCGTGGATGTTCGGAATCGGCGGCCTAATCATCCTTGTCGGCGCCATCGCAGCCGCGCGCCGACTTCGCGCGCGCTATGCGTGATAAGTAAAAGAGGGGAGCCAAATTTGGGCGGTAGTTTGCTTCGGCGCGGACGGCTTGTGCTGAAAGAAGCGGCTGCCAGGGTGTCAGACCACGCCACTCGATAGCCTACCGTATCATATCCCGGCTGCCATGTCATAAATCACCGAGAGACAGGATCGGCAACCGTCTACCCTCGGCCGCGCCGTGTCTCCGGGTCAGGTCGATCGGCCCAAACTTCCGTATGATACCGTCGCGATGCAGAAGCATCGATATGCCCTCTCGTCGGACGGGCGTGCCGCACGGTCGAACGGATGGAGGACGACATGGGTTTTATCACGACCACAGATGGCGCGGAGATCTTCTACAAGGACTGGGGTCCCAGGGACGCCCAACCGATCGTGTTCCACCATGGCTGGCCGCTGTCGTCGGACGACTGGGACGCGCAGATGATGTTCTTCCTGGCCAACGGCTACCGCGTCGTCGCGAGCGACCGTCGCGGCCATGGTCGCTCGTCACAGATTTCGACCGGCCATGACATGGATCATTATGCCTCCGACGCCAACGCGGTGGCCGAAGCGCTGGATCTGAGAGATGCGGTACATATCGGTCACTCGACGGGTGGCGGCGAGGTCACCCGCTATGTCGCCAAATATGGCGAGCCGCAGGGCCGAGTCGCAAAGGCGGTTCTGGTCAGCTCCGTTCCGCCGCTGATGGTCAAGACCGACACGAACCCCGACGGCACCCCGATCGAGGTGTTCGACGGTTTCCGCGCCGCGCTCGCCGCCAACCGCGCGCAATTCTTCCTCGATGTCGCTTCCGGCCCGTTCTACGGCTTCAACCGCGAGGGTGCGAAGGTCTCCGAGGGTGTGATCCGCAACTGGTGGCGCCAGGGCATGGTCGGCAGCGCGCTTGCGCACCTGGAGGGCATCAAGGCCTTTTCCGAGACTGATCAGACCGAAGATCTGAAGGCGATCAGCGTTCACACGCTGGTGCTGCAGGGCGATGACGACCAGATCGTCCCGTATAAGGACGCATCATTGCTTCAGGCGAAGCTGCTGAAGAACAGCACGCTCAAAATCTATGCGGGCTATCCGCACGGCATGCTGACCACGCACGCCGACGTAATCAACCCGGACCTGCTCGCGTTCGTTCGCAGCTGATCCAAACCCAAGCGGAAGGAGGGGGTTCGGCGCACTCCCTCCTTTTTTTGCCCAACAGCGACCTCGGAGGTTGAATATCGCGAAGATCGGGGGGGGATTTCGCCTGAGTGGTCAATAATAGCGGGGTATAGGTCCGACCTGCTCGGTCTGATCGGGCAGATCCACTTCGATGTCGTCGACATAGCACCAGCCCCAGCCCTCGGGCGGATCATAACCTTCAATGATCGGATGTGCAGTGTGCTGAAAATGCGCGCGGGCATGCCGGTGCGGCGATTGATCGCAACAGCCGACATGCCCGCATTCGCGGCAAAGGCGCAGGTGCAGCCATTCGCTGCCTATCTTCAAGCACTCCTCGCAGCCGCGAGCGCTTGGCGTCACCTCGTGGATCATTCTCATGTGCGAGCAGGGCATCACGCATTCTCCTTGATCGGTGCGGGGCTGGTCGAAGTCGGTGCGACGCGGTCGCCGGCAAGCTTGGCGTGGATCTGGGCGACGACGGCCGCGCCCTCGCCGACGGCGGCGGCGACGCGCTTCGTTGATCCGGCGCGGACGTCGCCGATCGCGAAGACGCCGGGCAGGCTGGTCTCCAGCGGCAGCGCTCCGTCGCCCGTCGCCACGAAGCCGTGGCTGTCGGTGTCGACGCAGCCGTGAGCCCAGTCGGCGTTCGGATCGGCGCCGATGAACAGGAACATGTGACGGATTTTGTAGCGCTGATGCCCGCCTGTGGCGATGTCCACGAACGTCGCGGCGGACAGACCATCCTGCCGATTGCCCTCGACACCGGCAATTTCGGTGCCGACGTGGATGATGACATTGGGTAGTGAGGCGATGCGGTCGATCAAATATTGCGACATCGTTTCCTCGAGGCTCCGGCGCACCATCAGGTGCAGCGTCTTCACCTGGGGCGCGAGGAACACGATCGCTTGACCGGCCGAGTTGCCGCCACCGATCAACACGACCTCCTCACCCCGCGCAGAGCTTCGCCTCGATGGCCGATACCCAATAGGATATGCCGGCGCCCTCCAGCTCGTTCAGGTGGGGCACGTCGGGCCGGCGGTATCGCGCGCCCGAGGCGATCACGACGGTGCGCGCCCGGACGCGGCGGGCGCCGCCGCAGAACAGAACCGGATATGGCCCCTCGCACACCATGCGTTCGACCGCGACCGGGATGGCGATTTCCGCCCCGAACTTCAGCGCCTGGTTGAAGGCACGGCCAGCGAGTGCCTGTCCGGATATGCCGGTCGGGAAGCCGAGATAATTTTCGATCCGGGCAGAAGCGCCCGCCTGGCCGCCCAGCGCGCGCGCGTCCAGCACGAGGACCGACAGGCCCTCTGACGCCGCATAGACCGCGGTGGCTAGACCGGCCGGTCCGGCCCCGACGACCGCGACGTCGAACAGCTTATCGGGGTCGATGTCCGGCACCACGCCAAGGCAGGCGGCGAGATCCTCGTCGCTCGGCCGTCGCAGAAGCGGGCCGCTGGGGCAAACGACGAGAGGCAGATCATCGGGTGCGACGCCGGTGCGTTCGACGAGGTCGCGCCCTTCCTCGTCGGAACGCACGTCAAGCACGAGGTTGGGGAGCCCGCTGCGGTTCAGGAAGTTCTGCAATCGCAGCACGTCGGGGCTGTCGGGCAGGCCGATGATGATGGTGCCGGCTCCTCCCTCCTCGATCAGGCTGACGCGTCGGAGGATCAGCGCGCGCATGACGATCTCGCCGAGATCGGCCGAACCGATCATCAAAGCACGCAGATGGGCGGCATCGAAGGGCAGCGCCGTGCAGCCGTCCGGGCCGGCGCGGCCCGCCGCGATCGATGGTCGTCCGGCGAGCTGATTCACCTCGCCGGAGAATTGGCCCGGCCGGTGCGTGGTGATCCTCGCCTCGCGGCTGAGCCCATCGCGGCGCGCGACGTCGACGGTGCCGGCAAGGACCAGCCAGGCCGGGACGCCGCGGCTGCCGATGTCGTAGAGCATGTCGCCGGCGGCGAAGTTCCGTGCGGGCCCGCTGGCAAACCGGCGGGCGCTGTCCACCTGTTGCGGCGTCAACACGGGAAACATCTGGCTCTCGCGCGTTTCGATCGTGCTCATGCCGTCGTCCTTTCGTGCGCGCCGTCGAAGTCCGAGACCGGCCCGTTACCCGGTGCGACTATCCTCCTGCGGCAGGGCAGGGCCACCCATACGGAGGTTTCGGGTGGTCAGGAAAAATGGCCCCAAACCTCCGTATGATGGATCGCACCGGGCCCGATCCTTCACATGGCGTCATTCCATTCGAGATGGGGCAAGAAGGACATGATGATGGCTCACGACGTGCCGCCGGCGATCGCGATCCTGCCGCCTCCCGCAACACCGAGCGCCGCCGACGAGGCGAATCATCGGGTGGCGAACCAGCTCCAGCTTCTCGCAGCGCTCATCTCCGTCGAGGCGCGATCGGTCACCGATCCCGAAGGGCTTGCCGTCCTGCAGCGCACCCAGCAGCGGATCGCCGCCGTCGGCGGCGTTCACCGCCAGCTCTACCGGAGAGGCGGCGTCGAAATCGATCTGGCATCCTATCTCGACGATCTCTGCGACCAGCTTGCGGGCAGTTGTCCCGAACATCGCAGCATCGCCTTCGACGCCGAGGCGGTGCTCGTGTCCGTCAGCGTCGCCACGTCAATCGGTAATCTCGCGACCGAATTGGTCACCAACGCGTGCAAACATGCCTATGCGGCGGATGAGCGCGGCAGTATCCTCGTCGTGTTGAAGCGAACCTTCGACGACGCGCTGCATCTTGTCGTCGAGGATCACGGCCGCGGCCTCCACGCCTGCACGTCGGGGACAGGATTTGGCAGTCGCCTGATCGATGCCACCGTCGCGAAGCTTCGCGGTTCGGCGGTCGTCGAAGATGCGCGACCAGGCAAGCGGTTCCGGATGACGTTCCGCCCGTGATCGTCGGAACGATGCTCGATGCCGGTTGCGAGCGGCGGGCCGCTGCGTCAGCGTATTTGCGTGCGGACATAAAAGGTGCCGTCGGAGGCAAGCATGGGGATTGGAGCGGGTCCAGATGATTGGCGGATCGCGATGAGGCTCGGCATGGCGATGCTGCTTGCCCTTGGTATATTCGCGCTCGATGTCCTCAGCCCGCTTCAGGGGGCCGTCGCCGTCCTGTACGTGGTTGTAATCCTGCTGGTGGCGCGCGAACAGCGCCGGTCGCTGGTCGTCTTCTTCGCTGTCCTGTGTGCGACGATGGCCATGGCAGGCTATCTCGTCAGTCACGGTCTGGACGCGATCGGCTCGCCCACCATGCGGTTGGGCGTCAGCCTCGTCGCCATCGCGATCACGGCGGCGCTGAGCGCGCGACAGATTACCGCTGCTGAGGCACGCCACCATTCGGACGAACGCTATCGACTGATTTTCGATGCTTCGGGTTTCCCGATCTGGGAGAGCGATTGGTCGCCGGCCTATAAGCTCCTGCGGGCGGGTGAGACGCCGACCCTCGAACTCGTCCAGCGCGCCGGTTCCGCTGCGATCATCCGAAATGCCAACCAGGAGGTGGCGCGCCTGTTTGGATATGCCGATCGCTCCGAGCTGGTCGGCGCGAACATCATCGAGCACCACACGATCAGCGCGGAGGCGGCACAGGCCCGGATCTTCGAGCGGCTGCTTCGCGGCGATGTACCGATCGAGGAGGAGATGCAGTTCCGAACGACCTCCGGCGAGCTGATCGACGTCGTGCTGCGCGTGACGCTGCCGCAGGACCATAATGGCTGGAGCCGAGTGCTGGTGACCGCGCTCGACGTCACCCAGCGTAACCGCGACCAGGCACGGCTGGCGGAGTCCCAGGCCGAACTGACGCACATGTCGCGTGTCACCACGCTCGGCCAGCTGGCCGCATCGATCGCTCACGAGGTCAACCAGCCGCTGTCCGCGATCATCACTTATGCCAAATCCGGGCAGCGGTGGCTCAAGCGCGAGGCGCAGGATGCTCCCGAGACCGCAGATTGCCTCGACCACATCGTGATCAACGGCAAACGCGCGGCGGACGTGATCGCGCGGATCCGCGATCTCGCGCGCAACGGCGATCCACGGCGGGAGGCGGTAAGGATGGCACCACTCATCGAGGAAACGGCGGAACTGCTTCAGCGCGACATGATCGCGAGCGGGGTGAGGATCAACGTCGCGCTGGCAACCGACATGCCGTCGGTCCTGGGCGACCATGTGCAACTCCAGCAGGTCCTGCTCAATCTGATGATGAACGCGCAACAGGCGATGGCTTCCACGCCGACACCTGATCGGGAACTACGCATCGACGGGGGCGTGCGGGACGGCGTGCTGGTCGTCGAAGTGAGTGACTGTGGTGCCGGTTTCGGGGACACGGAGCCGGAAGACTTCTTCCGGCCGTTCTTCACGACCAAGCGGGACGGCATGGGCATGGGTCTGTCGATATGCCGTTCGATCATCGAGCAGCACGGCGGCAAGCTGACCGCGAGCGGCAACGAGAAGGGCGGGGCGAGCTTCACCTTTCGTCTGCCGATCACCGAGGACGAGGGGAGGATCGCGGCATGACCGGTGCGGCGAAGGCGGATTGCGTGTGCGTGATCGACGATGATGAAGAGGTTCGCGGATCGGTCGGCAGCCTCCTGCGCGCCGAGGGCTACGATGTTCGGCTCTACGAGGCGCCGAGCGGCTTTTTGGAAGCGGGTGCGTGCGATGTGCCGTCCTGCCTGGTGCTCGACATCCGCCTCTCCGGCGAGAGCGGTCTGGACTTCCAGGAAATCCTCGCCTCGCATGGCCTGTCGACGCCGGTGATCCTCATCACCGGCCATGGCGACATCCCGATGACCGTGCGCGGCATGCGTGCCGGCGCGATCGATTTTCTGCCCAAACCCTTCGAGGACGACCAACTCTTGGCAGCCGTGGGTCGTGCGTTGGAGGTTGATCGTGCCCAGCGGACGGCCGCGCAGGGAATCGCCTCACTCAGGGCGATTTTCGAACGACTGACGCCGCGCGAGAAGGACGTATTCGGTCTTGTCGTCACCGGTTTGATGAACAAGCAGGTGGCGGCCCATCTTGGGCTCAGCGAGATTACGGTAAAGATCCACCGCGGCAATGTGATGAAGAAGATGGAGGCGCAGTCGCTCGCCGATCTGGTTCGCATGGCGGAGCTACTCGGTGTTCGGGATGTGACGATCCATCGCTACGGCACGTAGCACCCCATATCTGCGTATGATGGTACCGTCCGGCTCCGCAGGCCATTTATGACGGGCAGAGGGGCCCATCAGGCCCGGATTCGGAGTTCCAATTTGTCTCATCACCCTCTGGTAGCGATTGTCGACGACGATCCCGGTGTGAGCGGGAGCATCGCGAGCCTGCTTCGGTCGGCGGGGCTCGCGAGCGAGCGGTTTTCCTATGGTGGCGACCTTGTCGACCGTGGCGCGCTGGCCGAATTTTGTTGTGTGATCTCCGATCTCCACATGGAGGGGATGGACGGGAAGGCGCTGCAGCTCGAACTCATCAGGCTCGGTTGGGCAGGCCCGTTCATCGTCATCACCGCCTTTCCGAACGATTCCGAACGTGAGCAGATGATGTCGAAGGGAGCCTATGCCTTCGTGACCAAGCCGATCGATCCAGACGGCTTCCTCGATCTCGTCGAGAAGGCGGTCGGCTGACTTCGCTGCTGGCGAAGCTGGCCGCCCTCGAAGGCGCCGCGCGGGCTGACCCATTGCAATGTCTGCCGGGCGTCCGCCATCCGGGGAATTCTTGCGCCCGGCGGCCGCCTCAAGCGATCGTAGGGACCACACCGCCGTCCACGCGCAGGGCGGCCCCGTTTGTGGCGGATGACAGCGGGCTGGCCACATAGGTGACGAGCGACGCGATCTCTTCGGGTTCGATCATCCGCTGGAGGAGCGACGTCGGCCGTTCCGTGGCAAAGAAGGCGCTCTCGATCACGTCGGCCGGCGCATCCGGATCTTCCGACACGCTTTTGAGGAAGTCGGTGATGCCCTCGGAACGGGTGGTGCCGGGAAGCACAGCGTTGACCGTGACACGCGTGCCCTTCGTCGCGGCGGCGAGGCCGCGCGCAATCGCAAGCTGCGCGGTCTTGGTCATGCCGTAATGAATCATGTCCGGCGGCACGACGAGAGCGGAATCGCTGGCGATGAAGATGATTCGGCCCCAGTTTCGCGCGATCATGCCGGGGAAGTAGGCGCGGGCCAGGCGCGCGCCGGAAAGCACGTTGACCTCGTAAAAGCGCAGCCAGTCGTCGTCGGTGATGTCGGCGAATTGTTTGGATTCGTAGATGCCGAGATTGTTCACGAGGATATCGACCTCGGGAAGCGCCTCGACGAGCGCGGCGGCCCCCTTCGCCGTGGCAGGATCGGCAAGGATGCCGCGGGCGCCGATCCCGGCTGCCGCGGCATCGACCTTTGCCTGGTTGCGACCACAGATCACGACCTCCGCGCCCTCCACGGAGAGCTTGCGCGCGATTTCCAGCCCGATGCCGGCCGTGGCGCCGGTCACGAGCGCCGTTTTCCCATTGAGTTGCAGATACACGTAAGGTCCCCGATTCTGGTCGGGCATCGTCTCTCACTACCGCCGCATTGATAATCCGCATCGTTGCCACATCATCTATGATGTGGTTTCACAGGCCGCATGGATCAGCGCACAGGCGATTTGCAGGTTTTCGTTCGGGTTGCGGAAAGCGGGAGTTTTTCCGACGCAGCGCGCGTGCTTCGGATGACACCATCGACGATCAGCAAATTGATCTCGCGCATGGAGAATCGCCTGGGTGTCCGTCTGTTCGAGCGCTCGACCCGGCGGCTCGCGCTGACGCTGGAGGGCAGCGAACTGCATGAACGCGGACGTAACGTGCTCGCCGAGCTGGATGCAGTGGAGCGGGATATTGCGGCGGGCGGCAGCACTGCGCGGGGCACGGTGAGGGTGAACGCCTCCGTCGCTTTCGGGCGGCTTGTCCTGTTGCCGATCCTCCCGTCCTTCTGCGGGGCGCATCCGGAAATCATGCTCGACCTGTCGTTCACCGACGAGGTGGTCGATCTTTATCTTGATCGCACCGATGTCGCGTTTCGCGTCGGCGGGCTCGTCGATTCCAGCCTTGTTGGCCAACGGCTCGGCGCCGCGCGGCGTCTGATCGTCGCCAGCCCGGAATATCTCGCGCGCCACGGCGAGCCGCGCTCGGCGGACGACCTGCTTCGCCACAACTGCCTCGGCTTCAACTTCCGACGGGCGGCGCCGGTCTGGCCGTTGCGGGAGGGATCGCGGATCGTCGAGCGTAAGGTCACTGGCTCGCTCGTCGCCAACGACGGCGAGATCGTCCGCGCGATGGCGATCGCGGGCGTCGGCCTTGCACGCCTGGCCGACTTCCACGTGCGGGAGGACGTAAAGGCAGGCCGGCTCGTCGAGATACTCGCCAATGTCGTCCCGCGCGACGAGGAGGAGATCGGCGCGCTCCATACCGGAGGCGCGCGCCCACCGCGGCGGGTGTCGGCGTTCCTCGACTTCGTCATCCCTCGGTTGCGCCACATTCTCAGCGAGACCGTCTGATCGAGCCGGGCGGCTCGAGCCAAAACCTAGGTATGGATTGGCGACATCGGCCACGCGCCTATTTTCAGCCGACCGCCCGCTTGAGGATGATGGAGACGACCAATGACGACCCAAAATGCTACGCCCCGCATCGGAGAGCATTTCCTCGCGACGCCGACCGATCTCGGCACCGATGCGACCCGCGACATCTCTGCCGGTCTCGCTGGACTTCTGGCGGACGTCTTCGCGCTTTATCTGAAGACCAAGAATTTCCACTGGCACATGAGCGGCCCGAACTTCCGCGACTATCATCTGATGCTGGACGACCAGGGCGACCAGATTTTCGCGATGACTGATGTGATCGCCGAGCGTGCCCGCAAGATCGGCGGCAATACGATCCGCTCGATCTCCGACATCGCCGCGCGCCAGCGCCTGCTCGACAACAATGCAGACTATGTCGATCCGCAGGATATGCTGGCCGAGCTTCAGCGCGACAACAAGCAGCTGGTCGCCGAAATGCGGCGCGTTCACGAGCTGTGCGACAGCTATTCCGACGTCGCTACCGCCAGTCTGCTCGAAAACTGGATCGACGAGACGGAGCGACGCAGCTGGTTCCTCTTCGAGGCCTGTCGCCCCACGCGGGGGCTATAGCCTCCAACCGGCGGGACGAGTTGGCGGGCGGCAGCCTTGGATTTATGAAGGCGGTCGCCCGCCCTCCGTACCTTCTCGCTCGGCGGCGAATATTGGATTGCGGAGCCGACAGGGCTTTTGGCTGCTTCGGGCGCGGGCCGTTCGCACGCCATCCTATGATCATCGCTGTTTGTGGGACTGCTCAGAGCACCGCGGTGTTGGCGGTCAGCGGTGATGATATGCGGACACGAGCACTCGCCTCAAACGCTCGAGCAATATGGACCATTTCGGGAGGCTCTGATCGCCTGGGCTTCGGTGCCGGATCGAACGGCCCACCCGGCAGGATTAACAAGCGTCCGAGGTTGGGAACGTCGTGAAGGGCGCTGAACGGTAACTAGGTAGTGAACCCATAAATCGGTATCGTGGTTGCTCCCAGCCATTCCCTCGAAAAGCTGCGTGATATATCGGGAAGCATGGGCACGTTTTCTCACTTAGTCCTTGCGGTTTTGGCATTGTCCACCATCGGGGCGGCTGATTGGTCCGCAAAGTTTCATAGCTCCTGTCCGCGTTGCAGAAGCGCGGCGGATGATCGACGGGCATCTCCCGTTTCGATACCTGCGAAGGCAATATTATATTTTCGCGCGGGCGAGTTTGCGACCTATGTTCCCGCGTATCTCATTGACTTGGATACAGGGGAAGTACGCAGCTTTGAGGCTCATAGCGCGGAGGCAGCGACTTTGGGTTCATTATCATCATCGCAGCTTGGCAAGGTCCGGCAGGCCTCTTTGCGCGCTTGGGGATTGCGCCTTCCTCGCACGATCCACGTGACGCCCGGCGCCGATATGGAACTGAGCGTTCTGAGCGGCTCGCGGATGATCACTTTCGATCCAGACGAGCGCAACGTGACGTTCCTTACTGCCGTCATCGACGACGCAATCAAAAGCCTTGTGAACCCTGAATAACTGCTTTCGCAGCATCCCATATTCTGATTCAGCGTTGGCATGAGCCGATATGATCTGACCGACTTCGAGTGGCGCGTGATCGAGCCGCTGCTGCCCAACAAGCCAAGAGGCGTGCCGCGCGTGGATGACAGGCGCGTGCTGAACGGTATTTTCTGGGTACTGCGATCGGGAGCACCGTGGCGCGACTTGCCAGACCGCTACGGCCCGCGCATCACCTGCTATAACCGCTTCAATCGATGGCGGAAGGCAGGCGTATGGGACCGACTGATGGACGCCGTCAGCGCCGCACACGACGGCGGAATCCAGATGATCGACAGCACTTCCATCCGGGCGCACCAGCAGGCTGCGACGGCAAAAAAGGGGGTCCAGATCATTGTCTCGGTCGCAGCCGAGGCGGGCTCACGACCAAGATCCACGTCGTCGTCGACGCGCAAGGCCTCCCGATCCGGATTGGCCTGACCGCCGGGCAGACGCACGACGGACAGATCGTCGACAGGCTGCTCAAGCATCTCGGCCCCCGTACCATCGTACTGGCCGACAAAGCTTACGACGCCGACCGCATCCGGGAAATGATCCAGGAACAGGGGCCACGCCCAATATCCCGCAAGAGCAACCGCAAGTGGAAACCCTGCTTCAGCAAACGGCTATACCGCGAGCGCAACCTGATCGAACGGTTCTTCTCCAAGCTGAAGCACTTCCGCCGCGTCGCGACCCGCTACGACAAGCTCGCCGCCAACTTCCTCGCCATGATCCAGCTCGCCTCAATGCGCCTGTGGCTGCGCGCTTATGAGCCTACGACCTAATGTAGACGGCATGACGGTCAACCCACCTGCAGCGTCCTTTCATGGTTCGCAGTGGAGGTGCTTGTGAGATCTTCGGCGATCATCCCTGTGATCATATCGCCCCAGTGCTGGAGCATACGTCGACGCGGCGTCAGATAGAGGGCGGCGTTGTGGGCACCGCGGACCTCATCCTCGTCAGCGTGAGCCAGCGCCATCTCGATCCAGTCGGGCCGGTAGCACTCTGCCTCGTTGGCCCAAGTCGATGCGATCCCACGGGAGCCATGGACCGTCTGGCGACCGCGATAGCCCATCCGATAGCATCCATAGATCATCGTATTCTGCGAGATCGGCTGCTCGGCCTTCTCCCCCGGAAAGACGAAGCGGCTGCGGCTATGCTCGCGCAGCGATTTCAGCAGCCCGACCGTGTGCGTAGAGAGCGGTACGAGATGCTCGCGCTCCATTTTCATGCGGTCGGCTGGCACACGCCACAGCGGGTCGGGCGCGTCGAGGCCCTCGAACTCATCCCAGGTCGCAAGCCGGGTCTCGTTGGTCCTCGCCCAGTTAAGCATCGTGAACATCAAGGCTGCCCGCGTGATCGCCCGGCGCTTGGGCGTCTCGTCGCCATCGTAATTGTCGATCGCTCGGACGAGTTGCGGCAGCTCGAGCATCCCTACCCTCGCCATGTGCCGGACACGGGGTTTGGGCGCCAAGGCATCGCTGAGCGAAGCCGCGGGGTCGTTCTCAGCCCACCCTTGCGGGATCGCGAAGCGATAGATCTGCCCGACATGCTGTTTGAGGCGGCGGCTGACATCGAGCGCGCCCCGCGCTTCGACAGCGCGCACCATTGCGAGGACGTCCGCGCTGGTGACCGCGCGCATCGACTTTTTCCCAAACGCTGGAAAGGCATCGCGGCTGAGACGGGCAAGGATGCGGTCGGCATGCCCTGGGTTGAGCGACGAGGCCCGGTTCTTATGCCACGCGCGCGCCGCGGCCTCGAACGTCATCGCAGTCGGCACCGCAACCTTCGCGCCTGGGTCCAGACCGTCGGCAAGCAACAGCCTGGCCTCGGCACGCTTGAGCCGGGCATCGCCGAGACTGACATCGGGATAGGCGCCGAAGGAGAGCAGCTTCTCTTTGCCGTCGAACCGGTACTTCAGCCGCCAGAGCTTCGAGCCGTTGGGGCGAACGAGCAGATGCAGTCCCGCGCCGTCGGCGAGCTTGTAATCGGTCGAGCGTTTAGTGGCGTAGCGTGCTTAGGCGTCCGTAAGGGCCATGGGGGTGTCCTCCTGCCGGGTGCGGCAGAATACCCCTGAAAATACCCCCAAAAACAAATCGCTGTCCTGGGATCTGGCGGCATCCGATGGGACGGGAATTGGGCCTGCGACTCGGGATAAGCCACGGAAAGCAGGCAATAAAAAACCGCCCTGGGTTTCCCTAGGACGGTTTGGTATATTCGGTTTTGGTTGCGGGGACAGGATTTGAACCTGTGACCTTCAGGTTATGAGCCTGACGAGCTACCGGGCTGCTCCACCCCGCGCCGAGGTGTTTGTGTGAATGGGTTTTAGGGGACGTATCTCAAGATCGCACACGTTGGCGACAA
>CAIQHF010000053.1 GCA_903871605.1 uncultured Sphingomonadaceae bacterium
GACATGGCGGCGCTCGATCGCGGTATCGCCGCCGATCGCGACCGGGTGGCCGCAGCGCGCGCCGAGGCCAAGGGCTGGCGCGCGCGCGCGGGCGATGCCGCGCGTCGGATCGAGGAGATGGCGGCGCGCGCCGCCACCGCCACCGAGGAGGAGACCGCGCTCGCCACCGCGCCCGCTCAGATCGGCGGGCGCATCGATGCGCTCGACGCCGAGACGCGCACCGCCGCCGCGAGCGTCGCCGCGGCCGCCGCCGAAGAGGCGCGCCAGGAGACGGTGTTGCGCGAAGCCGAGGCGGTGTCGGCGGCCGCCGCCGAGGCCGTCGCCGCCGCGCGCGAAACCCGTGCCGCGGCGGCCGCGCGTCACGAGAATCAGGAATTGCGCCGCGTCGAGATGGGGCGCGTGTCGGGCGAGCGCTTCCAATGCCCCGCACCGCTGCTCCCGACCAACGCCGGCTTCGCCGCGGACGAGGTGCGCGACGTCGACCAGGAATCGAAGCGCTTCGAGCGGCTGACCGCGGATCGCGAACGGATCGGGCCGGTCAATCTGGTCGCCGAGCAGGAGCTTTGCGATCTCGATGCCGAACGCGCCACCCAGGCGGCGCAGCGCGACGAGCTGATCGAGGCGGTGGCGCGGCTGCGCGGATCGATCGGCAGCCTCAACCGTGAGGGACGCGCGCGGCTGCTCGCCGCGTTCGAGGCGGTCGACGGCCATTTCCGACGGCTCTTCGCGCGGCTGTTTGCGGGCGGCGAGGCGCATCTCGCGCTGATCGACAGCGACGACCCGCTCGAGGCCGGGCTCGAGATCATGGCGCAGCCACCGGGCAAGAAACTGTCGTCGCTGACCTTGCTGTCGGGCGGCGAGCAGGCGCTCACCGCGGTCGCGCTGATCTTCGCGCTGTTCCTCACCAACCCTGCGCCGATCTGCGTGCTCGACGAGGTCGACGCGCCATTGGACGACGCCAATATCGAGCGCTTCTGCGACTTGCTCGACCAGATGTGCCGCGAGACCGACACGCGCTATCTCGTCGTCACGCACAATGCGGTGAGTATGGCGCGGATGCACCGGCTGTTCGGCGTGACGATGGTCGAGCGCGGCGTGTCGCGGCTGGTCTCGGTCGATCTCGGCGGCGCGGAGACGCTGCTCGCCGCCGAATAGCGGGAGCCTTTCACGGGCTTCGCGGTTGGGAGGTGATGGACACCACCAACGCCCCGCTCGAACAAGCCCTCGTCCGCCTTTCGGACGGCCACATGATGCCGCAACTGGGCTTCGGCGTGTTCAAGGTGGATCCCGCGGAGGCGCAGGCGCTCGTCGCCGATGCGATCCGCGCGGGCTACCGTGCGATCGATACCGCCACGGCCTATCATAACGAGCAGGGCGTCGGCGCGGGCGTGCGCGACAGTGGCACGCCGCAGGACGACGTCTTCGTCACCACCAAGCTGTGGAACGACGATCAGGGCTACGACAGGACGCTTGCCGCCTTCGACGCCAGCGCGCAGCGGCTCGCGCTCGACACGATCAACCTCTATCTGATGCACTGGCCGCATCCGGCAGCCGACCGCTACGTCGAAAGCTGGAAGGCGATGATCCGGCTCCAAGAGGAGGGGCGCGTCAGGTCGATCGGCGTCTCCAACTTCCTGCCCGACCATCTCGAACGGATCATCGGCGAGACGGGGGTCAAGCCGGTGCTCAACCAGATCGAGCTCCACCCGCGCTTCCAGCAGCGCGCGGTCCGCGATTTCCATGCGCAGCACGACATCCACATCGAAAGCTGGAGTCCGCTCGGCCAGGCGCAGATCCTCAAGGACGCGACGATCGCGCGGATCGCGGAGAAGCACGACAAGACTCCCGCGCAGATCGTCATCCGCTGGCATCTCGATCAGGGCATCATCACCATCCCCAAGGCGTCGGATCGCAGCCACATGGTCGACAATCTTGCGGTCGGCGGGTTCGCGCTCGACGAGGCCGACATGGCCGCGATCGCCGCGCTCGACGATCCCGACGGGCGGATCGGTCCCGACCCGGCGACGTTTTGACGTGAGACGTCCTCCCCGGCCCGGGGGGATATACTATCCGGCCAATGTGCGCGCCCGCTCCCCGACCCTGCGCAGATCCTCGACGAAGCGCGCATATTCCTCGGCGCGGCGATCCTCCTCCGGGATACGGAGCAGGAAGCTCGGGTGAACCGTCACCCAGCCCTCCGATCCATCCGCCAGGGCAATCGGGGCGCCACGCGTCCGCGAGATCGTCACCACTCGGCCAAGCAGCGACTGCGCCGCGGTGGCGCCCAGCGCCACCGTCACCGCGGGTTTGACGATCTCGCGCTCCTGCTCGATCCACCAGCGGCACGCCTCGATCTCGGACCCGTTGGGCTTGCTGTGGATACGGCGCTTGCCGCGCGGCTCATATTTGAAATGCTTGACGGCATTGGAGACATAGGTCGTCGCCCGATCGACTCCGGCGTCGGCCATCGCACGATCGAACAGCTGCCCAGCCGGCCCCACGAACGGCCGGCCCGCGAGATCCTCCTGGTCACCCGGCTGCTCGCCGATGAACAGAAGCTTCGCGTCGGGAGGACCCTCGCCGAACACGGTCTGCGTCGCGGGCTTCCATAGCGGGCAGCGCTTGCAGCCGGCCGCCTCCTCGCGCAGCGCATCGAGCGCGAGCTGCGCATTGCCCCCGGGGGCGGCGCGTGCGGTATCGATCATCTGGCTCTCCCGATGCTGTGCGCCCGCGATCAGCCCCGGCACCAGCGCGGTCTCGGGCATGTTCCGCCAGTATTTCTTCGGCATTTCCTTGATCATCGATCCGGTCTTGAGCCGCGCCGGATTGAAGATCGAGGCGTAATAGGTCTTCCAGGCGTCCTCGACGGGATCGCCGTCGGGCGCATCGGCCCTCGCCGCGCCGGGTCCTTCGGTGAGCGCTTCGCCATCCCAGTGGATTGTTGCCTCCGGCGTCAGGATCGACCAGCGCATGCTCGCGAAGCGCCGCACGAAGAAGCCGGCATTGGCGCGCACGATATGATGTTCGGGCTCGAACCAGGCGACGAAGCGCGGCTGTCCGTCCGCCTCGACGACCTCGCGGAAGCGGAGGAAGGCGCGCATCTTGTGGATATCGCGGCGCACCGCCTTGGCCATGTCTTCGAGCCTGCGGCGGAGCGGGTCGGCATGGTCGTCGATCAGCCCGGGCTGCGCGCGCAGCCGGCGCAGCATCGTATAGAGCAGGCCGAACCGCTCGGGGTCGGCGTGGAGGATCACGGTCTCGGCGAGGTCGACGAAGCCGCGCGACACCGAGAAGGTCGCGTCGGCAGGCGCGGGCGGCACCGGCGTCTCGGCAATGCCCGCGAACAGATCGCCGACGTCGTCGCCGACCTGCCAGCTGACCTGCTCGGCCGGGACGTCCGCCAGCGCGAGTGCACGCGCGGCGGTGCGCCATCCGTCGAAATCGTCCTGGGCCTGTAATTTTGCGAGCGGCATCTCTTCTCCGTTGCCCGGCGAACGCCGGTGCCCAGAGCTTCAACGCGGCGCATGCATTTCTGGACCCCGGCTTTCGCGGGCCAACGGGTTCACGCCGCAAACAGCTCCAACTGTTCCCGTTTCGGCGCGACCGGTACGGGATCGGCGCGATCCGACAGCGCGACCGGCCGCCAATCCTCGGCAATCAGAAACGGTCGCAGCTTGGCGATCGAGCGCGACAGCCGCGCGACATCCTCGAGACGCAGCCTGCGCCATTTGCGCGCGGTAATGATCCCGTCGACCGCCTTCACGCCCAGCCCGGGCACGCGCAGCAGCGCCTCGCGCGGAGCGCGGTTGATGTCGACCGGGAAGCGATCGCGAAAGCGAAGCGCCCAGGCGAGCTTGGGGTCGATATCGAGCGGCAGCATCCCCGTCGCGGGATCGGCGGCGGCGGCGACCTCCTGCGCGTCATAGCCGTAGAAGCGCATCATCCAATCGGATTGGTAGAGCCGGTGCTCGCGCATCAGCGGCGGGCGCTTCAAGGGCAGCACCGCGCTGGCATCGGGGATCGGGCTGAACGCCGAATAATAGACGCGGCGCAGCGCGTAGCGATCATAGAGACCGCTTGCGCGACCGACGATGTCGCGGTCGGTCGCCGAATCGGCGCCGACGATCATCTGCGTCGATTGCCCCGCGGGCGCGAAGCCGGGGGCGGACCGATATTTCTTCCGGGCGTCGCGGCCATCCTCGATCGCATGGCGCATCCCCGCCATCGCGCCCTCGATCCGCTCCGCCGATTTCTCGGGTGCGAGCCGGGTCAGCCCGGCGACGGTCGGCAGCTCGACGTTGATCGACAGTCGATCGGCATGTTTCCCCGCGGCCTCGAGCAGCTGCGGATCGGCATCGGGGATCGTCTTCAGATGGATATAGCCGCGAAACCCGTGATCCTCGCGCAGCGCGCGCGCGACTTCGACGAGCTGCTCCATCGTATAGTCGGAAGAGGCGATGATCCCCGAGGACAGGAACAGCCCTTCGATATAATTGCGCCGATAGAAGGACAAAGTGAGGTCGACCACCTCCTTCGCCGTGAACCGGGCGCGGCGGACGTTGGAGCTCTTGCGATTGATGCAATAATGGCAATCGAAGATGCAGCTGTTGGTCAGCAGGATCTTGAGCAGCGAGATGCAGCGGCCGTCGGGCGCGTAGGCATGGCAAATGCCCATGCCTTCGGTCGATCCGATCCCGTCCCTCTTCCCCGCGGACGAACGTTTCACGGTGCCCGACGAGGCACACGACGCGTCATATTTGGCGGCGTCGGCCAGGATGGCGAGTTTCTCGCGGACGTCGATCTGCGCCATATGTTCCTTGTACGTTCCGCGATCGGGGAACGCAAGATCAGCGTTCGAACAGCCAGGTGCCGAGCAACCGCCCGAACGGCAGCGTGAAGATGCCGGCGACGAGGAACGCGCCGATCACCATTCCGCGGACGGTGCGGCGATGCGCGACCATGTCGTGGCGCCGCGCCTGCACCACGAGACGCGGCACCTGCACCAGCACGAAGGCGGAGATCAGCCAGATCGGAGACCAGGCTCGTCCGTGCAACGGGATGAAGAAACCCTCGATCGCGATCGCGAGCAGCAGCGCCACCCAGACATAGCCCAGCACGCGATGCTGGCCCGATCCCTTGCGGCGGAGCATCATCACGGGAGTCAGCAGCAGCGCCGCGACCACCAGCGCGAGATGGGCCCAGACGCTTGCCGGTGGCTCGGCCCAGTGCGCGCGGCCGCGATACAGCGCGACGAGCACGACCGCGAGCATCGCCAGCGCGGCATAGCCCAGTCGGCGGTCGGCCGGCAGCGGCGCAAGACCGTCCTTGCGCCGCGCATGTTCCAATATCGTCGCCATATCGCATTTCTCCTCCGCCCCGCGCAGCATAGAGCGGGTCGGCGGGAAAGGCGAAGCGGATCAGTTCGGCGGGATTCCGTCCGGATTATCGGCCTTTTGCTGATTCTGCTGCAGCCGTTCCTGGTTCATTTGCGTGAGGAAATGCGAATAGCAGCCCGACTGGCCGCCGGTGCCGACCGCCGAGCAGGTATCGGGAAGGCCCGCTGCGGTGCGGCTCGCATCTTCGGTGCCACGCACCTTGTTGGCCCAGCTATTGTTGGGCGCGCTATCCTGCTTCTTCTCGCGAAAGCGCTTGGGGATGCGGTATCGCTCGCTTTCGGGCTGTCGCGCGCAGACGACGATCTCGTCGCCCTTGCCGGGCGGGCACGGATCCTGGCCATAGACGATGATCGAGATCGTCTTCGAGCCATCGGGGATGCCGGTGACGGGCTGGGCCGTCGGCGGCTTGGCGTGCGCCGCGATCGGTACCGCCATGGCGGCGATTGCGAGCCCGACGAGGAATCCTGCGACCGCGATCGCGATCGAACGGACGGCGGACAGCGCGGGCATCAGGCGAGTCTCGGGAAGCGACGGCATGCGCCTGCCAAAGGCGCATTCGCCTGTCGCGAGCCTGAACGAAGCGAGGATAGTGGTGCCCAAGGGGTCACCCACCCGATCAGGGGATGCCCTCTTCGTCCTTCTTCTGCGCGCGCTGCGCCGCCTTCCAGGCATCGGCCTCCTGCTTGACGCAGCCGACCGCGACCCCGGCGCCGATCGTATTGCAGCTGTTGATCTGCACGCCTGTCGAGCCCGTGCTATTGACGGCGGCAAGGCCGTTATTGCCGACCGCCTGCGCTGCCGGCGCCTGCTCGCGCAGTTCCTTGGGAATGCGATATTTTTCCTGAATGTCGTGATGGCGGCAGACGACGATTTCCTGCCCGTTGCTCGAGGGGCATTTCTCGTCGCCATAGGTGTCGATGATCCGGTCGGCCTGCTGCGCGAGCGCGGGGCGGGCGGCCAATCCGGCGACCCCCAAGGTGCCGGTCACGGCGAGAGCGACGAGTAGCAAGCTGCGCATGATGAGTTTCCTGTCGACCCCGTTTTGCGATGCAACGCATGAGCCAGCCAGTCGGTTCTCGCAAGATGAAAGGCGCATGCGATCGCGCGCATCGCATCGTGGCGCCGAGCGGGCACGGCGCCTAGATATGCTTCGATAGCCCGATCGCCGCGCGGCACCCCAAGCGTATCGCGGCCGACAGCAGCGGATAGCCCGGCGCACGCTCGGCGCCTTCGGCGATGGCGGTGGCATGGTGCTCGAGCTCCTCGGCCTTGAACTCGGCAATCGTCTTCGCCAGCTCGGGCTCGGCGGTGCCCAGCTCGGCGAGCTGGTCGGCATAATGTTTGTCGATCTCGGTCTCGACCGCGGCGGTACACGCCATCGCCGCCTCGGGCGAGATCAGCGCGGTCACCGCGCCCAGCAGGAAGCCCGCGCGATCCCATAGCGGGGCGAGCAGCGTAGGCCGCACGCCGCGCTCGGCTATCATCCGGTCGAAGGTCTCGCGGTGACGCTGCTCCTGCGCCGCCATGCGCGAGATCGACCGCGCGGCAGGCGAATTCGCGCCGAGGATCGCGAGCTGGCCCGCATAGATCCGCGTCGCGCCATATTCGCCGGCCTGATCGACGCGGATCATCGACTTGATGTCGGGCTCGCTCATCGGACGGGCCGCGCGATCAGCGCGAGGATGGCCAGCCCCGAACCGAGCGAGACGATCGCGTTCCAGCCCGCGAGCGAGACGCCGAACAGCGTCCATTGCGGCACATCGCAGCGTATCACGGGCGCCGCCATGATCTGCGCAAGGATGTCGCCCGTGCCGCTCAGGACCGGCTTGGTGCAGGCGGAGAGGCCCTGCCACCAATGATATTCGACGCCGGCATGATAGACGCCGATCGCGCCCGAAACCATGATCGCGAGCGCCGCCAGCGCCGTGAAGCCGCGCGACGCGGCCGGGTTGCCCCGCAGCGCGATCGCGACGAGCGCCAGCGCGATCGCGGCGAGATGCGGCCAGCGCTGCCACATGCACATCTCGCAGGGGACGAGGTGGCCGATATATTGCGAGCCGATCGCCCCCCACAGCAATGCATTGGGAATAAGGATCGCGATCAGCCGCGCGCGCGAAAGCGAGGTCATCCGCCGATCAACGCTTGGCCGGAGCGGCCAGCGCCACCTTGGCGGGGGGCGCCGATGGGGCGAGCCGTTCGATCGTCTGCAGCGCATAGCTCAGCTGATAGTCGGTCACGCCCTGCTTCTTGAGCTGATCGGGAGTCGCGGTGAAGCGCGGATCGATCTTGTCGTCGGCCTCGAGCACGCTGTCGTCGACCTTGGCCTCGTTGATCAGGTGGCGGCGCAGATCATCCTCGCGGAAGCGCGGGCGGTCCTTGTAATCGGGATCGCTAAGCTGGGGCACGGGGACGTCCGGCTGGATCCCGCCTTCCTGCACCGAACGGCCCGAGGGGGTGTAATAGCGCGCGGTGGTGAGCCGGAGCGCGGTGTCGTCGGTGAGCGGCAGCAATGTCTGCACCGATCCCTTGCCGAAGCTGCGCTCGCCCATCACCAGCGCACGGCGCTGGTCCTGCAGCGCGCCCGCGACGATCTCTGCGGCAGAGGCCGAGCCGGCATTGACCAGCACGATGATCGGCAGCCCCTTCGCATCGTCGCCGGCGTGCGCATAATAGCGTTCGATATCGTCCTTGGTCCGCCCGCGCTGCGAGACGATCTCGCCATGATCGAGGAAGGCGTCGCTGACCTCGATCGCCTGATCGAGCAGCCCGCCGGGATCGTCGCGCAGATCGAGTATGTAGCCGGTCGGCAGTCCGCCATTGGCTTTGGTGATCGCCGCGATCGCTGCGCGCGTATCGGCGCCGGTCTGCTTGGAGAAGCTGTTGATGGCGATGACGCCGACATGGTTCTTGACGTCCCACTTGACCGACTTGACGACGATCGTCTCGCGGGTGAGCGCGACGTCGAACGGCTTGTCGCGGCCGGGGCGAACGATCGTGAGCGTCACCTTGCTGCCCGGCGCGCCGCGCATCTGGTCGACCGCCTCGTCGAGCGACAAGCCGTAGATCAGCTTGCCGTTGATGTGCGTGATATAGTCGCCCGATTTGATCCCGGCGCGATAGGCGGGCGTATCGGGCGTGGGGGTCTGCACCTTCACGACGCCGTCCTCGGCCTGCACGGTGAGGCCAAGGCCACCATAATTGCCGTCCGTGGTCAGCTTCATCTGCTGCGAATCATGCGCGTCCATATAGCTGCTGTGCGGATCGAGGCTGGCGAGCATGCCGTCGATCGCGCCCTTGATCAGCTTGGTGTCGTCGGTCTTGTCGACATAGTCGGCGCGGACCTTCTGGAACACGTTCATGAACTGGTCGAGCTGCTTGTAGGTGTCCTGGTCGGTCGCCGGGGCCGACGCGGACTCGGCGGCGCGTGCGCCCTGCACGGTCGGGATCATGATCGTCGGGATGGCGGCGCCGGCGGCGAGCAGGGCAATCGTGCGCAACAGGGACTTCGGCATCGATGATGGTCTTTCCGTGGGGCAAGGTCGCCCGTCCGATGATGGTGTTACAGCGTTTCGCGGGCGGGCAAAAGCGATCCTGTGTTTGCCGGCCTCAGCCGCCCTGCGCCATCGCGACGATGTCGATCGGCCTGTCGCCGCGACGCAGTTCGCTGGTGACATGGCCGCCGGCAGCCTCCGCCCGCCCGATCGGCGCGCCCTGCGCCACGCGGTCGCCCTGCTTGACCGCGAGCGTGTCGAGCCCGGTCACCGTCGTCGTCCAGCCCCCGCCATGCGCGAGGATGACGATCCGGCCGTAGCTGCGGAACGGCCCCGCGAACAGGATCGTCGCCGCAGCCGGCGCGCGCACCGTCGCGGCGCCGTCGGTGGCGATCGTGAGCCCGCGCGAGCGGACGCCGGCAGGCGAGACATCGCCGAAGCCGCTGCTGACCACCCCGGCGACGGGCAGCCGGTAGCGCGGCCCGCCGGCATGGACCGGCAGCGCGTCGCCGTCGCCACCACCACCAACGCCATCGGGCCGCGGCGTTGGCCCGGCGAGCCGCGCGAGCCGCGCCTGCACGTCGCCTGCGACCGCCAGGGTCTGCATCCGATCGGTGATGTCGCGCGCCTCTTCGCCGAGCCCGAGCGCGCGCTGCTGTTCGTCCGCCGCCTGATCCGCCAGCCGCTGCGATCGACGGATCGCGGTCGCCTCGACCTTCGCCAGTTGGAGCTTGCGCTGATCGAGCAGGCGCTGGCTGGCGGCGAGCGCCGACACCGCGCGCTCGGCATCGCCGCGGAGCTGCGTCTGCCGGTCGAGATCGGCGCGCAGGCTGGCGGTGCGCGCCGCGATCACCGGGAGCGAATCGGCGAGCAGCAGGCGAACATGCACGATATCGTCGATCGAGCCGGGCTGCGCGATCGCCAGCGCCGGCGGACGGCGCGCGAGCGTCTGCAACGCGGCGATCAGGTGCAGGATCGGGCCCTGCTTGTCGGCAATCCGCGCGCGTTCGGCGCGCTGCAGTGTCGCGATCAGCCCGATCCGTGCCTGTGCCGCCGCGATATCGGACCGCGCGGCCTGCACCTGGAGTTCGAGCGCCGCGGCGCGTGCGCGCGCCTTGGCCGCGTCGCTATCGGCTTCCTCGGCCTGCTGGTTGAGCGCGGCGGCGTGCGCTTCCGCGTCGGCGGCCGCCTGTTTCGCGCCGAGCAGCGACGCGCGCTGGTCGTCGAGGCCATCGGCACGGATCGGAGCGACGGCGGGGGATGCGAGAGCGAGAAGGGCGATGATTAGGGGAAGTACGGCCTGCCTCCACAAACCGTTCGTCCTGAGCGCAGTCGAAGGACGTGCTTCACACGCTGCGCCTGAAACACGCACTTCGACTGCGCTCAGTGCGAACGGGGGTGGGGCTATTGTGGCAAGAGCGGATGGCACCCCCATCACCCCTCGCGGTGATAGGGGTGGCCGGCCAGGATGCTCGACGCGCGCCACAATTGCTCGGCAAGCATCGCGCGCGCCATCATGTGCGGCCAGGTCGCCTTGCCGAAGGCGAGCAGCAGATCCGCCCGGTCGCGCGTCGTGGCCTCATGACCGTCGGCCGCGCCGAGCAGGAAGCGCGTCTCGCGAACCCCGTCGTCGCGCCAGCGGCCAAGCGTCGCGGCGAGCTCGCGCGAGGGCAGGTCGCGTCCGGTTTCGTCGAGCACGACGATGCGCGTGCCCGGCGACAGATCGGGCATCCGGCCGCCGACATCGGGCAGTTCGGTCACCTTGGTCGGCCACGACACACGCTTGAGATAGCGCTCGACCAGATCGGCTTCGGCCCCGCGTCCGATCCGCCCGCGCGCAACGATATGCAGCAGCACGGTGGCCTAGCGCGACGGGTGCGTCAGGCTTCGGACGCTTCGGGCGCATCCGGCGCGGTCGGCGGCGTGCCATCGACGGGCGGATTGGACGGCGATGCCGTCGCGGCCGCCTCGTCGCCGAACGCCCACATCCGCTCCAGATTGTAGAAGGATCGAACCTCGGGACGGAACAGGTGGACGATCACGTCATTGGCATCGATCAGCACCCAGTCGGCCGCGGGCAAGCCCTCGATGCGCACGCTGCGGCGGAATTCGGCCTTCACCTTCTCGGCGATCTTGTTCGCCATCGACGCGACCTGCCGGCTCGAGCGGCCGCTGGCGATCACCATATAGTCGGCGATGCTCGACTTGCCCGCGAGCGGGATCGAGATCGTCTCGACCGCCTGATCGGCATCGAGCGATTCGAGCACCATCGCGTGCAGCGCCTGCGCTTCGGGGGAGACGCCGCCGGTGGGCGGAGTGGTGCCGGCCGTCATCGAGCGGGCGGCGGCGGGAGAAGCGGGCAATGAACCTCCGGGGAAACGGCCCTGTGCGTCACGCGATCACGCAGGGTCTTGGGTGTGATGCAGCGGTGCCAATCGGGATCGGCGGCCCGCCGAGCGGTGGCTGAAGTCGGGTCGGGAAGTGTGTGCAGCTGCACAAGCGCCGGCAAACTCCATCGCGTCCATCGCTTCGCGCCCGATGCAGGCCTGCCGAAACGGCCGAGCCAACCCATCGCGACACCGGATCGAGCGCCCCCTCCATAGCCCGGACGCGCGACGACGGCAATGGGAAGCGTTTTCGCGATTCCGCGCCAGTCCTTCCAGCGATCGAACTGCGCAAGATTGTCCGCGCCCATGATCCAGACGAAGCGATCATTGGGGTAGCGACGCACGATCCGGCGAAGCGTGTCGACGGTGTAGCGGGTGTGGAGCCGCGTCTCGATCGCGGTGGGTTTGATCGGGGCGTGACGCGCGATGCGCTGCGCGGAGGCGAGGCGCGCGGCAAGCGGCGCCATGTCCGCGGCGCCCGCCTTCAGCGGATTGCCCGGCGAGACCAGCCACCACAGCTCGTCGAGCCCGAGCGCCTGCAGTGCGAACAGGCTGATCCGCCGATGCCCCGCATGCGCCGGGTTGAAGGAGCCGCCGAGCAGCCCGATCCGCTTCATATGGAACGCCGGCGGTGCGCGACGTGGCGGACCCGAAGCATCTCGACGCGCCGGTCCTTCAAGACGCGATGGAACAACGTGGGGGGCGTATGCCGGACGCGCCATATGCGCGTGCCACGATGCCCGATAGGGCTTCCGATCGCGGGATGCTCGGTCAGCGGGCCGGACGCCGCGACGATACGGCGGCCATCATGTCGTCGTCGACCCGGCAACTGATCACGCAAGTCTCGATCTTGGTCATCGCGCCCATTTCGTCGTCGTAGGCCTGTATCCAAATGGTTCAAGGCCGCGCCTGGCCGCTCCCGCGCACCACCCATTTGTAGGTCGTCAGCCCCTCGAGCGCGACCGGACCCCTCGCATGCAGGCGGCCGGTCGAGATGCCGATCTCGGCACCCAGCCCGAACTCGCCGCCGTCGGCGAACTGCGTCGAGGCGTTCCACATCACGATCGCCGAATCGACTTCGCGGAGGAATCGCTCGGCCACATCCGCGTCGCCGGCGATGATCGCGTCGGTGTGGTGCGAGGCGTGGCGGGCGATATGGGCAAGCGCGCCGTCGAGGCCGTCGACGACCGCGACGCTGCAGATCGCATCGAGATATTCGGTGTCCCAGTCGGCGACCTCCGCCGCCGTGATCCGCGGATCGAGCGCCATGGCATCGGCATCTCCGCGCACCGCGCAGCCCGCTTCGAGCAGCGCCGCGACCAGCACCTCCGCGTGACGATAGCCACGATCCACCAAGACCGTCTCGGTCGCGCCGCAGACGCCGGTGCGGCGCAGCTTGGCGTTGACCACGAGCGCCTCCGCCATCGCAGGGTCGGCGGAGGCATGGACGAAGCTGTGGTTGATCCCGTCGAGGTGGGCCAGCACGGGGACGCGCGCCTCGGCCTGCACGCGCGCGACCAGCCCCTTGCCGCCGCGCGGCACGATGATGTCGACCAGCCCCTGCGCGCGCAGCAGCGCGCCGACCGCGGCACGGTCGCTGGTCGGGATCATCTGCACCGCATCGCGCGGCAGGCCGGCGGCCGCGATGCCGTCGGCGAGTGCGGCGTGGATCGCCGCGTTGGAGGCGCGCGCCTCCGACCCGCCGCGCAGGATCGCGGCATTGCCCGCCATCAGCGCGAGCGCGCCCGCGTCGGCGGTGACGTTGGGGCGGCTCTCGTAGATGATCCCGATCACCCCCAGCGGGACGCGCACGCGGCTGAGCCGGAGCCCGTTGGGGCGCTCACTGGCGTCGATCGTGCGGCCGACCGGATCGTCAAGCGCGGCGACGGCTTCCAGCGCGCGCGCAATGCCCTCCAGCCGCGCCGGATCGAGCCGCAGCCGGTCGCGCATCGCATCCGCCATGCCGCTCTCGGCGGCGCGCGCCATGTCGTCGGCATTGGCGGCGAGGATCGCCTCGGCGCGTTGGCGGAGCAGCGCTGCGGCGTGCACCAGCGCCCCGGCCTTCTGCGCGGTCGGCGCCAGCGCCAGCGTCGCCGCGGCGACGCGTGCGGACCGCCCCATCGTACCGATCAGCGCATCGGCGTCGGCATCGCTCATCGGCGCATCGAGGGGCAGCGGAATATCCATGCCGACGCCCCTACCAGAATCGCGCCGCGACCGGAACGGTCTCGACCCGATGCCCGCTTCGTGACTATCCTGCCCGCGCAAGGGGATCGGCATGGCTGACACGGCGGACGGCATCGGCGACATCCTGACCGGCGGCATTTTTGCGCGCACGGTCGATCGGATGCGCAGCAGCGGAGCGGCGGGGCACGGATCGCATGACGACGCGGGCGGGACCTGCCTCAATTGCGGCGCGGTGCGCATCGGCGGATTCTGCCACGACTGCGGGCAGAGCGGCCATGTCCATCGCAACATCGCCTCGCTCGGTCACGACATCGCGCATGGCGTGTTCCACTTCGAGGGTCGCATCTGGAAGACGCTGCCGATGCTCGTGCTGCATCCCGGCCAGCTCACGCGACGCTATGTGCACGGCGAGCGGGCGAAGTTCGTCTCGCCGATGGCGCTGTTCCTGTTCTCGGTGTTCCTGCTGTTCGCCGCGGTCAACCGGATCAGCATGCCCGATGTCGCGGGCGCCGCGCAGGGCCTGGTCAAGGCCAAGGAGCAGATGTCGGATGCCGCCGACAAGGCGCAGGACAAGCTCGACGCCCTCAAGGACCAGCGCGTCGAGCTCAAGGCGGAGCATCCCGACGCCGATGTCGCCGATCTCGACAAGAGGATCGTCGATGCAACCAACGAAGTCACCGCGCTCAAGGCCGCCGCCAACCGGATTCCGTCCGACGCCAAGGGCACGGTGCGCGTCGCGCAGATCAAGGCGGCGGGGCAGACGGTCAATTTCGACCTCAAGACCGGCCTCAGGACCATGACCGTCAACACCGGCTCGGCGAGCCTCGATCAGAAGATCAACCATGTCCGCGCCAATCCCGAACTCTATGCCTACAAGCTCAAGATGGCGAGCTACAAGTTCAGCTGGGCGCTGATTCCGATCTCGGTGCCGTTCATCTGGTTGCTGTTCTTCTGGCGACGCGACGTGGGGCTTTACGACCACGCGATCTTCGCCTTCCACTCGCTGAGCTTCATGACGCTGTTCGTGGTCGGGCTGATCGGCCTGTACCTGCTCGGCGTGTCCGAGGCTTGGCTGTGGCTGGCCTTTGTCATCGTCCCGCCGATCCACATGTATAAGCAGTTGAAGGGCGCCTATCTGGTCGGTCGCTTCGGCGCCGCGTGGCGCACAGCCGCGCTGTTGCTGATGACCGGCATGACGTCGTCGCTGTTCTTCGTGCTGCTGCTGTGGCTCGAGACCGAGTGATGCCCGGCCAGTAAATCAGCGGCGCCGGGGCACCCGTACGACCGCATCCAGCGCATCGAGCCACGCCGCGGCCGACCGCTCCACCCGATTGTCGGCGAAAGCCGCCTCGAGCTTGCCGAGGTCGGGCCCACCCGCCTCGAGCACGGCATCCACCGCCTCCGCCAGCGCGCGCGGGTCGCGCGCGGCGATCCGTCCGAAGGAAGGGTCGGCGAGGATTTCCGGGATGGCGGGCGACGATTCGGTCGTGACGATCGGGACGCCGGCGGCGAGCGCCTCGACGACGACGCCGGGATAACCTTCGAAGCGCGACGTCGACAACAACAGGTCGCTGGTCTCGAGCAGCGGCGCGATATCGGGCACATGCCCGCGAAATTCCACGCGGTGCTCGATGTTCAGCCGGACGGTCAGCGCTTCGAGGTCGGCGCGCTCCGGGCCGTCGCCCGCGATGATCAGCGTTGCGCCCGTCTTGTCGAGCCGCGCCAGTGTCTCCAGCGCCAGCTCGACATTCTTCTGCGGGACGAGGCGGCCCGCGCACAGCAGTCGCGGTGGCTGCCGCGGCGTCTTCGCCGGCCCGACCACGGCATCGTCGGCGATATTGGGCTGAGCGATCGACCGGATCGGAACGCCGGGCAGCAGCGCGGCCGCTTCGCGGGCGAGCGCGGGCGAAATCGCCACGACCAGATCGAGGCGCGCGCTCAACCGGCGCAGCCGCCAGCGAAAAAGCGCGGCGCGCAGCGGGCGCCCCTCGTGGCGCGCGACGGTGTTGCTCAGCTTGCAGACGAGCGGGATCGGCGACGGATGCACCGCGCGAAGCACGGGCAGATGGAAATTGCCGGGCGCGACGAGCACATCGGCGTCGAGCGACGGCAACAGGCGCGCGATAGCCCGGCCGAGCCTCGTCCGCGAGCGGAACCCCCGCCTGATTTCACGCGGCGTCCGCATCACCGCAACCGCGTCCGAGACTTCGGCGCGGGCGGGCCCCTCCTCGCATCCGCACAGGATCGTCACGCGGCGGCCGCGGGCAGCCCAGCGATTGGCGAGGCGGATCATCACGCGCTCGCTGCCGCCTGCGGGAAAGTCATGCAGCAGGACGAGAATGTGGCGCGCCGCCGCGTCGACGCCGCTTGCCGGCGCGGCAGGATCGCCGTCGGCATCCGCGACATGCCGCGATGACGGAACGGCCGAGAAGCGATCAACAGCTGACATTTTCGGACGATATCATCCCCTTGCGGCGATTCCTATATCGTCGGCGCGGCAGCCGCGTCCCCGAAGCCGTCGGAAAGCGGGGCTGGCCTGCCGCCATCGCTCGGCGCGACGTGCCCGATTCCCTCGCGTCCCGCGATCCGCTAGACGCGTCGCCATGGACAGCCCCGCCGCGTCGCCCTGTGGAGTGACCCGCTCGATCCTCGGCCAGCCGTGGCGCTGGCGGGGGCTTGGCGGGGGACCCGGCCATGATCGCGATTTCCGACCCGACGCGCTGGTCGACCAGTTGCTGATGGCGCGCGGCTGCGCGCGCGACGCGCTTGACCGGCACCGGGTGCCGACGATCCGCGGCTTCATGCCCGATCCGTCGACCTTGCTCGACATGGACCGCGCCGCGGAGCGGCTCGCCGACGCGATCCAACGCCAGGAGCCGGTGACGATCTTCGGCGATTACGATGTCGACGGCGCGACCTCGGCGGCGCTGCTGATCCGCCTGCTGCGCGATCTCGGGCTTGCGGCCGGCTACTATATTCCCGACCGGCTGCTCGAAGGCTATGGCCCGTCGGCCGATGCGTTGGTCGGGCTGGCGGCGGGCGGCGCGCGGCTGGTCGTGACCGTCGATTGCGGCGCGCTCGCCTTCGAGGCGCTGCAGGCGGCGCGCGAGGCCGGGCTCGACGTGATCGTCGTCGACCATCACAAATGCGCGACCGCGCTCCCGCACGCGCATGCGATCGTCAACCCCAACCGGCTCGACGAGCGCGAAGGCGCCGCGCACGGACACCTTGCCGCGGTCGGCGTCGCGTTCCTGCTCGGCGCCGCGCTGATCCGCACGCTGCGCGCGCGCGGCTGGTTCGCGGGCGATCGGTCCGAACCCAGGCTGCTCGAGCTGCTCGATATCGTGGCGCTCGGCACGGTCGCCGACGTCGCCCAGCTCAAGGGCCTCAACCGCGCCTTCGTCACGCAGGGGCTCAAGGTGATGGCGGGCCGCCGCAACATCGGGCTTGCCGCACTGATCGAGGCGTCGCGGCTCAAGCGCGATCCGAGCTGCACCGATCTCGGCTTCGCGCTCGGGCCCCGGATCAATGCGGGCGGGCGCGTCGGCAAGGCCGATCTCGGCGTCCGCCTGCTGACCACCGACGATCCTGCCGAGGCGCGCGCGATCGCGGTCGAGCTCGACCGGCTCAACGAGGAGCGTCGCACGATCGAGGCGGCGGTGCGCGAGCAGGCCGAAGCGCTGCTCGCGGCGCAGGGCAATCGGGCGGTGGCGGTGGTGTCCGGGCAGGGCTGGCACCCCGGCGTGATCGGCATCGTCGCGAGCCGGCTCAAGGAGCGCGCGGGCCGCCCGGCGATCGTGATCGCGCTCGACGGCGCGATCGGCAAGGGATCGGGGCGTTCGGTGTCGGGGGTCGATCTCGGCGCGGCGGTGATGGCGGCCAAGGACGCCGGGCTGCTGATCGCGGGCGGCGGCCATGCGATGGCGGCCGGGCTGACGATCGATGCGACCCAGATCGATGCCTTTGCCGCGTTTCTCGACGAGCGGCTCGGCGCGGATATCGCTGCCGCTACCGATCGTCGCGCGCTTCTGGTCGACGCGGTCGTCGGCGCGGGCGGCGTGACGCCGGCGCTGGTCGAGGCGCTCGATGCGGGCGGCCCTTATGGTGCCGGCTGGCCCAGCCCGCGCGTCGCCGCAGGCCGGGTCCGGGTGATCAAGGCGGATATCGTCGGCCAGGGCCATGTCCGCGCGATCGTCTCGGGCGATGACGGGCGCCCGATCAAGGCGATGGCGTTCGGGCAAGGGGACAGCGCGCTCGGACAGGCGCTGCTCGGGGCCGGCCCGACGCGGCGGCTGTGGCTGGCGGGCCGCGCGAAGATCGACGACTGGGCGCAGCGTCCGGCAGCAGAGCTTCATCTCGACGACGCCGCCTGGGCGGATTGAGCGCGCGGGGCCGCTTGACCCGCCCCGCCCGCTGCCCTAATCGCCGCGCCACCGCGGCCCCATCGTCTAGCGGTCTAGGACGTCGCCCTTTCACGGCGAAAACACGGGTTCGATTCCCGTTGGGGTCACCACGACCGCCGGCAAGACCGGATCCCGGCTCGGAGCCGGGGGCAGCCGCGCAGGCACGCGATCGCGTCAGTGGCGGCGTCCGAAATCGGGGGCGGGATCGTCCTGGCCCTCCTCGAGGATCGACCGGCGCACCGCGCGCGTCCGCGTGAACAGATCGAACAGCTGGTCGCCGTCGCCCCAGCGGATCGCGCGCTGGAGCATCGTCAGATCCTCGGTGAAGCGCTGCAACATCTCGAGCACCGCATCCCTGTTCGACAGGAAGACGTCGCGCCACATCGTCGGATCGGACGCGGCGATGCGCGTGAAGTCGCGAAAGCCGCCAGCCGAGAATTTGATCACCTCGCTGCGCGTCACCTCCTCCATGTCCGAGGCGGTGCCGACGATGGTGTAGGCGATGAGATGTGGCAGATGACTGGTGATCGCGAGCACGCGGTCATGATGCGCGGCATCCATGATCTCGATGTCCGAACCCAGCCGACGCCAGAATTCGGTGACGCGCTCGACCGCAATGGGATCGGCGCCCGGCGGCGGCGTCAGGATGCACCAGCGACCCTTGAACAGCGTCGCGAAGCCCGCATCCGGCCCGCTATGCTCGGTGCCCGCGACAGGGTGCGCGGGGACGATGTGGCGGCCGGGCAATGCCGCGAGCAAGTCCGCCAGCACCGCCGCCTTCGACGACCCGACATCGGACACGACCGCGTCGTCCGGCACGTCGGCGGCGATCTCGCGCGCCACTGCGCCGATCGCGCCGGGCGGCACGCACAGGATCACCAGATCGGCATCCGTCACCGCCGCGCCTGCGCTATCGGCGAGATCGTCGACGAGGCCGAGCGTCGCGACGCGCGCGCGTACCGCCGGATCGGCATCATGGCCGGACAGATGGACCGTCGGCATCGTATCGCGCACCGCGCGCACGATCGACGAGCCGATCAGCCCGAGCCCGATCACCGAGACGCGCGCGAACGGCAGCATCAGGCGCCGACGATGTCGCGCAGCGCGGCGGCGACTCCACGCATATGGTCCTCGGTGCCGATCGAGATGCGCAGCCCGTGACGCAGCCCCTGCCCGGGCAGCCAACGCACGATGAAGCCGCGATCCATCAGCCCGGTATAGGCCTCCTCGGCGGTGGTCGCGCCCTCGAACAGCACCAGCACGAAATTCGCCTTGGACGGCACCGCGCGCAGCCCGGCATTGCCGAGCTTGGCGATCTCCGCGTCGAACCAGCCGCGCCACCGCGCATTGTGCGCGCGGCTCGCCTCGACGAACGCGGCCGCATGGAGGCTGGCGATCGCCGCGGCCTGGCCGCCGGCAGTGACGTTGAACGGCGCGCGGATGCGGTGCATCGCCTCGATCACCTCGGCCGGGCCATAGCCCCAGCCGATCCGCTCGGCGGCGAGCCCGAATATCTTGGAAAAGGTCCGCGTCACGATCACGTTGGGCTGCGTCCGGGCAAGCTCGAGCCCGCCGTCGTCGTCCTCCGGATCGAGATATTCGGTATAGGCCTGATCGATCACGAGCAGACAGTCCGCGGGCAAACCCGCGTGGAGCCGCGCGATCTCGGCCTTGGACGTGTAGGTGCCGGTCGGGTTGTTGGGATTGGCGACGAACACGACCCGCGTGCGCGGCGTCACCGCGGCGAGCAGCGCGTCGACGTCGGTCGCATAGTCGCTGTCGTCCGCCTCGATCGGCGTCGCGCCGACGCGCCGCGCCGCGATCGGATAGACCGCGAAGCCGTAGCGGACATATAATATCTCGTCGCCCGCCCCGGCAAAGGCGCCGGCGGCGAGATGCAGCACCTCGTCCGATCCGGTGCCGTGGATCACGCGCCCCGCCTCGAGTCCGTAATGCGCCGCGATCGCCTCGCGCAATGCGGTCGCACCGGGATCGGGATAGCGCTCGAGCGTGTCCGCGCACGCGGCAAATGCCGCGCGCGCCTCGGGCGCGGTGCCGAGCGGGTTCTCGTTCGACGAAAGCTTGGCGGCGGTCGCGCCGCTGTCGGTCGTGGCGCGGCCGGGCACATAGGGAGCGATCGCCGCGATCCACGGCTTGGGGGCAAGAATTGTCATGGCCGCGTGCTGTAGCGTCCCTGCCGCGTGCTGCAAACGCCTGTTGCGCGCCTTCCCCGATCCGCTCCCGCTGCCTCGGCCTGCCCCAAGCGACCGATTGACAAGCCTCCACGCCGCCCCCTAGCGCCATCGGTGATGGAGCATGACGAGCGTTTCGGCCACGCGCGCAGCGTCACCCTGCCCGGGCCGCTCGCGCTCGACGGCGGACAGAGCCTCGCGCCCGTCACCATCGCCTACGAGACCTACGGCACGCTGAACGCGGATCGCTCGAATGCGGTGCTGGTCTGCCACGCGCTGACCGGCGACCAGCACGTCGCCAGCATCCATCCGACGACGGGCAAGCCCGGCTGGTGGACGCGGATGGTGGGTCCAGGGCAGCCGATCGACCCGGCGCGCCACTTCATCGTCTGCGCCAATGTGCTCGGCTCGTGCATGGGCTCGTCGGGGCCCGCGATGGCGGCAGCGGACGGATTGCCCTTCGCGATGCGCTTCCCGGTGATCACGATCCGCGACATGGTCCGCGCACAGGCGATGCTGCTCGATCATCTCGGCGTCGGCACGATCACCGCGGTCGGCGGGTCGATGGGGGGCATGCAAGTGCTCGAATGGGCGGCGACCTATCCGACGCGCGTCCGCTCGGCGGTGGTGATCGCGAGCGCGGCGCGCCATTCGGCGCAGAACATCGCCTTCCACGAGGTCGGCCGCCAGGCGATCATGGCCGACCCCAAATGGCGCGGCGGCGACTATTATGCGAGCGACGACCCGCCCGCCGCGGGGCTCGCGGTGGCGCGGATGGCGGCGCACATCACCTATCTGTCGGAAGCGGGGCTGACCGAGAAATTCGGGCGGCGGCTGCAGAAGCGCGAGGCGGTGGGCTTCGGCTTCGACGCCGATTTCCAGGTCGAGAGCTATTTGCGCCACCAGGGGATCAGCTTCGTCGACCGGTTCGACGCCAACTCCTATCTCTACATCACGCGCGCGATGGACTATTTCGATCTGGCGGAAGAGCATGGCGGGCTGCTCGCCAACGCCTTCCGGCAGACCGCGACGCGCTTCTGCCTCGTCTCGTTCGACACCGACTGGCTCTATCCGACGCGCGAATCGCGCAGCATCGTCCAGGCGCTCAACGCGGCGGGCGCGGCGGCGAGCTTCGTCGAGCTGTCGTCGCCCTTCGGCCACGACGCCTTCCTGCTCGACGTGCCCCAGTTGAACCGGGTGGTGGACGGGTTTTTACGGGCGGGCGGGCTGTGAGCATCTACTCCGTCCCATCCCACCCGCTCATGCCGAGCGTAGTCGAGGCACGCCCCCGGGTCTCGGTCCCTCGACTGCGCTCGGGACGAACGGAGGGGTACGAGATTGCCTGATACCCTCCGCCCCGATCTCGCGATCATCGCCGATCATGTCGCGCCCGGCTCGCGCGTGCTCGACGTCGGCTGCGGCGACGGCGCGCTCATGGCGGCGCTGCGCGACCACGCGCATGTCGACGCGCGCGGGATCGAGATCGACGCTGCCAACGTCGCCACCGCGGTCGCGCGCGGGCTGTCGGTGGTGCAGGGCGACGCCGACGTCGATCTCGCCGGCTATCCGTCGGGCGCGTTCGACTATGCGATCCTCAGCCAGACGCTGCAGACCGCGCGCGCGCCGGATCGCGTGCTCGAGGAATTGCTGCGGATCGGCCGGCGGGCGTTCGTGTCCTTTCCCAACTTCGCCTATTGGCGCGTGCGGATGTCCTTGCTGTGGGGCGGGCGGATGCCGGTGACGCGCACCCTGCCCGAGGCCTGGTATGCCACCCCCAACATCCACCACGTCACGATCGACGACTTCCGCGCCTTCCTGAAGGAGCGCGGCATCGTGACCGAGGGCGCGTGGTTCCTGAGCGGCGACCGGCTGACCAGCGCGGCGGCCGCCAATTTCCGCGCGGATCACGCGGTGTTTTTGATACGGCGAAGCGCATAGGCGCGCTTTTACGCCGCTCGTGCTGACCAACGGTGGCGGCGCGTTACCCCCGCAGCACCGCCCCGAGCTTCGCCGCCGCTGCGACCACCTTGTCGGCGATCGCCTTGAGGTCGGCCTCGGTAAAACTCTTCTCGCCGGGCTGGAGCAGCACCTCGATCGCGAGGCTCTTCTGGCCTTCGGGCACGCCCGCGCCGGTGAAGACGTCGAACAGCGAGACCTCGACGATCGCCTGCTTGTCGGCGCCGGCGATCACGCGGGTCAGCGCGTCGGCGGCGAGATCGGCGGGCGCGAGGAAGGCGAAGTCGCGCCGCACCGCCTGCAGCGCCGGCGGCGCGAACGCCGGCCGCGCGCGGCCCGATTCGCGCCGGGCGGGGATCGCGTCGAGATAGAGTTCGGCGGCGACCACCGGCCCCTCGACATCGAGCGCCTTCAATGTCTCGGGATGCAGCTCGCCGAAGGTGGCGAGGATCAGCTTGGGACCCAGCCCTAGCTTGCCGGACCGTCCCGGATGCCAGGTCTCGTCGCCCGGACCGACCAGCTGCAGCCGCTCGACCGGCGCGCCCGCCGCGGCCAGGATCGCCAGCGCCTCGGCCTTGGCGTCATAGGCGTCGGCGGGCCGCGCCTTGCCATGGCGCCAGCCGCGACCCTCGGCCTCGCCCGCGATCAGCACGGTCAGCGTCGCGCGCTCGGCGTCCGCGAGATAGCGCCGGCCCAGCTCGAACAGGCGGACGGAGCGCTCGCCGCGATCGCGATTGCGCTGCGCGGCGCGTGCGAGGCCGGGGATCAGCGATGGGCGCATCACCTTCAGATCCTCGCTGATCGGGTTGGCGAGCACCCATGCGCCGCCGCCGAATGGCGCCGCCTCCTTGTGCGAGAGGAAGCTCCACGTCACCGCCTCCGCGAAGCCGCGCGCGGCGGCCGTACGGCGGGTCTTGCGCTCGATGCGCTGCTCGGGCGTGGCGGTCGGCCTGGCGACGCCCTCGGCGCGCGGCAGCGGCGTCGCCGGGACATGCTCGAGCCCGACGATGCGGATCACCTCCTCGACCAGATCGGCGGGCCCGTCGACGTCGCGGCGCCAGCTGGGCACGGTGACCGGCCACGCGCCCTCGATCGTCGCGAACAGCGCGTCCGAATAGGCGTCGGGCGAGGTGATCGCGCCGATCGAGAAGCCCAGCGACAGCAGGATGCGCGCCTGCCGCTCGGCGGCGACGTGGAGGCCACCGAGTTCGGTGACGCGGCGCGGGTGGTAGGCGATGACGCGCGGCGTCAGCGGCGGTTCGCCCGCGCGGGTGATCGCGGACGGCGTGCCGCCGCAATGATCGAGGACGAGCTTCGTCGCGATCGCAAGTCCGTCGTCGAGGAAGGCGGGATCGACGCCGCGCTCGAATCGCTGGCGCGCGTCGCTGGTCAGGCCGAGTTTCTGCCCGGCGAGCGCGATATGGTCGGGATCGAAATAGGCACATTCGATCAGCACGTCGGTGGTCGTCTCGGACACGCCCGAATGCGCGCCGCCCATGATGCCGGCGATGTCGTGAACCTGCGCATCGTCGGCGATCACCGTAATCGAGGCGTCGAGCGTATAGGTCTTGCCGTTGAGCGCGACGACCTCCTCGCCGTCCCGCGCGCGGCGCGCGACCAATGGCCCGGAGAGCCTGGCGCGATCATAGACGTGTAGCGGGCGGCCGAGATCGATCGAGACGAAATTGGTGATGTCGACCAGCAGCGAGATCGGCTTCTGCCCGATCGCCTTGAGCTTTTGGGCCATCCACGCGGGTGCGGCCCCGTTGGTCACCCCCGACACGGCTTGCGCGAAGAAGGCGGGGCAGCCCTCGGGATCGTCGGTTCTGACCTCGGGCGCCGGGCCGTCGCCCGCGACCGGCTCCAGCGGCTCCATCCGGTAAACCTGCGCGAGCGGCCTCAGCGTCCCCAGCCCGAAGGCGGCGAGATCGCGCGCGATCCCGCGCACGCCCATGCAATCCTGGCGATTGGGGGTGACGCTGACGTCGAACAGCGGATCGTCGAGCCCGGCATAGTCGACATAAGCTGTGCCGACCGGCGCATCGCCGGGCAGCTCGACGATCCCGTCATGATCCTCGCCGAGCTCGAGTTCGCGGAACGAGCACATCATGCCGTTCGACTCGACCCCGCGGATCGCGGCGACCTTGAGCGTCATCCCCGAGCCGGGGACAGTGGCGCCGGGCGGCCCGAAGATGCCGGTCAGCCCCGCGCGCGCATTGGGCGCGCCGCAGACGACCTGCATCGGCCCGTTGCCCGCGTCGACCGACAGGACTTGCAGCTTGTCCGCCTGCGGATGCGGGGCGGCGCTGAGCACCTTCGCGATCACGAAGGGCTTGAGCACGTCGGCGGGGTTGGAGACGCCCTCGACCTCGAGCCCGACGCGGGTCAGCGCATCCGCCACCGTGGCGGCGTCGGCCTGCGTGTCGAGATGCTCCTTGAGCCAGGAGAGAGTGAATTTCATGCGCGGATACCCTGAATTCTATTTCCCCGTTCGTCCTGAGCGCAGTCGAAGGACGTGACGCAAAGGACGGCATTGGGGGCATGTGCTTCGACTTCGCTCAGCACGAACGGGCGAAGGGGCGCGGCGAACCTCACGCGCCGACTCCGCCGGACAGAGTGGGGACGTCGAGCGCGGCGAAGCCGTAATGCCTGAGCCAGCGCAGGTCGCCGTCGAAGAAGGCGCGCAGATCGTCCATGCCATATTTGAGCATCGCCAACCGGTCGATCCCGCAGCCGAAGGCGAAGCCCTGCCACACCGCGGGATCGAGCCCGCACGCGGCGATCACCTTGGGATGGACCATGCCGCTCCCCAGAATCTCCATCCAGCCGTCGGGCTCGGTGCCGCCGATCACGCGCTTGCCCTTGATGAGCGTGTAGCCGACGTCGATCTCGACCGAAGGCTCGGTGAAGGGAAAATAGCTCGGGCGCTGACGCAGCACGATGTCGTCGCGCTCGAAGAACGCCTTCACGAAGGTCTCGAGCGTCCATTTGAGGTGGCCGAGCGTGATCCCCTTGTCGATCACCAACCCCTCGACCTGGTGGAACATCGGCGTGTGCGTGGCGTCGCTGTCCGAGCGATAGGTGCGGCCCGGCGCGATGATGCGGATCGGCGGCGGCGTCGTCACCATCGTGCGGATCTGGACGGGCGAGGTGTGCGTCCTCAGCAACATCTTCCGGCCTTCGCCGTCGGCCTTATCGAAGTAGAACGTATCATGCATCGCCCGCGCGGGGTGCGCGTCGGGGATGTTGAGCGCGGTGAAATTGTGCCAGTCGTCCTCGATCTCGGGGCCGGTGGCGACCGCGAAGCCGAGATCGGCGAAGATCTCGGCGAGTTCGTCCATCACCTGGCTGACCGGATGCACCGAACCGCCGCCGATCCCGCCTGTGGGCAGCGACAGGTCGAGCGTCTCGGTCGCGAGCCGCGCCTCGAGCCCGGCGCGCTCCATCATCGCCTTGCGATCGGCGATCGCGTCGGTGACGGCTGTGCGCAGCGCCTGGATGCGCGGGCCCTGCACCTGGCGTTCGTCGGGCGACATGCCGCCCAGCGTCTTGAGCAGCCCGGTCACCACCCCCTGCTTGCCCAGCGCATGCACGCGGCACGCCTCGAGCCCCTCGAGCCCGGGCGCGCCGGCGATCGCGGCGAGCAGGTCGGCCTGCAACTGGTCGATGTCGGTCATTCTAAATCCCACTCATCGTCATCAACGGCGATTCAATCGAGGCGTGGCAACCCCAGATCGATCGCGAGGTCAAGCCATTCGGGATTGGATGCTTCGATCAGCGCGATCTTCCACGCCCGCTGCCATTCCTTGAGGTGCTTTTCGCGCGTGATCGCCGATTCCATCGTTTCATGCACTTCGAACCAGACCAGCCGGCGGATGCCATAGTCGCGGGTGAAGCCGGGTAGGAGTCCACGACGATGCTGATCGGCGCGTTGAACGATGTTCGAGGTCACGCCGATGTACAGCGTGCCATGTCGACGCGAGGCCATGATGTAGACGCACGGCTGGAAATCTTCGCGCATTCCCAACCCCGTCGTCCCGGCGAAAGCCGGGACCCATCGATACGGTTAGGCGTGGGGTAAGCGCAACGCCCCGCTAGCGAGCGTTCCGCCGTCCATGGGTCCCGGCTTTCGCCGGGACGACGAGGTAAACGAAAAAGGCGCGGCAGCCTTTCGACCACCGCGCCCTTTCGCTTACCTCAGCGTATCGGCTTCACGCCGCGACGCGCGCACCCTCGGGCAGCGCGGCCTTGGCCTGCGCCACGATCGTCGAGAACAGCGCGCCCTCGTGCATCGCCAGATCGGCGAGCACCTTGCGGTCGAGCTCGACGCCGGCGAGTTTCAGGCCGTGCATGAACACGCCATAGGTCAGCCCCTCGGCGCGGACCGCGGCGTTGATGCGCTGGATCCACAGTGCGCGGAACGAGCGCTTCTTAACCTTGCGGTCGCGATAGGCATATTGGCCGGCCTTCTCGACCGCCTGCCGGGCGATACGGATCGTGTTCTTGCGACGGCCATAATAGCCCTTCGCCTGATCGAGGATCCTGCTGTGCTTTGCGCGCGTGGTTACGCCGCGCTTGACGCGTGCCATCTATCCGTACTCCTCAGTTGAGACCGTAGGGCGCCCAGAGCTTGACCCGGGGCGTATCCGCCTCGGAAAGCACGCTGGTGCCGCGGTTGGTGCGGATATACTTGCTGTTGTGGCTGATCAGGCGGTGGCGCTTGCCGGCGACACCATGCTTCACCTTACCGGTGGCGGTGAGCTTGAAGCGCTTCTTCACGCCGCTCTTCGTCTTGAGCTTGGGCATTTTCGACTCCTCGCAAGGTGGCCCCGGGACTGGGACCGGTCGATTGCAGATGCGCCACGGCAGCCCACACTGGCCGGGCGATCCCTCGATCGAAGCGCGGGCCTATAGGGGCAATGCGCGCACCATGCAACCATCCGACGGAACCCTGTCGTTTCGTGCCCGTTCAATGCCTTCGTGGCGACGACCCTCCCCCCCGAAGCGGACGCGCCGGTGCCCGCCCCCTCCCCGGCGCCTTTGCCGACGCGACACCGCACGCCCAGCCGGTGGGACGCGCCGCTTGGCATCGGGCTGTCGATCCTCGCCTGCCTGATCGGGCTGATCCTGCTCGCATGGGCGATCCTCTTCGTCACCAAGGGCCGCTTCCTCAAGCATCGCTTCGAGAGCATCGCGAGCAGCCTGTCGCAGCGCCGGATACGCGTGGCGGGCGACTTCCAGCTCTATTTCGATCCGATCAACATAAAGTTCGTCGCCGACGGGATCACCGTCTCCAACCCCGACTGGGCCACCAAGCCCAATTTCCTGACCGCCGATCATGTCGACACGCGCATCTCGACCTTCCGCGCGATCTTTGGCGATTATCATGCGCGCTGGCTTAATCTCGCCAACGCCGCGGTCGACATGGAATGGGACAGGAGCCGCACGCACAACAGCTGGACGTTCGGCGACCCCAACAAGAAGGGCAAGCCCTTCCGGATGCCGGTCATCGAACGCGCCGCGGTGACCGGCACGACGCTGCGCTACCGCGACCCCAAGCTGCAGATCGCCACCGACCAGCGCTTTGGCACCCTCAATTCGACGGGCCGGCATATCGACAATGCGATCGGCTTTGCCGGCAGCGGCGACTATCAGGGGCACGCCTTCAGCAATTCGGGCAAGCTGATGTCGCCCAACACGACGGTGACGCTCGGCCGCACGCAGGTCGAACTCCACGCCGATACCGGCCGCACGCATCTCGATCTCGACGGCATGATGCCGACGCTGACCACGATCGACGGCGCAACCGCCGATCTCGCGGTGCGCGGCCCCAACGCCCGATTGCTGTTCGATCTGCTCCACGTCGTCATTCCCGATACGCGCGCCTATCATTTCCGCTCGCATCTCGAGAAGGTCGGCGGCGACTATCGCTTCACGAAGCTGTCGGGCGCGTTCGGCGACAGCGATCTCGCCGGCAGCATGACGATCTCGCTGCCCGACAACCGGCTCAAGCTCGACGCGAACATCGCCTCGCACAAGCTCGACATCATCGATATCGGGCCGTTCATCGGCTACGATCCGCAAGCGCTGGCGACCAAGGGCGCGGCGGCGGCGGCGACCACGGTCTCGAAGGCCGACCATCCGCGTATCCTGCCCGACGCGCCACTGCGAATCGACGCGATGAAGGCGTTCGACGCGCACGTGCTCTACAAGGTCGACAGGATCCGCGCGCCGCACGTCCCGGTCTCGAACGTCGCGCTGACGCTCGATCTCGACCATAATATGCTCAAGCTGTCGCCGCTCACGATGGACGTCGTCGGCACCGGGCATCTTGCCGCCGACATTACGCTCAATGCGCGCGTGCCCGCGGTCTATACGACCTACGACATCCGGCTGTCGCCGACACCGCTCGGCGCGCTGATGGGCGGCTTCGGCCTCAAGGATGCCGGCACCACCGGCACGGTCAGGGCACGGATCAACATGTCCGGCACCGGCGATTCGGTACGCAAGTCGCTCGCCACCGCCAACGGCCGGATCGCGATCGTGCTGCCGGCCGGGACATTCTGGACGAGCTATGCCCAGCTTTCCGAATTCGACATCGGCCTGTTCCTGCAGAAGCTGCTGCAAAAACAGCTCAAGCAGCCGATCAAGATCAACTGCGGGCTGGTCGCCTTCACCGTCAGGAACGGCGTTGCCGCGGCCGACCCGATCCTGATCGACACCGACAAGAATCTGATGGCGGCCAAGGGCGGCTTCAGCTTCATCGATGAGTCGCTCAACCTCCAGTTCCGCGCCGACGGCAAGAAATTCTCGGCCTTTTCGGGGCAGTCGCCCGTCGGGATCGGTGGCTATTTCTCGGCCCCCGCGCTGCATATCGTCAGCCCGCAGCTGGTCGAGCGCGTCGGTGCGGCGGTGGCGCTGGGTGTGGTAGCGACGCCGGTGGCGGCGATCCTCGCCTTCGTCGATCCAGGCGATGCCAAGAGCGCGGCGTGCGGCCCGGTGCTCTCGGCGAAACCGGCAGCGGCGCAGATGTCGACCAAGGGCAAGCCGATCAAGCTGCTCGGCGACAAGTCCGCCAATGGCGAGCAGGGCGCGAAGCCGAAGAAGAAGTTTCTGGGAATTTTCTAGGCGCCTCGCTCCTCCCCCAAGAGGCGGCGGAGCGAAGTCTCTCCCGAGCGACGCTCGATGGAGCCGGGCGGTCCCTCGCCGATGGGCTTTTCTTCGGCCTTCCTCCTCCGCCAGCGTCGGCGCCTCCTAGCGAAGGGAGGGCCGGGCGCGTCTCACCCTGCCGCGATCCGCGCCAGGATCGGATCCATCAGCCGTGCATCGCCGACGGCGACGACCTGCCCCTTGCTGTCCGCGCCGAGCCGGTTCCCCTGCCAATCGCGCATGATGCCGCCCGCCCCTTCGACGACGGGCACCAGCGCCGCGAAATCATAGAGTTTGAGCCCCGCCTCGATCACCGCGTCGAGCTGGCCAAGCGACAACAGGCCGTAATTATAGCAATCGCCGCCCCAGATCGAATCGCGAGCGGGCGCGATGCAGCGGTCGTAGGCCGCCATCTCGTCGGGCCGGAAATAGCCGGGGCCGGTGGTGGCGAGAATCGCATCGCCGAGCGCTGCGCACTGCCGCGTCGTCACCGCGATGCCGTTGAGCGTCGTCGGCTGCCCGACCGCGCCGATCCAGCGCTCGCGCTGCACCGGCTGGTCGATCAGGCCGAGCACCGGCGTCCCCGCCTCGACCAGCGCGACCAGAGTCCCGAAAATCGCCCGGCCCGCGACGAAGCTGCGCGTGCCGTCGATCGGATCGAGCACCCAGACGCGTTCGGCGCCTTCGCGCGTGACGCCATATTCCTCGCCGACGATGCCATCCAGCGGCCGCTCGGCCTCGAGGATCGTGCGCATCGCGGCTTCGGCGGCACGGTCCGCTTCGGTGACGGGCGAGGCGTCGGCCTTGCGCTCGGCGGTGAACGGCGCGCGGAAGTGGGGGCGGATCGCGGCGCCCGCGGCATCGGCAAGGCGCAGCGCAAGGCGGATATCGTCGTCGGTCATGCCGCCAGCCGTAGCGGGCTCGGCGCCGCGGCGGTAGGGTCGATCGGCAAAGGAGACCGACGATGCGCCACGCCCTGATCCCCTGCCTGCGCTACGAGGATGCGCCCGCCGCGATCCTCTTCCTGTGCGACGCGTTCGGCTTCGTGCCGCACGCCATCTACACCGACGAGGACGACCAGCAGATCGTCCATCATGCGCAGCTGCTGCTCGACGGCAACATGATCATGCTGGGTTCGGTACGCGAAGATGCCGACGACAATCTCTACGGCTGGATGACGCCGGGCGAAGCCGAGGGCATCACGATGTGCGTCTATGCGGTCGTCGCCGATCCCGATGCGCACCATGCGATCGCCGTCGCTGCCGGCGCCGAGATACTGGTGCCGCCGCACGACAATGAGGGCTATCCCGGCCGAGGCTATGACGCGCGCGATCTCGAGGGGCATGTCTGGAGTTTCGGAAGCTATGATCCCTATGCGCTGCCGGTGGATGCATAGGCGTCACTGACGATGCCGCACGCCGCGTCGATCGCTCCAGCCCGGATCTGCCGCAGAGGCGGGCGGGTCAGCGCCGCCGCGCCGCCGCGCTCTCGTCTCGCGCCGCCCTGAACTCGGAGGTCGCGTTCCACGTTGGCCACATGCGCGAATTGGCGAGCTTGCCGCCAACCGCGTAGAACAGGTTCACGTCCGCCGCGGCGCCGCGCAGATCCCAGTCCGCCGACCACAGGTCGCAGGTCTGGTGATAGCAATGCGCGGTATAGTCGCTCACCCATTTGTCGCCGGCCGCGCGGCCGCCGTTCACCAGATCGACGCCGCCCCCCGCACCCATCAGCAGCAATGTCGGCACGCCGCGCTTGGCGAGCGAGAAATGATCGGCGCGATAGACCAGCCCGCGTTCGGGCTTCGCATCGGGGGTGACGACGCGGCCCTGCGCCGCGGCCGCGGCCGCGAGATCGCCGTCGAGGCTGTCCTGCCCCGCGCCGATCAGCACGACGTCGCGCGACGGGCCGGCGGTCTGCAATATGTCGATCGTCAGATTGGCGACGGTGGTGGCGATCGGGAAAGCGGGGTGCTGCGCATAATATTCGGAGCCGAGCAGCCCGCGTTCCTCGGCTGTCCAGAATCCGAAGCCGATCGTCCGCTCGGGCGCCGGACTGCCCTTATAGGCCCTCGCAAGCGCGAGCAGGCTGGCGACGCCGAGCCCGTCATCGTTCGCGCCCGGCCGGATCGTGCGGCCCTGCGCGTCGGGCGCGCCGATGCCATAGGCATCCCAGTGCGCACCGAACAGCACCGTCTCTTGCGGATGCGTCGTACCGGCAATCTTGGCGAGGACATTGTGACTTTCGATCTTGCGGCTCTGGACCGGCATGTCGATCGAGAAGCGCGCGCCCTCGAGCGTCACGGGTCGGAAGCTTGCCGAGCGTGCCTTGACCGCGAGCGCATCGAGATCGAGCCCGGCGGCTGCGAACAGCGCCTTGGCGAACGGCCCCGCGATCCATGACTGCACCGCGACCGGCTGGGGCTGGCCCGGCTCGACCGGCAACGCATAGGTGCCGCCGACCGTATTGCCCGCGACGTTCCAGCCGTAGCCCGCCGCGCCGGTCTCGTGGACGATCAGCGCGCCGATCGCGCCGCGCCGCGCGGCTTCCTCATATTTGTAGGTCCAGCGGCCATAATAGGTCATCGCCGCGCCGCCGAATTTACCGTAGGCATCCTCGCCCGGGCGGGCGGCATAATCGGGATCGTTGACGAGGAAGATCGCGACCTTGCCGTGCAGGTCGATGCCCTTGAAGTCGTCCCAGCCGCGCTCGGGTGCCGAGACGCCGTAGCCGACGAAGACGAGCGGCGCGTCGGCGATCGTGACGTGATCCGTGGCACGCGTCGTACCCGGCGCGATATCGGTGCCGAGGACGGGCGAGAGCGTCTTGCCGGCGACCGTGATCGCCAGCCTGGCCGGCGTGCCCGCGACATCGTGGATCATCGGCACGGTCTGCGTCCATTGCCCGCCCGGCGCCGCCGGCTGCAGCCCCAGCGCCTTCAGCCGCGCGACCAGATAGGCGACCGTCCTGGCCTCGCCCGGCGTGCCGGGGGCGCGGCCCTGATAGCGCTCGGAGGCGATCTCCTTGACCGTTGCCGACAGCTCCGACGGCGTTACCGGGGCGGGGGCAGGCGCCGCCGCGACGAGCAGCGGAACGAGCGCGAGCGCCGACAGCCGCCGCGTCATCCCTGCGCTCCATAGGCCGACATGATGTCGCGGCGCAGCGCCGCGCCGCTGTCGGGCCGCGCGTAGAACATGTGGCCGCCGGGATACATGTGCAGCCTGATGCGGTCGGTGGTGCCATAGCCCGGCATCTGCGCGATCAGCAGCCGCGAGCCGAAATAGGGGCAGGAAAGGTCGTTCCAGCCATGGACGATCGTCACCGCCATCTTGGGATCGATCGCGATCGCCTTGCGCAGATCGGTGACCGGGCTGTCGCTATTGTCGCGATCCCAGTCGCGGTTCACCTCGTAGGACAGCGCATTATAGCGGCCGTCGACCTTCCAGCCGACCTGGTTGGTCACGAAATCGACCATCGCCGAGGTAGTCGGCGCGATCAGCGCATCGAGCAGCGGATCGTTGGACTTCTGGTCCGGGCTGGCGGGGAAGGGATCATAGGCGGTGACGTTCGAATCATAGACCGAGCCGATCTTGCCCTCGGACCGATGGACCTCACGCAGATAGGTGCCGATGTCGACGCGGCCGTTCATCCGCCGCACCAGCACCGGATCGAGCCCGGTCAGGTCCGCGACCTTCGCCGAGAGCCGGTCGGTCGCGATCTTGTCCGCGGGTCCCGCAAGGAAGTCGGTAACGAACTGGTTGCGGTCATATTGTTCGACGGGCGCCATCGTCGTCTCGTTGAGCGGCGTGCCGCGGCGCTCGAAATTGCCGGCGGTCATCGCGGTCAGGTTGATCATCCAGGGCAGCGGCGAGAGCGCGTCCTCCTGCCCGATCGCGGGCGGATCGAGATAGGGCGAGACCATCGTCATGCCCGAAATGCCGACCCCCATCTGCGTCTGCAGATAGAAAGCGAGCCGCGGCACGCGGTAGCCGCCATAGCTTTCGCCGACGAGATATTTGCGGCTCGTCATCCGATCGTTCTTGAGCAGCCAATCATAGACCACGCGGCTGAGATATTCGATGTCGGCCTTGGCGGTGTAGAAGGACTTCTTGGTCTGGTCGGCATCGACGCGGGTGCGCGAGAAGCCGGTGCCGATCGGGTCGATGAACACGAGGTCGGTGAAGTCGAGCCAGCTATTGGCATTGTCGCGCAGGATCGCAGGATCGGACGGGCTGTCGCCGGCCTCGCCGAACGCGACCTTCTTGGGGCCGATCGCACCCAGATTGAGATAGACCGACGCCGCGCCCGGCCCGCCGTTGAACGCGAAGGTGACGGGTCGCGCCGCGCCGCGTCCGGGGACGGTGTAGGCGGTATAGACGACCTCGCCGATCGTCTTGCCCTTGTCGTCTTTGACCGGGATAGCGCCGACGGTCGCGACATAATCGAGCCGCCGGCCGCCGATCATCGCGCTCTGCTTGACCGACTTGGGTGCGGGGAAGGGCGCGAGATCGGTGTCGAGCTTGGCGGCATCCTTCGCCTGCTCCTTGGCGTCGCCCCCCTTGCCCGTGCTATCGGGCCGATCGGCGGCATGGAGCGGCGACCCCAGAGCGACGAGCAGCGAGATGCAGGAGGCGAGCGGGATGATACGCATGAACAATACCCCTAGAACGACGGGCACTCTACGGTGCCTGGAAGCCCCGCTTTAGATCATGCGGCACGCATCCGGGCAAGCCGGCGCGGTCAGCCCTGCGGTTTCACGATCGCATCGATCGCGAGCAGCTGCTCGAGCAGCGGCTCGAGCCGGTCAAGCGGCCAGGCATTGGGTCCGTCGGAATAGGCCTGGTCGGGATCGGGATGCGTTTCGAGAAACACGCCCGCGACGCCCGCCGCGACCGCGGCGCGTGCCAGCACGGGCACGAATTCGCGCTGGCCGCCCGAGCGATCGCCCTGCCCGCCCGGCAGCTGCACCGAATGCGTCGCGTCGAAGACGACCGGACAGCCTGTGTCGCGTAGGATCGCGAGGCTGCGCATGTCGGACACGAGATTGTTGTAGCCGAACGACGCGCCGCGTTCGCACACCAGGAAATTGTCCGCGTCGACGCCCGCCGCCGTCGCCGCCGCGCGCGCCTTGGCGACGACGTGTACCATGTCGCCGGGCGCCATGAACTGCGCCTTCTTGATGTTGACTGGCTTGCCCGAGGCGGCGACGGCCGCGATGAAATCGGTCTGCCGTGCGAGGAAGGCGGGCGTCTGCAGCACGTCGGCGACCTCGGCTACCGCGCCGACCTGCGCCTCGGTATGTACGTCGGTGAGGATCGGCAGCCCCGTCTCGCGGCGCACCTTGTCGAGGATACGCAGGCCTTCGTCCATGCCAGGCCCGCGGAACGAGGTGCCCGAGCTGCGGTTCGCCTTGTCGAACGAGCTCTTGTAGATCAGCAGGATGCCGAGCCGTTCGGCGACACGTTTGAGCGTCTCGGCGACCAAGAGCGCATGGCCCTCGCTTTCGATCACACAGGGGCCCGCGATCACGAACAAGCGCCGGTCGGGCCCGACGTCATGATGACAGAGACGCATGATGTCCTCTCGCAAACGGCTGCAAACAAGCTTCGTCGGAAACGCCGCACCGCTTATCCCGCGTCGCCGTGGCGCGACACGAAAAACTTGGCGCCCCATGCACTTGGTAATATGCACCACATCGATCGATGGCCAACGACAAATCGATTTCGCGTCGACTGAACAGGCTAAGGGTTTGCGTACGATGGAAATGAGCAGGATCGACGAGGCCGCGCTGCGGTCGGCGTTGAACACGGTGCAGATCGAGCAGAATGCTTTGTCGACGCTGGCCTTGGCACTTCGCCAGCCGAGGCTGCGCGATGGCTTTCTGCAGGCGATCAGCGCGATCTCCGCCACCAATGGCCGCCTGATCGTGACCGGCATGGGCAAGAGCGGGATCATCGCCCGCAAGATCGCCGCCACGATGACGTCGACGGGCACGCCGTCGCTCTACATCCATCCGGGCGAGGCCAGCCACGGCGATCTCGGCATGATCACGCCCGATGACATCGTCCTCGCGCTGACCTGGTCGGGCGAGACCCCCGAACTGAGCGACATCATCTCCTTCTGCCACCGCTTCGGCGCGATGCTGATCGTCGTCACGTCGCGCTGCGACAGCAGCGCCGGTCGCGCCGCCAACATCTGCCTGACGCTGCCGCAGGTGCGCGAAGCCTGCCCCAACCAGCTTGCGCCGACGTCGTCGACGACGGTGCAGACCGTGCTCGGCGACGCGCTCGCGGTCGCGCTGATCGAGGAGCGCGGCTTCTCGCCTTCGGACTTCCTCAAATTCCACCCGGGCGGCCGGCTGGGCGCGCAATTGGTCACGGTCGGCCAGCTGATGGGCAAGGACGACGAGGTGCCGGTGGTCAGGGCAGGCGCGTCGCTGATGGACGCGACGATCGAGATGAGCCGCAAACGCTATGGCAGCACTGCGGTGGTCAACGACGCGGGCGAGCTGATCGGTGCCTTCACCGACGGCGATCTCCGTCGCAGCTTCGCGACCAACCACCTCGAACAGCCGATCTGCGAACATATGACGCCCAATCCGCTGACCGTCGCACCGTCGACGCTGTCGTCCGAGGCGTTGCGGATCATGAACGACAACGCCGTCTCGGTGCTGTTCGTCTGCGACGACCGCCAACTGGTCGGCGCGATCCATATCCACGACGTGCTGCGGGCCGGCGTTGCCTGACGGGGACGCGCCGGATCTCATCGTCATCCCGGCGCGCTTCGGCTCGACCCGGCTGCCGGGCAAGCCGCTGATCGAGATTGCCGGGCGGACGCTGCTCGAGCGCGTCGTCGCGGTCGGTCGTGCTGCGGCCGCCATGGCGGGCAATGTCGAACTCGTGGTCGCGACCGACGACGCGCGGATCGAGGCTCATGCGCGCGGGCTGGGCTGCGACGTGTCGATGACGGATGCGGACATCACGACGGGCTCCGGCCGCGCCTATGCCGCCGCCACCGCGCGGCGCCCGCACCCGTCGATCGTGGTCAATCTGCAGGGGGACGCCCCCTTCATACCGGCCGAGACCGTCGGCGCCGTGCTGACCCGCCTGCGCCAATCGGACTATGCCGTCGCGACGCCGGTCGTGCAGCTCGACTGGGCGTCGCTCGACGCGCTGCGCCGCCACAAGTGCGTCGCGCCGTTCAGCGGCACGACCTGCGCGCGCGGGGCGGACGGGCGCGCGCTATGGTTCTCGAAATCTATCATTCCGGCGATCCGCGACGAGGCCACCCGGCGCGCCGCGCATCCGCTCTCGCCGGTGTACCGCCATCTCGGCCTGTACGCCTATCGGCTCGCGGCGCTCGAGCGGTTCGAGCGAACGCCTCCGACACCCTATGAGCGGGCCGAGGGGCTCGAGCAGCTTCGCTTCCTCGAATCGGGCAGCGACATATTGACGGTCGCGGTCGACCCGCCGCGCTATGCCATTTCGGGGATCGACACGCGCGCGGACGTCGATCTCGCCGAGCGGCTCATCGGCGAGTTGGGCGATCCCTATCCCGTATGACGCTGACTGCGATCATCGTGCGCCACGGCAACACCTTCGCGGCGGGTGAACCGGCGCGGCGGATCGGTGCACGCACCGACATTCCGCTCGTCGATAGCGGCCGCGATCAGGCGCGCGCGCTGGCTGCGTGGTTCGCGCGGGGCGAGCCTCTCGATCGCATCCTGGCGGGGCCACTGAAAAGGACGCAGGAGACCGCGCAGATCATCGCCGCCGCGCAACCGAGGGCGATCGCGATCGAGACCTGCGATTGGCTGGCCGAAATCGATCATGGCCCCGATGAGAATCTCACAGAAGATGGCGTTCTCGCGAGGATCGGCACCACGGCGCTCGACGCCTGGGACCGCGACGCGGTGGCGCCGGATGGGTGGATCGTCGATGCCGAAGGTCGGATGGACGCGTGGCGCGGCGTGCTGGGCGGTGCCGAGGGGCGGATAATGATCGTCACCAGCAACGGCGCTGCGCGCTTCGCGTTGCTCGCCCATTGCCGGCTCATGCAACAGGCGAGGCGCCTACCGTCGATGAAATTGCGCACGGGGGCATGGGGCCAGGTCACGCGCGACCGGACCGAGTTCAGCCTCGACGCCTGGGATCGGCGCCCTGAGCCCGCTTGCGCGGGATAATCCGATGGCCCAAAGCGCCGCCATGAATCCGTTTCGCTACCTGCTGCTTCCCTGGTGGATCGCGCAGCTGCCGACGGGCGCCAAGGCGTTCTGCGACAATCCCGTCATCGGATCGCCGCTGCTCAATCGCTGGGGACTGCATGTTGCACGGGTCAGGATCGCTGCGGCGCTGGCTCGATCGCGCCGCAGTCGGTTGCGACATCTGATCGATGCCGACGACCGCGCCGCGTTCGAGCGCGACGGCTTCGTGCTCAAACGGGATTTCCTGCCGGCCGAGGACTTCGCCGTGCTTCGCCAGCAGGTGCTCGCCTATCGCGCCGTTGCGCGCGAGATGGTGCAAGGCGACACGATCACCCGCCGCATGGCGCTGGACAAGGCCGCGCTCAGCGCGATGCCCGCGGTCGCGGCGCTGATCGCAACGCCCGGCTGGCGGGGGCTTAACCGCTATGTCGGCAGCTTCGACAGCGAGCCGATCGGCTATATCCAGACGATATTGTCGCACGTCACCGATAGCGATCCCGACCCCCAGACCGCGCTTCATGCCGACACGTTCCACTCGACCGTCAAAGCGTGGCTGTTCGTGACCGACGTGGCGGAAGACGAGGGGCCGTTCGTCTATGTGCCCGGCTCGCACCAGATGACGCGCGCGCGTCTCGATTGGGAGAAGCAGCGCAGCATGCGGGCGAGCGCGGGCCTCGACCGCCTCTCCTCGCGCGGATCGCTTCGCGTCGGCCGGGAAGAATTGCCAGCGCTCGGCCTGCCCGAGCCGCGGGCCTTCGCCGTTCCGGCAAATACGCTGGTGGTCGCCGACACGTCTGGCTTTCACGCGCGCGGCCCGTCGGCACGTCCATCGATGCGGATCGAGATCTGGGGCTATGGACGACGCAATCCCTTTCTGCCCTGGACCGGCCTGGATCCGTCCAGTCTGCCGGGGATTGCCGAGCGCCGCGCCGCGCTCGCGTGGGGGTTCCGCGACCGGCTGCGCGGCATCCTCGGCCAACCGTGGGCGAATGCCGGGCCGAAGACCGCGGGCGCTCCGGCGCGCCCCGAAGAGGTCGGCCGGTGAATCGCGTGGCCGGCGGCGGGGACGCCGACATCCCGCTGCTCCGACCGCCGCCCTTTCCCGGCGCGCGGCCTGTGCTGTCGCGCTCCCGCATCGGCGACGGCCCCTCGCCGCTCGATGAATCGTGGATCGAGCATTTGTTCGCTGCCATCCGCGAGGGGCAGGTCGGCGGCCGCTTCTGGAGTCTGCCCGCCCGCACGACCGGCCACCGCGTCGTCATCCGGGCGAATTCGGCGGCCGAGATCGATCAGCAGCTTGCCCGGCTAGGCGCCCCCGAGCGGGAATCGGCTCTGGGACTGCTGCCCACGGACGATATCGACCCGTGGTCGGTGCTGAAAGAGGGCGTGCGGCTGATTGCGCATGGCGACGACGAATGGAGTGCGCTCGCCCTCATCGCGGGATGTTCGGTCGATTGTCTTTCGGCGGGACGCTGGGGGGCGCCCGGGGCGAGCAAGGGGAGGATGCGCAGGGACGTCGCATCCGCGCTGACCGCTCGCGGCTATCGCGATCCGTTCACCGGGCATGACTGCGGCATCGAAGCGACGATCGTGCAGCTCGCCGACTGGCGCCGGACATTTGCTGCCAACCGTGGCATCGTTGCGGCCTGCGGTATCGCATGGTGGAAACGCCGCGAGATCGCCCGATTTTTGTGGACGCCCGAGCATCGGCTGCGCTTCTTCCGGTCCGAGCGACGCGCCATCGCCCACGCCGCACGGGCCGCGGGCGCGGTCGCGATCTGGCCCTCGCGCGTGTCGCCAGCGATGGCCAATGCCGCGCACGCGAGCGCGGTGCCGCTGGTACGCGTCGAGGATGGCTTCGTCCGGTCGGTCGGCCTGGGCAGTCAGCTCGTGCCGCCCTCCTCCGTCGCGGTCGACCGGATCGGCATCCATTATGATCCGGAAAAGCCCAGCGATCTCGAAACGCTGCTGGCGCGGGCAGACTTTCCGTCTTCCCTGCTCGAGCGCGCAGCCAGGTTGCAGCGCGCGATCCTCGCTGCGGGGATCAGCAAATATGGCGGGGACGAGGCGCACGCCTTTCCGCAACGCGCGACGGGCCGGCGCCTGGTCCTCGTCCCGGGACAGGTTGAGGACGACATGTCGGTTCGGCTCGGCGGCGGGGGGTTGTCGAGCAATCTCGAGCTGCTGCGCCGCGCGCGGGCGCTGGAGCCCGACGCGGAAATCTGGTTTCGGCCGCATCCGGACGTCGACGCTGGCCACCGCAGGGGACTGGTGCGCGATGCCGATGCGATGCGCCATGCCGATCGCGTCGTCCGCGGCGGTGCGATGGCGCGGCTGCTCGATCTGGTGGATTCGGTCCATGTGCTGACCTCGCTCACCGGCTTCGAGGCGTTGCTGCGTGGCCGGGCGGTGACCTGCCACGGCACGCCCTTCTACGCCGGATGGGGCCTGACGCGGGATCTCGCGCCGACGCCCGCGCGGCGCCGCCGGGTGCTGACGATCGATCAACTCGCGGCGGCCGTGCTGATCCTCTATCCGCGCTATCTCGATCCGGTCACCGGCCTGCCCTGTCCGCCGGAGGTGCTGATCGATCGCATGGCGGACGGCGCAGCGCACAATCGTGGCGGCTGGATTACCCGGCTCCGCACGATCCAGGGTCGTTTGAGGAAAAGACAGGCATGAACGCATCGTCGGGTCTCAGGTCCATCGGGCGACGGTCGTCCTGCGGCAGAGGACACGTATGATGAGCGGCGAGGTGATCCTCGATCTGTCTCGCCTGCTCTCGCGGGTGCGCCATCACACGCCTTCCGGGGTGGATCGGGTCGAAATGGCATATGCTCGCGGATTGCTCGATGCGTTCGGGGAGCGCCTCCAGTTCGCGATCGCCCATCCGTTCGGCCTCTACGGCAGGCTACAGCGGGCCAAGGCGTTGCGCTTCCTCGATATGATGGAGCGACGCTGGACGGACGAGAATGGCGATGTCGCGCAGCGTTCCCTGCTGGCGGTGCTGCCGTCGCTGCTGGGATCGCTGCCGACTCAGCCACGACCCGGCTCGGGCGGGGTCTATGTGCAGGCGTCGCCGCATCATCTGACGAACGCTGCCCTGGTGGCGCGTATCCTGAGCCGGGAGCGCGCCAAGTTCCTTTGCATGGTGCACGATCTCATCCCGATCGAATATCCCGAATATGCGCGGCCGAACGGCGCCGCGCAGCACCGCAAACGGATCGAGACGGTCGCCGCCTACGCTGATGCCATCATCGTCAATTCCGCCGCTACCGAACGATCGCTCAGACCATGGCTCGACCAGACCGGTCGCCACATCGACATCCGTGTCGCGCTGCTGGGAACGCACGCGATACCCGGTCCGGGCGTGCCGGTGCCCCCGTCGGATACGCCCTATTTCCTGTGCGTGGGAACGATCGAGCCGCGCAAGAATCATCTGCTGCTGCTCAATCTCTGGCGCCAGATGGCCGAAACGCTGCCACGCGCGAGCATTCCCCGGCTGGTCATCGTCGGGCGGCGCGGATGGGAGAATGAACAGGTCGTCGACATGCTCGAACGCTGCGTGGCGCTGCGCGGCCATGTCGAGGAGGTGAACGGCTGCTCGGACCGACAAATGCACGAGCTGCTGCTCGGGGCTCGCGCACTATTGCTGCCGTCCTTTGCCGAAGGCTATGGCATGCCGGTCGCGGAGGCGCTCTCGTCCAATATCCCGGTGCTGTGCAGCGATCTGCCCGCTTTGCGCGAAGCCGGCGGCGCGGCGCCGGACTATCTCGATCCGCTCGACGGGCCCGCCTGGCGCAAGCATATCGTCGACTATTGTGAAAAGGGCGCGCTCTACGCGGCACAGCGTGAGCGAATAACGGCATGGCGCGCGCCCTCTTGGGGCGATCACATCGGGATCGTCTGCGCGGCGATTGCCGACCTGCAGCGGTGACCGTCCTGCCGGGAAATGGGACGCTCAGAGATTCTTGGCAGCGATGTACGTGCCGAAGAGCCAATCCCAGAAGATTGCGGTGATCGCGTAATTGCCTTCCGTTCGGCTGTGATGGTGGCGGATATGGTGGCGCCGCAGCTGCCTGAGTAGCGGGCTTCGCATCGGAAACTGGTGACAGGCATAGTGAACGGCATCGTACAGGACGTACCCGATCGCGAAGCCGAGAAAGAGCGGTGATCCCATCCGCCCGAGCAGCGCCAGGAACAGGCACCAGACCGTACCCAATATCGCGATGCTGACGATCGGCGGCATGAGATTGCGGTACCGGTCGTTGGGGGCCGCATGGTGATTCCCATGCATGAGGAAAATCAGTCGCTGGCCGATCACTGTGCCGAATTTCAAATGGAACAGGAAGCGATGCATGCAATATTCAAACAGAGACCATAGCGACAGTCCCAAAAGAACCAGCGCGAACGACGCCATTACCCCCGCGGCGCCCCAACTCGCGTAAATGGCCAGCGCGATCACTGCGAGCCAGGTCACGGCAAAGCCTCGTGGAGACACCACCGTTAGACGCTCGATCTTGTCGTTCCGAAATAGCCTCATACGGGGCGGACGTGACCTGTCCCTAGTCATCACTCGGTCCCGCTACTGATGATCGACGCTTACTCATTATCTCGGTTTGGACAGCGCGACATGCGCGCTGTCAACCTGCAATAGCGTGAACGAAGACGGCCTTACAGGCCGCTGCGACGAATGCCAACGGCTATCGTGCACGCTAGGACGCGCCCGGATCTGCCGGTTTACCGCAGCCGGCGTACGCCGGACACGAGATGCGCGGCGCTGGCGCGCGCTGCACGATGCGTCGGGCCGAAGCGAGACCCGTTCGGCATTGAAGCCTCAGCGTGTCGCGGTCTTCCGATCCCCGGCCATCGCCGTATCCGGCAGCAGGGACTCGCCGACGCACGCCAGGACGGCATGGTGCAGTTCGTCGGGCGAAAGGTCCGCCCTGCGATTGTCCCCCGCCACGATATGGCCGTCATCGGCGAACCGCATCATCACATAAGGCGTGTGGCGCCCGCCAGTCGGCTCGGTCACCCCCGGAATGCTGGGCCTGTGGTCACCGAAAAAGACGAGCAGCGCCGACCGGCCGCATGACGAGAGCCGATCGGTCAGCGACGTCAGCATGGCATCGCTGTTGCCGAGATGACGCAGATAGTCGTCGACCCCGCCGAGCGAACCGGTCGGCACGTCCCTGTCCCAGGGACCATGATTTTCCATCGTCACCGCGTAGATCAGCGTCGGACCTACCGCCTCGTCGATCAACGTCGCCATCGCCGCGCCAAGCGTCCGGTCGTCGACATAGCGCCCGGTGCGCGACGGCAGCGGCGCGATGCCGTCTTCCCCGATCAGTCGGTCGAAGCCGATCGCCGGCATCAGCCGGTCGCGGCCGTAGAAGCGCATGTCGTGCGGATGGACGAACAGATTATGGTAGCCGCGCGGGCGCAGCCGTGCGGGAAGCGCATAGGACGTCTCGCCACGCGCGGTCAAAAACGGATCGTAGCGGCGGAAACCGAGCGCCTCCTCGCTGCGTCCGAACAGGACGCCATATTCGGTGCGCATCGTATAGGCGCCAAAACCGCTCACGGCGAGATCGCCCCACTGCCAGGCCGAAGCCTGCGCCTGCAGCAGCCCCGGCAGCGCGTGGCGATGTTCTCCGGTCAATGCGACGGGGTCGGCGAAGGATTCGCATTGCACGATCACGATGATTTCCGGCTGCATGGCGGACGCCGACGGTTCGCCCGCGCGCGCCGAGACCGGCTCGGGACACATCCCCGGATCGCGCGTCACGCGCCATCGCAGCCAGTAAATCAACAGCGTCGCCGGCAGGCCATGCCGCGCGAGATCGGATTCGATATCGGGAATCAACGCCACCGACCGAAACGGCCTGCCGCTCACCAGCAGGACGAGCGCCGCGACCGAGGTTGCGAACACGGCCAGTCCGATCAGGTGCGGCGCGGCGCGCGGCGCGAACAGCGCGGCCAGCGCCAGGAGGAAAAGCGGAGCCGCGATCATGAACATCCAGCGCTGCGCTGCGGACACCGCGGTGAGATAGAAGCGGGGATGACGGAAGAGCGCAGCAATCAACGCCAGATCCGAAAAAAGGAGCGGCTCGCCCAACATGGCATATTTGGCGTTCGACGCGATCGTCAGCAGCCCCATGAAGGCGACCGTCAACGTCGCGGCGAGGAGCGCGCTACCCGAAACCGCCAGCATCACGCCGAACAGCGCGGTCACGAGCAGCACAAGGAGAGTCAGCCCCTGCCACTGCCGAAACCCGGACGCTCGCGGACGCACCAGTCCGTCGAGCACCACCGAGCCGGCGAGCATTGCCAGGAAGAAAATCACACCGTTCGCCACAGTTCCGCCGCGTTGCCAGCCTTCATAAGGATCGATCGTAAGGGCGCGCGCGAGTGCGGCAGACATCGAGAGCATAACCCGCCGCTGCAAAGCTGTCACCGCCTCAAGGCTCGCCCCGGCCGCTTGAAAAAACCACCGGCTGTCTCCAAACAGGCGCGCGGCGGCCACCAAGCCGGCGGCCGATGGGCCGGACTGACGCTGGGGTTCATCCGTGCCTGTGCGTGAAGACAAAGGAATATCAAATGCCTGACGCGACCGCGGGCGGTCCGGCGCTCATGCCCCAGATCGCGGCGCCAGGCGCCGCGCAACCCCTCGCGAGGCGCAACATCCTTTTGCTGCAAGGGTTGATGGGGCCGCTGTTCCGGCGTGTCGGGCAGTCGCTCAGACGCGATGGCTACGGCGTCCACAAGGTCAACTTCAACGGCGGCGATCGGCTGTTCTGGCGCCTGCCCAACGGCATCGATTACAGGGGATCGCTGGAGGAGTGGCCCGAGGCGCTGGAACGGCTGATCAGCGATCGGGCGATAACCGACGTGGTGCTGTTCGGCGACTGCCGACCGGCGCATATGATTGCGATCACCGTTTGCCGGGATCTCCACGTCCCCGTCCATGTCCTGGAAGAAGGCTATATCCGGCCCGACTGGGTAACGCTCGAATTGGGCGGGGTGAACGGCCACTCGACCCTGCCGCGCGACCCAGCCTGGTATCGCGCACAGGCAAGGGCGCTGCCGCCCGCTCCTGACCACCATCCCGTTCCATCGTCCTTCCGTCGCCGTGCGCTGGAAGGCGTAGCCTATAACGCCGCCGACCTGCTGACGCGCTGGCGCTATCCGCACTGGGAGAACCACCGCCCCTGGCATCCGCTGGTCGAAGGAATGGGCTGGATGCGGAAGTTGCGGCGGCGCAAGGCGGCCGCGATAAGGGCACGGGCACTGGTGGCGCGGCTGGAGGCCAAGGCCACGCCCTACATGCTCTTCCCACTCCAGCTCGATTCGGACGCGCAGATCAGACTGCATTCGCCCTTCGCCGGGATCTTGGACGCCCTGCGCCTGGTCATCGCGTCCTTCGCCGCCCATGCGGCGCCGCCCCTCCGCCTGGTCGTCAAGGAGCATCCGTTGGACAATGGCGTGCGCGACTGGCGCCAGGAGACGGCCGCGCTGGCCGGGCTGCACGGTGTCGCCGATCGCGTCGATTATCTGGAAAGCGGCGATATCGTGCCGATCGCCCAGCAGGCGAAAGGCGTCGTGACGATCAACAGCACCAGCGGAACGCTGGCGCTCGTGCTCGGCGTGCCCGTGATCGCGTTGGGCCAGGCGGTCTACGATATCGAGGGGATCACCTTCCAAGGGCAGCTCGACGACTTCTGGCGCGATCCGGGCCGGCCCGACGCCGAAACATTCGGCGCGTTTTGTCGCGTGCTCATCGATCGCTGCCTGATCGCGGGCGGCTTTTTCTCGGAGGAGGCGCTTACCAAGGTCACGCAGGGCATCATCGCCAGACTGGAGGCGGCCAGCCCGTTGAAGCAGACCGCCGTCACGCGCTTGACCGCGCACGGGAACGGCGTCGCGGCGCGCGGCTGGCGAAACCCCAGCGCGTCGCCCAGGTGATGCGAGGATGATCGTCCCGTCCGATCATGATCGCACGGCGAGTGCAGCCACACCGCATCGCGTCGGCGCGCGCGCCACGCCAAGCCGCCGTGCGCGAACCGGACGCCGCTCGCGCCGGGCCCTGCAAGGGAGGATGGGTTGAACTGGAGGGAAACGGTAAACGCACGCGGACGCAAGCTCCCGTTCGTGCGCAAGTCCTTGTTTCAGATGGGCAAGGACCTGCGGCCCAAGATCGATGCGATCATCATGCGCCATTCTCTCGTGCCGGACCGGGCACTCATCGAGAAATCCTTCTTCGCCTGGATTCCCCTGCTCGAGCAGCATTGGCAGGACATTCGGGCCGAAGCGCTCAGGATAAGGGCGGAAGACATCCCCTCGCTCGGCGACATTTCCTTCGATCATGGACGGATTGCGGCGGATCGCCGCTGGAAGTCCTTTTTCCTCAAGGGCTATGGCTATCGCATGGGTAATAATTGCGATCGGGCCCCGGTCACCACGGCGCTGGTCGACCGGGTGCCAGGCTTGGTGACCGCGAATTTCTCCGTCCTCGAAGCCGGCGGCCACATCCCCCGCCACTGGGGCATGACCAAGGGGATGCTGACCTATCACCTTGCACTCAAAGTTCCGGCTGATCGGGAACGATGCCGGATGACGATCGAAGAGGGGGAGACGCTGCATGTCCTGCCATGGCAGGAGGGCAACTCGTTCGTCTTCGACGACATGTTCAATCACGAAGTCTGGAACGAGACGGACGAGGATCGGTACATATTGTTGATCCAGATCAAGCGACCTTGCCGCGGCGTCGCCGCCCTCGTCCAGAATATCTTCCTCTTCCTGGTCGGACGTTCGCGGTTCGTGCAGGATATTCGCCTGAATATCGACAGAATGAGCCGACCGCAGGCGGTGCGGGCGGCGTGATCACGGGCTTGATGCCAAGGCGCTTCGCATCGCCCGGCACGCTGCGCGTTCAACTGGGGCATTTGCCTTATATATCGCGACGGTCTAATCGCGATCGACCAAGCCCCCCATGGTCAGCCAAGGTGTACGACATGTTCCACAGCGCAGCGGATTCGCCGCTAAGCGGCGGTGAAGGTCGGCCGTGGTGGGCGACGAACACGCCCGTCGGGCCAGCGTTCATGCTCGCGGCTCGGGCAGTCGCCCGTGGCTAGCCGCATCTTCCCCTCGAGTGCCGAGGTCTCGCGCTTCGCCGCCGGCCTGCGGATTCAGGGCAAGGTCGTCGGCGCGTTGCTCATGCGCGAGCTTCATACACGATATGGCCGTGACAATGTCGGCTATCTGTGGATGTTCCTCGAGCCAATGACGCTGGCAAGCGCGGTGTCGCTTCTCCATGCGGGCTCGAAGAGCCATAATGGCTCGGACATCAGCATGGTGCCGTTCGTGATGATCGGCTACAGCATCTTCATCATGTTCCGGGGCATGGTCGGGCGCGCCGAAGGTGCGCTCGAATCGAACATGCCGCTGCTCTATCATCGGTCGGTCACGATTTTCGACATGCTGTTCGCGCGCGCGCTTCTGGAAGGCGCCGGCACGTTCGTAACCTATATCGTTCTGATAACGTTCGCGGTGATCTTCAACATAGCCGATCCGCCGGCGCGGCTGCTGGATATCATCCTCGGTGTCGGCCTGATGTTCTGGTTCTCGTTCAGCGTCGCGATGATCATCTGCGCGCTAACCCATGAGAACCGGCTTGCCGGCCGGCTCGTCCATCCCATGCTGTATATCCTGATGCCGCTGTCGGGCGCGTTTTTTCAGCTGTCATGGGTTCCGTTACCCTATCAGAATTGGCTTTGGTGGTCGCCGATGGTTCAGATTTTCGAAGAGCTTCGCTATGGGCAGTTCGATTCCGCCACCGACAAATTCGTGAACCTGCCCTATATCGTGGCATGGTGCCTTCTGCTCTCTTACGCCGGGCTCGTGTCGATCAAGATCGTCCGTCGTCATGTCCATTTGAATTAGTCGAGGCGTTTCATGCACGGCAGTACCGAACTCGATCGGCCCAGTATCGTCACCAAGGGCAAGGCGTGGGTTTACGAGCATCGAAAATGGTGTCTGATCGTCATCCTCCCCACAATTCTCGTCGCGGCTTACTATTATCTTATCGCGGCCGATCAGTATGAGACCGAGGCGCATTTCGTAGTGCGATCGTCCGAGACGCCGCAGGCGCCCCCCAGCGGCCTGGGGCAAGCGCTGAGCATGGTGGGTGGCCCCAGCACGCCATCGCAAAGCGACGCGCTGCTGGTCGCAGATTATCTGACGTCGCACGACGCCGTTGCCGCGCTCCAGAAGCGTCTCGATCTCGTGACGATGTTCGGCCGCGCGCGATCGGACCCGATTTCGGGGCTATGGAAGACCCATCCCGCGCCCGAGACGCTCGAATCCTATTACAACGGCAAGGTCGACGTGAAGATCAACAGCGACGACGGTATCGCGTCGCTCAAAGTCCGCGCCTTTCGTCCGGCGGACGCCATGGCGATCATCAATCAGCTGATGTCGCTCAGTGAAGAGCGCGTCAACGAGATGAACCAGCGCAACTATGCGAGCTCCGTCGCTATGGCGCGTCGACAGGTTGACGAGGCCGAACAGGCAGCGGCGTCCATCCAGGCGCAGTTGACCAATTTCCGTCAGAACCAGGGTGACTTCAATCCGCAGACGACCGGCCAGGCCCGCGTTGCCTTGGTCTCGCAGCTACAGTCCCGCCTGTCCGAGGCACGCGCGCAGGAGGCCGCGATGGCCGCCGCGCTCAGCCCGAACAGTCCACAACTCGTGGCGTCACGCTCGATGGTCGCCGCGCTCTCGGCGGAGGTTGCCAAGGAGAACGCCAAGCTTGCCAAGGGACCGGGCAACGTGGCGACCGGCCTCGGAACCTACGAAAGCCTGCAACTTCGCCAGGAGTTTGCCGCGAAACAATATGATTCGGCGGCAGCCGCGCTGCAGAAAGCGCGGGAAGACGCAAGCAAGCAGCAGTTGTTTGTCCTGCGGCTCGTGGACCCCAACATGCCGGTCAAGGCGCTTTACCCGAAGCGGGCCAGGATCGTCGTCACGGTCTTCCTGACATTGCTGCTGGCCTATGGCATTGGCTGGCTCATCGCCGCGGGCGTGCGCGAACACAGCGCCTGATCCCAATCCCAAGTTCGGCCGCTCGAGGCGGTCGACTTGGGACCGACTATTTGGCTGCGGCGGGCACCTCATCGCGAGGTCGCCCCGCTAAAACCCGGTCGATCGGTCGCATGACCGCCTCTGCTGTCTGCTGCCGGTCCGCATTGACCGCCGCGATCGGGATCTGGCGTCGGTTAGTTCGTCACGGCCCGGATCGAGAAGATCGGCGCGAACAGCTGGTTCAGGATCTGGACGAACTTGGTCGGCAGGTTGGACGAGGCGTTGGCGATGTAGATCACGTCCTTGTCCTGCATGGCGAAGCGCTGCGACAGGAAATAGCCCGATGCCTTCATCATGTTCAGCCGGTAGATGACGGCCCTGGGTGGCTCAGCACCGGGCGTCGCCGAGTGCAGCAACCTGAACACGAAGATCGACCGCGGGTCTGCGCGCGCATCGCTGGGTCCGCCGATCCGCGCCAGCGCTTCTGCGAGCGAGAGGTTGGCACTCTCGAAGGGCATCTGCGAAATCTTGTCGATCGCGCCGAACACGATGAAGGTACGCGGCTGACGCAGCAGGTCTATCCGGTCGCCGGGAAGCAGTTTCAGATCGTCGGCCGAACCCGGCTCGATCCCGTCGAGCTGCTGGCTGACGGTCCGCCCGCCGCGCGTGAAGCGGACGATCATGTCTTGAGGCCCGGTGCCTGTCGCGGTGGAGGCGCCGCTGGTCACGAACATGTTGATGCCGCCCGCTTCGGCGATCGCGTCGAGCAGATGGTCGCGTGCGAGCGACAATTCCAGCCGTCCCGGCTTCGCCACGGCGCCCATGACGATCACGGTGTTCGACAGATTCTTGGCAACCGAGACGATCACCTGCGGGCTTTGGGATTTGCCCCTGAGGCCAGCGAGGATCTTGTCTTGGGCTTCGCCGGTCGTCAGCCCGGCCACCTGCACCCGTCCGACATAGGGCACGCTGATGAAGCCCCCCTGATCGACGGTAAGCCCACCGCCGAGGCTCTGGCCGCTGGCCGAGGGAGGCGTCATGCCGCCACTCGCGTCGCCGCTGCCGCCGATGCTGGTGCGACCGCCCGAAAACAGACCGGATCCGACCTCGAATATTTCGATCGAAACGACATCCCCCGGGCCGAGGACATCGACGCGGCCGTCTGCCGCCAGCGACGACAGCGTCACATCCTTGGCCGTGCCCTGCGGTGCAGAAACGGTGTCGGGGGTTATATCGACGATCTGGTAGCCATAGGCGTTATCGGCTCCGCTCACGTCGCGCTTCACCTGATGCCCGGTGGGACCCGTCGTGGGTAGCGTCGAACATCCGGCCAGCAAGACAGCAACGAGGGATATGACATGCGACCGGCCCACCGTCGGAATGCGGCGCGTTACGTGTCTAACCATCAATAATCCCAGCCGTTTGAATAGTGCCCAACAGGCGCGCCGGATTAGGGCGCCAACACCGACTGGTAAACAAGATTCATGCCGTCCCGAAACCGCTCGAAGGAAAACCGGTCGGCTTGCTGGGGGCCTGCCGCGATCAGCCGCGCGCGAAGGGATTCGTCGCCGTCGATCGCCCTGATCCCCGCGACCAGCGCGTCGACATCATAGGGATCGACCAGTAGTCCCGCATCGCCGACGACCTCGGGCAACGAACCGGTGCGGCTGGCAAGCACAGGGACTCCCGCCGACATCGTCTCGAGGACCGGCAGCCCGAAGCCCTCGTAGAGCGACGGGAAAAGCACTGCCCGCGCCCCGCGCACGACATCCCCGAGCATGGCGCGCGGCAGATATTCGATCCTGCGGATACGTCGCACCGCTGGCAGCGATATGCCATGCGCCGTTCCGAGCAGACGCAGTTCCTGATCGGCCTGCCATGCCTCTGGTCCCACGAGAACGAGCGGGGTGTCGACGTCCGCTTCGAGATAGGCCTGGATCAGCCGCCCGACATTCTTCTTTGGTTCGATGGCCCCGAAAAACAGCAGATAGCGCTGATAGGGGAGATCGAAAAGGCGCTCCAGCCGGCCAGGCAAACCCTCGGGATCGCGCGCCGCCGGCATAGCGCTCGATTGGCCCGTATTGGTCACGCGCGCCGGATCGGCACCCAGCAATGTGATGATGTCATTGCGCGACGTTTCCGAGACGGTGACGATATGCGCCGCCTCGCGGGTGCACGCGCGGACGAGGGCATCATAATAGCGTTTGTCCTCGAGGCTCGCGAACGGCAGTCGCAGCGGCACGAGATCGTGCAGCGTGTAGATATTCTTGGCGCCGGCCAGCTTGATCGGCAACGGATAGGTCCAGTGCATGATCGCCGGTGGCGAGGGCATCCGCAGCGTGAGGAACCGGCCGTAACGCCGAAAATGGCGCGCGCAGATGTCGAAGACTTCGCTCAGGTTGAACAGCCGATCGAAGGACGGCAGGCGATCCTCGACCTCACGCGCGACGACATGCCCTCCGATCGGGACTTCGATCATGTCGTGCGCCCAGGGCATCACGGTCGCGCGGCGAACCGCGCGGCGCCATGTCAGCCGTTGCGGCGCCGGATCGCCCAGTCGCCCGAAAAACAGCGTCTCGCGCAAATCTGCGCGCACCTTGCGCGGAATGTTGAGGCCGAAAAGAAGATCAAGCGGATGGCCGAGACCGCTGACGACGGCCGCCAGATTGCGCCCATAGGTGGCGACGCCGGTCCCCCGCGACAGCGCGAGATTATAGCCGTCGATACCGATCCTCGGCAGTTCACCTTTGGCCATTCGTCCACACATCCTGATAGAGCCGCAAAAGCCGGGCGGCGTAAGCGGGCTGATCGAAATGATGCGCGCGCACCTTGCCCAACTGGGAGTAGCGGTGCCGTAGCGCATCCTGCGCATCGAGACATGCGATTGCTCGCGCGATCGACCCTACGTCGTACGGATCGACCAGCAAAGCCGCCGATCCCGCAACTTCCTCGAGCGCGCCCCCCAGCGACGTCAGCACCGGCGTTCCCAGCGCCATCGCCTCGACGACCGGCAGGCCAAAGCCCTCCGCGAGCGACGGAAACAGGAGCGCACGGGCATCCGCTATCATCCGCAACAGGACGGGCCGACGCTGAAAGGGCAGGCGGATCAGCGTCGCCCTGCCGCCAGCCTCCCGATATGCGCCATATGTCTCGCCTTGCCCGTCGGGGCCGACCAGCACGAGCGGATGCTCGACGCTGCTCGATCGATGAGCCTCGATCAGCCGTTCGAGATTTTTGCGCTTCTCGAACGCCCCTGCGTAGAGATAATAGCCGTCCCGCCGCAGCGGTGCGGGAAGCGCCTCGGGTGGCGCCACCGTTGCGACGTCGACCGCCTGCGAGCAGTTCGTCACGAACGCCGCATCGCAGCCGAGCGTCGCCACGATCTCGGCCCGCGCGGCCTCCGAGACCGCAACCAGGCGATCCGCCGAGGCGGCGAGCCGCGCCAGCACGGCGCGCAGCCGATCCGGATTAACCGGGCTCGCCAAGTCGGCGTCGAGCGGGATCACGTCATGCACGGTGTAGACGTTCCGCCACCCTTCGATGCGCAGGGGCACGGGATAGGTCCAATGCATCACCCCGGGGGGGCCGGGCGCGCGCAGACTGGTCAATTGGCGATATAGCCCAAAATGGACATGCGCCTCGCGAAATATGTCGCGCGCATGATAGCCATCGGCCGACAAGGCGAGACGCCGATACCCCGGTCGCATCGCCGCCAGCAGTTTGGTCAGCGGCGAACGCCGCAACGCGTCGCCGCCGTCGCCCAAGATCGAAACGCCCGCGCCGGTCGACTGGAGTGAGGCGAGCATCGTCCGGGCATAGCTTGCAACGCCGGTCGCCCGCTTGGTCAGCATGCGCCCGTCGAGGCAGATCGGGACGTCGGCAAGATTCTGGTCTTTCGGCACGATCGACGTTACCGCAACAGGGGAGACATGATGGCGGACATCAGGAAGCTGTCGTCGCCGCGCAGATAGGCGATGCCGCCAAGACCGATCGCGAAGCGACGCGGATCGTCGGGAGGGCCGGCCAAGGCGCCATCCCAGATGATATCGGCCGCAACAATCCCGGATGCATCGGCGTTGGTCCGCCATATCACCGGCTTTGACGGATCGAGATCATCGGCCGATAACAAGAGCGGTGCACGCTCGGATGTCGAAGGCCCGACCGATAGCGCAATCCGGCCACCCGCGCCCCACGGCGCGACGATCAGCTTCAGCCCGACCACGACCGGCTCGCCGGGGACAAGTCCGTCCGCCAGACGAAGCCGACCGCGGCGTCCACGCATCCACATCCCATTCCCATGAGGCGGATAAAAGGAGTCGAAAAGCAGCCCGATAGGGCGGCAGGCGTGTTTCTCGGCGGAGCGGGCCATAGCCGCCTCGCTAAGGGCGATCGGCCGAGCCTCGGGCAGATTGGGGAGCCGTTGCGGTGGCCCGTCATTGTGCGCCAGCGAGCGAACCGCTTCGATGAAATCCCGCCCGACGTCGTTCCAGCTCCGCTCGACGAACCGCCGTTCGATCGAAGCTGATCTTCTCGCGCGATGTGCCGGGTCGAGGATCATTCGGCGCAAGACGGCGACGCCATCCTCAAGATCGGCCGGGTCGATATAATCGACCAGGTCGCCTCCCACCTCCGGGATCGACGAAACATTCGAGGCAACGCATGGCCGAGCATGGCTCAGGCTTTCGCCCACCGGCAGGCCCCACCCCTCCGCGAAGCTCGTGAACACCGTGAATAGGCTGCCGGCATAGACCGCATTGAGCTCCGCATCCGACAGATCGTGCGCGTGTCGTATCAATCGTCCCAGCCAAGATGTCGATTGAAGGACGTCGTTCAGCGCATCGAGTTGCCAGCCCATGCGCCCGACGAACAGCAGATCGGGCACGTCCACACCCTCCGCCATCAGCCGCTGCCAAGCGCGGACTACGTACAGGTGGTTCTTCCGACCCTCGACCGTCGAAACATAGGCTACGTACGGGCGATCGCCGATATCGTCCAAGACCGCCGGCCGCCGCGCGCTGGTTGAGCCTCCCGGCGCGCAGCGCGCCAGGGGCACCGTGACGACAGGCAAGGCCCGCCCACCGTGGGTGGCGAGATGAGCAAGCAGCGAGTCCCGTGTAAAATCCGAAATCGTGAGGATGAAGTCAGCGACGGCTACCATCTCGGCTAATGCCGTCGAAAAGGACTCGACCAGATCTGGTTCGCAGAAGGCTGGGTGGGTCAACGGAATGAGGTCATACACATAGACGCCGAGCCGGACGCCGTCCCGCTGCGAGGTAATAAAGCGATCCACGCTGTTACCGTAGGACCAGAACGCCCCGAGCACGACGATCGCACTGCCGGCGAGCGGCCGAACGCGCGTCGCGCTCGCCTCGCAGCGGATCAGCAATATCTGGAGGTCGCTATGGCCGATCGGGTCAGCAGACGCATGGTCTACGATCGACCGCAGCATCGCTTGGTCGACGCGCCAATATTCGCCCGGCAGCAGGATATCGGGACGATTGGTGGACGTGGCGAGAACGAAATGAACGTCGGCATCGTCGACTGCGTGCAGGATGATTGCCGCCTGGACACGCTGGATCCCAGACAAGGTCGGATGCGCGCGCAAATACCCGAAAAGATCCTGTACCGAAAACACCAGACTTCCAGCATCCAATATCATCGTATCGGGCGTGTCGGACGGATCGGCGAGAAGCGCTAGGCGCCTCAGCACCCGTTCATCGGGCTTGATCGCATCGACACGCCGATAGGCGTCGATCGCCTCCGGAACGCGGCCAAGCGTGAACAGCGCGTCTGCCAAATGCGTCAGGCTGTCGGCATCTTCGCCAAGGCGGCGCGCGCCCTCGCGATACGCCTCGGCCGCCTCATGCAGCTTTCCCTGCTGTTTCAGGACGTGACCGAGCTGGACATGGATCGGCGCGTCGTCGGGCCGGACAGCGAGGTGCGCGCGATAGGCGACTTCCGCCTTCGGCCATTGACCGGCATCCCGAAACCTATCGCCGCGGCGTCTGTGAATGCGACGCAGGCTGAAGGGAAATCGCATTATCTCTCCGTGGCGCCGGCCAGCAGCCTCGCTGCCCTGCCGGTTCGGTAGCGGCTTTTCAAGCAGGCTGTGGCCGACCGGCGACGCGCCCCGGTCCAACGCGCTATCGTAGAGATGTCCACCGCCTATAGCCATTCCCTTGGCGGGCGTGGCATAGCCGCTTGCGTGGAAACGCTGCCCGATCATAGTCCCGGGTGCGCAGTGGGCCGATCAATGCGTACGCCGCGAGAGGAAAATAGCATGGGCTTGCGGGCGCCGCATCCGTTCCGCATGCCGGGGGTCCTCGGCCTCATTCTCGTCATGTTCTGCGCAACGGCTATGGCGGGGCCCAGTCGGGGCGTCGCCCATGGAATCTGCACAGCACTGCGTCCGCTCGCGGACGGCAGCAAGGATGCGGCACCGGCGCTGCAGCACTGCCTGGACAGCGCCTCACCCGGTTCCACCGTCCAGATTCCCGCCGGCTCCTATCTTCTTCTTTCACCGATCATCGTCCGTCGGCCTTTGGCTCTCACAACCGCCGGGCTGCCGTCCGGCGCGCCAGCCTGTCGCCGCGTCGACCCGCGTTGTGCGACTCTCCTTCCGACCATGTCGGCGACTGCATCCGCACAGGCGCCGATGCCGATCGACTTCCAGGCCGACAATCTGGCGATAGACCATATCATCTTCGCGGGTTCGCGAACCCGCGCGCCAAAGCTCGCCGCGACATTGTGCCTATCAACGACTGCGCGCGGGCTGGCGGGAGGGCTGCGACTGAACGGACAGAATGTCCACGTTACCCGATCGGTGTTCCGCGATTTCGCCTGCTATTCCGCATTTGAAATGGGTGCCGGCTCAGGCGTGATCACGGACAATCTTTTCGCGAACAACGGGACGCACAACGTCAATATGATGTGGTCCGACGGATTGACGATCCACGACGGCAAACATCTCCGCGTCAGCAACAATCTATTTGTCGACAACACCGACGTCCAGCTGATCTTCGGTGGCTGCACCGATTGCAGCGTGACGGGCAACCGCTTCCGGCATTCCATCGGGGAAGCCGGTGGCTCGTTCGCCGAGCTTATGATCCACGCGTGGCCGGCCGGCGCCACCAGCGGCCGTTACGACGGAACGGTCGTGTCGAACAACGATATCGATTGCGGCCCAAGGCATCGGTGCGGCTTCGGCATCATGATCGGCGCGCGCCCTTGGTATCAGGCCCCCACGTCGGGCGGCACGCTGACGGGCAATCACGTGCGCAATGCGATGCTGGGGATCAATGTCGACGGGCTGTCGGGCCCTGTGCAGATCGGTTCCAATCAGGTCGTGTCCGCCCCGGGTTCATATCGGGCGAGCTGCGGTGCCAAATCCGTCACCGCAGGCATCAATATCGCCCCCTCGTCGCGAGGGTTTGTCTCCAACGCACAGGTCGCGCAGTCGGCCAGTGCCGAGAGCTACGCCGACTGCCTGCTCAACTATCCGAGTTTCTCGAGGACGACCGCAACCGCCGCGCACTGAGCATAACCCCCACTACGCGCCTTCGATCGGAGACAGATCGTGAAAGGTGAAATGCTCAACGACATTTTCCCGGGCCAATATGTCGGACTCGCGTGCGTAGCCGACCGCAGACAGCCCGACTCCGATCAAGCGCGAATCTCCGCCCGGCAACGGCGCGAGTTCGTTGCCCAATTCGATCAGGATCGTGCAGAGGCCGCCCGCCCCGATCTTGCCCTTGGTACGCAGGGCACTGCGCGTTTCGGGAGGGATATGCTGCCACCGTGTGCCTCCTCGGTCGGAATCGCGCCCATCGAGAAGATGGACGGCGATCGACTGGGCCTGACCGCTCGGGACGTTGAACTCCAGATAGACGATAACCGTCTCGCCTTCGTCGAGACCCGTCAAGAACTGCAATTCGCCTGTGTTCCCGCGCATCCAAGCGCCATGCGCCTCGAGCCCGTAGAATGATCCGACCAGCGTCATCCGCATCGGGCTCGGTACGTAGCGCGACATGATGATCGGCTCGGTCGTCAGCGCCCCGAGCGAAAACCGGGTGCCCTCAGGCAGCGTCGGGTAGATCTCGCGGGTCGGATAATCGACGGCCATCGCTTCGCGCGTCTTGGCGAAGAAATCCGCGCCGACATCGTCCCATCCTCGCGGTGTGAACGACGAGCGTATGTCCTCGCGACGCGCGTCCCGATAGTCGCCGTCCTCGATAAGTCGCTTGAGACGTTCAATCCCGTCGCGCAGGTTAAGCGGGTCGATATAGTCGACAAAAGCGCCGCCCACTTCGGGTATCGACGACGTGCTCGATGCGACGCAGGGCACGTTGTGGATCAGACTTTCGCCAACCGGCAGACCCCATCCTTCGACGAAGCTCGAGAACACCGTGAAGAGGCAATGGGCGTAGACGCTGTTGAGTTCGGCGTCGGACAGATCGTGAACGATATGCACCCGGTCGCCGAGATAGCGCGTGCCGTCGAGCAGGTCCATGAGGCCGCTGATCCGCCACCCCTTGCGCCCGACGAACACCAGGTCGGGAACGTCTATGCCCTGCGCGATCATCTCGCGCCACGCATTCACGATATAGAGATGGTTTTTGCGCGCCTCGACTGTCGAGATATAGGCGACGTAGCGACGGCCCCTGATCCGGTTGAGCGCCGCCGGCCAGCTCTCGACGCCAAGATCGGGGATCGTCAGCGAATGCGCGAGCGGCACGGTACGCATCGGAATGGTGCGACCGCCATTCTCGCGGAACAGCTTCGCCAACGTCTCCTGCGTATAATCCGAGATGGTGAAGATGAAATCGACGACAAGCCCCATTTCGGCGACGGACATGGAGAAGTCGCGGGCAAGTCCCGCCTCACAAAATTCGGGATGCGTGACCGGTATGATGTCATACACATAGGCACCGATCTTAACGCCCTCGCGTCGCGACGTCACATACCGGTCGATGGTATTGCCATGGCCCCAAAAGGCGCCCAGCAGGACGATTGTGACGCCAAGGCCGGGCCGCACGCGCTCCGCCGCTTCCTCGCACGCATTCAGCATACGCCGGAGCTGATGATGATCGACCTTGTCGCCCGAGGCGTAAAGAATGATGTCGCGGAACGCCTGCTGATCGATCAGCAGAAACTCGCCGTCGCGATGCCGATCCGTGAGATCATTGAGGATGAAGCCGATCGTCCCGGCCTCCTTCGCGATTCCATACAAAGCGATGCCGGCCTGCACGCGCTGGATGCCCGACATCGTCGCATGCGCGCGCAGATATCCGAACATATCCTGGACCGAAAACAGGATCGTTCCATCGTCAAACTTGCGCACGCACATTCCTCATTGTTGCAGTGTAACGACTAGCGGGAGCGGCTCGGGACGCCGCTTCCAAGCCCGATCTTCACGCAGCGGCGTTGAACAGAAATTGCTCGCGCAGAGTCAGCCGCGGCGCGGCATCGGCCTTGCGAGCATAGCCGATCGCGTTGAGGGCGATTGCGATGTGGCGGTTGTCCCCCGGGGGCGTCTGCATTTCTCCCTCATAGGCGAAGAGGACGGTACAGCGGCCCTGCGCGTCGGTGCGACCCTCCAACCTGATCAGATCGCCTCCAGGCGACAGGTTCAACCATCGGCGGGGAGCCCGTGATGACGCGAACGAGGCCGAAAATCGCCGGCCGGTCGCCCAAGGAGCAGCCGATATCTTCAGGAAGACGACGATCGGTTCGTCCGCATCCGCGCTCGTTCCGAACGTCAGTTCGCCCATGTCGCCGCGCATCCAGGCGCCATGGCGTTCCGCCTCGTAGAAGGAGCCCGCCAGCGCCAGGGACATCGGATGGGCCAGTTGCTCGCCGACCGGCACGATGCTGGATTGGATGTCGCCCGGGTCGATCATCACCCCCTCCCGCAGCATCACCGTGGGTAGCGATCTCGGCGCGGCGGACGCTGCCACATGTCGCACGACCGCATCGATCACGTCGGTACCGACGTCCTGCCAACGTCTCGGGACGAACCGCTCACGAATCGCCCGCTGCCGCGCCGATCGATAGGCATCGTCTTCGATCATCCGCCGAAACACGGCAACGCCATCGTCCAGATCCAAGGGATCGATATAATCGACAAACTCTCCGCCGACTTCCGGAATCGCTCCGGCTCGCGCCGCGACGCAGGGAACGCCGCGGCTCAGGCTTTCGCCGACCGGCAGTCCCCACCCTTCCGCGAAACTGGTGAAGACCGTGAATTGCGCTCCCCGATACACCGCGTCGAGCTCGCCGTCCGACAGGCCGTTGATGATGTGAACCCGGCCCCCGAGATTGCCGGTGCTGGCGAGCAGCGCCATGAGCTCATCGGCTTTCCAGCCCGGTCTGCCGACAAGAAGCAGATCGGGAACATCGACCTTCTCGGCAATCATCCGTTGCCACGCCCTGACGACATAGATGTGATTCTTCCGCCCTTCGATCGTCGAAACATAGGCGACATATCGCTTCGGCAGATTGGAAGAGCGCGATCTCGGCCGCGTGTCGAGCTTCGGGATTTGGTCGTCTTGCGCGTGCGCGAGCGGCACCGTGCTCATCGGGATGTCGCGGACGCCGAACGCCGCCATAAACCGCTTCAGCTCGGCTTGGGTGTGATCCGAATTCGTCAGCACGAGGTCCGCTGCATACAGTAGCTCGGAAAGCCGCTGCCAGAAGACCCGCGATAGATTGGCATCGCAATATTCAAGGTGCGTCACGGGGATCACGTCGTGGACGAACAGGACCAATCGCGCGCTCCGGCGCAATGGAACCAGATATTCGGCGATCCCGCTGGCCTCGCCCCAGAAGGCGCCAAGATGCACGATCGTACAACCCGCACCGAGCGACAGCGGGGTCGCCAGCAGCCGGGCCTCCATCAACATCATCTGGAGCACGGGATGATCGACCACTTCACCAGATGCGTAGTCGACGATCGCGACCAGGCCTTGCCTTTCCAGCCGGAACAAAGCCGGCGCGTCATGTTCGTCCCGGCCGCTGATGACGAACAGCGTGTCGAGCGCGGCATCCGCTATCGCGGCTCTTATGACGCCGGCCTGCACGCGCTGAATGCCCGTCGTCGTCGCATGCCGCTCGAACGCGTGGAAAAAATCCTCCAGCGCGAAAACGATCGTGCCCGGACGGGCGACCAGAACGTCGCGGCCGGCGCGTGTGATCAGCTCGCGGACCTGTTGCATCGTCTCCAGACTGGGCTGGAGGCGAAACTGCGCACGGAACACGTCAAGTGCATCGGCCTTCCGCGACTGGCGCCTGAGCAGATGACCGAGATGCAGCAGCACGTCGGCATCGTTGGGCATCAACTGCACGGCGCGCCGATAGGCGCGTTCCGCTGCGCGCAGATCTCCGGCCTCTTTCTCGCAATGGCCAAGTTGCACCCAGATCGGACCGTCATCGGGATGTTCCGCAAGGTGCACGGCATACGCATCAGCGGCCTGACGCCATTCGGCGTTGTTGCGATGCATGTCGCCATTCCGCCGGATCGCGTTCTTGCGTTTGAACTGGAACTTCATTCGGGCTCCGCAACTCGCATTTTTTCGCGTTTCAGCGGCATACACCATCAATCTGGCGGAGCAACTTCGCAGCGCAGCATAAAACGCACGGTCCGCAGCATGTCGATGCGCAATCCTGGCTCGGCGGCCATGCCCTTGCCTCCCCCTCTTCCCCGCTATAGCTGCGATACACGGACGCCGCGATATGAACCGCGGCCAGGACGGGGCGATGCTTGGATAACGGTCGGGTGCGATCCGCTGGCGAGCAGCGGAATATATGGTGGCGACGCGCTGGTGGCGTCAGGACGATCGGGCGATAGATCGATGAAGATTTTGTATTATTCCGTGCATTCGGTCTTGGAAGACGACGAAATCCGCATGCTCAAGGGACTTGGGCACGATGTCTTTCCGCTCGGCGTCAATTTCGGGTTCGATGCGGTCGAACCGTTTCGCGATAGTATCGCCTTCAGCGACCGCGAACACGCACTTCTCGACGACTTCTATCGAACGGGATGCGCCTATCGCTACGGACATCCCTACGCTGCGGAGACTATTCTGACCCGGGAGTTCGTCGCGCTGTTCGACGCGATGATCGTCATGCATGATCTGGAGTTCATCGATCGCTGGTGGCCGATCCTCTCGCAAATCCCCGTGATCTGGCGGACGATCGGGCAAAATATCGAAGGCCTCGAGCCGCTGGCGAGCAGCCTTAAGGCTAAAGGCCTGCACATCGTCCGTTATTCGCCTGTCGAACGACGGGCGCCACACTATGCCGGCGAGAGGGCATTGATCCGATTCGGCAAGAATGCCGATCATTATGGTCCATGGACGGGCCGGGATCTCAGCGTGCTGACATTCGCCAATCTCCTCGTGCAGCGCTATCCGACGGAGGCGCAGATCTATCTGGAAACCGTGGTGGGCCTGCCGTCAGCGCTCGGCGGTGTCGGCAACGAGGCATTGCCCGGCCAGATCGGTCTGCTCAGCCCGCAACAGCAGCAGGATCGCTACAATGACAGCCGGGCCTATCTCTATTGCTCGGGGGGCGAGGTTCCCTACACGCTCAATTTTATCGAAGCGCTGATGACCGGGCTGCCGGTTGTTGCTTTCAAATTCGACCCGGCCCATCGCTATTATGAGATACCCGCCCTGCTCGAAGCCGGCGGCGGAATGGTGGCATCGACCGTCGAGCAGGCGCGTGGGTTTCTGCAGCGGCTTCTCAACGATGAGGCCTTCGCTCAGGAGGCTAGCGCGAAGAGCCGCGCCATTGCGCTTGAGCATTTCGGCCTCGATCGGATCGGCCGCCAATGGAATAGCCTTCTTGTATCGGTCACGCGCTAGCGTGAACGCCGACCTCAGACTATTGGATCGACTGATTGTGCAGATGGACGGCGATCGCTTCTTCGATCGTATCGTAAAAGACGAGGTTCCCGCCGTTCAGAACGGCCCCGGTCGTACAATATAGCTGCAGCGTTCCTGGATCGTGGCTGATCATCACCAGCGTCCCCATCTCGCGGCGATAGTGAAGCGCGTCGGCGCAGCGTTGCCGAAAACGATCGTCGCCGGCGGCTGTAACCTCGTCGACGAGATAGCAGTCAAAATCGATCGCAAGCGATATACCAAAGGCGAGTCGCGCGAGCATGCCGGCGGAATAGCTGTAGATCGGCTGGTGGAAATAGGCACCGAGCTGCGCGAAATCTTCGACATAATCGAGCAGCGGATCAATCTCCCGGCCATAAATGCGGGCGATGAAGCGCGCGTTGTCCGCGCCTGTCAGGGTCGACTGGAAGCAACTCGAATAACCGATCGGCCAGGAACAGCTTCCTTCCCGCATCACCCGCCCCGAACTCGGCGCCTCGACGCCAGAGATAAGCCGCATCAGCGTCGATTTCCCCGCACCATTCGCGCCGCAGATACCCAGGCTTGCCCCTCGCTGGATCTCGAAGCTGAGCGGATTCAAGACCTTCTTGTGAAACTTGCGGATATGATAAGTCTTAGTGACGTCTTCGAATTTTATCATGGACGCAAACTCCGGCCGTTCGCCGATACGCTGCCGACGATATCGGCATGATGTTGGTCGCCACGCGCGGCGTTCAAGACATCATGCACCGAGGCGCTGATCTCGATCGAGGGGACCCATCCCACGGCATCGCGCAATCGGGATGACGACACGCTCGCGATCGGAACCTCAGACGGCCGAGATCGCGCGGGATCGACGATCACGTCGCTGTCGACGCGCGCGTCTTCCCGCAACAGGTCGAGCAGCGACTTGATAGATCGGGATTGCTGGGAGGAGATGTTGAACGTCTCGCGCGCGCCCGTTCCGCCATACTGGCATACCAGCATCTCGTACGCGCGAACGACGTCACGAACATCCATGAAGTCACGCTCGCTATCGAGATTACCGACATGAATTTGCGCGCGCTCGCCCGCTTGTTCGGCCCGCGCTAACTGTTCGGCGAAGGATGGCAGCGCAAAGCGCGCATCCTGCCCCGGCCCGATATGGTTGGACGGCCTCGCCACGATGAGCGTCGCGCTGGTCGGCAGGACCGCCGCCAGCATCTGTTCGGCAGCGAGCTTTGCCTGGGCATAGACTGACGACGGCTCGGGCCGCGTGCGCTCGTCGACGGGACCATCGAGGAACGCCCGGCCATAGACTTCCGCGCTGCTGGTGAACAGCAGCGTGGCTGCAGGACTGACCGTGCCAAGTGCCGCCGCCAGGGCCATCGTCCCGACGAGATTGACCTGCCATGTCGCCGCGGCATTGTTGCCGGCCTGCGCGACCGAAGCCTCTCCCGCGAGGTGGAACACGACGTCGGGTGCCGCAGCCTCGACCGCCAATCGGACCGACGCGGGATCGGCGAGATCGAGCATGACATCGCACGTCCGCTCGCGGCCTGCGGACAGAACCCGCGTGCCGGGTGCCGCAGACCGTGCCAGCGCATCGACAAGGTGTCGACCGACGAAACCACTGGCGCCGGTCACCAAAATGCGATGGGGCGACGGCGCTGCCGCGGTCCCGCCCCGCGTCATCAGGCGTACGCCCTCGACGTCGCCGCCTTCACCGCGAGACGATCGAGATCGGCGTCGACCATTTCGCAGATCATCTGTTCGAGAGTCGTCTCCGCTTCCCAGCCAAGCACGCGCTTCGCCTTCGCCGGATCGCCGAGCAGAACGTCGACCTCGGCCGGTCGGAACAGTTTGGGATCGACGATGAGATAGCGCTCCATGTCCAGGCCGACATGCTTGAAGGCAATCTCGCACATGTCGCGGACGCTCGTCGTCCTGCCCGTCGCGACGACATAATCGTCGCCGCTCTCCTGCTGCAACATCAGCCACATGGCCTTCACATAGTCGCGGGCATGGCCCCAATCCCGCTTTGCATCGATGTTGCCGAGCCGCAGCTCCTTCGCCAGCCCGAGCTTGATGCGAGCGACGCTGTCGGTGACCTTACGGGTCACGAATTCGACGCCGCGAAGCGGGCTTTCATGATTGAACAGGATGCCGGAGGAGGTGTGCATCCCGAAACTCTCGCGATAATTGACCGTGATCCAGTGACCGTAGAGCTTCGCCACCGCATAGGGCGAGCGCGGGTAGAATGGTGTCGTCTCGCTCTGATGCGCCTGCTGGATGAGGCCATACATCTCCGAGGAGGAGGCCTGATAGAAATGCGCGTCGGGTGCTGCGACGCGAAGCGCCTCCAGCATCATCGTCACGCCCTCGGCCGTGATCTGGCAGGTCAGCAGCGGCTGATTCCAGGACGAGGCAACGAACGACTGCGCCGCCAAATTATACACCTCGTCGGGCTGCACCTCCTGCACCACCCGGATCAACGACGAGAGATCCACCATATTGGCATCGTGGAGGATGACGTCGTTTTCGATCCGCAACCAGCGCAGGCGATGATCGGCGACGCCATGGTGCGAGGAACGGCGCACGACACCATGGACCTCATACCCCTTCTCGAGCAGAAGCTGAGAAAGATACGCGCCGTCTTGGCCGGTGATACCCGTGATCAAAGCTTTTTTGGTCATGAAAACCCTATGATAGGCCTTGCGGAAAGGCGTCCCGTGTCAACTTCTCGCCGGCGATGCAAGCGCTTTCAGCCAAGCTCGCATCGCACGAACAGCATGGTTTTGGTGATCGACACGATGGCGCCCAAAGCGCATGGGCATGACAATGTCGCGCCGTTTTCAGCCGTTCCTAGCCGGTCCACGCCTTTTGACGCCATGCTCCTGACATCCGTATTCCGGCATCTGCGGCCGCGCTCGAACGGTATTCGGGTGCGCCAAAGCGTCGCCCGGTCGATCCGGCGTGGCGATCGCGCGCGCGCGCGCGGGGATTGGTCGCGGGCGGCGAGCGCCTATGCCGGCGCGCTCGAGGCGGCCCCCTGGCTGGCGCACATCTGGGTGCAACTGGGTCATGCCCATAAGGAATCGGGCGACATCGAGATCGCCTTGGCCGACTATGCGCGAGCGGCCGACCTTTCGCCAACCGATCCCGATCCCAGAATTCACCTTGGGCTATGCTCCAAACTGCTCGGTCGATCGGCGGATGCCAACCGCCACTACCTCGCCGCGCTCGAACGCGGCCCCGCCGATCTATCCACGACGATCGACGCACTCCGCACGGCGCCTGCAAAAGGCCCTGAACGCGATCGCGTGATGGCGAGGATAGCGGCGATCCTCGGCGAAGCCTGGCCGGCGGATGCTGACGAGCGGGTGCCGGCGGACCCTTCCGGCATATTATGCGCCGACATCACCGATCTCCTGGCCTATTTCGGTCGAGCCCGGCTTCCAACCGGAATCCAGCGGGTTCAAATCGAGATACTGATGGCGATCGGCAGCGTCGATCCGGATCTCGTTACCATCTGCTGCTATTCGGCGCAGCGCGAGGGCTGGTCGGCGGTGAATGTCGAGCGGTTCATGGCGATTGCGCGCCTGGCGCTGGCAAGCGACGATCGTGAGGACGCCGCCTGGCGACACGAAGTCGCCGCGATGCATCTTGCGTTGGCCCGCGCGCCCCTGCTCTCTTTTACGGCAGCCACGGTGCTGCTCAATCTGGGGACCTCCTGGTCCGAGCGAAACTATTTCCTTCACGTCCGCATGGCGCGCGAGGAGAGCGGCGTCGCCTATGTTCCGATCGTATACGACTGCATCCCGATGTTTGCGCCACAATGGTTCCCGGCCGCTCTGGCCCGCGATTATCGCGGATGGATGGACGGTTTGTTCGACGCCGCGGACGGCGCGATAGCGATTTCGCAAGCGACACGCTCCGATCTGCTGCGCATAGCCCCCGGCGCCCAAGGCGCCGCGGCTGCGGACGCGATCCGCGTCGTTCCGGTCGACGGGGATTTCCGGCGCGCAGGCGCCGCGCAGGCAAGTGTCGAACGACTGGCGCGATGGGGGCTGGCGTCGGAGACCTATGTGCTGATGGTGTCGACGATCGAACCGCGCAAGAATCATGTCGGTGCGTTCGGGGCGTGGCTGAAGCTGGTGGCACGATATGGCTCCGCCAAGATTCCAACCCTCGTCTGCGTCGGCGGACAGGGTTGGCTGAACGACGCGGTCCACATGATGATCCGGCGTCACCGCGTGCTTCGCAAGAAGGTCGTCCTGCTTTCGGGAATCGCCGATGCGGATCTCGACCTGCTCTATCGCCATGCGATGTTCACGCTTTACCCGAGCCTTTATGAAGGATGGGGGCTTCCCGTCACCGAGTCACTCTGCCACGGCCGCGTCCCGGCAATCTCCAGTAATTCCTCTCTGCCCGAGGCAGGTGGGTCGTTTGCGGTGTATTTCGATCCGACGGACCCGGCATCGATCGCCGATGCGATAGCACCGCTCGTTCTGGACACGGCTTCGAGGCGCCAAGCCGAGCAGCGTATAACCCGCGACTTCCATCCGAGATCTTGGCGCGAGATCGCGCTTGCCATGGCGGCCGAAGCGGCTGCGCTGGGCGAGCGCCGTCCGCTGGCGACGGGCAGTCCGCAGGTCGATCCGGAAATATTCTATATGTTGGGAACCGACGTTCCCGAACTGCCAAGCGTCCGTTCGGGCGAGCGGTTTCGGTTCGGATGGAACTGGGCCCAGCCAGGCACCCAGGGAAATCCGGTCGGCGCTGCGGCGGCGGGGCTCCGGATGACGGTCCCAGCGGGCGACTGGGTCGCGCATCTGCGCATGTCGGCAGAACAAGAGGCGGTCTGCCACGTCGCGACATCGCTCGTCGAAACACAGCATGTGGTAGAGCCCACGCGCGCTGTTTGGATAGCGGTTCCGCTTCGGCCGGATGCGAACGGCGTCGCGGAGATTTCTCTCAGCGCAAGCCACCCGCTCCTGCTCGCGGGCTTCGCTATGACCGGGCCGAATACATCGCCGCCTTTGATCAGCGACTCAACACAAGCATGATGTCGAGCCCGTCGTCGCTGGCCAATATCTCATCGCGCGTGATCGGGATGACGCCGCGTTCGAAATCCACCACGTTGAGCGAGAGATCATGGCTCAGAATTTCGTCGAGAAACGCCGAGGGATCGGCATAGCGTGCCGCGGCGAACTCGAGAAAGATGGTGATGGGTCGCCGGCGGGCGAGTAACTTGGTCATGCCGCGCCAGATCGCCCATTCCGACGTATCCGCATCGATCTTGATCACATCGGCGTCGAGAAGCTCGTCATAGCTGTCGAGCCGGCGCGTTTGCAGCCCCTCTTCACCTTGTGAAACCGGAAGGAGATAGCCGTTCTTGGGTTCCCCTTCCGGCACGACGAGCCGGAACGATCCTTCCCGGTCGCCCAGCGCCTGGGCATGCACCCTTGCCTGACGGTAGAAGCCGTTGACGGCGATGCTCTGTTCGAGTCGTTCGACCAAACGGGGATTGGGCTCGAAGGCGTGCACCGCCCCTTCCGGACCCACCAGATCCGCCATCACCATCGTGAAATAACCGAGATTCGCGCCGATATCCACGGCTGTCATGCCGGGCTTCACTACGTCGGCAAGCGCTTCGGTAAGCCACATCTCCCAGTAGCCGTCGAGCAGCAAATGGGATGAAAGCCCGATATCCTTTGAGTCGACGAACATCTTGTAACGACCCAGAACCCGGCAAAGTAGTCGTTCGTCACCCAGATAAGCGCTGGCACATAAAGCGCGTATCTGTGCTTCGTTCCGGGAGCGATTTTCTAGCTTTAGGCTCTTGAGCTCGAACAGCCGTAAGGGAAGCAATTGGGCTTTGCCGCCGAACAAATTACACGTCCTTGGTCCGAACACGAGGCCAACCGCTTGGCTGCGCCCTGATGAGAGCCCCAGCCGCGACGGTCAAGCCCCTACCGCCCGACCGGTCCGGCGGGGAATGCATCAAACGGTTGATCGACTCCGCCGTCGAAACCCGTCGCCGGGCGGCGAACCGCGTTCAAGGCAGTTCACGGTCGATTTCCGACAACCGCGCATCGGCGCGCGCGATCGCATTCGCCTCATCTTCCGGCGTAGCTCTGGTCGCCTTCCGCAGCGCACTGAAGGCATAGGCGACAGCGGCCAAGATGGCGAGGAACGCGACGAGATATCCCATGGCGGGTCAGCCTAAAAACGGACGCGAGGCGCAGAAACCCCCGTCGCCCGCGATGAAACGTGATCCGCATCCTTAGGCGCTGCAACTCCCGATGGATACAGCGGATCATCGCCCGGAAGGGCGGCCGATACGCCGTCGTTATCGCGCCGAGGGGCCACGACAGCCGGCGCGACATGCGTCGACCCTGGGGAGAAGCATATGCCGGCGGGACGTCCTCTACGCAGCGCGACAAAGGATGTTCGCCGACGGCTGATGGAGCGTCCGCACAATTGGCAGGGCGTTCGACCTAGCGCGCGGCTGAAGGCTTGTCGTAGAACCCGCGGGCCTCGAAGCGCCGCCCGGCGGCGTTGCTGTAGCTGGAGCTACCTGTCGTGCCGACCGCAAGGCTCGTGTCCATGCCGCCGACCAACGCCGGCGCCGCTCCGATGTCCAGGGCACGCATACAATCGGAGAAGGTCGTCGCGATATCGATGGTGCGGGCATCGGCGGCGGTGAAGCAGACGCTGCCGGCGATCCCCGGCCGCATGCGCGCCGGCTTGAGCACGAGGCTGGTAGCCGGGGCATCGATGGTGATACCGCGAGAGGCAGGCGATGCCTGGCCCCAATATTGGACGTCGCCCCCCCGCCACTCGACGAGTCCGGCACCCGGCCCCGTGACCTCCATCACCATTCCCGATGCGAAAAGCAGCTGATGACCGATGAAGGTTAGATCACGCGCCCCGCTGCCACCGATGGCGAAGGCCGTCGCAGACACAAGGGGCGCGCCCTTCGCGTAGGAATAGCTATACCCACCGCTGACCGTGAGCCCGATGCCCGCGTTCCCGCGCATGACGATCGGTTGCAGCACGGCATCCCAGCTGGGGCTCGATACCGTCGAAACATCCAGCCGACCGGAATCGATCCTGAGCCAATTGCGATATCCATACACGATGTCGTTGCTGGATTTGAGGCCATCGACGCTGCGCCTGTCCGCGTCGATATGCATCCATGCGCCATTCTGGCCGGTCCATATCGCTAGCATCCCGCCGTTCCGATAGATTGCCGAGCCCTGGAACACCCCCGAACTGAAGACATTGTTCGCGGTTATCAACACCTCGGGAGCCGATCCGGCGATATCGAACACGTAGCGTACTGCGTAGATGCGATTGTCGATAAGCCGCCAGTCGCCGATCGAACCGGAGGCCGGTACATCGAACAGGTCGTAAGCGTTCACCACCACCGCGCCGCGAAGCGTGAAGTCGACACATGGGACGCTGAAGCGAAACATCGGCGGACGGACGACCGGGCGCTCGCCACCGCCGGTCTGCCGCGGGTCGTATAAGATCACGCCATCGAGGCTGCTGCCACACGCCGTCGGCTCGAATAGAGGCAGCGATGCGCTATTGTGCTCGAGGACGAAGCCCCATGTCGCCGGGTCCGGCGAATTGCGCGTATAGCTGCTCGCCGCGACGAAGGTGGCTCCGGCGTTGTCGAGCGAGCCATCGATCCGAAATACGCCCCTGCCGCCGATCGGACGACCGGTGGTCCGCGACGCAGCGAGAGTCGCGGCCATCGCCGCTGTATCGTCGACTTGGCCGGTTCCGGCTGCGCCGAAATCCCTCGGGTCGAGAAAGGCCTTGCGCTGTGCAAGCGCCGACGGCGGGCGGGCTTCCCCCTGCGGAGTCGGCGGCTCGGCACGCACGGCGGCCGCCCAACCCGGCACCACCAGTATCGGCAATAGGAGGCGGATCTGACGCGGCGTCACGTGACGGGCGACGCTTGCCTTCACCGAGCGGCACGAGCGTTTCAGCAGTTCGCCGATCGGCCACGACGATGCGCGCACGTTCGAGATGACGAGCGAGACGGCGCGGGCAGATCCTCGACCAGCGAAGGAAAGATCCAATTGCTGCGCCTGATCGCCGGTTCCGGTCTTGAAAATGAGCAATGCTTGGCGTCCCCTAGACGACGTGCCGCCTTGCAGGCCGATGTCGTGCGCGTGTCGACCCACGTCATCGCGACGCGACACAGGCCGTCACCGCCTGCTACTTCAACATCGCGATCATATTTGCCCACCGCCGAGCGAATATGTCGGCCTCGCCCGGATCGTCGAAGACCCGCGCGTCGAGTAACTGTTCCAACGCCGCGACACGGTGCTGCGCCGCTGCCATTGCAGCAGCATGCTGCTCGGCAAGCCTAGCGCGCGCCTCTCGCGCGGACGCGGCATCGCGGCTCTGGCGCTCGGTATCGCGCACCGCCTCGATAAGCGACGCCGCGAGACATTCGCGCTCGCTGGCGAGCGCCGCGGTCTCGGCGGTAAGCGCCGCTATTCTAAGCTCGGCGGCATCGCGCTCGGCCGTGGCTGTTGCGATTTGCGCGCCGGCGGCTTCCAACTCGGCTGTGTGCGCGTCATGATCGCGCCGCATGATGGCCTCCGCTTCGGCGAGACGGCGGAGGGCGGCATCGCGCTCGGCCTCGAGCCGCGCGCGCGCCGCGTCGAACATGTCCCCGCGCCCGACCGCTTCCGCGAGCTCCCGGCGTGCAGCATCTCGATCGGCAGCGATCTCGTCGCGACTGGCGCGCAGCCTGGATGTCTCGTCTGACGCCGCCTTCAACGCCCCGCGAACCTGCTGCACCCCGGCTTCCGCCTCGGCGAGTCGACGAAGAAACACGTCCCTTTCCCGATCGAGCCCCACGCACGCGGCATCGAGGGCGTCGGCGCGAACCATCGTCGCCGCGAGCTCTTCTCGGACCGCGTCGCGGTCCGCCACGACAGCGTCGTAATCGGCACGCAGGCTCGCGGCGTAGGTCGAGGCGTCGTCCAATGCCGCTTTCGATGCCTCGCGATCCTGCTGCATCGTTGTTGCAGCGTTCGCGAGACGCTGAACGGCTTCATCCCGCTCGCCGGCGAGTCGCTCGCGCACCGCATCGAGGGCATCGCCACGACTGGCCGCAACGGCAAGCTCGGCGCGCAGGGTCTCGCGCTCCGCCAAGATGTCGTTGCGGCTGGCAAGCAGGCTTTCGGCATAGTCGGTGGCTTCGCGCAGGTTCGCGGCAAGTGCTTCTTGTTGCTGCGCGATCGGAGAGGCCGTTTCCGACGGTTCGGGGCGAGGCGCCTGCTTCAGGCGGGCGATCTCGCGATGCGCGCTGCCGCTGAAATGGCAATAGCGGTCATACTCGGTCCAAAGCCGCTCCATCCGACCGCCGGCCGAGTCCGCCAGATCCTCGAACGCATCCGAAGCGGCCGCCGCCGTCTGCCGCAGCATGAGGAAGATCGATCGAACCGTGAGGTCGATCCGCCCCGGATCGGCGAACAGCATCATGGGAGCGGAGACCACCTCACGCGCGTCGGCGAACTCGATATTCGCGCCACTATGCTCGCGCACGATCGCCGCGAGCGATGCGCACGCACTCCTCGAACCATCGCTGGCGAGATCTCCAAGATCGATTACCGCATCGGCGTCGCGCTCACCCAGAAAATCGAGATAAATGTGGAGGACGGCGAAGCAGATGAACATATTGTCGTCCGGGAGCAGCGCCGCGGCGTCGGCCGGCTGCATCCGATTGTCGCGCATGAAGCGGCGTAGCACCGCCATCACCCGATCATCGGTATCGGCGAAAACTGTGTCGACGATGGTCCCAATGAAATACGGGTTACCGTTGAGCGCCTGGTTAGAATAGGAAAACCATTGGTGGAGCAGATTGCGCCTAAGGCCCAGGTGCAACCCCCCGAACATCTGCTTGAGCCGATCGACCCGGGCAAGGCTGCGGGTGCAGGTCAGCACGGGAATGCGGCCGAGCTTGCGCGCCGTGTCGATCAGCAGGCCGACATAATCGCGCTGCGCCGCGAAGCAATCGCCCTCACGCGCATGCGCGGCGGGGAAGAACTCGGCGAAGGCCATCGCCGGATCGTACCCGCGTACGCCACCCTGCTCACGCAGCAGCGGCGCGAACTCGAGAAAATACGGCGCCTCGACCGGGTGGCGCGACGGCCAATCACGAGCAGAATGCGCGATCGTGGCCAGGTCCAAGCTGGCCAACGCCTCGTTGTAGAACTCGTAATAGGCGTAGAAACGTGGATTGTGCCGGAACTTCGACCAGAGCCACGTACTGCCGGTACGGAAGGATGAATGGACGAATATCGGCAACAGGCGGGTCTCGTCCACCGCACCCGTCAGGATATTCTGTGCGGCGCCCGCGCGATCCATAGCAGGCCGCTCGATCTGCTTAGGCCGGTCGCGCGTACGTCGCGGCTTAGCCATCGTCTTCCCGATATGAGCTCTTGAATTCGTCGCTCTGCATGACCTCGAGGATCATGCCGATGCGATCGCCATGTCGGCCGATCTTTTCGGCGATGGCCTCTTCGCTTTCAGGCTCGCGAAGCAGCAGCGTGCGGTAGACCCACACCACTTGGTCACGTGAAATTGCCATCATATACCCCTAATTTTCGTTCGGCACCGGTGCACTTGAATCGACGTCATCTGAGCTTCCAGCGCTCGCGCGGCCCAGCCCCGAATTTGCGCGCCGGTTCTTGATCAATCGCATCCGATCGATCGCCAGGCTTGGTCGCGCATTCGCGCGCGAGCATAACAATCTCGCGACGAACACGAAGGTCGGACTCGACCTTCAACTCGGCCCGCAACATCGCGAGCTGATTCTCGAGGACCTTCTCATGCTGTGCCCGGAGTTCTGCGATCTCGCGTTGCAACGCTTCGTTTTCGCGACGGGATTCGGCGACCAGGCTGCGCTCCCGCTCCAGTTGATTGCCGATCTCGCGCGACAGCGAACGGATCTCGTCTCGCAGGCGATGATCGTATTCGGCTTTCAAATCGGCTCGCAACGCCGTGATCTCGTTGCGCTCGTGGCTTAGTCGGTCCTCGAACTCTTGCGCGAGGATCACTACCTCGCGGCGCGTGCGTCCCGCCTCGTCGCGATAGACCCGCGCCTGATCGAGTTCGGCCAGCGCGCTCGTCAGCTTGGACTGATACTGCGCAGCCGACGCCTGGTAGCGATTGCGATCGAACCGAAGATCCTCCTTCTCGAGACGGAGATTGCGGAGATCGGCTTGCAAAGTCACGATCGCTTCGCCCAGTTTGAGCAATTCAAAGGCATCGCGGCTGCGCACGTCGATCCCGACCTGCCGCGACGGATTGCCTGCGGCCGGCGGCTCGCTCTTCGGCTCGACCGATCCCCTATCGCCATCCTGCACCATAGAAATCGTTCATCCCATTTGAGATTAATCTAGGGCGGCCGCGAGCCGCTCGTGTCCCGGGTACCGGTTCAAACACCCAGCTCATCGAAGCGAGCGGCCTGCCGCCGCTGGACCGCAGCCACACCATATTCTGCCTCGATATGGCGACGCGCGGCCTCGATCAGCCGCATATTGCTGTTCGACTGCTCGACGACGTGGCGCATCTGCCATGCGGCATGCGAGAGATCGGGATCCGCCCAGACCTGGCCTTCGGAATGAGGATAGTCGCCCGTCTTGAGCGGGATCAGCTTGTAATCGACGGGATAGCCGGTGGCCTGCGAGATCAGCTCGGTCGTAGCCGAATAATCCGTGGCGATCACCGGCACGCCGAGCGCCATCGCTTCGGCGACCAGCAGACCAAGCCCCTCACTTCGGTGAAGCGAGACGACGCAGTCCACCGTGTCGATCAGCCCGAGCATCTCGGAACGACTGAGTTCGCGATCAAGGAAGTGAATGTCGAGACGGTCATCCAGTTCGCGACGCAGCTTTTGCATCTCGGCCGGCGCGAACGCTGCGTTGACGCACTTTATGACGAGCGAGACATCATCCTGAAAGCTACGCCCGGCGAAGGCGAAACGGAACGCATCGAGGACGGCCGCCGGGTTCTTGCGCCCGCTGAAGGACAGAAAGTCGAACGAGAAAAGGAAGATGAAGCGACCGTCCGGCAGGCCGAAATAGCCGCGATCAAATCCCTCGGGCCGGGCAAATTCAAGCGAGATCGGCATCCGCAGAACGGGCTTGCGCAATTTGCTCATCAAGGCACGCTGGATGAAGCGGGTCGGCGCCCAGATCTCGTCGACGCGATCGAACGCCGGCACCCATTCGGCAGGAAAATCCGCGAGCTCCCAAAACGGCACGGCGATACGATAGGCGTCTTGGCGAAGCGCGTCGCGAAGATGGTCCTGCACGAGCGGGAGCTGATCGGCGTTGACGTTGAAGATCTGCACTCGGCCGCGCGCGGTCTCGCCCAGGAGATCCTCGCAACTGTGATCGTCGCGCGACGACACCACGTTGAGCGCGACATCCAGCGCACCGACCGAATAGCTGCCGGCGGTGGCCAGCGAGCGCAGCGTCAGTCGCGCCGCCTCGCCTACGCCCGTGCATGCCCTGAGATAACCGACCACGGTAATGTCGGGAGCATTCGCGTCGGTTCGCATAGGCAGATACTGGCTGCGACGGCGACGCAGATCGCCGATACGCTCCACAGCGGCGTTGGTCAGCAACGGATCGATACCGGACTTGTGACTGTGCCGGATAAACCAATCGACCAAGCCGGCGACGCCGTGTGGCTCGGCGATGTTGAAATTAGCCTTGAGGAACGGAGATAGCTCCCAGAAGTACCGCATGAGAATCGTGCACACCGAGCCATCGCCGGCATAGGAGGTGCCCGGCGCCGGCTGAGCCAGATGGTCCTCGAAATTTTCGAACGGATCGCCATCCCAGGTCAGATAGGCGTCCCGGAACAGGTGGCGGACGAACGTCGGGATACGCGCGCCGCTGGCGAAGCGCTCATAGGCATAATTGGCCCGAGGCGTCTGCTTGAGCCCGCGATCGAACAGATCGGACTGATAATCGTCGAGCAGGCTATTGAGCGCCGGCGAGTTGCCGCTGGCGAAAAGCGAGGTGTGCTTGGACAATTGATGCGAGTTGCGCGGGTCATAGCCGCTGAAATGGAAGAAGGTCAGCGGGCTGCCATCTATGTGCCAATGCTCGCCGTCATGATCCAGATCGCGCTGAAACAGGTTCCAATATGCGGCGTTAAGAGTCGTGTCGCGCAGGATAACGACGTCGGCAATGAACCCCGGGACCAGATCCATGAATTTCTGATCGACGAACACGCCTTCGCTCTGCGCGTTGACGCACTGATAGCGGAGGCGCCGAGCCCACCAGCGAAGCACCGATTCGACACCGTCATGCTGGCCGAACGCGACGAACCCGAGATTATAGATGCCGGCGCGCATGATGGTGACATCGTCGGGCGGCGTATCGCTTTCGGCCGGGCGGGTCAGATGGGGCGTCAGCACGACGCTGGCGCCTTGATCGAGCGCGTCGAACACCGCTGTTATCGGCCGATACACCTTGATGTCGGGATCGAAGTACACGACATAGTCGTATCCCATCGCAAACAAATGGAGAATCATGTACGGCTTGATCGCCGTATTGAATTCCATGATGTCATAGCGAAAGGCGAACGCGGAAAAGTCAGGAATATTGAGCGCATCAGCAGTTATGAGCGTGCAATCCGCTGGGTAATAATCAAAAACTGGCAGGATATTGTCGGCAAGACACAGGAAGTGGTCGGCCTCGACATGAACGGCATTTGACGAATCGATCAAGGTCCGCGAATACGGCATGTAGTTATTCGAGCTGATCGTGAAAATTGCGGTGCGGCTATGCGCGCGACGCGTCCCGTTCAACTCGCTCACTATGCAACCCTACACATACTAGAACCAAGCTTACGACCGCGTCGGCGCCCAATTGGCGCGATGCAGATCGGCAGTCTATGCCATTATCGTCGCGCAGAGCAAGAGCGCGCGCTGCACCGCAATATGCTCAGCGGTCGCTGGTCAGCCCAATTTTGATGACCCATGCACCGGTTCGCACCCAATCGTGCCGCTTGTCGGGGTTCACAAAGCGACAGCGCCGCGCGCGCGACGGCGAGCGTATCCGCACATCCGATGTGCACCGCAGCGTGCCCTTACGACGCTCGCCCGACCAAAGGCCGCCACCAGCTTTCGTTGGTAAGATACCAGGCCAGCGTCTCGGCGAAACCCTGCGGGAAGTCCCGCGCAGGTGCATAGCCCAATTCGCCGCGTATCTTGGTCTCGTCGATCGCGTAGCGACGGTCGTGGCCCTTGCGATCGGTAACATAGGTCTTGAGCTCCGCGCTCGGTCGGCCTTGGGCAGCGGGCGCATCGGGGAAGCGTTCCGCCAGGGACGGATCGGTCGCGAACGCCGCATCGACCACGCGGCAGATTTCCTCGATCACGGTCAGGTTGGGCAATTCCTGACCGCCGCCGACGTTATAAGTCTCACCAATTCGCCCGTTGCGCAGGATCAACTCGATTCCCCGGCAATGATCCTCGACGTGGAGCCAGTCGCGCACGTTCATGCCGTCGCCGTAGATCGGCAGCTTGCGGCCATGCAGGGCGTTGAGCAGGAACAGCGGGATCAGCTTCTCGGGAAACTGGTAGGGGCCATAATTGTTCGAGCAATTGCTCGTCGTCGTCTCGAGCCCATAGGTATGGTGATAGGCGCGAACGAGATGGTCGCTGCCCGCCTTCGACGCCGAATAGGGCGAGTTGGGCGCATAGGGCGTCGTCTCGCTGAATGCCGCGTCGTCGGGCCCGAGCGAGCCGTACACCTCATCGGTCGAGACATGGTGGAAGCGATGCGGGCGGCCGCTGCCCTTGTCGAGCCACGCCGTCTTGGCGGCTTTGAGCAGGCTGTGCGTGCCCACCACATTGGTCATCACGAACGCATCCGGCCCGGTAATCGAGCGATCGACGTGGCTCTCGGCAGCGAAGTGGACGATCGAGCCGATCTTCCGGCTGTCGAGCAGCTCGGTGACGAGATCGGTATGGCCGATGTCGCCGACGACGAGCTCGACGCCATCCAGCCCGTCGAGATTGGCGCGGTTGCCCGCGTAGGTCAGCGCATCGAGCACGACGATGCTGTCGTCCGGGCTCGCCTTGCGCCAATGGTGCACGAAATTCGCGCCGATGAAGCCGGCGGCCCCGGTGACGAGCAGATTAGCCATGGGTCTTGATCTCGTTGAGCATGAGGCGGAGATTGGCGCGCCAATGCGGCGTCGGGCCACCCAGCGCCGCGAAGGTGCTGCTCTTGTCGAGCACCGAATAGGAGGGCCGCCTGGCCGGCGTCGGGAAATCGGCGGTGGCGATCGGGATCACCGGCACGGCTTGCCCGAGCAGCCCGGCCGTCACCGCCTCCTCCTGGATCGCCACCGCGAAGTCGTACCAGCTGGCAGCCCCTGCATCGGTATAATGATGGATGCCGGCGACGCGCCTTTCGGCGAGCGTCCACAGCGCCGCGGCGAGCCCCGGCGCATAGGTCGGCGTGCCGATCTGGTCGGCGACGACGCGCACCTCGGGCCGCTCGGCCATCAGCCGCAGCATGGTGCGCACAAAATTGCCGCCGGCAGGCGCGTAGACCCATGCGGTCCGCACGATCAGCGCATCGTCGCCCGCCAGCCGCTCGCCTTCGAGCTTGGTGCGGCCATAGACGCCGAGCGGGTTGGGCGCTGCATCGGGCGCGTAGGGAACGCCGGAGGTGCCGTCGAACACGAAATCGGTCGAGACATGCACCAGCCGCGCGCCGACGCCGCGCGCCGCCTCCGCGAGTAGCCCGACCGCGGTCGCATTGACCGCGTGCGCGGCATCGGCGTCGCTCTCGGCCTTGTCGACCGCGGTATAGGCGGCGGCGTTGAGGATCAGATCCGGCCGCTCCGCCTCGACCATCGCGGCGACCGCGGCGCGATCGGTGATGTCGAGCGTGTCATAGTCGTGCGCGACGACGCTGACGCCGGCCGGCGCGGACGCCTGCAGGCCGCGGCCGAGCTGGCCCCTGCTGCCGACGATCAGCGCCTTCATGCGAACAGCTCGACGTCCGCGAAAGGCAGCCCGAGCTTGTCCTTGCCGGACAGCTGCGGCTCGATCCCCTCGAGCGGCCATTCGATCGCGACCGTTGGATCGTCCCACGCCAGGCTGCGTTCGTTCGCCGGCTCGTAGGCGGCGGTGCACTTGTAGAGGAAATCGGTGCCATCCTCGAGCGCGACGAAGCCGTGCGCGAAGCCCGGCGGCACCCAGAACATCCGCTTGTTGGCCGCGCTGAGCTCGACACCCTGCCACCGGCCGCAGGTCGGCGAGCCTCGGCGCAGATCGACCGCGACATCCCAGGCGCGGCCCGCCGTCACGCGCACCAGCTTGCCCTGCGGATTGGGGTTCTGGAAATGCAGCCCGCGCAGCACGCCCTTGGCCGAGCGGCTATGATTGTCCTGGACGAAGCTGAGATCGAGCCCCGCCTCGCGAAAGGTCGCGGCATTCCAGCTCTCGAGGAAGAAGCCGCGGTCGTCGCCGAACACGCGCGGCTCGATGATCAGCAGATCGGCGATCGCCGTTTCGATGAGCTTCACGCGAACACCTTGCCTTCGAGGAGATCGAGCAGATACTCGCCATATCCGCTCTTGCGCAGCGGCGCTGCGACGCGCGCGAGCTGGCCGTCGTCGATGAACCCCTGCCGCCAGGCGATCTCCTCGGGACAGCAGATCTTGAGCCCCTGCCGCTCCTCGGTGATCCGCACATAGAGCGCGGCATCGAGCAGCGAGCCGTGCGTGCCGGTGTCGAGCCAGGCATAGCCGCGCCCCATGATCTCGACCGAGAGCTTGCCCGCCTCGAGATAGAGTCGGTTGAGATCGGTGATCTCGAGCTCGCCGCGCGCGCTGGGCCTGAGATCGCGCGCCAGCGCGACCGCATCGCCGTCGTAGAAATAGAGGCCGGTCACCGCATAGTTGGACTTGGGGGCGACAGGCTTCTCCTCGATCGTCTCGGCGCGCCCTTCGGCGTCGAACGAGACGACGCCATATGCGGTCGCGTCGCGAACATAATAGCCGAATACGGTGGCACCCTCGTCACGCGCAGCGGCGCGGCCGAGCAGGTCGCCAAGGCCGTGGCCATAGAAGATGTTGTCGCCCAGCACGAGCGCGGAGGGCGTATCCCCGACGAAGTCGGCGCCGATATGATAGGCCTGGGCGAGGCCGGCAGGCTCGGGCTGCACCGCATAGTCGATCACCATGCCGAGATCGGAACCGTCGCCGAGCACTGCCCGGAACGCCGCCTGGTCATGCGGGGTGGTGATGATCAGCACCTCGCGAATCCCGGCCATCATCAGCGTCGACAGCGGATAATAGATCATCGGCTTGTCGTAGACCGGCATCAACTGCTTCGACACGCCGCGCGTGAGCGGATACAGGCGCGTGCCCGAGCCGCCGGCCAATAGGATACCCTTGCGCATGTCGCCCCTTGCAAGCCAGACCCTTGCAAGCGGTACTGGCGGCGGCTTCCCGCGACAACCGCAAAAAAGTGAGCGCTATCTCGACCAGAGTGCGCAGGCCGTGCTTGCGAAAGCCGTTGCCGGCGGCGCTCTATCCCTGTCGAGGGATGATCCGATCATCTGCATGGAAACTGGAGCGGGCGAAGGGATTCGAACCCTCGACCCCAACCTTGGCAATAGTCGAACCGATAATATTCCTATTCTGTTACAGTGGGTTATGGATGGGTGTCGAATATCCGAACACGATCCGAAGATATTAGCCAATTTGCCGAGGGTTTCCCGATGAGAGGGGCACGGGAACAGCCTCTGATACCTCCCATAATCTGACCCCCCTCCCCCCCCTCATATGAGACATCGATCATCAACTGATTCGCACGAATCGGCTCGGTTGCACCTTGGCTTCCCCGAGCTTTCGTCTCACACCCTACGAGAACATTGAAGCTGGCTCGTATCCGAAGAAACGGCCGATGGTGGGGTAACGAGCTTGTCCGAAGATGCTAAGCTATTGACTTGCAAGTCAAAACCTGATGTCTCGATCCGGTGTGAAGACGGGGTTTTTCGTAAAAGTAGTATATGGGTGGAGAGGAACAACTTTTACGAAGTTTTCAATCCCCGCTCCGTCAGTGAATATGTGATAGTCGGTTTTGATACCGAATATAAAAGCCCTTCGGACCCTCTTACCAAAACTCAAATAGATGAGGGTTTGGGAAAATATCAAGTCCTTTCCTATCAATATCACTGCATCCTGTTTGATCCGAAGCAGCCGGAAGCTCGGGAGTGGAAGGGCATCTGCTACCCAGTGGATGGCGAAAGGCTCAAACTGCCTGACTTCCTGACGTTCGCATTGGCCGATGGGATATCATCCGGGGCCGTTCATCAGATTCCCCTTCGCATCTATTTGGCTGGTCACTTTACGAAGGCTGACGTCCCTGCGTTTGCGGACTTCAAGTCGCTAGCGGATATCGTCTCAAGCATCCGAAACACCTTCATATCGACGAAGCCTGCGATCCCTGTGACGATCGAGTTTCCGGATGACGGACCCGATGTTAGCCTGAATGTCGTTCTCCGCGATACGATGCTGCTGACGCCAACAAACGCAAAGAGCCTGAAAGCCATCGGAGAGCTTGTGGGCGTCGATAAGATTGAGTTGGGTGATAGCCCTGCGGAGGATCTCCATCTCAAGAAGAATATGGATGTTCTCCTAGCGACAAACCCTGCTGAGTTTGAACGCTACGCAATCAATGATGCCACGATATGCGCCAAGTACGTCAAACGGATTATCGATCAGTACGATAACCTCCTGGGAAAACATAAGCTTCCCCCAACACTCACATCGATGGGTGTTGATCTGCTAATGGACAATTGGAAAAGTCTTCCGGGGTTCAATCAGCTTGAAGTGCTCGGCAAGCAAGCTGTCACACAGAAGTATTTTAAGAAGGGCTCGGGTCACTACAAATTCAAGAAGGTCGTCATCGATATCGAGCAGGTGCATTGGCACTACACCTTTGCATCGGAGTGCTATCATGGCGGCAGAAACGAGCAGTTTTGGTTCGGCCCTGGCTTTGAAGATGAATGGACCGACCACGATCTGTCCGGGGCCTATCCCACCGCCATGGCTCTAATCGGCTTCCCCGACTGGCGTAATATCCGAACCTCGACGAGGGTATCGGACTTCACAGCAGAGACACTTGGAATGGCGAGCGTCGAGTTCGAGTTTCCCAAGCGTGTCCGGTTCCCCACGCTACCGGTCAGAACGGAGAACGGCCTCGTCTTTCCCCGGAAGGGAACGAGCAACTGCGGCGCCCCTGAGATCGCTTTGGCTAAGTCCCTCGGTGCCAAGCTCGTCATCAAATTCGGTGTCATCGTTCCAACTGACCTCACCAAGCCGATCTTTGCCGACTTCATCCGACACTGCGTAACTGAGCGGAATACGTTCAAGCCGAAGACGCTTGAAAACTTGTTTTGGAAAGAAATCAGTAATTCGGTCTATGGCAAGACTGCTCAAGGGTTGAAGTTTAAGCTTCTCTACGACTCCCGGGACCGGGACATGAAGGAGCTGCCCCCCAGCAAGATTACCAACCCTTATTATGCGACATTTATCACGTCCTTTGTACGGTCCGCCCTGGGGGAGATCATCAACCGTCTTCCAAAAGAAGTTTGTGTCTTTAGCTGTACGACAGATGGCTTTCTGTCGAATGCGACGGAAGAGCAAATGGCATCTGCTGAGGCGGGTCCTCTCGCATCCATTTACAAGAGGAGCCGCAAGGCACCCACCGGGAAGTCCGAGCTGTTGGAGATCAAGCACTATGTGCGGAAACCACTGGGTTGGCGGACCCGCGGTCAAGCCACCCTCATAGAAGGCACGCTGGGCAAGAGCGAGGACATCAACATCGTTTTGGCAAAGGGTGGCATCTACACGGATTTCCCGACTGACGCCGTACGTCCCCGGAACGACTACATCGTCGATCTATTCCTAAACCGTTGGCCGGAGCAGAAGATAGACGTGAAGTCGCTGACAGGGATCAGGGACATCATCGAGCTGAATGCCGATCTGGTAGACAAAACCGTCCCCAAGTTTTTGAGTATGGAATATGATTGGAAGCGGCGTCCGGTGGCAGCGTGGGACGATCCCTTACACAACCATGTCGCATTCGCGACCGAGGCTTGGGACACAATTGATCAGTTCATCGAGATGCGGCGACATTGGGATGCGTTCGGCGTCAAGTCTCGTAGGTGCATCAAGACACTGGACGATTTCGACGCTTTGGCAAAATACGTTCTCTCGATCTCCGCCCTTGGTGAGCATGGCAGATACATGGGCACCAAGAGCAACCACGATATCCGGCGTTTGCGTCAAGCTCTATGCGCCGCTTGGCAATTTTCTCATGCTGGTCTGATCAGGAAGAAGCATGGAAAGACCGCCGCTGCGTTCGCTACGATCCTAACTGATGTCGGCATTCCTTGTGCTCCGAAGGACCTAGGCAACGCCCGGAAAGGCTTCTCCCCTAAAACTTGCCCACCCACTGACACTGTGCTGGACGCTCTCGATCGGCTGCAATCGGTCTTTCCCACTCTCGACAAGATGCAATTCGTTGCCGACCAGAGCAGCATGAATTTGACCGCTGCCTCAACGAAGCGCTGCGCCTTCCGGGCGCAAAGCTCCATCACCCGTGATGCATCTGCGAGCTTGTCGATCGCAGCGTGACTGTTCAGCTGGGCCCTTCCAACTTACCGGGCGTCTACGTCCGAATCTGGTGGGAAGCCGTCATTGACGATTGTGCGGTAGGGTGCTCAAAAGGCGTGTGCTAGCCTGCCCCAAACTCATGTCGATCTTTCTAACGGCCATTTCGATATTGTTGCTTTCGTCCTGCACGCACTCAGCTTCCCACGTCGTTAGAATGGCCGCTTCACCAGATGGTTCTAAAATTGCTTACGTGGTCACGGACGAAGACGAGCCATTGGTGTCCACCGGGATGTATGTCTTCATCAAATCAAAAGGCAGGACGCTAAATTATAATAGCGATCTAGTCTTTCGTGGCGGCGATATGAACGGGCGAAACTTTGGCCCGCTCGACATAGGTTGGGCAAGCAACGGCACTCTAAGAATTGGGTATTGTGACGGGCGTACAGAGCAATTTAGAAACCGCTGGCTTGATGCAGGTGACGTCTCTCATCCCGAAACCGAGATACTACTGGTAAAGGAGGCTCCCGGCGTGTGGCCTGCTAGCAGGCCAACCGAAGCTCGTGCGGGACCGCCACCTTGCACTTAAGTCTGCTTGTGGGCGCCTCCGGTCTGACCGCTTTCCCGTCCAGAACCTGGCGGTTAGCTTCGGGCGCCTGGTCCGTCATGGCTGACTGCAACCGGCTACGTTCCTTCATAGCTTCAAGGCCGTCCTCCCGAGAAACGCGACCCTCTTTTCATCAACTCTGCCCAGACTTCCGCGCCGCAATCGAGGCTTCAAAGCGGGCGCGACGCTCCGGTGACCAACCCTTTCCCGATCCGCCTTCGCCCTTCTCGCGAATTTTCCGAGGCGTGGTTGCGTCGGTGTCGTTGGACTTGGCAAGCTGACCATCAAGCTCACCGGCTTCGACGCTCGCACGAAGGTGGTCGAGCGCATTGGGGAAGCGTTCAGCCGGAATGTATGATTTGGTCTTGCCGCCGATGGATATCGGCTTCCCGTTCAGGTTCGGGGTGAACTCGACCACGTTGTTCTGCGCGGACCACCACTTCGAGGCGCCACGCGGCTGCTTACCCTCGTTGAATTGCTTGGTTGCCTTATCGATAGATTTGATCAGCTGCATTCGCGCCTTGGTGTGATCTGGGACTACCTTGTGGAAAGCGTCGCGCAGCTTGTCGTCGACCAGCGACAGGAAGTCTTTAAGCGCCATAGCAAGCCTCTTTTCGGTTTTGTCGAGAGCAGGCTATCTTGGTCACGTGCAAGTTGCAAGCCGAACGCCTGCCGTCAAATTTACTGTCCGGTCGACGCGGGAAACGGAAACCGTAGCTTCCTATGCGCGACGACCGATACCTTCCGTCGTTAGTTGCAAACGGCGTTAGCCATCAGAGCAAGCTCACGGAAGACATAAATACCCGGTCTTCATGTTCGATCGAGCCTTAGCAACTATGTTCATCAATCAGTCTTTATTGCGTCAGCAGGCGGCGTTCCGTGAGTTCGCCGACGTCAGCCACTGGGTCGATCCGGTTGCTGTGACCCTGACGATGAAGCAGGCTATTCAGCCGACAGACGGCCTGGTGCGCCGCCTTGTGTATCTCGATCGTTACGGTGCTTCTCAAAATCTCCGCCATTGCCTCAACACGCTGAACTGTAAGGTGTTCGGCAATCGGTTCAGACGGTTCGGCGAGAAGCTTCGGGTGATCCCGGTTCTCGAAGGCGGCAACGGCAGACGCCTCCACTACCATCTGATGGTAGACTGTCCCCGTGCCGATCTGAAGGACGTGTTCCCTGCAATGATCGGTGATGCATGGGAGGCGACGACCTGGGGGTACTATCAATCCGACATCCAGACCGGCGCCGATGAGGGCTGGAAGTTTTATATCAGCAAGCTACGTGACAAACCCGACTACGCCGATGCGATCGACTGGCCGAACTATCACAACCCCGATCGACGAGCATAAGCTCCCTTCGAATAGCTCGCCTTCGCACTGTAGAGCTTGGTTCAGAAAACGTTCTGGGCCTTGATTAGATAGATGTATCTAAACAACATCAACAGAGCACACAGCTAGTGATAACAGGCTTTCTAAGGCTTTCTACAGTAGCTCTTACAGTAGGGCTGGAGTTCGATAAGAAGGCTACAGTAGGTTCCTCGGCTCGGCCGATAGGTGACTGTAGGATCGCTGAAGATCCGAGCTTCGCTACAAAGCTTCTAGCGCTTGGCTATCTGTACAATCTGTCATGATTCTAAACCAATGGCAATCAGTAAATCAATCAATCTTTCTACAGAGATTAAGTTCAACCTTTCAAACCGATAACAGGAGATATCAAATATGACAGAACATACAATCAAAAGACCTACATTGGTCAACTTTCGAGCATTGCCGAACCAACTGGCTAGCTTCGATCGTGTCTGTGCGGAATCAGGAAAGACCCGCACTCAGGTTCTGATCGAGATGATGCAGCAGCATGTGGCGAACGCTTCGGCTCCGATCCCACAATCGAACATCAAAAAGATCACTCTGAGAAAACCGCTTAAATTCGATTTGAAGCCGTTCTCACGGTCGATCGGTCCGAGAGCTGAGCGTCCCCCGCTCGACACGACAAATCTCTATGAGAAGTCCCTGAAGGAGCATTCTCAGCGAATTCGGAATCGGATGGCTGCATGGCTAGAGGGTCGCAAACTATGAGCGGCCGTCTGAACTACGATCGGCTGAAACCTCACCGGGGATTCGAGCCCGCGTTTATTCAGCCGAAGAAGCCCGCTAAGGGCGGCTGGACCCATCTGAAGCGGCAACCGGTAAAGACCTATACGGCCGCCGAGCGAGCCTTCTTTATCAAACAGATGGAGGCTGCATAATGCTCGGGAAGATCGTCAAACCGAAAACGAAGGCCGAGCTGCTGAAGGCGATTCAATCGGCATCGTTCAGATCGTTCGATGTGCTGGAGGGAGATGGGATCAATCAGCTCCCTTCAAAGACCGATCTGACCCGTTGGGGCGCTACTGTCGTCGTACTGCGAAGCATATAGCTGACACCGACAGCGCGGTCGGCTTCAAGTTTGTCCTATATCAGTTGATGCAGGTGAATTACCCACGATCCGATCGTGCTTGCTGCGTGCTCGAGCTTCATCGCGAAGGCGTGCGGGTTCTCATAAAAATCCGCACCTGCTTTCGCTATGGCGCCCTTTAACAGTGGAGAGGCAAACTCCTTGACCGCCGCCCACAGTTTGCCCGCTATAGCACGAAAACGGCTTTCTGCTTTCTCTAGCGGCGCGGGCGTCGCCGCGTCGATCGCATTTGGCTTATCTAACTCGGCCCGGACCTCCTCGATGCTCTCCTGAGCCTCGTCCCAATCAGCATCGGTGATGCTAAGCTGCGCTTCCTCTGGCGGTCCATTGTGCCCGATCATACCTCGACCGCGCCACTGAGTTACGAAGTTCTGTAACTCGTCTAACTCTCCGCGTAGCTGATCTAACCGCTCTTCTAACGGCAGGGGTGGTGGACCAGCGTCAGCGAGCTCCTCCATCTCGCGAATTCTGCGTCCATGCGGAGCCCAGTCGGCTAGGCCATCGCTTTCGATCTCCTCGACCGCCGCCTCGATTTCGGCCTCGTATTGTTCATAATCGAACGCGTCGTTTAGCTCGTCAGCGGCTTCATGAGGCCCGCCCCAAATGTACTGATAGCCGCCCTCACGCCCATCGTACGGTGTTTCTTGCGCGGGGTCTTCGAAGTTGTCATGAAACCAAGCGACCATGGCCTCTACGCGTTCTTCGAAGCTCATCTCAGCAATATCGGGCACCTCGCTCGTCCCGATCAGATCAACGTCAGCCATCGTTATGCCCTCCCCGTCGATCCATCATACGAAGATGACGTTCTTCACCTTCATTGCGAGATCTGAAAAGCGGAACGCATCCGCCGTCGTGACCTTCTCATTATGTGCAGCGCGGTTCCTTAGCATCCGCATCTCTAAAATCATCTTCATGGCATCGACCGTCAGGTGCCGCTTCGTAGCCAAGCCAACCGCTAAGCGATCTGCTGTCATGTTATTGGGATCGCTTGTTACGATCCCATGGAGCTTGGCCGCTTTTCTGATAGCCTCCTCGACCTCGCCCCACGCCTCGATGATCGCAGCATTGGGAGCAATCGCGAGGAGCTTTTGATATCGATCATCCAGCTGTGGTGTCGATGGTTCCAAGGTGTTGTCCGCTGCTTCGTCCAGCTCGGGTGTGGATTTCTCGATTTTGTCCAGCTCGTCAGCAAAGCTCACTGACTTGTCCCCCCAGCTTGCCTCCTTGATCCGTTTCAAAAGGGCGCCGATCTGGGCGCGGAAGATGAATGCGATGAATACGGCTGCAACAGGCCATGCTAACGAGCCGATGATGCTCGACGACCATTGCAGCCAATCCATCCCGTGGTCTGCCTTCCCGATGGTTAGCTGTAATGTCGCTGCATCTGCCATCGTCCTTGTATCTACTGACCAGCGCAAATCCGCAATCCGACCGCCTTGCTTCCTCGACGGACCCAATGCAGCTATGTCGGTAGCAACATCAATGGGAGCGTGATGGGGTCAATGGTACGTTAGCGGAGAAAGCTGCCTTCATTCGCCAGATGGAGGCGGCATGATGTTGGGCAAGATCTTCACACCGAGGACGAAGGCCGAGCTGCTGAAGGCAATCCACGCGACATCGTTCAGATCGTTCTATGTGCTGAAGGGGGTAGGATCAGCCAACTGCCTTCCCGAGCCGATTTGACCCGATGGAGCGCTACTGTCGTTGTCCTCCGAGGTGTGGATCGGCGTGGAAAAAGGACCCCGGTAGCGGGGTGATCGGCGTCGAAAAAGGACCCCTCATCCCGGTGGTCTAGGCTGCGCGCTTGGCGGATGTCAGGCGGCGAGATCGGGATGTTGGTCTTGGAGACGGTGTTGAAGATCCGCCGCGAGTTCGCGGCGGGGACAGCCATGAAGGCGATAGCGCGGGACCTGCATCTGTCACGCAAGGTGGTGCGCAAGGCGATCCGCGAGCCGGAGGCGGACTTTACGTATCGACGTGTGGTTCAGCCGTTGCCGAA
>CAIQHF010000054.1 GCA_903871605.1 uncultured Sphingomonadaceae bacterium
CCCCTCACCCCAACCCTCTCCCCGCTGGGGAGAGGGGGTAAATCATTGCCGGCGTCAGGCCTTTGCCACCTTCTTCGCCGGCGCCTTCTTGGCCGCCGGCGCCTTCTTCGCGGCGGCGGGCGGCTTCTTCGCCGCCGCCTTCTTGACCGGCTTCTTGCCCTTCGCCGGCCCCTTGGCGGCGCGCTCGGCCAACAGGATCACCGCCTCGTCGAGCGTCAGCGCCTTGGGATCGGCCGCCTTGGGCAGCGTCGCGTTGGTCGTGCCGTCGGTGACATAGGCGCCGAAGCGGCCCTCCATCACCTTGACCTCGGCACCGCCCTCGGGATGCGCGCCCAGCACCGCGATCGGCTCGCGCGCGGCACCGCGCCGCCCGCCGCCCGCCGCCGCCTCGGCAAGCTTGACCACCGCCGTGTTCATGCCCGTCTCGAACACGTCGGCGGTCGAGCTCAGCCGCGCATATTTGCCGTCGTGCATCAGATAGGGCCCGTAGCGACCGATCGAGGCGGTGATGTCCTTGCCGCTCTCGGGATGCGGCCCGATCGTGCGCGGCAGCGACAGCAGCCGCAGCGCGAGCTCGAGCGTCAGCTCGCCCGCATCCTTGGGGATCGACGCGCGCTTGGCCTCCTTGCCCTCGCCAAGCTGGATATAGGGGCCGAAGCGCCCGGCCTTGCGCTCGACGGGAAGGCCGGTCTCGGGGTCGGTGCCGAGCGTCTCGGGGCCCGCATCGGCGCCGTCGGCGCCGCCGCCGGGCTGCGCAAAGCGGCGGGTATATTTGCACTCGGGATAGTTGGAGCAGGCGATGAACGCGCCGAAGCGGCCGCCGCGCAGCGCCAGCTTGCCCTCGTGGCAATTGGGGCAGAGCCGCGGGTCGGTGCCGTCGCCCTTGTCGGGGAACAGGAAGGGCGCGAGGAAGGTGTCGAGCGCGGCGGTCACCTCGGACGGCTTCTGCTCCATCACTTCCGCGGTCTTGGGCTTGAAGTCGCGCCAGAACGCCTCGAGCACCGCCTGCCACTGCGCGCGGCCGCCCGAGATGTCGTCGAGCTCTTCCTCGAGCTCGGCGGTGAAGTCGAAGCTTACATATTTCTCGAAGAAGCGCTCGAGAAACGCCGTCACCAGCCGGCCGCTCTCCTCGGCGAAGAAGCGGTTCTTCTCGATCCGGACGTAATCGCGATCCTTGAGCGTCTGCAGCGTCGAGGCGTAGGTCGAGGGCCGGCCGATGCCGAGCTCCTCCATCTTCTTGACGAGGCTCGCCTCGGAGAAGCGCGGCGGCGGCTGGGTGAAATGCTGCTCGGCGCGCACCGCCTTCACCGCCGGGCTGTCGCCCTCCTTCATCCGCGGCAGGCGGCGGCTCTCCTCGTCGCCCTCGTCATCGCGGCCCTCCTCGTAGAGCGCGAGATAGCCGGGGAAGAGGACGACCTGGCCCGTCGCGCGCAGGCCGAGCGTGCCGGTGCCGTCGCTCAAGTCGACCGTGGTGCGCTCGAGCCTGGCCGACGCCATCTGGCTCGCGGTCGCGCGCTTGAAGACGAGTTCGTAGAGCCGCGCATGATCGCCCGATCCCGCCTTCTCGCGCGAGAAATCGGTGGGGCGGATCGCCTCATGCGCTTCCTGCGCGTTCTTCGCCTTGGTCTGGTAGATGCGCGGCTTGTCGGGGACGTAGCCGCCGTCATAGCGCTCGGCGATCGCCTTGCGCGCGGCCGAGATCGCGCTCTCGTCCATCTGCACGCCGTCGGTGCGCATATAGGTGATCAGCCCGTCCTCGTAGAGCGACTGCGCGATCCGCATCGTGTGGCTCGCCGAGAAGCCGAGCTTGCGCGCCGCCTCCTGCTGCAAGGTCGAGGTGGTGAAGGGCGGCGGCGGATTGCGCGTCAGCGGCTTGGTCTCGACCGACGAGACGCTGAGCCGCGCGGCCTCGACATCGGCCTTGGCGGCCTGCGCGTCGCCCTCCTTGCCGATCGTCAGGCGATCGATCCTGTCGCCCTTCCACTTCACCAAGCGCGCGACGAACGGCACCGCATCCTGCTCGAGGTCTGCTGCGACCGACCAATATTCCTGCGGCCGGAACGCCTCGATCTCGCGCTCGCGATCGACGACGAGACGCAGCGCGACCGACTGCACGCGCCCCGCCGACTTGGCGCCGGGCAGCTTGCGCCACAGCACCGGCGACAGCGTGAAGCCAACCAGATAGTCGAGCGCGCGGCGCGCCCGGTACGCATCGATCAGATCCTCGTCGAGCGCGCGCGGCTCGGCCATCGCTTTCAGCACCGCCGCCTTGGTGATCGCGTTGAAGGTGACGCGCACCGTGTCGGCGGGGAGCGCCTTGCGCTTCCTGAGCACCTCCTGGACGTGCCACGAGATCGCCTCGCCCTCGCGATCGGGATCGGTCGCGAGGATCAGGCCGTCGGCGCTCTTGGCCTCGTCGGTGATCGCCTTCAGCTGCCGCGTCTTGTCGGCATAATTCTCCCACTCCATCGAAAAGCCGTCATCGGGGTTCACCGAGCCGTCCTTGGCGGGCAGATCGCGGACGTGGCCGTAGGAGGCGAGCACCTTGAACCCGGGGCCGAGATATTTCTCGATGGTCTTGGCCTTGGCGGGGGATTCGACGACGACGAGCTTCATAAGTGACGCAGTCCTTCACGTGTACGCGTACGAGGGTGGGAAGCTTGATCGCGGTTAGTCAAGCCGCCGTTGTGCCGCCACGGTATCTTGGCCGGCGGCTGGTGCGCCTGCCTCGGCAGCGATCCAGTGAAGCGAGCGCGACGCGCGAAGCCCCGGTGCCCCTGCCTTGACGGAGCACGGCGCCGCCCGACGCTATGCGAGGCTCACCTGCCCGCCGGCATGGCGCTCGAGCCGCCCGGCCAGCTCGAGCTCGAGCAGCACGGTCTGCACGATCGCGGGCGCGCGGCCCGACAGCCGCACGATCTCGTCGACCGGCACCGGCGAGGGCCCCAGCAGATCGCCGACCGCGCGGCGATCCGCATCCTGCGCGTCGGCGACGACCCGCGGGCCGCCATAGCCGCCGATTCCCGGCTCCCCCAGCGTCGCGCGCGGATCGATCGGGCGCAGCGCCTCGATCACGTCGTCGGCGTTCTGCACCAGCGTCGCGCCGTCGCGGATCAGCTGGTTGCAGCCCTGCGCGCGCTGGTCGAGCGGCGATCCCGGCACCGCGAGCACCTCGCGGCCATAGTCGCCGGCATAGCGCGCGGTGATCAGCGATCCCGATCGCGGCGCCGCCTCGATCACCACCACCGCCTGCGCCAGCCCGGCGATGATCCGGTTGCGATAGGGGAAATGGCGCGCGCGCGGTTCGATGCCGGGGGGCTGCTCGGCGATGAGCAGACCGCGCGCGGCGATCTCGGCCTGCAGCTCGGCATTTTCGGGCGGATAGGCGATGTCGATCCCGCCGGCGATCACGCCGATCGTGCCGCTGTCGAGCGAGCCCTGATGCGCGGCGGTGTCGATCCCGCGCGCCAGCCCCGAGGCGACCGCGATACCGCGCTCACCGAGCTCGGCGGCAAGCCCGCGCGCGAAGCGGCACGCCGTGGCCGAGGCGTTGCGCGCGCCGACCATGCCGACCACCGGGCGATCGGCGAGCGCGCGCGTGCCCCGCACGATCAGCACCGGGGGCGCACCCGCGACGGCGGCGAGCGGCGCGGGATAGCCGGGCAGACCGAGGAACAGGTAGCGTGCGCCCGCCGCCTCGACCGCGGCGACCTCAGCCTCGACGACCGCGCGCGACGCGATCGGGGGCGGCTTGCCACCGCCGCGCCGCGCCAGATCGGGTATCGCCTCGAGCGCCGCCGCGGCGGTGCCGAAGCGGAGCAGCAGTTGCGCATAGGTGATCGGGCCGACCGTCGGCGTGCGGATCAGCCTGAGCCTGGCGATGCGATCGTCGCGCACCGCCCCCGGCGATGCGGCCGGCTGTTCGGGAAGCCCCGACCCGTCGACATGCTCGTCGATCGCGCCGGGCATGGCGGCGTCAGCCGGCGCCGCCGCCGAAGCGCGGTTCGGTGCCGTCGAGCAGCCGCTCGACATTGGCGCGATGCTTCCACAGCACGACCAGCGCGAGCAGCAGGAAGACCAGCGTCAGATCGGACCGGTTGAGGATCGCCGCGGTCACCGGCGTCGCGATCACCGCGCTCATCCCGCCGACCGAGCTGTGCCGGGTCGCCCCGAACGCCACCAGCCAGACCAGCGCGAACACCAGCCCGCACGGCCACGACAGCGCGAGCGCGACGCCGAGGAAGGTCGCCACCCCCTTGCCGCCCCTGAAGCGAAGCCAGACCGGATAGACGTGGCCGAGGAACGCGAAGGCGCCCGCAACGATCGCCGGCAGCGAGGGCGGAAGCGGATCGGGCCAGAGCCGGCCGACGACCAGCACCGCCGCGGCCCCCTTCGCCGCATCGAGCAGCAGCGTCAGGATCGCCAGTTCCTTGCGCCCCGTGCGCAGCACGTTGGTGGCGCCGATATTGCCCGAGCCGATCGTGCGCGGATCCGCGGCACCGCCGAGACGCGTCACCAGCAGGCCGAACGGGATGGATCCCAGCAGATAGCCGATCAGCGCGGCTGTACCCAGTTCCAGCCAGTTGGTTGCGGTCACCAGATACGTCCCCTGCGTGCCGCATCAGCATAATGATCATATCCGCCTGCGCAACAAAATGGATTAGTATTATCGCCGAAACACGCCGGTTGCCGGGGACGCACGGCACGCCTAGATCGCTCGGCGATGGATTCCGACCGTCCTCTGCTGGTCTTCGATTCCGGGGTCGGCGGCCTGTCGGTGCTGGCCGCGATCCGCCGCGCGCTGCCGACCGCGCCGATCGTCTATGTCGCGGATTCGGGTGGTTTTCCCTACGGCACCAAAAGCGAGGCCGAGATCGCGGCGCGCGTCCCGGCGCTGCTCGGCCGGCTGGTCGAGCGCTACCGGCCGCGGCTCGTCGTGATCGCGTGCAACACCGCCTCGACGATCGCGCTGGCCGCCGTGCGCGCCGCGCTCGATCTGCCGATCGTCGGCACGGTGCCCGCGATCCGGCCCGCAGCGCTTGTCTCGAAGACGCGCGCGATCGGCGTGCTCGGGACCGACGCGACCGTCCGCCAGCCCTATGTCGACCGGCTCGCCGCCGAGTTCGCCGCCGACTGCGTGGTGATCCGCCACGGCTCGGCGCGGCTGGTCGATCTCGCCGAGGCCTCGCTGCGCGGCGATCCGGGCGATCCGGCGGACTATGCGGCGGTGATGGCCGGGCTGTTCGGTCAGCCCGGCGGCGACGCGATCGATACCGTCGTGCTCGCCTGCACGCATTTCCCGCTGGTCGCCGCGCAACTCGCCGCCGCCAGTCCGCGCCCGATCGGCTTCGTCGACGGCGCCGAGGGGATTGCGCGCCGCGTCGGCGTGCTGACGCAGGGTCAGCCCTGGCCCGCCGCGCCCGCCGCGGGGGTTGCGCTGTTCACCTCCGATGCCGATGTCGGCGCGCTGGCACCCGCGCTCGCTAACCGCGGGTTATTACGGATTGAGCGATTGTGAGACGCGCCCGATGGGGCTGATCGCATTTCCTCCTCGCGGGGGGAGTGGATGTTCGTGGAATGACGCGCTATTGGCGTTCCGCCCGGGCGGCAGGAGGATGGCTTTGGATTATCAGCGCGTGTTCGCCCAGGCGATCGATCGGCTCCATGCCGAGGGCCGCTACCGGGTGTTCATCGATATCCTGCGCAACAAGGGCAATTTCCCCAATGCGCGCTGCTTCGCCGGGCATAATGGGCCCAAGCCGATCACGGTGTGGTGCTCGAACGACTATCTCGCCATGGGCCAGCATCCCAAGGTGATCGCCGCGATGGAGGACGCGCTCCACGACGTCGGCGCGGGCTCGGGCGGCACGCGCAACATCGGCGGCAACACGCACTACCATGTCGATCTCGAGGCCGAGCTCGCCGACCTGCACGGCAAGGAGGGCGCGCTGCTGTTCACCAGCGGCTATGTCTCGAACGAGGCGACGCTGGCGACGCTCGCCAAGGTGCTGCCCGGCTGCATCATCTTCTCGGACGAGCTCAACCACGCCTCGATGATCGCGGGGATCCGCAATTCGGGCTGCGAGAAGCGCGTCTTCCGCCACAACGACCTCGTCCATCTCGAGGAGCTGCTCGCCGCCGAAGACCCCGATACGCCCAAGCTGATCGCGTTCGAGAGCGTCTATTCGATGGACGGCGACATCGCGCCGATCGCGGCGATCTGCGACCTCGCCGACACCTACAACGCGCTGACCTATTGCGACGAGGTCCATGCGGTCGGCATGTACGGCGCGCGCGGCGGCGGCATTTCGGAGCGCGACCAGGTCGCCGACCGGATCACGATCATCGAGGGGACGCTGGGCAAGGCGTTCGGCGTGATGGGCGGCTACATCGCCTGCGACAGCCAGATCATCGACGTGATCCGCTCCTACGCACCGGGCTTCATCTTCACCACCTCGCTGTCGCCGGTGCTGGTCGCGGGCGTGCTGGCGAGCGTGCGCCACCTCAAGGCCTCGTCGGTCGAGCGCGAGGGCCAGCAGGCCGCCGCGACGATGCTGAAGACGCTGTTCGCCGATGCCGGGCTTCCCGTGCTGCCGTCGACCACGCACATCGTGCCGCTGCACGTCGGCGATCCGGTCAAGGCCAAGAAGATCAGCGACATATTGCTCGCCGAATATGGCGTGTACGTCCAGCCGATCAATTATCCGACCGTGCCGCGCGGCACCGAGCGGCTGCGCTTCACGCCGGGGCCGTCGCACAGCGAAGAGATGATGCGCGAGCTGACCGGCGCGCTGGTCGAGATCTGGGACCGGATGGCGCTGCGGGTCGCGGCTTAGCAGCGCTTCGGTGCGCCTGCGACGGCAGGAGCCCAGCTGACGGGCCATGGCGTTTGAAACCCCGGGCTCCTGCCGTCGCGGGAGCACGGCTCGGCATCCAATCGAACCCGCCTCACGCCGTCTTGAGCACGTTCCGGCACACCGCGGTCGCATCGCTCGCCGGGCACACCTGCCCCATTCGCGTGCCCAGCCGCGCCAGCACCGCGCCGCCGTCGTGCTTGCCCGCCCATTCGCGCATCTTCTTGCCCCAATCGTCGGCCTTCTTGGCGGTGCGCTGCGCATAGTCGCCGCTGTTCTGCGCGAGCGCATCGATCACCATTCCGGCGCTCTGCGCGACCGCGGCCTTGTCCCCGGGCGTCATCCGCACGACGCCGTCCGAATAGAGGATCGCCCACTGGATCCGCGTCGCCGGGCCCTGCGCGGTCTCGGCGGCCTGCCTGAGCCACCCGATCGCCGCCGGATAATCCTTCGCATCCTCCTCCAGCCCGGCAAGATCGACCATGAAATAATAAGGCGCGATCGCGTGCGGCAGTTCGGCCTTCCAGAGCCGCTCCGCGCCCGCCTTGTCGCCCGCGTCGGCCAGCGCCTGCCCCGCATTCGGCATCACCGCCTGGCGCATCATCGGATCGGTCGCGGCATGATCGGCCAGGGCGACCCGCTCGCGCACCTTGGCCAGCAGCGCGGGGGCGATCTTGCCGCCGTTCGCCGCCTTCGAGAGCGCGACCTCGGCATTGACCGCGGAGAGCCGGTCGCCGAGCGGCACGCTCGCGTCCGCCGCCACCTTGTCCATCGCCGCGACCAGCTGCGCCGACAGCGCCTGCCTCTCAGCCGGATCGGGCAGCGCGAGGATCAGCGGCGTGGTGCCGTAGCTCAGCTCCTGGCGATTGGCCTTCACTTCGGAATAATCCGACAGGATCGCGGGTAGGACCGCGCGCACCTCGGCCTGCTGATCGGCGTTGAGCTCGGCGACGTCCTTGCCGCCGCCCGCCATGAACAGGCTGGTCAGCGCGAAATGGCGCTTCATGACGGGATCGGGCGCAGCCTCGGCGAGCCTGGCGATGAAGGCGACCTCCTTCTTCTGGTCGCCGAAATGCTTGGGATCGTCGAGCCAGTCGAAGCTGGCGAGCAGCCGCCAGTCGTCCGCCGCCAGCGTCGAAGGATCGTCCGCGCGCTTGAGCAGATCCTCGGTCGAGCCGGCGTGTGTGGCGGCGACGCGCAGCACCTCGGCAAGCGCGCCGGCGGTCGACCCGCCCGACAGTCGCGTGATCTCGCTGTGATCGGGGCGCAGCAGGATGACGGTCGGATAGCCCTGGATGCCGAACTTCTCGCCCCAGCTCTGCGCGCCCTTGGCGTCGCCGTCGAGGTGGACGGGGATGAACGCGCGGGTCTGCGCGACGAAGGCCGGGTCCTTGAACAGCGTCGATCTCATCGCATTGCACGGCGGGCACCATTTGGCGCCCCAATAGAGCAGCACCGGCTTGTTCGCCTCCTTGGCCTCGGCGAAGGCGTCGTCGACATCGCCCTCGCGCCAGGCGATCTGCTGCACGGCCGCGGACGGTTGCGCCGCGGCCTGCTGCCGGTCCGGCCTGCGGTGGCAGCCGGTCGCCACCAGCGCCGCGCCCATCATCAATCCGCCGATCGCGCGCCGCATTCCACCCGCCCCGTCATTGCCCCATCGGGGGATGATACGCGGATTCGGCGCGCCGCCAAGCGCGATCAGGCGAGCGAAAATCCCAGCCCGAGCGTCAGCGCACCGAGCGCGAGCGACAGCGGCAGGCGCAGCTTCATCCACCAGGCCGGCACCAGCCCGTGCCGCGCCAGCCAGCGATCGACCAACGGGGTGAGCGCGATCGTCACGCCCAGCGTCGTCGAGGCGGTCGCGGGAAAGTCCCATGCCAGCCCGACCACCAGCCACGCCACCAGCGACGGCACGATCGCGATGCCCATCAGCCGCGGCATCTGCTCGGGCGTCGCGCGCGTCGCCGCCACGCCCCACCAGATTCCGCCCAAAAAGCTCAGGATCAGCGCCGCATAGCTCAGCGCGAGGCCGCCGAGCACGATCGGGACCGGCGTATCGGGATAGACCCCGCTCGCCAGCCGGATGAACAGCGCGAGGATCAGCGGCAGCAGCCCCGCCGCGCCGAGCATCGCCGCCGCCAGAGGCACGCGCTCGACGTCGACGCGATCCTCCACCCTGTCATCGCCCATCGTTCGTCCTCTTGCCCGCTTCCCGATCACGTCTTCTTGCCAGCCTTGCGTCAATGGACCGCTAACATGGCGATGCACCGTCAGTCGCGGCAATAGCCCTCGCCGGGCTTGACGGTCAGGCAATCACTCTTGCCGGCGAGATATTTGAGCCCGGTCGCTTTGCCGTCGGTCGCGCGCAGCACCTGCTGTCCGTCGGGGCGGGTGAAGACGATCGTGTCGCCCGTGGCGACGCCGTCGAACACGCCGTTGTCGTCGAGCGTGTAGCGATCGGTGAGCCGATAATGGCCGGGCCGCCTGGCGGGATCGGCGGCGATCGTCAGCGTCAGCCCCTCGACGCCCTTCCAGCGCCCGATCCAGCCATCGGCGGCGGGCGGATCGACGAGGCCGGCCATGCGGTTGTCGAGCCCCGCGATCCGGCGTTGCGTGGTGTCGCTCGCCGCATCGACGCGGTTCGACGCGGCGTCGCCCCAATTGTCGACCGAATCGGCGAGGCTGTCGGCATGGTTGGCGAGATTGCTGGTCGTTGTCTGCGCGCCGTGGCAACCGCCCAGCATGGCGAGCGCGGCGACGGCGATGATCGGCATGCGCATGGGTCAAAATCCTATTCCGGCCTAGCCTATCGGCGGCCACGCCCGTAGAGAGACGCCGATCCGACTCAACAGGTTCCCGGACATGGCCCACAGCATCGCGATTGCCTCCGATCACGCCGCCTTCGCGATGAAGGCCGAACTGGCCTCGTGGCTGCGCGCGGAGGGACATGAGGTGCTCGATCTCGGCCCCGCGAGCGACGCGCGCGTCGACTATCCCGATTATGGCTATGCGCTCGCCGAGGCGGTCGCCGACGGCCGCGCGGCATGCGGAATCGCGCTGTGCGGATCGGGGATCGGCATCTCGATCGCGGTCAACCGCCATCCCCGCCTGCGCTGCGCGCTCGTCTCCGAGCCGCTGTCGGCGACGCTCGCGCGCGAGCATAACGACGCCAATGCGATCGCGCTTGGGGCACGCCTGATCGGGATCGAGCAGGCCAAGGCGTGCATCGCCGCGTTTCTCTCCACCGATTTCGCGGGCGGGCGCCACGCCGGCCGCGTCGACAAGCTCACCCACCCCATTTTTGGCCCTCGCCTCGAGAAGGAGCCCGCATGAGCACGCAGCCCAACGCCCTCGCCGACATCCGCAAGGACGGCTTCTTCACGCAGACGCTCGCCGACTCCGATCCCGCGGTGTTCGCCGGCGTCGAACAGGAGCTCGATCGCGAACGCCACCAGATCGAGCTGATCGCCTCCGAGAACATCGTCTCCAAGGCGGTGCTCGAGGCGCAGGGCTCGGTGTTCACCAACAAATATGCCGAAGGCTATCCGGGCAAGCGCTATTATCAGGGCTGCGCGCCGTCGGACGTCGTCGAGCAACTCGCGATCGACCGCGCGAAACAGCTGTTCGGCTGCGGCTTCGCCAACGTCCAGCCGCATTCGGGCGCGCAGGCCAACGGCGCCGTCATGCTCGCGCTCACAAAGCCCGGCGACACGATCATGGGGCTCAGCCTCGATGCCGGCGGCCATCTGACGCACGGCGCGCGCGCGGCGCTGTCGGGCAAATGGTATAATGCCGTGCAATATGGCGTGAAGCCCGACACGCACCTGATCGACTATGACCAGGTCGAGGCGCTCGCGCGCGCGCACAAGCCGACGCTGATCATCACCGGCGGCTCGGCCTATCCGCGCCACATCGACTTCGCGCGCTTCCGCGCGATTGCCGACGAGGTCGGCGCGATCTTCATGGTCGACATGGCACATTTCGCGGGACTGGTTGCAGGCGGCGTCCACCCAACTCCGTTCGGCCACGCGCATGTCGTCACCACGACGACGCACAAGACGCTGCGCGGCCCGCGCGGCGGGATGATCATGACCGACGACGAGGCGATCGCCAAGAAGATCAACTCGGCGGTGTTCCCAGGGCTGCAGGGCGGCCCGCTGATGCACGTCATCGCCGCCAAGGCGGTCGCGTTCGGCGAGGCGCTGAGCCCCGAGTTCAAGACCTATTCGGCCGCGGTCGTCGCCAACGCCAAGGCGCTCGCCTCGCGCTTGAAGGAGCGCGGCGCCGATCTGGTCTCGGGCGGCACCGACACGCATCTGGCGCTCGTCGATCTCACCCCCTTGGGCGTCACCGGCAAGGATGCCGACGAGGCGCTCGAGCGCTCGGGGATCACCTGCAACAAGAACGGCATCCCGTTCGATCCGCTGCCGCCGGTCAAGACCAGCGGTATCCGTGTGGGAAGCCCCGCGGGGACCACGCGTGGCTTCGGCATCGCCGAGTTCCGCGACATCGCCGACATGATCGCCGACGTGCTCGAGGGGCTGCGTTCGAAGGGCGAGCACGGCGATCCGCAGGTCGAGGCGGCGGTGCGGCTGCGCGTGCGCGCGCTGTGCGAGCGTTTCCCGATTTACTAACGCATTCCCACATCCGTTCGCACTGAGCGCAGGCGAAGTGCCGCCACCGTATCGCGTGGCCTTCGACTGCGCTCAGGCCGAACGGGTCGGGGAGGACAGGACATAAAAATGCGCTGCCCGTTCTGCGGCCACGAAGACAGCCAGGTGAAGGACAGCCGTCCGTCCGAGGACGCCGCCTCGATCCGCAGGCGGCGCCAGTGCGAGGGCTGCGGCGGGCGCTTCACCACCTTCGAGCGCGTCCAGTTGCGCGAGGTGACCGTGGTCAAGTCGGGGGGCGCCAAGCGCGAGCCGTTCGAACGCGGCAAGCTCGAGCGCTCGATCGAGATCGCCTGCCGCAAGCGCGGAATCTCGGCCGAGCGGATCGACCGGCTGGTCTCGGGGATCCAGCGTCAGCTCGAGACCTCGGGCGACCAGGAGGTCGAGGCGGCGCGGATCGGCGAGCTGGTGATGGACGGGCTGAAAGGGCTCGATCCGGTCGCCTACATCCGCTTCGCGAGCGTCTATAAGGATTTCACCGAGGCGCGCGACTTCGAGGCGTTCGCGGGCAATGTGAGCGAAGTGGGCAAGGGATGACTGACGACGCGCTCTCCCACCCCCGTTCGTCCTGAGCGCAGTCGAAGGACAGCCATGAGCTTCGCCACCTATATGCTCCGCTGTTCGGACGGCAGCTTCTACGTTGGCCACACCGACGATCTCGAGACACGGATCGCGCAGCATCATGCGGGCGCATTGCCAGGCTATACGCATGACCGTCGCCCGCTCGAACTGGTGTGGCGCGAGAGCTTCGGGTCGCGCGACGAGGCACTGTCGGCGGAACGCCAAATCAAGGGCTGGTCGCGTGCCAAGAAGGAGGCGCTGATCCGCGGCGACTGGGACGCGGTCAGCGCGGCGGCGATCCCGCCTGCCGAGCGGGAGGCGCGTGCCCTTCGACTGCGCTCAGGGCGAACGGAGGGGGGGGATGATGGTCCCCCGCCCCCGGAGCCCCCCCACCCCGTTCGTGCTGAGCGCAGTCGAAGCACCGCCACCCAGCCTCCCCTCATCGTCCTCGTCCGCCCGCAGCTCGGGCAGAACATCGGCAAGGCCGCACGCGCGATGCTCAATTTCGGGCTGACCGAACTGCGCATCGTGGCGCCGCGCGACGGCTGGCCCAATCCCGAGGCCGCGCCCGCCGCCTCGGGCGCCGATCGCGTGCTCGACGAGGCGCGGATCTTCGACAGCGTCGCCGAGGCGGTCGCCGACTGCAGCCACGTCTATGCGACCACGGTGCGGCGCCGCGGCGTCACCAAGCCGGTGGTGACGCCGGAAGCGGCGGCCGCCGAGATCCACGCCGCGACCGGCCGCTCGGCAATCCTGTTCGGCCCCGAGCGGGCGGGGCTCGAGACCGACGACGTCGCGCTGGCGCGGAAAATCGTGACGGTGCCGATCAACCCCGAATTCGGCTCGCTCAACCTCGCGCAGGCGGTGATCCTCGTCGCCTATGAATGGTCGAAGCGGCAGGCGCTGGTCCAGCCCTCGATGACCGACATCGAGCCGCCCGCCTCGCAGTTCGAGCTCGACGGGATGATCGCGCAACTGGACGCGATGCTCGACGCAGCGGGCTATTTCTTCCCGCCCGACCGGCGCGTGACGACGACGCGGATGCTGCGCACGCTGCTCACCAAGCCCGCCTGGACGAGCCAGGAGGTGCGCACCGTGCGCGGCGTGCTGACGACGCTCGCCAAGCCGCATCCGCGAGACTAGGGCGACCACCCTTCAAACACTCTTGTTCTCCCGCGAAAGCGGGAGTCCAGGGCTTCAAGCGCTGCGGCTCCTCACCTGGGCTCCTGCCTACGCAGGAGCACATGAGCGCTTACTTCGCGTCGAACTGCGCCAGCTCATAGGCAATCGACGCCTCGACCAGCGCCTCCCACAAGGCGGCCGCGACCTCCTCGGGCCAATCGCCGTCGCGCGCATCCGCCACCATGTTGGCGATCACCTCGGCCTTGCGCGCCTCGTCGCGGACATGGCTTCGCGCGGGCTTGATCCGCGCCGCTGCACGCATGTAGCCGAACCGTGTGGCGAGCAGCGCGCCGATCGCGCGGTCGGTCGCATCGACCCCGGCGCGGACTTCGGTCATGGTGGTGCAGACTTCGGGTGACGGGAAGGATGTCATGACCGTCGCCATAGCTTCCCAAGCGGAGGGGGCAAGCGTGCTGTCTTTCTTTGCAAGTCGATCGCTCTTAGGGTTGATGACGCAAAGAAGGAGTGTTCCATGCGTCGCCTCGTATCCGTGTCCGCCCTGCTCACCGTGCTCGCTGCCACGTCCCTGCATGCGCAGAATGTCGCGGCGACCGCCGACGTCCCCGCCGCGACCGCCAAGCCGGCCAAGGTCAAGAAGGTCTGCCGCTCCGAGAGCGTGATTGGCAGCAACATTCCCGCAACAACATGCCATACCCAGGACGAATGGGTGGCGATCGATAATGCCACTCGCGCAAATGCACGTGAAATGATGAACCACAACCCGCAGCGGCGATAGTTCGACAACCCTCTTCGCCTTGACGCGGGCGCGATGTTCTGCGACAGGCGCGCCCTCGCAATTGGCCCCGCACGCTCGGTGAAGCGGGTGCCCTGCCGGACTGATTCTGCGAATCAGCGTCGCGCCAGAGCGGTTCCGGGCATTTTCCGCGACCCCTCGGGATCGCCAACGCAATTGAAGGACGTCTTATGTCGAAGCGCCATAGCGCCAAGTACAAGCTCGATCGCCGCATGGGCGAGAACATCTGGGGTCGCCCCAAGTCGCCGGTCAACAAGCGCGAATACGGCCCCGGCCAGCATGGCCAGCGCCGCAAGGGCAAGGCCACCGATTTCGGCATCCAGCTGCGCGCCAAGCAGAAGCTCAAGGGCTATTATGGCGACGTCACCGAGAAGCAGTTCAAGAAGGCCTATTTCGAGGCCGACCGGATCAAGGGCGATACCTCGCAGAACCTGATCGGCCTGCTCGAGCGCCGCCTCGACGCGGTGGTCTACCGCGCCAAGTTCGCGCCCACCGTGTTCTCGTCGCGCCAGCTGGTCAGCCACGGCCATGTCCGCGTCAACGGCGTCAAGTGCAACATCGCGTCGCGCCAGATCAAGATCGGCGACGTCGTCGAGCTCAGCGCCAAGGCGCAGGAGATGGCGCTGGTGATCGAAGCACAGGGCCTCTCCGAGCGCGAAGTGCCCGACTATCTGGCACAGGACGGCGCCTCGAAGGTCACCTTCCAGCGCATCCCGACGCTCGACGAGGTGCCCTATCCGGTCAAGATGGAGCCGAACCTGGTCGTCGAGTTCTACTCGCGCTGACCACTCGGCATCGATAGCGATGAAGACATGGGGCGGTTCCTTCGCGGGAGCCGCCCCTTTCCTTTGACGCTCAGTTCGCGAGATGCAGCGAGGCGCGAAGAAACGCGTCGGAACGGCGCAGCATGTCGGCACGTATTTCGCTGCTCGGCAGCTGATGGTCGAGACCGGGATAGATGATCGCCTGACTCTGCTTGCCCGCCGCGCGCAGGCGATCGTTCATCGATCGGGTCTCCGCGACGCCGACATTCATGTCCAACGTGCCGTGAAACATCAGGACCGGCGCTTCGAACACCGCTGCGTGGCGAGCAGGCGAGGCCGCGTCGGTGTCGATATTGCCGATATAGTTTCTCGCCAGTGCGTCGTTGGTGAACCGGCTCGACTCGGCCTTCAATGCGTCCAGGTCGGTCACCGGCGCGATCGCCACGACGGCCTTGAAGAGCTTCGGATCGAGTACCTGCGATTCCAGCGCCGCATAGCCGCCATAGGACCAGCCGACGATCGCCAGCTTCTGCGGATCGGCGATTCCCTGCGCGACCAGCCAGCGGCCCGCATCGACGACATCGCCGATCGCGACGCGCCAGGACTTGAAGCCGTTCTGCATCTGCCAGGCGTCGCCATAGCCGGTAGATCCGCGATATTCCGGCTGCAACACCGCAAAACCGCGCGCTGTGTAGAATTGGACGAGCCAGTCGAAGCCCCAGTCGTCGTGCGACGCAGGACCACCATGCGGCATGACGATCGCGGGACGACCTTTGGTCGGTCCGCCGGGCGGCAGCGACAGAAACGCCGGAATTGCCGTTCCGTCCGCCGCTGTGTAGCTGACCGACTTCATCGTCGAGAGCGCGGCATGTTCGAGCCTCGGCCGCGTCAGCATCAGCTCGTTGAGATGCTTGGTCTGGCGATCGAAGACATAGTAGCGGCCCGGATCGATGTCGCTACCTGCAAACAGGAGCAGCTTCGATTCGTCGGCGCTTGCGCTGACGAAGTTGACGATCGGGAAGTGTGGCAGAGCCTTGGATAGCGCCTTCGAAAGCGCGGCATAATCGGAATCGAAATAGGTCGCATTGGCGGTGTCGGCGGTGATCTTGACGCCGATGAGCCGCGCCTCTCGTCCTACCCGGATCGTATCTTCCACATCGACATGCGGGTCGGCATAGACCGGGTCGGTCTTCATCGAGCCGTCGAGCGAAACACGATATAGCGCATCTCGCCCGTCCTTCTTCATCAGGCAGTAGGCGACGTTCGCCCTGCCATCGACCGAGATCGGGCGAAGCCCTTGGTCATTCTCGGTCACCGTAGAGAATGGCCGCCAGGTGCGATCGCCCAGGATGCGATAGGCCCAATGCTCGTTGGGCCGCAGAATGCCCAATCCATTGGACTCGCGATTGGACTTCATCCGCACGACACCCATGCCATCGGAAAGGAATGACGAAGCGGTGGGATCCGCCTGCTCGACCTTGCTCGCGGCGAGGCTCCGGGTATCGACGAGATCGACCCCGTAGCCGTTGTCCGAGCTGGCCAGATGGGTGCCGAGTTGCTGTTCGGGAACGTGGTCGCGTTCGATCAGCAGCTTGCCGTCCTTGCCCTCACGCCAATCGATGACGATGCCATCGTCATTGCTCATGCGCAAACGCGCCGCGATCGACTGACGCTGCCCGAGCGATGCCTGATGCCTGCCGTCGTCATCCAGCGCGATGAGCCGTCGCACGCCCAGAAGGGTCACGTCCGCGGTGCCGCTGGTATCGATATCGTAGATCGTACAGACGATCCGATGGTCGTCTGCCCAGTCGCAGTCCTGCAACTGCGTCGGTATGCCGCTTGCCGACGCGATCGCCTTGGGCGGCGCCGATCCATCCGACGGCGCCACCATGAGACTTTCGCCCGCCGCCGCATCGGCTGCAAGATAGAGTATCCGGCTGCCGTCGGGTGACAGGGCAGGCGTTCTGACCGCCTCGCGAGCGCCAAATATCGCGGCGATGTCCGGCCCAGCCGCCGAAGCTTGCGCCACCATCTTGGCGGCGGCGCCAACCGATGCCGGAGCAGCAGCAGCAGCAAAGCACGCGACGCCGGCCAGCAAGCGCCGTCGGCGACCGCTCGCAAAGATCGTCATATCTACCCCCAAATTCTCCCCCGCGGGCAGTCTCCTTTAAAGCGTTGTCGCCGGCAAGAGGCGTTGCGCCAAGATGGGTACGCTGCCATGGCGCGACTTCTGCCGCCTTAGGAGCGAGTATGTCCCTCCCCCCGCCCGAATGGGCGCCGCACGACGCCGTCTGGATCGGCTTTCCCAGCCATGCCGAGCTGTGGGAAGGCGATCTCGAGCCCGCCCGCGCGGAGGTGATCGCCTTTGCGCGCGCGGTGTGGGCGGGCGGCAAGGGTGAACGCGTCATCCTCGTCGCCGCCGACGAGGACGCGGGCGAGGCGGCGCGCACGCTGGCGGGGGGCGACGCCGAGGTGCTGGTGCGCGCGTTCGGCGACGTGTGGCTGCGCGATACCGGGCCGATCCTCCTGTCCGATGGATCGGCGCGCGACTTCCGCTTCAACTTTTGGGGCAATAAATACGACCTGCCCGGCGACGAGGCGATCGGCGGGCTGCTCGCCGCGAGCCGCGGGCTGGGCGCGACCGCATGCGACTGGGTGCTCGAAGGCGGCGCGATCGACGGCGACGGCACCGGCTTGCTCGTCACCACCGAACAGTGCCTGCTCAACCCCAACCGCAATCCCGATCTGTCGCGCGCCGACATCGAAGCGCGGCTCGCGCGCGATCTCGGTATCGAGCGGGTGCTGTGGCTGGGCGACGGGCTCGCGCACGACCATACCGACGGGCATGTCGACAATCTCGCGCGCTTCGTCGCACCGGGCCGGCTGGCGATTCCGGTCGCAGCGGACGCCGACGATCCCAACGCCGCGGTCTATGTCGACGCCCGCGCGCGCGCCGAGAAATTCGGCGTCGAGGTGGTGGCGATCCCCTCCCCCGGCCGCGTCGAGCGCGATGGCGAGGTGGTGCCGGCCTCGTACATGAATTTCTATATCGGCAATGCCGCGGTGGTGGTGCCTGTCTACGGCGCGCCCAACGACGCCGCGGCGGTCGCCGCGATCGGCGCGCTGTTCCCGGACCGGGCGGCGATCGGCATCCGCGCGGATCATCTGCTCACCGGCGGCGGCTCGCTCCACTGCATCTCGCAGCAGATTCCCGCCGCGGCCTGATGCTCGCCTTCTGGATCCGCGCGCTGCTTTCCGGGCTGATCGTCGCGGCGGTGTCGACCGTCGCGCGGCGCTATCCCGCAGGCGGCGCGCTGATCGCCTCGCTTCCGCTGGTGTCGGTGCTCGGGATGATCTGGCTGTGGCACGACCGGCCCGACGCCGAGAACATGGCCGCCCACGCCGAGGCGACCTTCTGGTACGTGCTGCCGTCGCTCCCGATGTTCCTCGCCATCCCGGCGATGCTGCGGCGGGGGATCGATTTCTGGCCGGCGCTGATTGCGGGTTGCGCGCTGACGATCCTCGCCTATCTCGCCACCGTCCTGATCGCCGGACGCTTCGGCGTCCGCCTGTAGAGAGCCCCGCATGACCGAGATCACCGTCGCCGCGATGCAATGCGCCTTCTCCGGCGACGAGGCCGCCAATATCGCGCTGGTCTCCGGACTGGTGCGCGAGGCGGCGGCGAGGGGCGCGCAGGTAATCCTCCCGCCCGAGTTGTTCGAAGGCCCCTATTTCTGCCGCGTCGAGGACGAGGGGCTGTTCGCCGGGGCGCGGCCGACGGGCAAGCATCCCGCGGTGCTGGCGATGCAGACGCTCGCGAAGGAACTCGGCGTCGCGATCCCGACCAGCTTCTTCGAGGCGGACGGGCCGCACCATTATAACAGCCTGGCGATGATCGGCCCCGACGGGCAGGTGCGCGGCGTCTATCGCAAGAGCCACATTCCCGACGGTCCGGGCTATGAGGAGAAATTCTATTTCCGTCCGGGCAACACCGGATTCAAGATATGGAACGATGTCGCACCCACGACGGTCGGCGTCGGCGTGTGCTGGGACCAATGGTATCCCGAGACCGCGCGCGCGATGATGCTGATGGGCGCGGAAGTGCTGTTCTACCCGACCGCGATCGGCTCCGAGCCGCATGATCCCGGCCTCGACACCTCGCGGCTGTGGCGGCGCGCGATGGTCGGGCATGCGGTATCCAACGTCGTGCCGGTGGTGGCGTCGAACCGGATCGGCACCGAGGAGGGCCAGCGCTTCTATGGCCACAGCTTCATCTGCGACGAGCGCGGCGACATGCTCGCCGAATTCGGCGCGGAGGAGACCGGGGTGCTGGTGGCGACGCTCGACATCGACCGCATCAAGCGCCACCGTGCGGCGTTCGGCTTCTTCAGGGACCGGCGGCCCGATCTCTACGGGCGACTCGCGCAGGATATCTGAACCGGTGCGAGAGACGACGTGCTCCTCTGCGTAGGCGGGAGCCCAGGTGAAGAGCCGCTCCGCCTGAAGCCCTGGGCTCCTGCCTGCGCAGGAGCACGTGCCACGTGAATCGTCGGCGCTCCTGATCGAATCGCGATCCGATCTACCGCTTGATCAGCTTCCGCACGCCCCACAGCACGCCGCCCAGCGCGAACAACCCAAGCAGCACCACGCCGCCCGCCGACGCCGCCGCCCACAGCGCCGCCACGATCAGGATGCGCATGAAGTCGGCGATCGCGAGCGTCAGGTGGACCATGCCGCTCCCTAGCCGCCAGCGCGCAGCGCGAGTGCGCGGGAAAAGACCGCCTCGAACATCGGCGCGGTCAACCGCCCCGTGTTGGTGTTGTAGCGCGAGCAATGATAGCTATCGACCAGCATCAGCCCCGAGGGCAGCCGGTGCTCGGCGAGGTGCCCGAATCGCATCTTGGGCAGCTTGCCGCCGAGCGCCTTGACCGCAGACTGGTGCGCGATCTGGCCGAGCGCCACGACCACCTTGAGATGGGGCAGCGCGTGCAGCGGCGGCTCGAGATACTGGCGGCAGGTGCGGATCTCCTCGGGCGTCGGCTTGTTCTGCGGCGGCACGCAGCGCACCGCGTTGACGATGATCGCGCCGGTGAGGGTCAGCCCGTCGTCGGGCGAAGCGGCGAACACGCCCTCGGACAGCCCGAACTTGGCGAGCGTGTCGTAGAGCAGCACGCCGGCATAATCGCCCGTGAACGGCCGCCCGGTGCGGTTGGCGCCCTGCAGGCCGGGGGCGAGCCCGACGATCGCCAGCCAGGCTTGCGGGTCGCCGAAGGCGGGCACCGGCGCGTTGTACCAGTCGGGGTGCGCGACCCGCTGCTCGTGCCGGAAGGCGGCGAGGCGTGGGCAGAGCGGGCAATCGCGCGACGGTTCGTGCGCGGCGGCGGCATCGGCGGTGCGGTCGACGGCGGGGAGCGGGCTTCCAAGGTCCATGGCGAGGCGATAGGCGGTGCGGCATGGCCACGGCAAGCTACGTCATCGGGATCGGCTCCAACCGCCGCCACGGCCGCCACGGCGCGCCAGCCGGGGTCGTTGCCGCCGCGATCGCGGCGATGGCCGGGCTGGGCCTCGACATCGCCGCCGTCAGCCGAACGCGGCAGACGCCCGCGCTCGGCCCGAGCAGCCGCGACTTCGCCAACGCCGCGGTCCTTGCCGGCAGCGCGCTTTCGCCGCCCGCGCTGCTGGCGCTGCTCAAGCGGATCGAGCGCGACTTCGGGCGGCGGCGGGGGCAGCGCTGGGGCGCGCGCGTGCTCGATCTCGATATTCTGGCGTGGTCCGAGGGCGGCTGGTCCGACCGGACGCTGACCATCCCGCACGCAGCGCTCGCGCAGCGCGCGTTCGCGATCGGTCCCGCCGCCGAGATCGCCCCCGCCTGGCGTCATCCGCGGCTCCACGCGACCTTCCGCCAGCTCGACATGCGCCTCGCGGCACCGCGAGCGGTTGACCGTTCGGGCCGCGGCTCATAGGGACGGCGCTCCGGCGGCGCGGCCCCCGAGGGCCCATAGCTCAGTTGGTAGAGCAACGGACTTTTAATCTGTAGGTCATGGGTTCGAGTCCCATTGGGCCCACCACCGCGCCGCCGCACCGCCGGGAAAAAACTACACCGCCCCGCGCGTCTCGTTGCGCCGCCGAATCGGCCTCGTTGCGGCGCTGCAACGGCAATCGTGCCGCATGCTCGACGCTTTTGTCATGGAACCCACCGCCTTCCGCAGGGTTGGGGCCTCGCGAGAGCAAGACATTCCACTCGTCGAAATCGGTTGGAGAGAAACCATGAAGATGATCCTTTTCGCGTCCGCCCTGGCGCTGAGCACCGCAGCGATGGCCCAGGACGCCGCCCCCGCCCCGGCACCGGCAACGGCCCCCGCCGATTCGACGATGCCGGCGACGCCGCCCGCAACGCCCCCCGCAACCCCCGACGCCTCGACTCCGCCTGCCGCGCCGATGACGCCCGATGCGAGCACCCCGCCCGCGGCGGCGCCGGCGCCGGCGAGCAGCGACACGGGCATGGCCTCGGGCGCCGCGACCACCGACGACAGCAATCTGCCGATGTGCTCGAAGACGGTGACCGACAAGTGCAAGCAGGGTGGCAAGAGCATGGGCCACGGCCACAAGGCGATGCACCACAAGAAGAAGTAATCCGCCTCTTCGGACGGATCGGAACGCCGGGCGGCTCGCGCTGCCCGGCGTTTCTTTTTGCCTATTCCGCCGCGGCCGCCAGCGGCGGGTCTCTATAGACCAGCACGGGCTTGCGCGCCGCCGCGGTCTCGTCGAGCCGGCGGCGCGGCGCGTGGATCGGCGCCGCCTTGAGCGCGGGATCGCCCGCCTTCGCGCGCTCGGCCACCGAGCGCAGCGCGCCGATGAACTGGTCGAGCGCGGCCTTGCTCTCGGTCTCGGTCGGCTCGATCAGCATCGCGCCGTGGACGACCAGCGGGAAATACATCGTCATCGGGTGGAAGCCCTCGTCGATCAGCCCCTTGGCGATGTCGAGCGTGGTGAAGCCCGCGGCCATCCCGTCGTCCGAGAACAGCGCCTCGTGCATGCACGGCCCCGACGCCCCGAACGGCGCGTCGAGAACATCCTCGAGGCTGCGCAGGATATAATTGGCCGACAGCACCGCATCCTCGCTGACCTGCCTGAGCCCATCGGCGCCGTGGCTCATCATGTAGGCGGCGGCGCGGACGAACATGCCCATCTGGCCATGGAAGGCGACCATCCGCCCGAACGCCTTCTCGTGATGCTCCTCGGCGACGGTCTCCTCCTCGACCAGCACGAAGGTCTCGCCATGCCGCTCGACGAAGGGCAGCGGCGCGAACGGCGCGAGCGCTTCCGAGAACACCACCGGCCCCGAGCCCGGCCCGCCGCCGCCATGCGGCGTCGAGAAGGTCTTGTGCAGGTTGATGTGCATCGCATCGACGCCGAGGTCGCCCGGCCGCACCGAGCCGACGATCGCGTTGAAATTGGCGCCGTCGCAATAGAGATAGGCGCCGACCGCGTGAATCGCCTCGGCGATCTCGATCATGTCGCGCTCGAACAGCCCGCAGGTATTGGGGTTGGTGATCATCACGCCGGCGACGTGGCCGCCGAGCTTGGCCTTCAGCGCATCGAGATCGACGCGGCCTTCGGCGGTCGCCGGGATGCTCTCGACCGCATAGCCCGCGAAGGCAGCGGTGGCGGGGTTGGTGCCATGCGCGCTTTCGGGGACGAGAATGGTGGTGCGCGCATCGCCCTTCGCCTCATGCGCGGCGCGGATCGCGAGCAGCCCGCAGAGCTCGCCATGCGCGCCCGCCTTGGGGCTCATCGCGATGCCGGGCATGCCGGTGAGCGTCTTGAGCCATTCGCCGACGAGATGGATCAGCGCGAGCGCGCCCTGCGTGCCGTCGACGGGCGTCAGCGGGTGGAGATCAGCGAAGCCGGGCAGCCGCGCCATCTTCTCGTTCAAGCGCGGGTTGTGCTTCATCGTGCACGAGCCGAGCGGGAAGAAGCCGAGATCGATCCCGTAATTCTGCCGGCTGAGGCGGGTGTAATGCCGCACCGCCTCGGGCTCGGACAGGCCGGGCAGACCGATCGGCCTGTTGCGCAGAAGGCCTTCGTTCACCCGCGCAGGCGGGTGCGCAGTGCCGACGCCGGACGGGGTCCCCGCCTGCGCGGGGACACGGGACATGTCGAGATCGACGCCGGTGCGGTCGATCGACCCGATCTCGAACAGCAGCGCCTCCTCGAGCATCAACGCCCTATTTCCGGTAAAGGTGTTGCCGGTGAAGGTGGCAGGCACCGCGTCGGCGTCGTTGCTCGGCGCCTCGGGGCGCCAGCCGGATGGATTGACGGTCATGCCAGCGCCTCCTCGAGTGCGGCCGCGAGGGCCTGTACGTCTTCCTGCGTGGTCGTCTCGGTGACGGCGACGACCAGCCCCTTTTCGAGCGCCTCGACGCCGGGATAGAGCCGGCCGAGCGACACGCCGCCGAGCACGCCCTTCGCCGCCATGTCGCGCACGACGGGCCGCGCCTCCTTGGGCAGCTTCAAGGTGAACTCGTTGAAGAAGCTGTCGCTGCACAGCTCGACGCCGGGCACCTTGGTCAGCACCTCGGCGGCCTCGACCGCAAGCGCGTGGTTGAGCGTCGCGAGATCGCGCAGCCCCTTTTCGCCGAGCAAGGTCATATGGACCGTGAACGCCAGCGCACAAAGCCCTGAATTGGTGCAGATATTCGACGTCGCCTTCTCGCGACGGATATGCTGTTCGCGCGTCGACAGCGTCAGCACGAAGCCGCGCTGGCCCGCGGCGTCGACCGTCTCGCCCGCGAGCCGCCCGGGCATCTGGCGGACATGCTTGTCGGCGCAGGCGAACAGCCCCACGTAAGGTCCGCCGAAATTGAGCCCGACGCCGATCGACTGGCCCTCGCCGACGACGATGTCCGCGCCCATTTCGCCCGGCGACTTGATCAGCCCCAGCGACACCGGCTCGGTCACCACCGCGACGAGCAGCGCGCCCTTGGCGTGGCACGCCGCCGCCAGTTCGGAAAGGTCGGCGATGCGGCCGAGGATGCCGGGATTCTGCACGACGACGCAACTCGTCTCGCCGTCGACCGCGGCGATCAGCTTGGCCATCTCCTTCTCGGCGCTGCCCTCGAGGCTGGGCAGCGAGGTCAGCAGTTCGTCACCGGTAAAGCGCGCCATCGTCGTGCACACCGAGACATAATGCGGGTGCAGCCCGCCCGAGAGGATCGCCTTGCCGCGCTTGGTGATGCGGCGCGCCATCACGATCGCCTCCCAGCAGGCGGTCGAGCCGTCGTACATCGACGCGTTGGCGACGTCGCAACCGAACAGCCGCGCGACCTGCGTCTGGAATTCGAACAGCGCTTGCAATGTCCCCTGCGCGATCTCGGGCTGGTAGGGCGTGTAGCTGGTCAAAAACTCGCCGCGCTGGATGATGTGGTCGACCGACGCGGGCACATGATGGCGATAGGCGCCCGCCCCCAGGAAGAAGGGTTGGTCGCCCGCCGCCTGGTTCATCCGCGCGAGCTTGGTCAGCTGGCGTTCGACCGCCTGCTCGCTCTGGTGCATCGGCAGGTCGCGGATCGGGCCGTCGAGCCGGGCGGCGGCGGGCACGTCGACGAACAGATCGTCGACCGAGCCGGCGCCGATCACGCCGAGCATCGCCTGCCGGTCTTCGGGTTGGAGGGGGAGATAACGCATCAAGCGGGTTTCCTCATCGAAAAGCGGAGGCGGATGTAATCGGCGACCCACGAGCCGTCGGGCTGGCGGAGATCGGGTATCAGGCGACGCTCGACTGCGTCGGCGATCGCCGACTGATCGTCGGGCGAGAGGCCGAGCTCGGTCATCAGCCCGGTGAAGAAGGTCATGATCCAGCCCGACACGCCGGTGGGCAGCGGCGTCGGGCGCGGGATCAGGCGCGCGTCGATGTCGCCGAAACCGGCGGCGGTATAGACCGCGGCGAACTCCTCGACGCTCGGGTACCAATGGACATGCGCCCGCGGGAGCGAGAGCCCGCGCGTCGCAAGCTCCTCGTCCATGCCGCGCCACAACGACGCGCAATTGCCGGCACCACCCATCTCGCCCACGAACCGCCCGCCCGGCCTGAGCGCGGCGAAGACACCGCGCGCGACACCCGCCGCATCGCGCATCCAGTGCAGCGCCGCGTTGGAGAAGGCAGCATCGAACTCCGGGCCGAACGCCAGCGCCTGCGCGTCGGCGACCTGCGCGTTGAGCCCGCGCGCCTTGGCGGCGGCGATCATCTCGGGCGAGCCGTCGATGCCGACCACCGTCGCCCCCGCCGCGACGAGCGCTTCGGTCAGCACGCCGTCGCCGCAGCCGATATCGAGGATGCGCTCGCCCGGCTGCGGCGCGAGCAGATCGACCACGGGCGTCCCCATCGCGGGCACGAAGGCGGCATTCCTGCCGTAGTCGGTGGCGTTCCAGCGTTGGTTGGTGGTCATGGGTTCCCCTCCCCGTTCGTCCTGAGCGAAGTCGAAGGACGTGCTCCGCATGCTGCGCCCGAAGCCCGCACTTCGACTTCGCTCAGTGCGAACGGGTTTTTCGTGGCACGGGCCTAGAGACTCTCGACGAACGCCTTGTACGCGGCCTCGTCCATCAGCCCGTCGAGTTCGGACGGGTCCGACAGCGTCAGCTTGAAGAACCAGCCATCCTGTTCGGGCGAGGTGTTGACCAGCGCGGGGTCGGCCTCGAGCGCGGCATTGGCCTCGGTCACCGTGCCGGTGACCGGCGCATAGACGTCGGACGCCGCCTTGACCGATTCGACGACCGCGGCCTCCTTGCCCTTCTCGAGCGCGGTGCCCGCGGGGGGCACTTCGGCGAAGACGATGTCGCCGAGTTGCGCCTGCGCATAGTCGGTGATGCCGACGGTCGCGGAGTCGCCCTCGACGACGATCCACTCATGGTCCTTGGAGAAATAGGTCTGCGCCATGGGTCAGGCTCCCTTGCGGTGGTAGCGGTGGGGGACGAAGGGCATCGCCGTCACGATGCCGGTAAAGAGCTTGCCGCGCTGCTCGAGCGTGATCGCGGTGCCGGGAACCGCCTGCGCGGTCGGCACATAGGCCATCGCGATCGGCTTCTGCAGCGTCGGCGAGAAGCCGCCTGAGGTGACGCGGCCGACTTCGCTGCCCTCGCCGTCGAGCACCGGCGCGCCCTCGCGCACCGGCTGGCGGCCCTCGACGATCAGCCCGACGCGCTTGAGGATGGCGCCCTGCGCGCGCTCGAGCATGATGCGCTCATAGCCCGGGAAACCGCCCTCCTCGCGCCGGCGCTTGGACAGCGCGAAGCCGAGGCTCGCGGCGATCGGCGTCGTCTCCTCGTCGAGGTCGTGGCCGTAGAGCGGCAGGTCGGCCTCGAGCCGCAGCGAATCGCGCGCGCCGAGACCGATCGGCTTGACCTCGGGTTCGCCGCACAGCGCGTCGGCGACCGCCTCGGCAGCGTCGGCGGGGATCGAGATCTCGAACCCGTCCTCGCCGGTATAGCCCGAGCGGGTGATGAACGCATCGACGCCGCAAATCTCGAAGCGGCCGCCGGTCATGAAGCCGAGCACGTCGAGCGGCCATTCGCCGGTGACGTGGCGCGACAAGGCCGCGAACGCTTCCGGCCCCTGGAGCGCGAGCAGCGCGCGGTCGTCGAGATGGTTGATCGTGATCTCGTCGGGGAGATGCTCGCGCAGATGCGCAAGGTCGTCATATTTGGTGGCGCCGTTGACGACCATGTAGATGCCGCCCGGCCAGCGGCTGAGCATCAGATCGTCGAGGATCCCGCCATTCTCCGCGAGCAGCAGCGAATAGCGCATCTTGCCCAGCGCGAGCCCCTTCACGTCGGCGGGGACGAGCGCCTCGATCGCCTCGTCGAGGCCCGCATGGCCGTCGTCGGCAGACAGCAGCAGCTGCCCCATGTGGCTGACGTCGAACAGCCCGGCGTGCGCGCGCACCCAATGATGCTCGGGCATGATGCCCTCATACTGGATCGGCATATGATAGCCGGCGAACTCGACCATCCGCGCGCCCCTCGCCCTGTGCCACGCGTCGAGCGGCAGCGTATCGGGTCCGGCATCGACCATATCGTCGTCGAGGACGCCGTCATTCTGGGTGGGGGCGTCTGTCATGGAATCTCCGCGGCGGTGACGAGGCGACACGACGGGATTCGTCGCGTGATCCTCGCCCCCTCTGTCACGGAACCTGAGAGCTTTCGCGGCCCCTTGGCGAGCCCGCTTACCCCTTCGGTGGGGCGGCCGGTCGCATGCGCGACCGCCACCCGCTTTCCAGAGTGCTCCTGATCTGCCCGCGCGGTCCCGAGGCCTGAGAGATTCCGGGGCGGTTGCTCCTTCGGCGGCGACGGCCCTCGCGGTCCGCCACGCTCTCCCGCGCGTGCAGCCGACGGTTGCCCGCCGGAAGCCCTGTCGGAGTGGCGGAGCCGGCTGTGGGAGTCAATCGCTTAAGCGGCCCCGCCTGCGCCGTTGCGACAAGCGGGTTACCGCGTCGCGTTGTACGCCAGCTGCTCCTGCGTCAGCTGGAAGCCGATCAGCAGATCGAAGCTCGCCTTGGCGAGCGCGGCGCGGACCGAGGGATCGGCCATCGGATCGATCGAGGCGTCCGCGTCGCTCGCGTTGCGCTTGCGGATCAGGCGGTTGCGGATATTGTCGGGCAGCGTCGCGTCGGCGCGGCTGACGGTGCCCGTCGCCTGGCCGTCGGCCGATGCGGTGAGCTTGCCGTCGTCGAAATGCACCGAGATGCGGCTGATCGACTTGGAGGCGACCGCGGTGCCGCCGTGCAGCACGACCGCGAAATAGGGCAGCACGACGTCGCGCGGCCCCTGCGCGCTGCTGCGTCGCGCATCGACGCGGAAGGTGACGTTGCTGGTCAGCGTCGGCGCGTTGGGATCGCTCTCGTCGCACGACGCCTTGACGTCGGTGATCGTGGCGACGACGTCGATCGCGCGCGCGTCGCGGCTGGCGGGAGGGTCGAACAGCGTGACGTCGCCGGCATAGGCGGGGACGCCGACCGCGGGGCAGCTGGTCCGCTGGACCTCCTGGCCGATCGAGCCGCCGATCGCGGTGATCTCATTCTCCTTGGCGCAGCCTGCCAGCAGCCCGGCGAAAACAGGCGGGGCGAGCAGGAGGGCGAGCGGCAGGCGCTTCGTAATCGACAAGGGGCGTGTCCTAGAAACGGGGCTGGATGCAGCCGCGATCATAGGAAGCGCCTTCCGCGCAGGCAAGCAATCGCGTAAGGGCTGCGCGACATGACCCAGGCTACCGTCGCTTTGCCGCCTGTCGTCGGCGCGCTTCCCCCGCTCGATCTGGTGATCGCGGCGCCGCGGGGCTTCTGCGCCGGCGTCGATCGTGCGATCCGCATCGTCGAGCTGGCGATCGAGAAATATGGCGCGCCGGTCTATGTCCGCCACGAGATCGTGCATAATCGCTACGTCGTCGATGCGCTGAAGGCGCAGGGCGCGATCTTCGTCGAGGAGCTCGACGAGGTGCCCGACGATGCCCCGGTCGTCTTCTCCGCGCACGGCGTGCCCAAGGCGGTGCCGTTCAAGGCCTCGGAGCGCGGGCTCGAGTGGCTCGACGCGACCTGCCCGCTCGTCTCTAAGGTCCACCGCCAGGCCGAGCGGCTCGCCGAGCAGGGCCGCCACATCCTGTTCATCGGCCATGACGGCCATCCCGAGGTGATCGGCACGCTCGGCCAGCTGCCCGAGGGTGCGATGACGCTGGTCGAGACGGTCGAGGACGTCGCCGCGCTGAGCCCCGCCGATCCCGACAATCTCGCCTTCCTCACGCAGACGACGCTGTCGGTCGACGACACCGCCGCGATCGTCGCGGCGCTGCGCGCGCGCTTTCCCGCAATCGGCGCGCCGCGCGGCGAGGATATCTGCTACGCCACCTCGAATCGCCAGGCCGCGGTCAAGATCATCGCGCATGAATGCGACGCGATGCTGGTGATCGGCGCGCCCAATTCGTCCAATTCGGTGCGGCTGGTCGAAGTCGCCGAGCGCGAGGGCACGCGCGCGATGCTCGTCCAGCGCGGCGACTGCATCGATTTCGGCTGGCTCGCGGGCGTCCGCACGCTGGGGATCACCGCCGGCGCGTCCGCCCCCGAGATCCTCGTCCGCGAGGTGGTCGACCGGCTGGCGACGCGCTTCACGATCAGCGAGCGCGAGACCGCCGCGACGATCGAGCGGATGACGTTCAAGCTGCCCCGCGGCCTCGCCGCCTGACCGCATAGCATGGCGGTCTATACCCATGTTTCCGCCGAGGCGATGGCGGCGTTCCTGACGCGCTACGACTGTGGCGAGCTGGTCTCCGCCAAGGGAATCGCCGAGGGCGTCGAGAACAGCAATTATCTGGTCGACACGACGACCGGCCGCTTCATCCTGACGCTCTACGAGAAGCGCGTCGCGGCCGGCGACCTGCCCTTCTTCATCGCGCTGCTCGATCATCTCGCCGGCAAGGGCCTCCCCGTCCCCCCCGCGATCAAGGATCGCGCGGGCGTCGCGATCCAGGAGCTGGCCGGGCGCCCGGCGTGCCTGATCCAGTTCCTGCCCGGCATCTCGCTGTCGCACCCGACCCCGGCGCAGGCGGTCGCCGCGGGACAGGCGATGGCCGCGATGCACCGCGCGGTCGCGGACTTCCCGCAGACCCGGCCCAATTCGATGGGGGTCGACAGCTGGCAGCCGCTGTTCGCGCGCTGCGGGCGCAGCCTCGATGCGATCGCACCCGGCCTCTACGATTCGCTCGGCTTCGCGATCGATCATGTCGTCGGGGCCTGGCGCCCCGACGATTTCGATCGGGTCGCGATCCACGCCGATCTCTTCCCCGACAATGTGCTGATGCGCGGCGACACCGTCTCGGGGCTGATCGACTTCTATTTCGCCTGCACCGACATCCGCGTCTTCGATCTGGCGATCATGCACAGCGCCTGGGCGTTCGACGCGACCGGCGCGCGCTACGACGCGACGATCGGCGATGCGCTGATGCGCGGCTATGAGGGTCTCGTCCCGCTGTCGTCGTTCGAACGCGACCGATTCGCCACGCTGGCGAGCGGCGCGTGCATCCGCTTCGCGCTGTCGCGCGCGTGGGATTGGCTCAACACGCCCGCCGACGCGCTGGTGACGCGCAAGGATCCGATCGCCTATGTCCGCCGCCTCGGCCACTATGACGCCACGCTGGGGCTGCGCGCATGACCGACGAGATGCCGCTGGTCGCGATCTTCACCGATGGCGCGTGCAAGGGCAATCCCGGTCCCGGCGGCTGGGGCGCGCTGCTGCGCATGGGCGCGACCGAGAAGGAGCTGTCGGGCGGCGAGACGCCGACGACCAACAACCGCATGGAGCTGATGGCGGCGATCCGCGCGCTGCAGGCGCTCAAACGCCCCTGCCGCGTGACGCTGACCACCGACAGCCGCTATGTGATGGATGGGCTCACCAAGTGGATCAAGGGCTGGCAGAAGAACGGCTGGAAGACCGCCGACAGGAAGCCGGTCAAGAATGCCGATCTGTGGCAGGAATTGCTCGACGCCGCGGCGCCGCACCGGATCGACTGGAAATGGGTCAAGGGCCATGCCGGCCACGACGAGAATGAGCGCGTCGACCAGCTGGCATGCGCCGAGGCAATGAAGTTCCGCGCCAGAGCCTGACCGCTCGAAACCCCGGCCGCCCCAAAGCGCGACCGCGCGACGGCGTCCCTCACGTCTCGGCGTGCGTCTCGCCGCGCGCGGCTTTGTGTGGGGGGAGAGATGTGCCTGGATGCCCCGCGAGGATTCGAACCTCGATAAACGGAATCAGAATCCGTTGTCTTACCTTTAGACGACGGGGCATCGAAGGCAGACGGGCGCTCTAGTTTTCCCCATCCGGCCTGTCAACGCCGCAGTCTTGCCGCGCGGCCTTCGCGCCTATACCTTGGCGTCAAGCATCGGCGGGATCATCCGCCGCGACATGGTTTCAGAGGATGTGCGGCCGATGGCGCATGATGCGGCCAGCGTGAGGCCGCGAACCGGGCGTCCGCCCGGCGCGCAAGGCTCCAAACCCCCGCCCCGGCGGGATGGCGAACGGCGCACCTATGCCGCGCTCGATCTCGGCACCAACAATTGCCGGCTGCTGATCGCGCGGCCGCAGGACGACGGCTTCGTCATCATCGACGCCTTTTCGCGCATCGTCCGGCTCGGCGAGGGGCTGGCGGCGAGCAACCGGCTGTCGGATGCCGCGATCGAACGCGCGATCGCGGCGCTGACCATCTGCGCCGACAAGCTCAGGCGCCGCCACGTCACGCTGGTCCGCTCGGTCGCGACCGAGGCGTGCCGCCGCGCCGAGAACGGCGCCGACTTCGTCCGCCGCGTCCACGCCGAGACGGGCATCCGGCTCGACGTGATCGGCGCGGGCGAAGAGGCGAGACTGGCCGTTCTGGGGTGCCAGGCGCTGCTGCCGCAGGGCGAAGGGCCCGGCCTGATCTTCGACATCGGCGGGGGATCGACCGAGCTGGTGCTGGTCGAGACGCTTCAGGGCCCCGGCGCGGATGGCAGCGTGCGTATCCTCGATTGGTTCTCGGCGCCGTGGGGCGTGGTATCGCTCACCGAGGCCGAGGGCGCCGGGCTCGGCTCGAACGACCGCGACGCGGCGGCGGCGGGCTATGCGCGGATGAAGGCGCGCGCCGCGAGTGCCTTTGCCGACTTCGCCACGACGCTGCCCAGGCCGACCAGTCCGCCGCGGCTGCTCGGCACCTCGGGGACGGTGACGACGCTCGCCAGCCTGCATCTCGGGCTCGCCTCCTATGATCGCCGCGCGGTCGACGGGCTCGTCGTGCCGGCGCACGACATGCGCGCGATCAGCGCGCGGCTCGCCGGCATGACGATCTCGGAACGCGCGCAGGTGCCGTGCATCGGCCAGGAGCGCGCCGATCTGGTGGTCGCGGGCTGCGCGATATTGGAGGCGATCATGGACATCTGGCCCGCCGACCGGCTCGGCGTCGCCGACCGCGGCATCCGCGAGGGCATATTGCGCTCGCTCATCGCACGCGACGGAGCAGGATCATGAGCACGACCACCGGCCGCAGCACCGGCCCCGGCGGCCGCCAGCGGGTCAAGACCGCCAAGGGCCGCACCACCGCGTCGGTGCGCTGGCTCGAGCGACAGCTCAACGACCCCTATGTGCGGCTCGCCAAGGCCGAAGGCTATCGCAGCCGCGCCGCCTACAAGCTGATCGAGCTCGACACGCGGTTCAAGTTCCTCAAGGGCGCCAGGCGCGTGATCGATCTCGGCATCGCGCCGGGCGGCTGGTCGCAGGTGGTGCGCAAGGTCTGCCCCAAGGCGCTGGTCGTCGGGATCGACCTGCTGCCGGTCGACCCGATCGACGGCGTCACCATCTTCGAGATGGATTTCATGTCCGACGCCGCGCCCGGCCTGCTCGCCGAGACGCTCGGCGGTCCCGCCGATCTCGTGCTGTCCGACATGGCGGCGAACACCGTCGGCCACCAGCAGACCGACCATCTGCGCACGATGGGTCTGGTCGAGGCGGGCGCGTTGTTCGCAAGCGAGGTGCTGCGTCCGGGCGGCTGCTTCGTCGCCAAGGTGCTCGCGGGCGGCGCGGATTCGGCGCTGGTCGCGGCGCTGAAGCGCGACTTCACCACGATCAAGCACGCCAAGCCGCCCGCCAGCCGCAAGGAGTCGAGCGAATGGTATGTGGTCGCGCAGGGGTTCAAGGGGCGGCCCGAGGCGCCTCCTTCGTCATCCTGAACTTGGTTCAGGATCCAGAGACGCGGCGTATCTTCGTCGGGCGCTACGCGTCTGGATCCTGACCTTCGTCAGGATGACGGCGGCGGGGGGTAGAGGCCGGGTTATTGCAGCCCCGTTACCACCCCCCATATTCCCGCCAACACAAGAGCGGGACACATATGAGCGAAGACAAGATTGGCTGGCACGGCACCACGATCCTTTCGGTGCGGCGTGGCGGCAAGGTTATCATAGCGGGCGACGGGCAGGTCAGCATGGGCAACACCGTGATGAAGCCCAATGCCAAGAAGGTGCGCCGGATCGGCGACGGCCAAGTCATCGCGGGGTTCGCGGGCGCCACCGCCGACGCGTTCACCTTGTTCGAGCGGCTCGAGGCCAAGCTCGAGCGGCACCAGGGCCAGCTGATGCGCGCCGCGGTCGAGCTCGCCAAGGACTGGCGCACCGACAAATATCTGCGCAACTTGGAAGCGCTGATGATCGTCGCCGACAAGGAGGTGACGCTGATCCTCACCGGCAATGGCGACGTGCTCGAGCCCGAGGCGGGGATCGCCGCGATCGGATCGGGCGGCAATTACGCGCTCGCCGCAGCCCGCGCGCTGGTCGACTACGAGCCCGATGCCGAAACGGTGGCGCGGAAAGCGATGGCGATCGCCGCCGAGGTCTGCGTGTTCACCAACGACCGGCTGACGATCGAGACGCTGGACAGCGCTTCCTGAATTTGAAAGCCCCTCCCTGAACGGGAGGGGTTTGGGGTGGGTTCGCCGCCGTACGGCGTAACGCCTGCCCCATACGAACCCACCCCCGCCCCCTCCCTTTCAGGGGGGGGAGAAGGACCGACAACGATGCTCAACTCCCTCACCCCCAAAGCCATCGTCGCGGCGCTCGACGAGCACATCATCGGCCAGCGCGACGCCAAGCGCGCGGTCGCGGTGGCGCTGCGCAACCGCTGGCGCCGCCAGCAGCTGAACGCCGACCTGCGCGACGAGGTCTCCCCCAAGAACATCCTGATGATCGGGCCCACCGGTTGCGGCAAGACCGAGATCAGCCGGCGTCTCGCCAAGCTTGCCGATGCGCCGTTCGTGAAGGTCGAAGCCACCAAGTTCACCGAGGTCGGCTATGTCGGCCGCGACGTCGAGCAGATCGCGCGCGATCTCGTCGAGGAGGCGATCCGCCTCGAGCGCGAACGCCGCCGCGTCGCGGTCAAGGACAAGGCCGAGGAGGCCGCGCTCGGCCGCCTGCTCGATGCGCTGGTCGGCAAGGATGCGTCCGAGGCGACGCGCAGCTCGTTCACGCAGCGCTTCCGCGACGGCCATCTCGACGACAAGGAGATCGAGATCGAGGTCGAGGACGCCCCGCAAGCCCCGTTCGAGGTGCCCGGCATGGCCGGCCAGGTCGGCATGATCAACCTGTCCGACATGATGGGCAAGGCGTTCGGCGGCGCCAAGCCGCTCAAGCGCCGCAAGCTCGAGGTGCGCGACGCCTGGACCAAGCTGGTCGAGGAGGAGAGCGACAAGCGCCTCGACAGCGACGACCTCAACCGCGCCGCGCTCTCCGACGCCGAGCAGAACGGCATCGTCTTCCTCGACGAGATCGACAAGATCGCGGTGAGCGACGTGCGCGGCGGCTCGGTCTCGCGAGAAGGCGTGCAGCGCGACCTGCTGCCGCTGATCGAGGGCACCACGGTCGCGACCAAATACGGCCCGATGAAGACCGATCACGTGCTCTTCATCGCGAGCGGAGCGTTCCATGTCGCCAAACCCAGCGACCTGCTCCCCGAGCTGCAGGGCCGGCTGCCGATCCGCGTCGAGCTGAAGGCGCTGACCGAGGCCGATTTCGTCTCGATCCTCACCGACACGCGCGCCAGCCTGACTCAGCAATATAGCGCGCTGATCGGCACCGAGGGCGTGACCGTCGCCTTCACCGACGAAGGCATCGCCGCGATCGCCAAGATCGCCGCGCAGGTCAACGACAGCGTCGAGAATATCGGCGCGCGGCGGCTGCAGACGGTGATGGAGAAGCTGCTCGAGGAGGTCAGCTTCGAGGCCGAGGATCGCGGCGGGTCGACGGTGACGGTCGATGCGGCCTATGTCGAGGCGCAGCTGGCGGGGGTGGCGAAGAACACCGATCTGAGCCGGTATATCCTCTAAAACGGATCTCGTGCTCCTGCGGAGGCAGGAGCCCAGGTGAAGGGCCATGACGCCCGAAGCCCTGGGCTCCTGCTTTCGCAGGAGAACGGAGCGCCCGAACATCGAAAATTCGTCATCCCGACGACGGTCACGATCCGGACGCGCCGCGCTCGATAAACGGGCGCCGCGCGTCTGGATCGTGAACCGGGTTCGGGATGACGCGGTTGCGCCATCGGTTAGTGCCGAGCATCCTTCCACACTCGACATCGCCCACCGCCCCCGCCAAAGCCGCGGCCATGCTCGCCGCGCTCGCCCCGATCCTGTTCGTGTTGATCTGGTCGACCGGCTTCGTCGTCGCGCGCGCGACCGTGCCGCATGCCGCGCCCGAACTGATCCTGGTCGCGCGGATGCTGCTCACCGCACTGCTGCTCGGCATCCTCGCGGCGATCGCGCGCGAGACGCTGCCGAGGCCGCGCCAGCTCGCGCGGCACCTGCTCGCCGGCGCGCTGCTCAACGGCATCTATCTGTGCACGAGCTGGTGGGCCGTGCAGCGCGGCATGCCCGCGGGCATCATGTCGCTGCTCGGCGCGCTGCAGCCGCTGGTGGTCGCGGTCGCGTCGTTCGGTCTGCTCGGCGAGCGGCTCGCGCGGCACGCCTGGGCCGGGCTCGGCATCGGGCTGGCGGGCGTCGCGCTGGTGCTGGCGCCGCTGCTGATGCGAGGCGGCCACGCCGGGGTGCCGCCGTTCGTCGCGGCCTGCGCGACGGCGGCGATCCTGGCGATGGCGGCGGGCACGATGGTACAGCGCGGCGCGATCGGCGGGGACCCGATCCGCGTCTCGGGCGCGGTGCAGAATGTCGGCGGCGGGCTGGTCGCGATCGTGGCGACGGTAGCGCTGGGCGACTATCATTGGGACGGTTCGGCGACGCTCTGGCTGGGGCTCGGCTGGTCGGTGGTCGGGTTGTCGGCCGCGGCGCTGTCGCTGCTCGTGTGGATGACCCGCCACCAGGGCGCGACGCGGGTGAGCGCGCTGCTGCTGCTCGTCCCGCCGCTGGCGGCGATCGAGGCGTGGCTGCTGTTCGGCGAGAGGCTGGTGCCGATCCAGCTCGCCGGCTTCGCGCTGGCGCTGGGCGGCGTGGTGCTCGCGCGGATGAAGACCAACGCGCCGATTGTCGAGCCGGCATAGCCGGATCAAGTCCGGCATGACGGCAAAAATCTATCCCGTCCGCGCGGATGGACAAACCCCCGCGCCTCCCGCAAAGCCGGCGCCATGCACGACATCGTAGGACACATCGCCGGCTGGATCGTCTCGGTCATCTCGGATCTGGGTTATGGCGGCGTCGCGCTGCTGATGGGGATTGAGAGCGCGTGCATCCCCCTCCCCTCCGAAGTGATCATGCCGTTCGCGGGCTATCTCGTCTCGACCGGGCAGCTGAGCCTGATCGGCGTCGCCACCGCGGGCGCGATCGGCTGCAATCTGGGGTCGATCCCGGCCTATTATGCGGGGCAATATGGCGGCCGCGCGTTCATCCTGCGCTGGGGCCGGCTGGTGCTGATCGGCGCGGACGAGCTCGACCGGGCCGAAGCCTTCTTCCAGCGCTTCGGAAGCCTTGCGGTGCTGATCGGGCGGCTGCTGCCGCTGATCCGCTCGTTCATCGCCTTCCCCGCCGGGATGGCGCGGATGAACCAGTGGAAATTCCACCTCTACACCTTCATCGGCTCGTGGCCGTGGTGCTTCGTGCTCGCGCTGATCGGCAAGCATCTGGGCGCCGCCTGGGATCATGACCCGCAGCTGCAGGCGGTGATGCACAAGCTCGACGCGGCGGTGGTGATCGCGGGTGTCGCGGCGGTGGCGGTGTTTATCTGGCACCGCGTTCGGGCGATGCGGCGGGAGTAACAGCGGGAAAGAGAGCGTTCCCCGGCGTAGGCCGGGGCCCAGGCCCCACGCAACTCGTTGAGCGTAGCGCGTATACGAGACGTCGGGCCTGGACCCCGGCTTTCGCCGGGGAACAGTTCGATCAGCCCTCGCGGCGCTGGCCGCCGGGGCGGCCGCCGCCACGGAAATTGCCACCACCGGGGCGACCCGCCGGACGACCACCCGTCGGGCGATCGCCGTGCGGCCGCGCCGCGCGCTCGCCCTGCGGCGCACGCTCGCCGCCACCCTCGACCGGGCTCCAGCCGCCCGGGCGCGGCGCGCCCGAATGGCCGCGACCGCCGAGCGGATTGGCGACGGGCCCGCGCGACGAGGCATCGCGCGAGGTCTCGCGGTTGACGCCGCCGCGATGGACCTGGCCACCCTGCGGACCGCGACCGCCGCGCGCACCGCCGCGACCGTCGTTGCGGCCGCGCGCACCCAGCGCATCGCGCTCGCGATCGTCGCGCGAACCCGCCGCCGGCGCCGGCAGGCGCTTGGCTTCGGTCATGAAGTCGGCGGGCAGCGGCAATTCGGTCGGCTTGACGCGCGTCAGCTTCTCGACGTCGCGCATCGAGCCGCGCTCCTCGCCCGAGACGAAGGCGAGCGCGATGCCGGTGGCACCCGCGCGCGCCGTCCGGCCGATGCGGTGGACATATTGTTCGGCGACATCGGGGATGTCGAAGTTGAACACGTGGCTCACGCCATCGACGTCGATGCCGCGCGCCGCGATGTCGGTCGCGACCAGCACGGGCACCTTGCCGCTGCGGAAGTCGAGCAAGGTGCGCTCGCGCTGCGGCTGGCTCTTATTGCCGTGGATCGCGCCCGCCGAGATGCCGGCGGCGGTGAGGTGGCGGACGATGCGGTCGGCACCGTGCTTGGTGCGGCTGAACACCAGCGTGCGCGTGATCGTGCCGTCGGCCATGCCCTCGCGCAGCTTGATCGTCAGCAGCGCCTGCTTCTCGCCCTGGTTGACGTAGGTGACGAACTGCTCGACGCGCTCGGCGGTCGACGACACCGGCGCCACCGACACCTTGACCGGGTTGGACAGGAACTTGTCGGCGAGGTCGCCGATCGTCTTGGGCATCGTCGCCGAGAAGAACAGCGACTGGCGCTGCTTGGGCAGCAGCGGCACGATGCGCTTCAAGGCATGGATGAAGCCCAGGTCGAGCATCTGGTCGGCCTCGTCGAGCACGAAGATCTCGACGTCGCGGAGCGTCAGCGCGCGCTGGTCGATCAGGTCGAGCAGCCGGCCCGGCGTGGCGACGAGGATGTCGACGCCCGCCTGCAATTGCCGGATCTGGCGGTTGATCGGAACCCCGCCGAACACGGTGATGGCGGAAAGGCGCAGCCCCTTGCCATAGGTGTTCATGCTCTCGGCAATCTGGCTGGCGAGCTCGCGCGTGGGCGCAAGCACCAGCATGCGGCAACCGCGCGCCGGGCGCGGCTTGGGGTTCTTCTGGAGATAGTGGAGCGCGGGCAGGCCGAAGGCGGCGGTCTTGCCGGTGCCGGTCTGCGCGATGCCGAGCAGGTCGCGGCCTTCCATCAGCGCGGGGATGGCCTGCGCCTGGATCGGCGTCGGCTTGGTGTAGCCCGAGGCATTGAGCGCGTCGAGGATCGGGGCAGCGAGGCCCAGGTCGGAGAATTGAGTCAAAGCGGTATCTTCCATGCAAAGGGCACGGCGCGCCCTCTCGCGAAGGCGCGGTGCGGGTTCGATGACGACCCGCGTGAAAAGGGCAGCCTTCTGGCAATGCGTCATCGCGGGGACCGGGCGCTCGGAGCCGCCATGAGGGAGGCTCGAATCACGCTACGCCGGTCCTGTGACCTCGAAGGCCACTGACGCAGTGCAGCATATGGCTGGAATCGCGCCGGAAAGCAAGATGACATGGATTTTTCGGCGTGCGCGCGGAAACCAACCGCGCGTTTCGGCTTTGATTCCGATCGGCACTCCGAGCGAGAGGACTGATCATGCACGGCAATATCTCCTGCATCGCCGCCGCCGACGCGCCCGCCACCGCGCCGTCGTCCGCGGTGCCGCGCCGTCCGCTGGTGGTGCGCGTCGGCAAGAAGCTGCGCCGGCATGTCGATTCCCTGGTCGCGCGATCGTCGCTCGTCCCCAATGCGCCGGTGCTCGATCCCGCCGACTTCGCCTGGACCGCGCGGCTCCGCGACGCCTGGCAGACAGTGCGCGACGAGGCGATCGCGGTGACGCGCAACCCCGATGCGGTGCCCGCGCTTGCGGCGATCTCGCCCGATCACAAGCGCATCGCGGCGGACGACAAGTGGCGCTCCTTCTTCCTCGTCGGCTACGGCCAGACGATCGCCGACAATGTCGCGCGCTGCCCGCGCACCGCGGCGCTGCTCGCGCAGATACCGGGGCTCAACAGCGGCTTCTTCTCGATCCTCAAGCCCGGCACGCACATCCCCGCGCATCGCGGCGTCACCAAGGGGCTGCTCACCTGCCATCTCGGGCTGCAGGTGCCGCGCGGCGACGGCCTGCGGATGCGCGTCGGCGGCGAGACGGTCGGCTGGTCCGAAGGCGGCACGCTGCTGTTCGACGACACTTATGAACATGAGGTGTGGAACGACACGGACGAGACGCGGATCGTGCTGCTCGTCCAGTTCGAGCGGCCGCTGGCGCAGCCCGGCCGCGCGGTCGCGCGCGCATTCCTGGGCGGCGTCCGCCGCTCGCCCTTCGTCCGCGAGGCGACCGCCAACATCGCCAGATGGGAGGAGACGATGCGCCGCGTCGAGGCCACCGCCAACTGAGCGGCGGCTCAGGTCTCGCTGACGTCGGCGACGACGCAGGCGACGCGGGTCCACAGATCGGCCTCGCGGCTCTGCCCGCGACAGCGCGCCTCGGCCGCGCGCCGCGCCGCCTCGCGCCAGGCGAGGCTGCCGAAGCGCGATCGCGCGCTGTAGGCGAGGGCATCCGCGATCATCGTCATGCAATCAGGATGGCGGCGCGCGTTTAAGCCGGGGCTATGAAACATCGTTAAATATTCGCTTCGCGGGCGATGGCGCGGCGGCTGGCGCGCGCGCGCCGACGCGCGTAGAGCGCGGGGCATGAGACCAGCGTTGATGATGATCGCGACCGCCGCCCTCGCGCTGATGCCGACCGCGGGCGGCGCGCAGGCGGGCGCCACGCAGCCAGGCGCCTCGCAGCCGGGCGGCCCGCCCCCCACGGGCGGGACGATCTCGATCGCCGCCAGCACCGCCGACGGCAACGACGACCCCGCGCTGCCGATCTTCGTCGACGCCGTCGAACGCGAGCTGACCGCGCGCGGCTTCACCATGTTCGACGATGCCGGCCACGCGGCGGCGGGGATCGAGCTGGTGCTGAGCCACGGCGAGGTCGGGACGGGTCTTGGCCGCGTGCCCGGGCAGCGTTCGGTTTCGCCGTTCGGCACGGGCGTCTCGGTCCCGCTCTCGACGGGCGCGTCCGATCTGGTCAGCCTGCGCCGCACGCAGGTGGAGCTGCGCATCCACCGCCGCGGCGAGACCGCCATCGTCTGGCACGCCGCCGCGGTGACCGTCCGCAACAGCGGTGCGCGCAACGGCTCCGACGCCGCCGTCGCCGCGGACCTCAGTCGCGCGCTGCTCGCCGCCTATCCCGCCATCCCCAGGGATGTCATCGGCATCCCGTGAGGCGCGGCGGACCGGCATGGCCCGCCATCGGTCGTTGCAGCCGGTGCCCGCGACCCGCGTCGGGGGTCAGTGCCCGACCGACCGCAACACCACGAAGAGTGCGGCGATCAGGCCGAGCGCCAATCCGATGAGCGTTCCAGCAGCGACGCCCTTGGTCAGCAGTTTCTGTTCGGCGGTCATCCGTGTGATCCTCCTCGATTGACCCGGCTTACCAGAAACGGCCGCTGCCGCCTATTCGTCCGGTGCCATCGACCCGTGAGGCTCTGCGCGCGAGCAGCACGTCATATCCTGGACAAGCAGCGGGACCGTTGCCGCGCCAAAAGCGGCGTCATACGGAGCTTGCATCCCGCCCTTTGTTAGCAGACATTTGAGAACCGCCAGCGAGGAGACGCATGGGTTCGCCCCATTCTCTCCATGGCCTGCATGCGCTGGAGGGCGACATGATCGGGCGAATGCAAGAAGGAACCATTCGGGCGCTGCGGGTCCTCCTGCTGCTGGGCGGATTGCTGCCGACCGTGGTCACCGGGCAGCCAGCCCGTCTCGAACACCCTGCCGGACATGCGGCAGGGCGCTCCGTCTTCGATGACTGTTCGGCCGCCGATTGGTGCCCCAAGATGGTCGCGATCCCGGCCGGTACGTTCCTGATGGGATCGACGACGGTCGAACCGGGTCGATACGAGGACGAAGGCCCCCGGCGAAGCGTAACCATCCGGCGTTTCGCGGTCGCGGAGTTTCCGGTCACGAGGCGGCAATGGGCCGCTTATGCATCGGCCACGAAGCGCGCCGTCCCCAAAGGCGCGTGCGATTATGCGCCAAGCCCGAACCCATCATGGAAGGATGTCGGCTTTCCGCAAAGCGACAACGACCCCGTCGTCTGCATCACATGGGGCGAGGCGCAGGACTATGCGCGCTGGCTGGGCGTCCGCACCGGACATCGCTATCGGCTTTTGACGGAGGCCGAGTGGGAATATGCCGCGCGCGCAGGCTCGACGACCGCATTCCCGTGGGGCGCGGCGCCCGACCACGAGCATGCGAACTATGGGCTCGACGAATGCTGCGGACCCCGGACGCTAGGTCGCGACCGCTGGGAGAATACGTCTCCCGTCGGCTCGTTTCCACCCAATGCCTTCGGCCTCTACGACATGCACGGCAACGTCTTCGAATGGGTTCAGGATTGCCACTCGGATTCGTATGCCGGCCTAGCGACGGATGGTTCGGCCTTCGAGAAGAAGGGCTGTGCCTCGCGCGTGGCACGCGGTGGGGTCTATGCCGATACATGGAAGGTCATGCGCTCTGCCGCGCGGAATTATGCGCCGCCCGACGATAAGCAATCGATTGCGACGTATCGAAGCGCGGGATTCGGTTTCCGCGTCGCGCGGGCCTTGCCGTAGCGATCGTCCGCTCGCCTCGTCCATGCCCTGAAAGCCGGCGGAGCATCGTCTATTAATCCACGCCATTGCGTCGCCCGCGCCAGCACGCGAGGGCGAGGCGGCGGAACGCCCCCCCGCCTTGCTCGACAGTCTCGACCCTCCCGATCGAGTCTTTCGCACGCCCTCTCCCCTTGCGTCGTCGCGCGATCCGTCCCACTTGGGCGGCATGCTCATCGAGACCGAAACGACGCCCAATCCGTCGACGCTCAAATTCCTCCCCGGCCAGCCGGTGATGGAGGCGGGAACGCGCGACTTCGCATCCCCCGAGGAGGCCGAGGCCTCGCCGCTCGCCGAGGCGCTGTTCGGTCTGGGCGACGTCGAGGGCGTGTTCTTCGGGCGCGAGTTCATCTCGGTGACGGTGGCGCCGGGCGGCGACTGGCGTGATCTCAAGCCGCAGGTACTGGGCGTGCTGCTCGATCATTATGCCGGCGGCGCGCCGCTGTTCCGCGCGGGCTCCGCGAGCGACATCGCGGTCGCCGACGAGGATTATGGCGAGGACCCGGCGGACGCCGACATCGTCGACCAGATCAAGGATCTGATCGCGACGCGCGTCCGCCCCGCGGTCGCCAGGGACGGCGGCGACATCGTCTATCGCGGCTTCCAGCGCGGCACCGTGTTCCTCGCGATGCACGGCGCCTGCTCGGGCTGCCCGTCGTCGACCGCGACGCTCAAGCAGGGCATCGAGCAGCTGCTCAAGCACTATGTGCCGGAAGTCACCGACGTCCGCGCGATCTGATCCCCGACCACGACCGCCACGGAGCTCCCATGACGACGCGCCTCGACGATGCCGGCCTCGACCTGATCTTCCGCAACGCCCGCAGCTATAACGGCTATACCGACGAGCCTGTCACCACCGCCGAGCTGCATGCGATCTGGGATCTGGTGAAGATGGGGCCGACCTCGGCCAACATGTCGCCCGCGCGGATCGTCTGGGTGACGAGCGCAGAGGCCAAGGAGAAGCTCGCCGCGCTCGCCTCCGAGACCAATGCCGCGAAGATCCGCCAGGCGCCGGTCACCGCGATCATCGGGATGGATTATAATTTCGTCGACACGCTGCCCCGGCTCTTCCCGCATGTCGACGCGCGCCCCTGGTTCGCGGGCAACCAGCCGCTGATCGAGACCTCGGCATTCCGCAATGCGACGCTGCAGGGCGCCTATCTGATCGTCGCGGCGCGCGCGCTTGGGCTCGACACCGGGCCGATGTCGGGCTTCGACAATGCCGCGGTCGACGCCGCCTTCTTCGCGGGCACGCAGGTCAAGTCCAACTTCATCACCACGCTCGGCCATGGCGACCCCGCGACGATCTTCGAGCGGCTGCCGCGGCTTGACTTCGACGAGACGAACACGATCATCTGACGCCGTCATGCTGCTGGCGATCGACACGGCGACGGCGGCCTGTTCGGTCGCGCTGATCGAGGACGGGACGGTGCGCCGGTCCGCACGCGCGATCGTGGGGCGCGGCCATGCCGAGCGGCTGGTGCCGATGATCGCGGCGCTGCTCGCCGAGGCCGGGGGAATAACCCCCGATGCGATCCTGGTCGACTGCGGCCCGGGCAGCTTCACCGGCGTCCGCGTCGGGCTCGCCGCGGCGATCGGGCTCGGCATGGGCTGGGGCGTGCCGGTCGCGGGCTGCTCGTCGATGGCGCTGATCGCCGCCGCGCGCTTCGCCGCCGACCCGGCGCTCGATCATTGCGCGGTGGCGCTGACCGGCGGGCATGGCGAGCTGTTCGTCCAGCGCTACGCCGCCCGCCCCTTCGCCGCGCTGGGCGAGCTCGTCTCGCTGGCGCCTGCCGCGGCGGCCGCAGTGGTGGCTGACGAAATCGTCGCGGGATCGGGCGCCGCCGCGCTGGTTGCCGCGCGCGGATCGGGCGAGGCGATCGACGCGCTGCCTGACGCCGCCGACGCCGCGCTGCTCGCGCCCGGCTTCCGCGATCTCGCGCCGCGCCCGATCTACGGCCGCGCGCCCGATGCCAGGCCCGCCGCCGGCAAGCCCGCCGCCACCACGCCCGCCGATACCGAGACGAGGGCGGCATGAGCACGCTGCCCGCCCCCGCGCTGGCGCTCCATCCGGGCGACGCGACCGATCTCGACGAGGTGATGGCGACGATGGAGGCCGCCTTCGCGCCGTCGTTCGGCGAGGCGTGGACGCGCAGCCAGTGCGCGGGGATCCTGCACCTGCCCGGCGTCTGGCTGCTGCTCGCGCGGGTCGACGGGCGCCCGGCGGGATTCGCGCTGGCGCGCAGCGTCGTCGACGAGGCCGAGCTGCTGCTGCTCGCGGTGCCGCCCGCCGAGCGTCGCGGCGGAGTCGGCCGCACGATGCTCGATGCGATCGCCGGCGAGGCGCTCGCGCGCGGCGCGACGCATCTCCATCTCGAGATGCGCGACGGCAATCCCGCCGCGCGGCTCTATGCCGGCGCGGGGTTTTGCGAAGTCGGCAGACGGCCGCGCTACTATCGCGGAAGAGACGGGCGCAGCTTCGATGCGATCACGCTCTCCTGCGCACTGACGAACGACGATGCGAGCGCGGCAAACACGACAAGCTGATTATTGGTGCCTTGCACGATAAGCGCTCTTGCGACACAGCCGTAACGAGCCATTTTATGGCTGCCGTATAGTAGCGCCAGTTGTTTACGAGGTATTCGCCATGTCCGACGTCATAGATCTGTCAGAAACGCTGATCACGCTCACCGCCGACATCGTCTCGGCCCATGTCAGCAACAACAATGTCGCCGTCGGCGACGTGCCCAACCTGATCCAGCATGTTCATGGCGCGCTGACCCAGCTCGGCCAGGCGACCCCCGCCCCCGCCGAGAAGCAGGAGCCCGCGGTCTCGGTGCGCGCGTCGATCAAGCAGGATTACATCGTCTGTCTCGAGGACGGCAAGAAGCTCAAGATGCTCAAGCGCCACCTGATGACGCATTATGCGCTGACCCCCGAACAGTATCGCACCAAGTGGAACCTGCCCGCCGACTATCCGATGGTCGCCCCCGCCTATGCCGAGCAGCGCCGCATGCTCGCCAAGAAGATCGGGCTGGGCACGCGCCCGCGCAAGTAGCCGACGCGCCGGGAGGTGCGAGCGTTTCGCGCTTCCCGTCCGCGCCGCGACGTCTTACATGACGGCGATGCGCAAGATCGATCTTGAGGCGCTCTGCGCCGAAAAGGGGCTCCGGATCACCGAGCAGCGCCGCGTCATCGCGCGCGTGCTGTCCGAGGCCGAGGACCATCCCGACGTCGAGGAGGTGCACGTCCGCTCGGCGGCGATCGACCCCGGCATCTCGATCGCGACGGTGTACCGTACCGTGCGGCTTTTCGAGGAGGCAGGAATCCTCGAGCGCCACGATTTCGGCGATGGCCGCTCGCGATACGAGGCCGCGCCCGATACGCATCACGACCATCTGATCGACGTCGAGAGCGGCCGCGTCATCGAGTTCGTCGACGAGGAGGTCGAGCAGCTCCAGCAGCGCATCGCCGAGAAGCTGGGCTTCCGCCTCGTCGACCACCGCATGGAGCTCTACGGCGTGCCGCTCAGCCGAGACGCGAAGGTCTGACCTCGTCGTTCCCCGGCGCACGCCGGGGTCCAGACCCCACGCATCGCAACGAGAGCCGCGCCCGCCGCAGGCTGCGGGCCTGGGCCCCAGCTTTCGCCGGGGAACGACCACGCTCGCGATTGAGCAAATGCCCCGCACCTTGTATGGCGCGCGGCATGTCCCTGCCCCGCGCGCTTCCCAAGACCTATGCGGTCAAGTCCTTCGGCTGCCAGATGAACGTCTATGACGGCGAGCGCATGGCCGAGCTGCTCAGCCATCAGGGGATGACCGTCGCCGCCGACGGCGAGGCGCCCGAGCTGGTCGTGCTCAACACCTGCCATATCCGCGAGAAGGCCGCCGAGAAGGTCTATTCGGACATCGGCCGCATCCTCAAGACGGCGCGGGCGTCCGGCGCGGACAAGCCGCTGATCGCGGTCGCCGGCTGCGTCGCGCAGGCCGAGGGCGCCGAGATCGTCGCGCGCGCGAAGGCGGTCGACATCGTCGTCGGCCCGCAGGCCTATCACCGGTTGCCGGGACTGGTGGCGGACGCGGCGGCGGGCCGCCCGGCGCTCGACACCGACATGCCCGCCGCCTCCAAGTTCGGCGCGCTCCCCGCACGGCGCAAGGTCGCGCCGAGCGCGTTCCTGACCGTCCAGGAAGGGTGCGACAAATTCTGCACCTATTGCGTCGTCCCCTATACGCGCGGTGCCGAGATTTCGCGGCCGTGGGGCGATCTGGTCGCCGAGGCGCGGGCGCTCGTCGAGGCGGGGGCGAGCGAGATCACGCTGCTCGGGCAGAACGTCAACGCCTGGACGGGCGAGGATGAGGCCGGCCGGCCCCAGGGTCTCGACGGCCTGATCCGCGCGCTCGACCGAATCGACGGGCTCGCGCGGATCCGCTACACGACCAGCCACCCCAACGACATGACGCAGGCGCTGATCGACGCGCATGGCGACGTCGCCAAGCTGATGCCCTTCCTCCATTTGCCCGTGCAGGCGGGGTCGGACCGCATCCTCAAGGCGATGAACCGCAGCCACACGACCGAGAGCTATCTGCGCGTGATCGAGCGCGTCCGCGCCGCGCGGCCCGACATCGCGCTGTCGGGCGACTTCATCGTCGGCTTCCCCGGCGAGACCGAGGCCGATTTCCAGGCGACGCTCGATCTGGTCGCGGCGGTCGGCCATGCGCAGGCGTTCAGCTTCAAATACAGCCCGCGCCCCGGCACCCCCGCGGCGACGATGGCGGACCAGATCGCGCCGGAGGCGATGGACGAGCGGCTCCAGCGCTTGCAGGCGCTGCTCAACGACCAGCAGCACGCGTTCAACATCGCGACGCTCGGCCGGCGGACGCGCGTGCTGATCGAGCGGACCGCCAAGCTGCCCGGGCAGAAGCTCGGCAAGTCGCCCTGGCTGCAGTCGGTGCATCTGCAGACCGACGCACCGATCGGTGCGATGCTCGACGTCGACATCGTCGCGGCGGGCCCGAACAGCGTGAGCGGGATGGCGCTGGTCAGCGCTTGACCTGCGACTCCGTGCTCCTGCGCAGGCAGGAGCCCAGGGTTTCAGGCGCTGTGGCTCACCACCTGGGCTCCTGCCTACGCAGGAGCACATATATTGCCGAACGTCGCACTGTGGCTCCGCTGCATCGCCCATCCGCCACCGAAATATCGCGCGCAACACACCTAGCTTTTGCCCGCCGCCCGGCCCACCTTGTCGGGTGACTCGCACCTGAAAGGATCGAATGAGCCGCAAGCCCGTACCCGCGCAGGCCGGTGACAAGGCCCGCATCGAAGTGGTGTTCGACAAGCCCCAGCTGCTCGGCCGACTGTTCGGCGAATATGACAAGAATCTGATCGCCATCGAGAGTCGGCTCGGCGTCTATATCTCCGCGCGCGGCAACAAGCTGACGATCGAGGGCTTCGCCGACCAGATCGGCCGCGCGCGCGACGTGCTGACCGGGCTTTACAACCGCATCGTCCAGGGCCAGGAGATCGACTCGGGCGCGGTGGAAGCCGTGATCGCGATGTCGGCCGAGCCCGTGCTCGACGGCATCATCCGCCAGGACGTGTCGCAGCCCCCCGCCGTGATGATCCGCACGCGCAAGAAGACGATCGTCCCGCGCTCGGCGACGCAGATCAAATATATGGAGGCGCTGGCGCGCGACGAGATCGTGTTCGCGCTCGGGCCGGCGGGCACGGGCAAGACCTATGTCGCGGTGGCGCAGGCGGTGCAGATGCTGATGGCGGGGCAGGTCGACCGGCTGATCCTGTCGCGCCCCGCGGTCGAGGCCGGCGAACGACTGGGCTTCCTGCCCGGCGACATGAAGGAGAAGGTCGATCCCTATCTCCGCCCCTTGTACGACGCGCTCTACGACATGCTGCCCGCCGAGCAGGTCGAGCGGCGGATGACCTCGGGCGAGATCGAGATCGCGCCGATCGCCTTCATGCGCGGGCGCACCTTGTCCGACGCGTTCATCATCCTCGACGAGGCGCAGAACACCACGCCTGCGCAGATGAAGATGTTCCTGACGCGCTTCGGCATGAACAGCCGGATGGTGGTGTGCGGCGATCCGCGCCAGATCGATCTGCCCGACATCGGCAAGTCGGGCCTGGCGGACGCGGTCGGCAAGCTGCAGGGCATCCCGGGGATGACGATGATCCACTTCGGCGCCGCCGACGTGGTGCGGCATCCCTTGGTGGGCCGGATCGTGCAGGCCTATGAGGGACCGGATGAATAATTACCCCTCCCCGTTCGTCCCGAGCGCAGTCGAGGGACCGGCCCCAAGCGCCGCGCCTGCCTCGCGTACCTCGACGTCGCTCGGCACGAACGGTTAAGGATAGCGATGATCCACGTCGAAACCGATGCCACAGGCTGGCCCGAGCCGGCAAGCTGGGCGTCGCTCGCCGACAAGGCGGTCCGCGCCGCGATCGCGCACAGCCCCGAGCGACGCTTCCTGACCGAGCCCGCCACCGTCGAGGTCTCGGTCAAATTCACCTCGGACGACGAGGTGCAAAGCCTCAACCGCGACTATCGCCAGAAGGACGCGCCGACCAACGTCCTCTCCTTCCCGATGGTGCAGGACGATCTGCTCGACACGGTCGACGCCAATTCGGACGATGGCGAGCTGCTGCTCGGCGACATCGTCCTCGCGCACGGCGTGTGCACGCGCGAGGCGGGCGAGAAGGGCGTGAGCGTCGAGGCGCATGCGACGCACCTCGTCGTCCACGGCACCTTCCACCTGCTCGGCTACGACCACATCACCGACCAGGACGCCGAGGAGATGGAGGCCGCCGAGCGCGAGGTGCTCGCGGCGTTGGGGATCGACGATCCCTATGCGGAGATAAGCGACTGATCGTTCTCCCGCGAAAGCGGGAGCCCAGGGTTGCAGGCGCTGCGTCCGGAGCCCTGGGCTCCTGCTTTCGCAGGAGCACAAGTTTACGCATTGCTCCCTCGACTCGCCCCCCCGCCCCCCGGTAGAGTCGCGCGAACGTAACGACAGGGGTCCACCACCACCATCATGCCCGACGATTCCAGTAGAAGCCCCGCCGGCAGCGGCGGGAACCTGTGGTCTGGTCTGCGCCATCTGCTGTTCGGCGACGATGCCGAGCCGACGCTGCGCGACCAGATCGCCGAGGCGATCGAGGAGCATGAGGACGACGCCCCCAATGCGCTCGACCTGTCGCCCGCCGAGCGGATCATGCTCAAGAACCTGCTCGATTTCGGCGAGCGCACGGTCCGCGACGTCGCGGTCACCCGCGGCGACATCATCGCGATCGACGAGGAATCGAGCGTCGACGAGCTCGTCGCGCTGTTCGTCGAGGCGGGCCATTCGCGGCTCCCCGTCTACCGCGAGACGCTCGATACGGTGATCGGGATGATCCACATCAAGGATGTCTTCCCGATCCTCGCCGGCGCCGCGCCGCGTCCGGACAAGATCACCGACCTGATCCGCGAGCCGCTCTACGTCCCCGAGGCGATGGGGGTGATCGACCTGCTCGCCGAGATGCGCGCCAGGCGCACGCATCTCGCCATCGTGGTCGACGAATATTCGGGCACCGAGGGGCTGGTGACGATCGAGGATCTGGTCGAGGAGATCGTCGGCGACATCGAGGACGAGCATGACGATGCGCCCGTCGCGATGCTCGTGCCGCTCGACGACGGCGCCTGGGATGCCGATGCGCGCGCCGAGCTGGAGGATGTCGCCGAGACGATCGACCCCAAGCTCGCCGAGACCGACGAGCATGTCGACACGCTTGGCGGGCTGGCCTCGTTGATCGCCGACCGCATCCCCAAGGTCGGCGACATGCTGCGCCACCAGAGCGGCTGGACGCTCGAGGTGACCGACGGCGATCACCGGCGGGTGACGCGGCTCAGGCTCCATCCGCCGGTAGCGGCGCTCGCCGCCGAGGCATAGCCGGCGCAGAGCCGCCGCCGAATATCCCCGTCCGCCGGGCGAGGAGGCGCCGCCGTTGCGACGGGCGGCGGCACCCAACCGCAAGGCTGCGCGTTGATCACGCGACTTGCCGGCAGATGAATGCGGCTCTCAGCGCGCGTTCAGCCGACAGGGCATAGTGGTTGATGGTCAACGACTCAGAGGTGTTGAGATGCGCATAGTCCCGATCGCGATTGCCGCGGCCGCCGCTCTTGCCGGTGGCGCGCTCGTTTCCACCCCCGCCGCCGCGCGGACCTTCGTGTCGGTCGGCTTCGGCGGCCCCGGTTATTATGGCGGCTATTATCCCGGTTATTATCCGGGCTACTATGCGCCGGCCTATTATGGCTATTATGGCCCGCCCGTCGTCTATGGCGGCTGGGGCGGCTATTATGGCGGCGGCTGGCGCGGATATCGCGGCGGGTATCGCGGTGGCTGGCACGGCGGCTATCATGGCGGATGGCATGGTGGCGGTCACCGCCGCTGAGCCGCATCGCCGATCGCCAAGAGGCCGGGCAGCGATGCCCGGCCTTTTTTTTTGTGCGCGCGGCGGGCATGCCACGACCAACCCGCCCCCATGGCGCCGCCGCTGATCGGGATGCGCCTCGCGGCTTCGGCGCAGAAGAGATCGGCTTTGCGGGTCATACCCCAATCCTTCCTAGTTCCCCGGCGAAAGCCGGGGCCCAGGTCTCGCGCGCGACAGGCCTCGGGAGCCCCATGTCGTGCGGGCCTGGGCCCCGGCGTTCGCCGGGGAACAGGACGGGCCTCGCGGCCGCGGCGCGGACGAGATCGGCTTTGCGGGTCATACCCCATCCTTCCTGGTTCCCCGGCGAAAGCCGGGGCCAGGGATTCGCGCGCAACAGGCCTCGGGAGCGCCATGTCGTGCGGGGCTGGGCCCCGGCGTTCGCCGGGGAACAGGACGGGCCCGCTCACGCCGCCTCCAGCACGCGCGCCCTGGCGCGACGCCGAGCAAGTAGCAACCCGCCCCCAATAGCGCACGCGACACAACTCGGCGGCGATCGTCGCGGCGACCGGCTGACGCGCGGCGGGCCATTCGTCGAGCCCGTCGAACAGACCGCCGCCATGCACGTTGCACGCGCGTGAACAGGCGGATCAGCGTCGGTTCACCGGCTCGACCGCACAGTCGGGCGGTCATGTCGACACGAGGAGAGTGCAATGAAAATGGGTCTGTTCCTGCTGGCCGCCGCCGCGACGCTCGGCACCGCCACGCTGTCCGCGCCCGCTTCCGCGCAGGACTATCACCACCACCACGGCTATCATCACGACGACCGCGGCGACTATCGCGCCCGCAGTATCGAGAATGGCCGTCGCGCGCATTGGCGCCACATGCGCGCCGTGCGCCGACACGACGAGCAGGGACGCCGCGCACATTGGCGTCACATGCACGCGGTGGGCTGGCATCACCATCACGCCGAGCATCATGACGGCCGCTGATCTGGCGGCGTGAGCCGAGCGGCCGGGCGGCGACGTCCGGCCGCTTTGCCGGGCCGCGCTTGCCACCCTGTCGCCGCCTTATGCCGTGGCGAACAGGCTGTCGGGGTCGCGGAACGCCTTGAACTCGAGCGCATTGCCCGACGGATCGCGGAAGAACATCGTCGCCTGCTCGCCCGGCTGGCCGACGAAGCGGACATGCGGCGCGATGCCGAAGCGCATCCCCGCCGCCTCGAGCCGCGCGGCGAGCGCGTGCCATTCCTCCCAACCCAGCACGACGCCGAAATGCGGCACCGGCACGTCATGGCCGTCGACCGGGTTGCTGGTCTCGGCCGGCGTCCGCCCGGCGTCGAGATGCGCGACGATCTGGTGGCCATGGAAATCGAAATCGATCCAGCTATCGGCGCTGCGCCCCTCGCTGCAGCCGAGCAGCCCGCCATAGAAGCCGCGCGCCGCGGCGAGATCGTGGACGGGAAAGGCGAGGTGGAAGGGCGGTCGCATCGGGTGCGAGCCTAGGCCGCGGCGACGCGCGCGAAAAGCCCCGGCGCGATCGCTACGTGAAAACCGTCAAACGCTGATGAGCGGCGTTTTAACCCTCGCCGGCAAGGTCCTGATAACGGCCGGCGCGCACCTTGTCGGCATCGGGGACCCGTGGGGGATCGCCGTACGGGGAACGGGACGATGGGACATTATCGGAATTGGGCTGCAGCGCTTGCGCTTGCGGCGACGGGGGCGGCCGTGCCGGCGCAGGCAGAGGCGCAGGGTCATTGCTGGGCGGAGCGCGAGGTCGCCGCCGCGCAGATACGCGAGATGCAGACGATGCTGATGGTCGCGACGCTGCGCTGCCAGGCCGCGCACATCGACATCTCGTCGGCCTATAACGGCTTCGTCACCACGCAGAGGGGCGCGCTCGAGCGCGCCGATCTGGTGATCAAGCGGCACTTCGCCGCGAATGGCGGCGCGCAGACCGACTATGACCGCTTCGCGACCACGCTCGCCAACGGCTTCGGCAGCGATCAGACCAACGAATCGAGCTGCGCCGAGGCGGCCGGGCTCGCGCACGACGCGCAGGCCGCGGCACCCGGCGCGATCGAGGCGCTGGCGATGACGCGCGTCTTCCCGGTGGCGCTGCCCGACGGCGGTTGCGCGGCACCCGCTGCCGAGGCGACTATCGCCGACGCCGCACCGCCCGCTCCGCCCGAGACGACGCTCGCCGACGCCGCGCCG